>JAJXWP010000076.1 GCA_021781575.1 Pseudomonadota bacterium
CTTCCATCTCGGAAAGGATGACACTCCGCTCGGAATGCCGGGCCAGTTGGGCAATCAGCCGATCCAGTTCGCCACTGGCTTGCAGCGCGTCCTTGCGGCCCAACGCGCGGACGATCTGCTGGCGGACACGGCCGCCTTCGCGCACGCTCTCGACCAGATAGAGGTAGGTGTGACCTCGCGCCACCTTCTCTCGCACATACATGCAATTGTTGTCACGCACAATCGCGAGAAATGCAAGGAAAAACGCCGTTACTCTGCAAAATGTTCCACTACACGATTTTCCGGAACAGGAAAATCAGGTCAAAAAACCAAATGATTTCAATGACCGGCCTCGAAAAATCGGCCGTTCACTGTTCAAGTCGGGCCAGGGCGTGCTCGGGCCAGCGGGCTTGCCGCTCCAACTCGGCGGTGCGGGCCGCTGCCTCGTCCCTGGCTGCCGCGCCGCGCCGGGCAATCAACTCCCGTGCCGCCGCCAGCACCGCTTCTTCATCCGGGTTCGTTGCCGTGGTCATGGGTGTCGCCGGATCCCTTCTGGTCCGCGAAGTGTCAGCCTGGGGCAAGGATAATCCAAGACCGATACAAGCCTCGCCCCGACTTTGGTCCGGCACCGGATCCTTCCGCCCTTCCCCCATTCGGGTAGCACCGATGCGCCGCCCCCTGTCTCCGTCCGATGGCGCCAACCATCGGAGTCAATTTGTTAGTTTGTTTGTTCTGAACAAACGAACGAGGCCGAGATGCCCCGCCCCGCCGAATTCACCGACGAACAGATCCGTAGCGCCATCAGCGAACTGGCGAAAGCCGGCAATCGGCTGTCCGCTTTCGCCATTCGCCGTGTCCTCGGCGGCGGCAACATGACCCGCATTGCCGCTGTCCTGGCCGATTGGCAGGACAACCACAAACCGGCCGAGCAGGAGCCGCAGGCCATCGATCTTCCCGCCGAGCTGCGCGAGGAGGTCGACCAGCGGATGGCCGACCTGTCCGCCGCCTTGTCCGGCGTCATCGGCCGCATCCACCGGCGCGCCACGGAAATCGCCGAAAGCCGCGTCGCCGAGGCGGTGAGGACGGCCCGCGCCGCCGCCGATGCGGCCGAGGTCGAACTGGCCGACGCCCGCGCCGTCCTTGCCGAAAGCGATGTAGCGCAGGAGGCCCTGCAGCGGGACCGCGACCGCCTGGCCGGGCTGGTCGCCGAGACCGAGCAGCGGGAACGGCAGGCGCGGGAAGAGGCGGCGGAACTCCGCGGCAAGGGGACGGCACAGGCCGAGGAGATCACCCGCCTGGGCAGCCTCGTTGCCGACCTGCAGGCCCGCGAGCGGCAGGCCGTGGAACAGGCGGCCAAGGCCGAGGGCCGCCTGAGGACCAAGGATAACGGGTGAGCCGGTGCCCCGCCATGGTACCAGGCTGATACAGGAATAATGCTCGTCTCGGCTAGAGCCGATACGACGTCGGTCCAAATTCAAGACTGACGTCTCAGCCTGCCGCAGGCCTTGCCGAAATGGTCGAACTTGACGAACTTGGCGAACTAGACCATATGAGGCTCAGGAGGTGCCCCATGCCCGTCGCCAGAAAGACCCTCACGCGCCGCCGCTCCGGTATTTCGTCGGCATCTGGGAGCATTATTATCCATGAAGCCAGCGATCGCGCGACCGCGCCCTCGTCGCCGCGCAGCGGGGCGATTGGCCTCAGCCACCATGCCTGGAAAGGTATCGTCTCCCATAAGGGCGATCTGAAGACCGTTTTGACGCAATTCGGCGAAGCTGTGCGCCGGTCCGAGGACCTGGGTGCCGGCGTTCGCTTCACTGTGGTCATTGAACCGCGCGACCAGGCCGCTCGGATCGAAATCGAAGAACTGGCACAGACCCAGCCGGCCGATGATTTCGATCTCGCTCTCGCCGAAGCCCGGGAGCGCGGCGAGGCACGCGCCGCCGAAATCCTGGCGTCACCCGACATGCTATCGGCCGACGCCTTTGGCGCGATGATCGGAGTGTCCCGAGAAGCCGTACGCCTGAAGCGCCAGCGTCACGAGGTCATCGGCCTGGAGGGCGCGAAACGGGGCATCCGCTTTCCGCGATGGCAAGTGACCGGAGACGGCCGCCTGCTGCCGGAATTGCCGTTGCTCTTCGAAAAGCTCGGCGGGAATCCCTGGACCGTCTATCGTTTTCTCGTCCAGCGCCATCCGGAACTGGACGGAGCGACCGCTGCCGACGCTTTGAAGGCCGGTCGGATCGAGCAGGTCCTGGCCGCTGCGGATAACGCCCGCCGGGCCTTTTCGTGAGCGGCGTTCGCCGCAGGCCACCGAAGGCCTTCGCATCGGCGCCGCTCGACGTCGTCACCATCGGACCGGGGACGACCGGGCGGCGAATCTACCCGTCGATACACCAGGATCCCCTGGGGGTTGGGCAAAGTCCGAGCCGCTTCAGCGACCCGCGCATCAACCTTCCCCCGGCGGCGCGTTTCGCCGTGCTCTATCTCGGATCGACGCTCAAGGTCTGTTTTCTCGAGGCCGTGCTCCGCGACCGTCGCAACGGCAAGGTGGGCGACATCCCGATCCCTTACGCCGAGCTTCAAAGCTGGACCTGCGCCGATATCGCGGCCACGGAGCCGCTGACGCTCGTCGACCTCCGCGGCGACGGTCTGGTCCGGATGGGCGTGCCTACCGACGCCGTCCGGGCCTCGCGTCATCATTGGGGGCAGTTGTGGGCGCTCGGCTTCTGGGCCCACGGTAGCGCGCCCGACGGCATCATTTATCCGTCCCGCCTCAACGAGAAAGTGGCGATCGCCGTCTTCGACCGGGCCTTTCCCAAGCTTGCCGCCACCTCAGTCCGCCCGCTGCTCGACTGCCGTGCTGCAATGGCCGACATCATCCGCACCTTCAAACTCGCCATCCTGTGATCAGCAGGTTCCGGTATCGGGACGATACCAATCCGGGCCATCACTGATACAGCCTCTGTCCAAGGTTGGCGCTTTCCCTATATCAGCCCTTCCCGCTTCAGCTTCTCCTCGGCCGCCTGTAGCAGCCAGGAGCGCCGGCTGGTCTTCGTCGGCGCCCGGTGGCGGTCGATGACTTGGGCCAGCCCGGGTGGAATGGTCATTGTGAAAGACACCTCCTTCGCCTGCGGCGCCGGACCGCTTGGCGCGTCATCCCGCTGTCGCCGGTCGGCCAGGGTCTGGCTGCCGCCGGCAATCACCCGCTCGATCGCCTCGGCCTCGGCGGCGGTGGTCGGCTTGGCCGGGGGTCGCAGTGCCATCCTCGTCCTCCCTTTATCCAGGCCTTATACAAGAACGGTCTCGAACAGGGCCTGATACAGGCCCTCCATCTCGGCCACGGCTTTCGGGTTTGGCCGCTTCAGCTCGCCCACCCCGAGCCCGTTGCTGAAGGCATTGGGGAACGCCTTTCGATCACCGACCCGCACGTCCAGGAGTTCGATCCCCTCGGCCTCGTTCAGCAGCGCCGACGCCACCGCATTGTCGGCGCCGACCCGGTCGGCCCGATTGAGGAAAGCCAGCGCACGAAGGCCGGTATTGACGCTGCGCACCTCCTTCACCAGATGGGTGACCTTTTCGATGGTCCAGATATCCGGTCCGCGGGGCGGAAAGGGGAGAAGGAGGATATCCGCCACCGTCAAGGCGGCGCGCTGGGTGGTGGTGTCGCGCCCGCCGACGTCGATGATGATGTCGTCGTATTTTGCCGCCAGCCGCTGCAATTCATCGCGGGTGCCGCGCCCGGTGAGATGAATCGAGGTCAGGCGGTTGGCGCCACCAAGCACTTCGTTCCGCGTGGCGCTCCACAGGGTTGCGCTCTCCTGATCGTCACCGTCGACCAGCAGTACGTCCCGGCCGGCGGCGGCCCGTATCACGGCCAGATTGGTGGCAACGATCGTCTTGCCGGCGCCGCCCTTGATTCCCCCGACAACCGCAAACATTGGCCAGACTCCGATCCAATTCAGTATCGGACCAGTATGGATTCAATACGGGCTTGCACCAAATTCCCTTCTGGGGATGCGCGCTAATACTTTAAAAGTATAGCGGCCAGATATGTAGCACATGGCCATGGGCGCATAAGAGTTCTGTCAATCCGGAGAGCGCCATTGGTCTGCTTGCAGTCGACTGAATCCACATCCACACTCTTTTAGGAACGCGAGTTGGAGCGACGGTCAACCGGAACCCCCTTCTCGGTTTCGGGATTTACCCCTGAGTGCAGCCATCCAGCCGATCGGGTATATCGATGAACCTGAACGATATTCTTCTGAACGCCGCCGACTTAACTCGCACCTTGGGGCGCGATTGGCTCACGCCCCAGGAAGCCGCCCAGCGGCTAGGCTTCAGTGAAAAGACATTGCGCAATTGGCGCGTCGCGGGACGAGGCCCTGCGTTCCGCAAGCCATCGGTGACACGGGTTCAATATCCGATCGTCGAGGTGCTGAGATGGCAGATGGGTCACCCGGTAGTCCATTCGACCACCGAAATTCAGAACCTGACCGCCCGCGGTTAGGTTGGGCCGGCCGTTCCGGCATTCGCCCTCTCTTCGACCTCGGCAACGGATGCGATCACCGCGTCGAAGGAGGGCGCGTTCCCGAAGATCATACCGGCCATGGCGGCGTAATCACGGGCCAGGTCGCCGCGCATTTCGCCGGCCGGCGCGAGAGCGAAGGTTCCCGGCGCCGCGTGCGCCAAGTCCAGGTCCGGGCGGTTGAAGAACATTCGGGCATGGCGGGCGCAGTCCACCGCCATGGCGCGGTCCGCCAGGGCGCGTTTCCCGATTTCCGACTGCAGAAGGCAGTGGATGTCGTAGTAATGGCGCGAAACCCGCTGGCCGCCGCCACGCAACTCGCCGCGGCGCCCCCACCAGGCCCGCAACCCATGGAGGATGACCAGCTTGTCCCAGAAGGTGCGGGCAGGATCGACGGTGGTCACCCTTGAGACGGTGAGGCCGAGATTAGGGAGATCGTCGGCCACATAGGGTTTGACGGCGATGGGGGCGTGGGGGTCGAGTGCCGATTTCGCGCCCGATTCGATCTTGACCGCGCGCCGGATATAGGCGGCGCCCTCGTCCGTGGCGCTCGGATACCGGAAGAGCAGGCTCTGTCCGTCGGGATCCTGGGGATCGGTCTCGATCTTGGCCTGGTCGGCGGCAATGCCGGCCGCAGTGAGCGTTTCGGCGATGAGGGCCGCGAGCCTGTCGTGCAGCGGCCCGAGGATGTAGGCCTGACATGCTTCCCTGATGGCGTCGAGCCGGGCCGCTCGCTTCTTGCCGCTCAGCGCTTCAAGCTCGGCGACCGTGGCGGGCTGGCCGATGTCTTCCCGGAAGACTGTGATGTCAATGTCCTCGGAGAAGCGCGAAATCAGGCCGAAACCCTTGGACAGGGAGGTGCCGCCCTTGAACAGCAGGCGGGGAGCGCCCGGCTCGAGACCATTGAACAGCGCGTCGAGAACCCAACATACCCAGAAATCCTTTTCGATGTTCTGTTCCGACGTGCCCAGGCGTCCCGCGGTGGCAACGAAGAGGTCGCGCCGCTCCGCTGCGGAAGCGGCAATGATGGTGGCAAAGCCCGGCGTCATTGTCTCATCCTTGTACCATGGCGTTGCTTACCGCCGCGTCAGTGCGGCGCAAGAGGTCGCGGACGACCCCCTGCATCCATTCGGGCAGGACCGGCAGGCCAGCCCGCAGGTCGTCGCGGATCGCCCTGCCATGCTGCGGGTCCGCCAGCACCGACGTCAATTGACGGAGGATGCGGCCGTCATCGGCCGGGAGCATGTCGCGCAGCCAATAGAGCGCCTGGACGACGCGCATAGCCGGGCGTCCGGCCCAGTACAATCGGCTGGGTGCGGCGTGCTGGAACGCGATGACAAGGTTGCCCAGCTTGATGGGCCGCAGTCTTGCATCCGTCAACACGGTGACGCGGGCCGGCACGGCGTCGGTCAGACCGAGATCGTTGGCGGCGGTCATGCCGTCGACGAGCATGCGCGCCTGGTCGCGCCGGGTCAGGGCGTCAATGACGCGGCGGGGATCCGGCGCCGTTGGCTTGCCGGTAAGGCGGTTGATGGTCGGCTTGTCATAGAGGCCGCGGGCAATTCGCCTTATCTCATTGGACGCGGCGAGCCGATGGAGCGCTTGGTCGATCGCGTCGCGCGATCCCAGATCGAGGAAGTCGACCGGCGTCCAGACGCTGGTCGGCGGCTGCCCAGCCATCCGGCCGAGCACGGATTTCCGGAGATCAAGGCCTGGTCCACGCATAGCGCCCTCTTTGTCGGGAATATGTAGCATGTTTCTGACAAATATCAATGGGCTGAGATTTGTCAGAAATTTGTAGCACCGACCCGACATTTCTTCCCTGCTACGCGGTCGCCTCCGTCTTTTCCCTCTCGCAGATCCTGGTCAGCAGATCGCCCCAGCGCTGCAGGGCGTCCCGTTTCTCATCGAAATAGACCCATAGGTCGTAGACGCCGGTAACGCTCCTGTCGGCATGGTTCAGCACCCGCTCGATGATGAACCGGCTCACCCCAGCCCGCCCCATATTGGTAGCGACGGTCCGGCGGCAGTCGTGCAGCCACCAGTCCTTGACCTCGGAGCTTTCGTCGATCGCCTTCTTGATCTTGCTGTAGCCCTTGACGTGCGTCACTCCATCGGTGCTGAACAGATAGGCGCCGTTCCGCGGCAGACCCTGGATGACCTCCCTGGCCTGGCTGGGAATGGGCACGAGATGCGGGCGCTCGGCCTTGACCAGTTCGGCCGGCTTCGACCAGACCGTGGCTTCGGCGTCGAGATCGGCCCACCGGAGACCGGCCACTTCCTCGCGCCGCTGTCCGAGGAGCAGGAGAAGCTTGACGAACGATCCTCCGGGATATCCCACCTTGTCGCAGGCCTCCCATATCGCCTTCAGTTCGCCATCGGACAGGATCCGCGTGCGGCGGTTCGCCGACATCGGCTTTTCCAGCCCGGCCGTCGGCGGCGGCGCCGGCACGTCGCCCAAAGGCAGGCGCCAGACGAACATGCGATTCAGGTGGAGCAATGTCTTCGTTCCGGCATTGCGATAGCCTTTGTCGACGATGCCCTGGATCAGTTCGGTGACATCCGCCGGCGTGATGGTCTTCGCCTCGCGACCACCCCATTGCGGCCGAACGTAGCGGTTCAGCCGTGCCTCCACTTCGCGCCAAGTGTCATTCTTGGGTTTTTGGTATTTCTCGATGAACAGGTCGATCAGTTCGCCGATGGTGATCGACTTCGCCTCGGGCTCCGGCGTCTCCCATTCCGGCGGCTGTTGCCCCACTACCAGGAAGCCGAGCCATCGCGCGGCTGTCGCGCGGGCCTGTTCCGCCGTGATCTGGCCGTGGTCGCCAATTTTCCTCCGGTGCTGGGTTCCCGATTTATCGCGATAGTAGATGTAGTAGCTCTTTTGGCCGCGAGACGACGTCTTCGACGGTGGATAGACCCGAAGCTGAAACCCTCGCACCTCGGTGTCGCTCACCACCAAGCGACTGGTCAGGGACGCTGGGTTCAGCCCATCTACCAGTTTCTTTCCGATCCGCGCTTCCAAACCCGTTTCTCCCAATCCTGGGGTCTGCCGGGGTCACGCTGGGGTCACAGTGGGATCACGGCGGAACGAGATGATCAATAGATGGGGCGGGACAGCAGAGGATGCAATAGCATTATATTTCAATGCGTTATGTGACAACGCAAGACGACGAGGGACGTGCGAAAATGGCGATTTCCAGGATTCCTAATCCTGGGGCCGTGGGTTCGAATCCCGCCGGGCGCACCAACTCCCAACAACGCTGAACTACGAAAAACTGCGATATAACAGGCAGTTAAGCATGGGCGCCGCCACATCCTACGGCTATCAGGGTGAGGTCTGGCGCATCGAGATACGCGCCGGCAAGGCCGAACTCGACGCCTGGAACCTCCGCACGTTCGGGAATTTTGAACGCATGGTCTGCGCCGTCATCCTCCACACCCTCGATACGATCCGCTTTGCCGTTCCGACCGGCGACACCGAGGCAAGTCGATGGCCGGACCATCCACTGTGGTCCCTCGCATCGAAAGCGGCAGAGAATGCCTTGGCGCCCTATTCGACCGCAGTCGAGCACGGCAAGGTGGTGGAGGGCCTTCGCGCCAACATGATCGAACATTTCCAAGATCTACTTCCCGGCTTGATCGCCTCCTACGGCCATCTGCGGGGCTATCAATCCGGCGACCTGGCCGCTGTTCTCGATATGGTGGGAACGGAAATCCGCCGCTATGCCACAAAGAATCCAAGGGCGATGGCCAACAAGTTCCAACGAGCGGCGGACCGATATGCGCTCCTTCGGTGAAGGGTGGACGCCCATTAACCAACTTGCAAAATTTAACCAACTTGGTTAGTGTCTGCTCATGGGAAAAGGCACGCCTCACTGCAAGCTGTCGGTCATCAAAGCGATGATTGAGGCGGGACAGGTGCGCTCAACGATGTCGGCGCTGGCCGGCGGTGCGGCGCTGGGGTTCGACTTCGATGGAATCGTCGGCGTCGTCATGGCGCTGGCGCCGACAGATTTCTACAAGAGCATGACGACCTACGCCGACCACCGGGTTTGGCAGGACGTATACAGGCCAACCACGCCAGCCGGAGAGGTCTATTTGAAACTGACGGTCATCGATGATGTGCTCATCGTGTCGTTCAAGGAGCTGTGACGATGAAATGTCCATCCTGCGCGGCGGCGGAACTGGTGCATGACACCCGCGACATGCCCTACACCTACAAAGGCGAATCGACCGTGATTCCGGCCGTGACCGGTGACTTCTGCCCGGCCTGCGGTGAAGTCGTCCTCGACGCGGCCGAATCGACGCGCACCAATCAAGCGATGTTGGACTTCAACAAGCAGGTGAATGCGTCGATTGTCGACCCGGAATTCATCGCCAGCGTGCGCAAGAAGCTGGCGCTTGACCAGCGGGAAGCGGCCGAGATTTTCGGCGGCGGGGTCAACGCTTTTTCGCGCTACGAAAACGGCAAGACCAAGCCGCCCTTGGCGCTGGTAAAGTTGCTCAAGGTGCTGGATCGCCACCCGGAACTGCTGAACGAAATCAGAGCGGCGTGACGAACCAGCGGGAGGACGTGGCACCCTCGCGGTCCATCAGCCAAGCTTCTGGACATTATTCAGCGTAAGGGCATCGAGGCTTTCTCGTAATGGCGGGACGCGAACAAAATCGACTGTGACCCCATTTGCACTTCGAGAGCTGACGGCCTTTCGGATTTTTGCCGACGCTTTGATGCAACTGGACGAAAGAACCTTGACCAAACTGGTCACGACCGGCGAGTTGGTGGAGTTGAAGGGCGATGTCGAAGATTCTCGAGAATATCCACGAGAACGCACGCGGTCTCTTCGAGTCCGGAGCAATTGACGAAATCACCATGCGCCGGTTTGATGTGTTGTGCCTTCCACCCGCAAAGGCCTATACGCCGGAGGATGTGCGCCGCATCCGCTCCACCACACGGATGAGTCAGACAGTCTTTGCCGCCCACCTTGGGGTGGCGCCGAGCACCGTTCGGCAATGGGAGCAAGGGGCGAAACATCCGCGCGGACCGTCGGCAAAGCTGCTCGATATCATCGAACGGAAGGGCATCGAGGCGCTGTCGTGACTGCCGGCGAGGCCTCGGAACGAATCCCCATGGAGCATGGATGCCCGGCCTGCGGCGGAACTGAGGTGGACCCGCAAAACTGGACAGGCGGCTTAAGTGGAGCTCTGATCTCGCCACCGCGAGGAAGGAGCACTCGGAATGACCAAAAGGACCCGTCGGAATCACAGCCCCGCCTTCAAGGCGAAGGT
>JAJXWP010000077.1 GCA_021781575.1 Pseudomonadota bacterium
TCGTCTTCCGCCGCCGGAGGCGGCAATCGTCGGGTCGATGAGCAAAACGGATGAAACGGATGGCAACGGATGAAAGATGATGAAATTCCTCGTCTTGCCGTCCGAACCCAAGGCTTTACTCAACACATCATCCGCTTCCATCCGTTATCATTCGTTTCCATCCGTTTTCCCTTCCGCCGGCGCCACGGCGGCGGCAAGGACGGGCCCCGCATCGTCGTCCTCCGCCGCCGGAGGCGGCAATCGTCGGGCCGATGAGCAAAACGGATGAAACGGATGGCAACGGATGAAAGATGATGGAATACCTCGTCTTGCCGTCCGAACCCACGGCTTTCCTCAAATCATCATCCGCTCCCATCCGTTATCATTCGTTTCCATCCGTTTTCCCTTCCGCCGGCACCACGGCGGCGGCAAGGACGGGCCCCGCATCGTCGTCCTCCGCCGCCGAAGACGGCAATCGCCGGGTCGATGAGCAAAACGGATGAAACGGATGGCAACGGATAAAAGATGATGGAATTCCTCGTCTTGCCGTCCGAACCCAAGGCTTTACTCAACACATCACCCCCTTCCATCCGTTATCATTCGTTTCCATCCGTTTTCCCTTCCGCCGGCACCACGGCGGCGGCAACGACGGGCCCCGCATCGTCGTCTTCCGCCGCCGGAGGCGGCAATCGCCGGGTCGATGAGCAAAACGGATGAAACGGATGGCAACGGATGAAAGATGATGGAATTCCTCATCTTGCCGTCCGACCCCAAGGCTTTCCTCAAATCATCATCCGCTTCCATCCGTTATCATTCGTTTCCATCCGTTTTCCCTTCCGTCGGCGCCACGGCGGCGGCAAGGACAGGCCCCGCATCGTCGTCCTCCGCCGCCGGAGGCGGCAATCGCCGGGTCGATGAGCAAAACGGATGAAACGGATGGCAACGGACAAAATATGATGGAATTTGTTCGGCGCTACGGGTTAGGCGGTGCGGGCTATGAGGCGCCGGGGATCGTCGGCCACGCCCCGCCCACCGTTGCCCCATGCAAGACGAGAGTCTTCGTCTCCACAGCCTTTGCGTCCGGCCTGCACGCTCGTCGATCATGATCCAGGTACAGATGCCCCGCCTGTTCGTAAGGCAGCCGGGCGAACAGATCGCGGGCCTCGGCGATTCCGGCGAGGAAATCGCGCTTGAGAGCCACCGGGTCAATCGGTTCAGTGGTTTGGATCGCCTTCAACTCCGTGGCGGTGTAATTTGAATTCCGCGCAATTTCGTCCAGGATCAGCTCGGGTGTCAGTCCGGCGTCCTTGGCGAATGCTGCCCACGCCAATGCGGCAATCGTGATGCCGCCGCGCTGCAATTGGACGATGTCGAAATAATCCCTGGGCTCGCGTCTGCCGGCCAAGGCGAGGATCTTGTTGGTGGCAAGGTCGAGGGGATGCAGGCACCAGCCGAATTCCTCGTCCTCCACCGCGGGGAAAAACTTGACCGCCGAATCGGTGGTCCATTCGAGTCTGGTCGCCTGCTGTCCGCCGGATGCCACGGCCTGGATGTGACCGCGGTGGAGCGGATAACCGCCACTCACCTCCACCTCGTACCCGTGCGCTTCCAGCACCGACCGGTCTGCCTGGAACGAGGCGGCGGTGGCCTCGACCGAGTACTGCTCGATGTCGAGATCGCGGGACAGCCGCGAACCCTCGCGATTGAGGACGGCGCCACCGGCGAACACGCTGTTCGGCGATCTGTTGGCCGCCAGCAGACGCAGCAGCTCGCGCTGGAACTCAGTCAGCATGCAAGATCTCTAATTGGCGGCTGATGTCGGCCGCCAGGAACCATCCCTTCCGCCCGCCGTATTTGCGCAGCCGCGCGACCGCAACCTCGGCCATCTCGGCAAGCGGCAGATCGGTCGGCGTGCTCCAGAAGGCGGTCGCCTGGTGTTCCCTGAGGGCGCGCGCCACCAATTCGGCCAATGTCTCCTCGGCGGCGTTGTCCGCCGACATGGCCGGCCGTGGCACCAGGCGAACCTCGTAACCGAGCGTTTGCGCGAGCGACAGGAACGTCGACAACCTGATGTCGCGGGCGGCCTCGATCCGGCTGAGCTGACTTTGCTCGATGCCCGCCGCCGCGGCATGCCGACGCTGGCTCAGCCTTGCCGCCTCGCGAAGGCGCCGAAGGGCCGACAGCCCATCTTTCGGTGATTGCACAAGGATCGACTCCGCCATGCTTGGCCTCCGCTCGTGATGATAGATATATCATCTCCGCCACCGAGACAACCCAACAGCACCGTCGTCGAACTGGCCACCAGATTCGTCTTCCGCCGGTGCCACGGCGGCGGCAATCGCCGGGTCGATGAGCAAAACGGATGAAACGGATGGCAACGGATGAAAGATGATGAAATTTATTATCTTGCCGTTCGACCCCATGGCTTCGCTCAAATCATCATCCGCTTCCATCCGTTATCATTCGTTTCCATCCGTTTTCCCTTCCGCCGGCGCCACGGCGGCGGCAATCGCCGGGTCGATGAGCAAAACGGATGAAACGGATGGCAACGGATGAAAGATGATGAAATTCCTCGTCTTGCCGTCGGCACCTAAGACATCGCTTAAATCATCATCCGTTTTACCCTTCTCCAAACACCGTCCCTGCCGCGGTATCGAAATAGGATCGGTTGATGATGCGCCTTACCTCAACCTTTGGAACCCCGAAATTAAATAGCAGACCGACACCCAGATTTGCCGCCTTCAGATAATTTAGCACTTGAGCTCCATGTGCCTGGTTCAACCGGTCAACGGCCTTCAGCTCGACAATGACTTTTTCATGAACAACAATATCCGCGACATATCGGCCGACCTGCTTTCCATTATAGTAAATAATAAATACTTTTTCTTTTTTTACCGAGACACGCCTGGTCGAAAGCTCTTCATACAACGCATTCCGGTAAACGGCCTCCAGAAATCCATGACCGAGAGTGTTGGAGACGGTGAATGCCGCACCAATTATCAGTTCCGTCAGAGCTTCCAGTTGCACGCCAAGGCTCGAGGCCATTCGCATGGTTCTCAACAAAGGGCAGTGTCAGGCGATGTATCCAAAATGGATACATTTGGATAGCACCAACCCGGATCCGCTTCCATCCGTTTTCATTCGTTTCCATCCGCTTTGCCTTTCCGCCGCCGGTGGCGGCAATCGCCGGGTCGGTGAGCAAAACGGATGAACCGGATGGCAGCGGATGAAAGATGATGAAATTCCTCGTCTTGTCGTCCGACCCCAGGGCCTTCCTCAACGCATCCTCCGCTTCCATCCGTTATCATTGGCGTTCATCCGTGATCCTCTTCCCCCAGCACCATCTCCAGCGCCGCCGCGAACGCCGCCATGTCGACCCTCACATCGGGATCGGCGCTGTCCTCGGGGATCGGATCGGCCAGCAGCACCACCCTCCGGTGGCCGAAGGCCGCCGCGACGCGGCCGAAGATCCATTGGCGGTCGCGCTGGTTGGCGGGAAGAATCTCCAGCACCCGGCCGCCTTCCGGCATATAGGCGAGATTGGCCAGGGCGGCGCCATGCGGGGCGACGACAACGCGCGCCTGGGCGAACAGGCTGATCTGCTCGGCCAGCGTCATCTCCTCGGGCAGGACGGCGCGAAAGCCGCAGCGGCCCAGCGCGGCGACCAGGTCGTCCTCGTTGACGATGCGCCGCGACTGCGCCTGGCGGCGGGTGATGTAGAGGTTCCGCCCCTCGCCGCCGCCCTGGCCGCCGCCGGGGCTGGCCAGCCGGGCGCGCAGCTCTTCGTAGAGCGGCCGCGCCTCGCCCAGGATGAGCGCCAGGCTGACCGCCGGGACGTGCACCACCGGCGCGTCGACCACATCGGCCTCGACCTCGACCACCTGCTGGTCGCCGAAGCCCAGCGCCCGCAGGCAGTCGTGGCGCAGCGCCAGCTCGTTGTCCGACAGCCGGCGCGGCCGCTGGAAATCACGCCGGTTCCACAACAGGCGCCGGCCGGCGAAGGGGGCCTGGCGCAGCACCCAGAGCTGCGGCAGGACGTCGATGGTCCAGTGATAGTGGTTGTAGGCGCCGGGCCGGGCGAAATGCACCACCTCGTCCTCCAGCTCGACCCAGTCGCGGAAATGGCGCGGGTTGATCCGATGGCAGCCGGGCCCGGCGGGCAAAGCGGGGGTGTACTTGTCCGGATCGAAGAACTGGAAGCTGGCGTCGACGATCCGCCCCGGCCGATCGCCGAACGCCCCCCACGGATAGACCCGGCCGAACGGCATGCTCAGGGCTTGCGCCGGCGGCTCGGGCATATGGCTGGCAACCCGTTCGACCGCCGGACCGCCATCCGCCGCCGTGACCACCGCGGTGACGAACCGCCCCGGCCGCCCTTCGCCGACCAGGCTGGCGCGCAGCACCGGCAGCTCGGTCGCCCGGTGGGGCATGGCCGCGGCGACCAGGTCGTCGGCCCGCACCAGCTTCAACCCCAGGGGCGACATGGCGCCCGCCGCGGGAGCATCGACGAGGCGCGGACTGCCGGCCAGATCCCTGTCGGTGCCGGCGAACCGCACGGCGATTTCCCGCACCTCCGTCCCCGGCAGCCGGCCGGGCAATTCCACCGAAAAGGCGTGCTGGCCCGAACCGATGCCGGCCGCCGGCAGGTCGCCGCGAAACTCCTGGGCGGGAACGGTGAAAATGCGCCGGCCATCGACCAGGATGTCGACATCGACGATGCGCTCGGGCCGGCGGCGATCATAGGCCCAGCCGAAGACGCAGTCATCGGCGATGCCGTCCAGATTTCCGATCATGTCATCGCCCATGACGTTGCCCCGCCCCCGCCCGATGCCCCCGTTGTAAGGCCGAGACGGCCGGCTGCCAACGACGAAGCGAAAGCTTTGTCACGGCGTCACCGAAGGAATGGCGACGGCGCGTGGATGGCCGGATCAAGTCCGGCCATGACGGAGGGGTCGCGCCCCAGGCCGCACGGCTTTGCCCGGATGCCGGTTTTCAACCTCCCATCATCCATACCGTACAGACTGCGCCAGCACCGTAGGCAGGTGGGTGGCCACCACGACCCGGTCGGCTGGCGGCAAAGTGCCGATCCGCTCGGCTTCCTTGGCCTCGATCGTGGCGATCTTGGCGGTGCGCACGACCGATTCCGCGGGCAGTCCCGCCATAATCAGATCCGTCACCTCGACGTCTCCCGGCCATCCGCGGTTGTCTGCGCTTGTGATCATCAGCACCCAAAGCAAACCGTGTTCCTGTTGAATCCCGTTGGCGGCAATCACCAGGGCCGGGCGTCGCTGCCGTACCGGCCGGTCCGTATACGGAAATGGGACTTTCACCACATCCCAGGCGTCAAAGTCCGGCATAAGCCCGCCGGTCGGCCTCGGTATCCCATTCGCCGAATGTGCCGAAGGGATCTTCTACCTGGTCCGTCTTGGCACGGGTCAATACGACCCTGTCGCCCTCGATCGCATAGGCGATCTCGTCACCTTCCTTCAGGTGAAGGGCGGCGCGCACCGGCTGGGGAATGGTGGTCTGGGCCTTGCTGGTCAGTTTGCTTGTGATCACGGGCCCTCACGGTAAGGAACTTCCTTTCCTGCACGGTAAGATTTCTCCTTATCGGCGTCAACACTCTCCTTCCGCCGCCCAGGATTCCGCCCGTCGATCGGCTGGCCGACGATCAGATATGGGAAAAAGGGCAAACGGATGGAAAACGGAGGGGTCGCTTGCACCAATGATCTCGTCGAACCCCGGCTCGGCCTTGTCGGCCACCTACCGCTTAATCTGCATTCCTCCCCTGCAAAGGCTCGACTTCTGGCCGGCCGCCGCTCCGCTTAGGCTTACTCCAATAAGCAATTGTTTGTCGAAAGATGCTGCCATGACCACCCACCAACAGGTCCTTGCCCATTGCGAATCCGCCAGCCCGCTGGCCCTGCTCGGGACAGTGATGCGCCATGCCCGCGAGGCCCTGGCCCGCGGCCTGGAACGCCGGCGCATGGCTCAGGAACTGAGCCGGTTCGACGACCGCGATCTGGCCGATCTTTGCCTGCAGCGCCACGACATCGACCGGCTGGCCCGCGGCCTGCCGGTCCCGGCGATGGAGGTGTGGCGCCGTTCGCGCTGATCGGCGACGACTCTGCCCGGCTGAGGAAGTGCCGCCGATCGATCAATCGTCCGCATGCAGGTCTGCCATCAACGCCTCCACGGTGGCAAAGCTCTTGCCCTTTCCTTCTTCATCTCGGCGAGCGGCAGATCGGTCGGCGTGCTCGAGAAAGCCGTGGCCTGGTGTTCCCTAAGGGCCCGCTCGACCAGTTCGGCCAATTTTCCGGCGCCGGAGGGCTGACAGCCCGTATTTCGATGATTTGCGACTACAGGATGATGTCGGTATGCAGGACGTCGAATTCTGTCCGCACACCCCTGTCATCCTTCTCGATCAGCCCGGCGCCCGCCAGGGCCTCGACGTCGTCATGGACACGACGGTAGTCCCGACCGAGGCTTCTGGCCAGGGCCAGGACCGACGGTGCGGGGTGGCGACGCAAATGACGACGCATTTCCATCCGCTTCCCGGTCAGCACGCGCGTCATGGTCTCCCAATCCTCGAAGGCGATAGCACGAACCAGGCAGATGTTCCACGTTTGTTCACAAGGCGACACGCTGACCGGGAGAAGTCAATCCGCCGGCACCCGCTCCGACGCCGCAGGGGGCATGGCATTGGCGGCCAGATCAGCAAATCGACTTTCGAAGGATCAGGCCGGTGAGCAGGTTCGCACAAATCGAGGTTCCGCGGCGCGCGTTCATCCGATTGTTGACCAAGGTTGCCCGCGAGCATGCGCTACCGTTCGATCCGCTGATTCCCGACGAGACCACCGTTGCGGCGATGCGCGAAGCCCGAACCGGCAACCTGCCTCGGGTTACCAGCATCGAGGCGCTGAAGACGGCTCTCAATGCGGACGATTGAATGGACCGGGCCGTTCAAGCGCGATTACAAGCGTGAGAGCAAAGGCCAGCATCGGAACACCCTTGACGAAGACCTGTTTCCGCTTGTCGATCGGCTGGCCAATGACCAGGCGCTTGAACCCCGGTTCCGGCGCCGCTCTGGATCGCCTAATAGTACCCCCAGGGGCGGCATGGCCGTTACCCTTGTAGCGGCGGCGGGAACGGGAAAACCTCAGTGCGAATTGTCGGACAGTCGCGAAATTTCCTCGACCGCTGCGTGGTAAAGGCCTGGCAGGTCATTGACGATGGAGTCCCAGATATCGGCATCGCTGATTTGGTCATACTGATGCCGAAGCGGATTGCCGATACCCCCGAGCGCCCTTCCAGTCGACAGTAGGATAGAGGGCATCAAGGTAAGCCCCGAGCTTGCAAGCCGCTTCGCTGATCCGTTGGAGGCAACGCTCAACCGCATCGCGGGTCTTGGGATCGGCGGCATAGGCGGCAAAATCCATGTCGGCCGTATAAGCCAGGACCCGCTCGCAGTTCTCGGCGATATCCTGCAATCGTTCGGTTGGCCGGCTAGAAGGCATTGATCGCGTCTTTCGTGGCCTCCGACGCAATGCCGGGGCGAAGCCGATCTTGCCGCGCGACATCGACAGGGCGGCCAACCCACTCCTGGATCGTCTGCTGGATCCTGCCTATGGCGAAAATGCCCCGTACGATCGCCGGGTCGACTTCGACCATCACGTCGACATCGCTGTCCGGTCGGTCCTCGCCGCGCGCAACCGACCCGAACAGCGACGCGTGTACGACGCCAAGCCGGCCGAGTTCGGCTTGGCGGCTGCGCAAAATGGCAATCACTTCGTCTCTAATCATCCGGCGTTCGGGTGCGAACAATCCATGACTGCCGGATGTTACCGCGGACGGCCGCCACCCGTCCATCCGGGATTGCGGTAAGCTCACGACGAGGAAGTGAGGTCGGCACCCCAGTCGGACCGAAAGCTGCCGGTGACCATGCGATAGGTGGCGGTGGGCCGCAGTTCTTCCGTAATGGGCCTTTGGGTGTCAACCCCGTTTTGTCCTGTCGCCGGCCTCATGCTTCCGTCCGGGGTCGGCACTCTGGCCGCCACAAGATGCCATCAGAAGGAGGGTCGAGAGCCGATCTCAGATGCGCGCTCGAAGCGCAGAGGAGGCACACGGCTTTCTCGACCTTCCGCGTCCCGGCGACGGGACCTCGGGGAACGGCCCCTTAGGCCGTTCAACTCACAACACCAGGTTACCTCATGCCGCCGCGGCCGCAACCGGGGCGGGGTCGTTCTCCATGCGCCAGCGGAATACCTCGCCGCTGATCCACATGCGGTGCAGCACCGTGGCCAGTTATCGCGCGAGGGCGACCAGCGCCCGCTTGGCGCCGCGCCGACGGGCCACCGCCAGCGCCCAGGCCTTCAGCGCCGATGGCCGGGCCTTGTAGAGCAGGGCGACGGCGGCGTCATAGAGGGCGGTGCGCGCCATCGCGTCGCCGGCCTTGCTGATGCCGCCGGTGACGTCGGTCTCGCCGGACTGGTATTTGCGCGGCGTCAGGCCGAGGTGGGCGCCGACGGCGCGCGACGAGGAGAACCGCGTCGGCTCGTCGATCGCCGTGGTAAAGGTCAGCGCCGCCACCGGGCCGACGCCCGGCGCCGTCATCAACCGCCGGCAGACCTCGTTCCCGCGCACGGTCGCCAGCAGCTGCTTGTGCAGCCCGGCGAACTCGGCGCGCAGCACCTCCCGGCAGCGCAGCAGCGGTTCGATCACCGCTTCCAGCATCGCCTGGCCGGCGATCAACTCGCGAATCCGGCCGGCGAACTTCGGCTTGGTGGTCGGCCCGACCTTCAGGCCGAAGCCGCGCAGCAGGCCGCGGATCGACAACTCGACGTCGATCATCTTGCCCAGCAGCAGCTTGCGCGCCGTCAGCAGGGTGCGGACCTCCTGGGCGGCCTGGGTCTTGCGGTGCACCGGCCGGAACCAGCCCATCCGCAGCAGCTGGGCGATGCCCCGGGCATCCTTGCGGTCGGTCTTCACCGTCATCGCCGACAGCGCCGCCTTGACGTGCCGCGTCTCCAGCAACACCACCTCGTGGCCGGCCGCCGTCAGCCCTTCATGCAGCCATTCCGACAGCGGGCTCGCCTCGAGGCCGATCCGGGTCAGCGGCAAACCGAGCCCGGCGAACAGCGCCGCCAGCGCTGCCGGTTCGCTCGCCACTTTCGTCTCCCGAATGATCTTCCCGTCCTTGTCCACGATGCACACGCTCGTCAGTTCCAGCGACACGTCCAATCCGGCATAATAGTCCACGGCAGTCCTCGTTCTGTCTGGGGCCGCATCGGACCCCGTTGATTCACGTCACCAGGATCGGGGACTGCCACCCCCACTGGCCAGGGCCAGCGCACCGGCCCATTACGTCATCTCAGATGAGGGCAAGCTATTGAATTTCCTCATGGTGAGGAGCCGCCGGAGGCGGTGTCTCGAACCATCTGCCGACGGAAGAACAAGTTTCCGCCAGGCCTTTTACCCCTGTTACCCATGCTTGCAGTCGACCACAACAATTCCTGTCGCCTTTAGATACCCGGATCGCCGCCTTCAGCTGTCGGAGCGACTGCTCATCGTGGCGCTTGAACGGACCAGCAACGTTGCCGAGCCGGCATTCCAGGAGGTACAGCGGGTGCAGTGCCAAGAAAGAGGTGCCACTCGTCTGCTCGGTCACTTTGACCCAACTTGAACAGTGCCATAAAAAATACGTAGCGAGAACAAAGCGTTGCGGCAGATCGGCCGGTTGTTAGCACTACATTTCGGGGCGGTAGCGAAGTGATCAGGCGGCGGATTCGCGCAGGTTT
>JAJXWP010000036.1 GCA_021781575.1 Pseudomonadota bacterium
TGGCTCGCGGATTCAAGCTGATGGCATGATGTGGCGGTCCCGTACCGACCACGGACGGAAGCGTGATACCGGCGACGAGATTGTCACTCGGGGGACTTGACACCCAACCGCCCATTACGGAAGGGGCAAAAACCGAGGCAAATCCCGTCTCACCACCGATTGTCGGATGCGGGGTTCGCGCCGAGCGACACGCGCTCGTCGACCAGGTCCAATCCGGCCCCGCGGTGGGTGATCAGCAGCAGGCTGCGCCCCTTCAGTTCCTTCGCCACCGCTTCCAGCAGGCTGCGTTCGGTCCTGTAGTCAAGTCCTTCCCCCGGCTCATCGAGAATCAGCACCGGCGCCCGCTTCAGCAACGCCCGGGCAATGGACAGACGGCGGGCTTGCCCGCCAGAGAGGGTTACGCCGGCCTCGCCCAGCCAGGTGTCGAGGCCTTGCGGAAGCGAGGCGACGAAGTCGTCGAGTTGAACCGCCGCCAGGGCCTGTCGCAGCTCGGATTCCACTGCCCCCGGCCGGCCCAGCAGCAGGTTCTGCCGCACCGAGCCGCTGAACAGGCCGGGGTCCTGCGGCGCCACGGCAAAGCAGCGGCGCAGCGTTTCAGGATCATACTCGTCGATCGGGCGGCCGTTCAGCCGGATCCGGCCGGCGCTGGGCGCCATCAGGCCGGTCAGCAGCAGGATCAACGTGCTCTTGCCGGAACCGACGGGACCGACGAGCGCCAGCCGCTGCCCTTGCGGCCAGGAGAGAGTCAAACCTTCGAACAGGGGCTCCACCGCATCGCCGTAGGCGGCCGCCACCCCTGACAGTTCGAGATCACAGCGCAAGGGTGCTTCCGCCTCGCCGCCCCGCCGGATGGAAGCGGGCGGACAGGTATCGGCCACGGCGAATATCCGCTTGGCCGCCGCCAGCGCTTCCCCCGCGGCGAGAAAGGCTGCCGGCAACGGCGCCACCGCTTCGAACCCGGCCAAGGCCGCCAGCGCCAGCATGACCAGATCCGCCGCCGCCAATTCGCCATGGCGCAGCATGGGAATGGCCAGGACCACCACGGTCCACAGCGCCAGGTTCGCCCCCAGCAGCAGCGCCGCCTGGGACATGCCGTGGAGCCGCGCCATCGCCAGCTGTTGGGCGATCCGCCTGCGGCCGAGCGCGGCGAAGGCGGCGACATGCGAGCGGGCGGCGCCGAAAGCGAGGAGTTCGGCCATCCCTTGAACTCCATCGACCGCCGCTTCGGTCAACGCCGTTGCCAACCGAACCTGCCGCCGCCCCAGCCTGGCGGCCGCGCCGGTCAGAAACAACGGCGCGACGATGCCGGAGACAACCAGCGGAACGCCCTCAGCCCAGGCGAAGCTGGCCGCATATCGGCTCATCCATCCCAACAACAGGCCGCCGCCGATCAGCGCGACGGCAAGCGGGACGAAGACGCGGAGATACACCGTCTCCAACCGATCCAGATCGGGTCGCAGGCGGCTTGCCAGGTCGCCGCTGTGGTATCTTGCAAGGGCGGCGGCCGATTGCGGTTCGATCCGCCGATACAGCCATACCCGCAAGCCGGCGATCAGCCGGAAGGTGGCCTCATGGGTGATCAACCGCTCCACGTAGCGGCCGCCGGTGCGCAGGATGGCGCAGGCCCGGATCAGCGCCGCCGGGGTGAAATAATCGAGGGTCGTGCCCGCCGCGCCGGCGATCCCCATGACCGTGATGAACCAGCCCGAGGCGGCCATCAGGGCCAGATTGGCCAGCAGGGTCACCAAGGCGGCGGCGATCCCCATCGCCAGCCATGCCCAGTAAGGCCGGCAGAGCCCGAGCAAGCGCGGCAGCAACCTCATCCCGGCGCCTCGGCTGCCGACGGCACCGAGCCGCTCCGTACCAGCCGGGCATAAAGCCCGCCGGCTTCCATGAGCGCCTGGTGGCTTCCCCGCTCGGCCACCCGCCCGCCATCCAGCAGCAGGATGGAGCCTGCGGAGCGAATGGTCTCGAGCCGATGGGCGATGATCAGCACGGTCCGCCCTTCGGCCAGCCGGCGAACCGCCGCGCTCGCGTGCTGCTCCTCGGCGCGGTCCAGGCTGGCCGTCGGTTCATCGAGAATCAGCACCGATGCTTGCCGAAGCGCCGCCCGGGCCAAGGCGATCAGCCGCCGCTGCCCACCGGACAATCCCTTGCCGCCTTCGCCGATCCGGTATGCGTAGCCGCCCGGCAGGCGGCGGATGAAACCATCGGCGCCGGCCAGACGAGCCGCCGTCTCGACCGCTTCGGTGTCGGCCTCCGGCGCGCCCAGGCGGATGTTATCGGCGACGGCGCCGCGGAACAGATGGGGCCGCTGGGGCACCCAGGCGACGCGGCGGCGCCAGGCTTCCGGATCCAATTCGCCCAGCGGCCTGCCGTCGACCAGGACCAGGCCGCCGGTCGGCGCGGCGAAACGCAGGAGGATGTTGACCACCGAGCTCTTGCCGGCGCCGCTCGCCCCGACCAGTGCCGTCGTCGTTCCCGCCGCCAGCTTGAAGTCGGCGCCGTCCAGCCCCTGGCGGCCGTCGGCATAGGTCAGCCGGACATCATCGAAGCAGAGGTCCGGGGCAGAGGCCGGTGGGCAGGCGATTTCAGCAGGCCCGGCCGCTGCATGGGGTTTGCCGGGCTGCACGGCCAGCAGCTCGGCCATCCGGCCGGCCGCGCCGATGGCCTCCATGCGGGCATGGTAATGAGACCCCAGCGAGCGCAAGGGGAGATAGAATTCCGGCGCGAGCAGCAGAACGAACAGGCCACGCTCGAAGATCATGTCGCCCCACAGCAGGCGAAAGCCCACCTGCACGGCGACCACCGCGATGCCAAGCGTGGCGAAGAACTCCAAAGCCAGAGCCGACAGGAAGGCGACGCGCAGCACCGACATGGTGGCCAGCCGGTAGTCGTCGGAAACGCCGGCGATGACCTCGGCCTCGCGGCGGCTCGCATTGAACAGCTTGAGCACCGTCAGCCCCTGGACCACCTCGAGGAAATGGGCGCTCAGCCGGGCCAGCCGAGCCCACTGGCGCTGGTTCAGCCGCTCGGCGCTCTTGCCGATGAGAATCATGAACAGGGGAATCAGCGGCGCGGTCAGGGCCAGCACCAGCGCCGACAGCCGGTCCCACGGCAGTACCGCGCCCAGGACCACCAAGGGCATCAGGGCGGCCGTCGCCATGGCCGGCAGGAAGCGGGCGTAATAAGGCTCCAGGGCCTCGACGCCGTCGACCAGCAACGCCGACAGATCGCCCGTCCGCTCGCGCGACAGAAGCACCGGCCCCAAGCCCATCAGCCGTTCCAGCAGCTCGGTCCGCACCACCTGCTTGACCCGCGCCGCCGCCGCGGCCGCCGCCGCTTCCGATATCCACACGGCAAGGGCGCGGATGACGGCGATCAGCGGCACCGGCCATAGCCGGGGCCATGCCTGGGCCAGCGTGGCGCCGGCGAACACCACCTCGGCCAGCGCCCCCGCCAGCAGCCGGTACTGGAGTACCAGGAGGGCGGCATTGACCGCGGAACAGCCGGCGGCCAGGAACAACGGGCCCCGTGACAGCCGGCTGCGGCTCTTCAGGAATGCGGTTTCACTCGCCGTTTCGGCGGTCGAAGGCATGGTCGGCCTCGTACCACAAGGCGTTGATTACGCCGATCGACAAGGCCGCGGTCAATCCAAGGATCCAGGTAAAATACCACATGTTGCGGCGTCCCTCCTCAATAGGCCGAATGACTGCGCGCCTGAATCTCCCGCACCGTGACCTTCCCCCACATGTGCGAATAGCACCACACCGTGTAGGCCAGCACGATGGGCAGGAAGATCACCACCGCCCAGAACATGACGGTCAGGGTCAGATGGCTGGATGGGGCGTCCCAGATGGTCAGGCTGGAATTGGGATGGGTGCTGGACGGCATAATGAACGGGAACATGGACAACCCCGCCGTCCCGACGATACCGGTCATGCCCAGCCCGCTGGTGATAAAGGCCAAGCCCGGCCGGTTGGCCAAGCTGAGCAGCACGGTCCCCAGGATCCCGGCGAACCCCACAACCGGGGCAAGCAGCGCCACGGGAACCTGGGAATAGATCGCCAGCCAGGCCCCGGGCTCGACCACCACGACCTTGGCCAGCGGATTGGGCAAGCTGCCGGGCGCCGGCTGGCTGACCACACGATAGCCGTCGATGCCGAAGGCGACCCACAGGCCGCCGACGGCGAAACCGATGGCCGCCGCCAGCCCCATGATCACAACCGCGCTGCGGGCCCGTTGGGCGATCGGCGCCTCGGTGCGCAGCTGCAACCAGACGCCACCATGCATGGACAGCATGGCGAAGCTGATGAGTCCGGACAGCAGGGCGAAGGGGTTGAGCAGCGGCAACAGGGCGCCCAGCAGCGATCCCTCGTAATGAGCCCGCAGCATCTCGTCGAGGTGGAACGGAACCCCCTGCAGCAGGTTGCCAAAGGCCACGCCGAAGATCAGGGAGGGCACGGCGCCGCCGGCGAACAGCCCCCAGTCCCAGGCCCGCCGCCAACGCGGGCTGTCCAGCTTGGAACGATAATCGAACCCGACGGGGCGAAAAAACAGGGCGAACAGCACCAGCAGCATGGCCATGTAGAAGCCCGAGAACGCCGCCGCATAGACCGCCGGCCAGGCGGCGAAGATGGCGCCGCCGGCGGTGATCAGCCAGACCTGGTTGCCGTCCCAATGGGGACCGACGGTGTTGATCATCACGCGCCGCTCTTCGTCGGTGCGGCCGAGGAATGGCAACAGGGTGCCCACGCCCATATCCATGCCGTCGGCCACGGCGAAGCCGATCAGCAGGGCGCCGACCAGGATCCACCAGATGAATTTCAAGGTTTCGTAGTCCAGGATCATGGGGAGTCTCCCGTCAGCCGGCCGTGACCAAGGGCGCGCCCCTGCGCTCGCCGGCGGCGCCCTCTTCGCCGAAGTACTTGCCGGTGCCCAATGACGCCGGGCCTTTGCGCGCGAACTTCGCCATCAGGGTGACCTCGATGACCAGCAGGAATGTGTAGAACCCGACGAAGCCGCACAGGCTGAAAATGAGATCGCCGGATGTCAGGCTCGATGTCGCCAGGAAGGTCGGCAGGGTCTCGCCGATGGCCCAGGGTTGGCGGCCGAATTCGGCAACGAACCAGCCCAGTTCGCAGGCAAGCCATGGGATCGGCAGGCCCCAGAGGAGCAGCTTCAGCAGCCATCGCTGCTCGGCCACCCGGCGTCGAACCGTGTAGTAGAACGATGCGCCGATGAGAAACAGCATGACGGCCCCGAGGGCCACCATGATGCGGAAGGTGAAGAACAGCGGCGCCACCGGCGGAATGGTATCCCTCACCGCCAGGGCGATCTGCCCGGGCGTCGCCTCCGCCACCTCGGCCGTATAGCGCTTCAGCAGCAGGCCGTAACCCAGGTCTGCCTTGTGTCGCTCGAAGGCGGTCGCCGCCTGCTCCGAACCGTCGCCCTTGCGGATCTTTTGCAAAAGATCGTAAGCGACCATGCCCGAGCGGATCCGCTGCTCATGCCGGGCCATCAACTCCTTGATGCCGGCGACCGTGCCGGTGGTCGAACGGGTGGCGATCAGGCCGAGCGCCCAAGGCACCTTCACCGCGTAATCGGTGTGCAGCGTCTGGTCGTTGGGGATGCCGAAGACGGTAAAGGAAGCAGGCGCCGTGTCGGTCTCGTATTCCGCCTCGATGGCGGCCAGCTTGACCTTCTGCACCTCGCCCAGGGTATAGCCGCTTTCGTCGCCGAGGACGATCACCGACAAGACCGACGCCAGGCCGAAACCGGCGGCGATGGCGAAGGACCGCTTGGCGAAGCCCAGATCGCGCCCTTTCAGCATGTAGTAGGCGCTGATCGCCAGGACGAAGATGGAGGCGGTCACGTAGCCGGCGGCCACCGTATGGACGAACTTCACCTGAGCTACCGGATTGAACAGGAGTTTGGCGAAACTGGTCATCTCCATGCGCATGGTCTGCGCCGAAAAGCTTGCTCCGGCGGGGTTCTGCATCCAGCCGTTGGCCACCAGGATCCATAGGGCCGACAGGTTCGAACCGAGGGCGGTGAAAAAGGTCACCGCCAGGTGCTGGCGCTTCGATAGCCGCTCCCACCCCAGGAAGAACAGGCCGATGAAGGTCGATTCCAAGAAAAATGCCATCAATCCTTCAATGGCCAGCGGCGCGCCGAAGACGTCGCCGACGTAATGCGAATAATAGCTCCAGTTGGTGCCGAATTCGAATTCCATGGTGAGGCCGGTAGTCACCCCCAGGGCGAAGTTGATTCCGAACAGCTTGCCCCAGAACCGCGTCATGTCGCGGTAGATCTCGTTGCCGGTCATCACGTAGACGGATTCCATGATGAACAGAATCCATGAGATGCCCAAGGTCAACGGGACGAACAGAAAGTGATACATGGCGGTAGCGGCGAATTGCCACCGTGACAGTTCTACGAATAACGGATCGAACATGGTCGGACTCCAGACCTCGACCGCCGGCTCGACGCCACAGCGGATCCCCGTATCATGCGTCTTCTGGCAACGCCTGCACTGATGTGGGTTAACGGAAGGCGGACATTCCCCTCAGGCCGAGGCCGCCGACGACCGCCCCGCCGCTACCGCGAATCTGTTTTCCTCGTCGAAGGGGTGGCAATGGCCCTGATGAAAGGTGGGGCTTAGGGGCATTCCGAACTCCGCCAGTTTAGAATTGCAATTGCCCTAATGTCCCGCCTTCGCGCCGAGCCGGCCATGATAATTCGCATTCCGGCGGCGCGACGGTGCCAGGGAGCTGATCGCTTGAATAATTGAAAAGTAATCCCTACTGTCCAATAGACAGTGAAGTCTTGACAACTGGCGCTGATGCTCCGTTCCCGCCTGCGCAATCGCCTTTTTCTGGTCCTGGCCATGGCTGCGGTACCGCTTGCCGTGGAAGCGGTGCTGGTCGACGGGCCGCTGCACGGACATCCGGCGGCCCGTCTGTTGTTCCTTGTGGTCGCCTTGGCTACCGCAGGAACCCTGGGAGGCTCACTGGTCGCTCAACTCGACAAATCGCACCGGGAACTAAGGGAACGGCACCGCTTCTCCGAAGCGCTGATCGACAACATGGCCTCGATCACGGTGGTGCTGGACGAACAGCGCAACGTGGTTCGCTTCAATCGGGCCGCCGAAGCCGTTTCCGGTCGGACCGAGGCCGAGGTCCTGGGACAGAGCTACTGGTCGCTGTTGGTCGGCGACGACGAGCGCGCCGAACTCCAGGCGATCTTCAGCCGCGTCGCCGCAGGGGAAGGCCCGATCCAACACGAATCCCACTGGATCACCGTGGCCGGCCGCAAACGCATCATCCGCTGGACCAGGACCGTCGTGACCGACGATCGGGGCGAGGTCCGCTACTTCATCGCCAACGGCATCGACGTCACCGAAATCAAAGCCGACGAGGCCGAACTGCGGCTTGCCGCCAGCGTCTTCCGCAACACCAGCGAAGCGGTGGTGGTCGCCGACGCCGAGGCCCACATCCTTTCCGTCAACCCCGCTTTCACCGAACTGACGGGCTACACCGCGTCCGAGGTGGTCGGGAAGAATCCGCGCCTGGTCAAGTCCGGCCGGCACGACCAGCAGTTCTACCGGACCATGTGGACCGATCTGCTGGCGACAGGCGAATGGCGGGGTGAAATCTGGAACCGCCGCAAGAACGGCGAGACCTTCCTGGCTTGGCAGACCATTTCCGCCGTGCGTGACGATTCGGGGTCGATCATCCGCTTCGTCTCGGTGTTCAGCGACATCACGGAACTTCACTTGAAGGACGAACAGCTTCGCCACCAGGCCTACCACGATGCCTTGACCGGCCTGCCCAATCGCCTGCTGCTGCAGGACCGCCTCGCCCAGGGCATCGAGGCGGCCCGGCGCCACAGGACCGCCCTCGCCCTGCTGTTCATCGATCTTGACCGCTTCAAGGAGGTCAATGACAATCTGGGCCACGACGTCGGCGACATGGTGTTGGTGGAGGTGGCCAGCCGCATCCACTCGGCCTTGCGGCGAAGCGACACGGTCGCACGCCTGGGCGGCGACGAGTTCGTAGTCGTCGTTCACGATGTCGCCACCTCCGGCGAGGTGACCGAGGTGACCGAGGTGGCGGAAAAACTGCTTGCCCGCATCGTCATGCCGATGCGGTTGAACGGCCACTCCGTTGAGGTCGGGGCAAGCATCGGTATAGCGCTGTTCTCCCGCAACGGCTCCGACGTCACCAGCCTGATGAAGGCTGCCGACGCCGCCATGTACCAGGCCAAGGCGGCCGGGCGCAGCTGCTTCCGCTTCTTCGATGCTGCCAGCTGGCCGGATGGGGCAATTCCGGCATAAGATCGGGCCTAATGCTCTGAGCCACTTGAATGGTGCGGTGCATTACCGGCTGCGAGGGGCAATCTATAGATCAAGCCGGTTTGTCGACCGCCATATCCGGGTGCTTGCAGACCAAGCGACCGGGGCGGGCCACCGGCGGGATAACTCGTGGAGGATTTGATCCCATGGCCCAGGACTCACCCGTATGGTTCATCACTGGCTGCTCCACCGGCTTCGGCAAGGAGTTGGCCCGTGCCGTCATGCGGCGCGGATGGCGCGCAGTGCTCACCGCGCGCCGGCCGGAAACGCTGGCCGAATTCACCGGCGGTGATCACTGCCTGATCGCCCCCCTCGACGTGACATCGAACGACCAAATCGCCGCGGCGGTGCAGGCCGCCGACGCCCGGTTCGGCCGGATCGACGTTCTGGTCAACAATGCCGGCTACGGCTATTTGTCCGCCGTCGAAGAGGGAGAGGACGCCGAGGTCCGCACAATGTTCGAGACCAACCTGTTCGGATTGGCGGCATTGACCAAGGCCGTGCTACCCGGCATGCGGGCGCGGCGCCACGGCCATATCATCAATTTTTCCTCGATCGGCGGCCTGGTGGGCTTTCCGGGGATCGGCTACTACAACGCGACGAAATTCGCCGTCGAAGGCCTGTCCGAGGCGCTGGCCAAGGAGACCGCGCCACTGGGCATCAAGGTCACCATCGTCGAGCCCGGGCCGTTCCGCACCGACTGGGCGGGCCGTTCATTGAAGATGCCGCGTGTCGCCATCGACGATTATGCCGAGACCGCCGGCAAGCGCCGTCAAATGATCCACGACTACAGCGGCAGCCAGCCGGGTGACCCGGTACGCGCCGCCGAAGCGGTGATCCGTGCCACCCAGTCTCCCAACCCGCCGCTGCACCTCGTCCTCGGGCGGGCGGCCCTCGACATGCTCCGCACCAAGCTCGATGCCTTGCAGGCCGAATTGGCGGCCTGGGAAAAAATCAGCCTCGGGGCGGACTTTCCGGACGCCGGTTAAAGCAATTCTTATACTGTTCCTTCAATCCAATAGCTGACCCCATCAGAGATCGGTGCCATATTGCCTTGCTGTAGCCCGCCGACGCAGTTCAAGCGGTGCGGTCGGAAGAATCGGATATTGATAAATACATTAACAATCCGGTGATTTGGGAATGGAACTGGAGCTGAAACCGATCGAAGACACGGATATGGACTCGGTGTTCATATTGCCGCTGTCGATCATTCCGCTCCAGACGCCGCAACTGCGCGGCTCCCGCCTGATCAAGAATGTCCGTCTGAAAAGCATGGTGGAGATCTTCCACGACGAGCAGACCGGGTCGGGCCAGATTGATGTCGAACAACTGCCCGTCGTCTGCGGCTGGCCGCCGGAGAAACTGCATCCGGATCTGGTGATCCTGCGCAAGCTGGTTCTTTTACCCAGCTACGACGTCTATTCGCTGCGGATCACCCTGCGCAACCACGACATCCCCGTCAACGACCATGCCGAGCTCCGCCTGTCCAAGGAAAAAGCGGAGGAACTGACCCGCTACATGGTGATGTTCACCCGCCCTTTGATGCAGTTGGTGTATGGCAATGAAGCGGTCGAAATCCAGACCTACGACGACCTGCTTCGCCTGTTTCGCGACCCCGACGTCGCCAAGGCCCGCGAGCGGTTGGAAAAACTGGCCGGCAGCCTCAACGTCCCGCTGATGGAGGTGCCCCGCTTCATCGAGGATTATGGCGACACCTTCATGGCCCTGTCCTATTACCGCTATTGCCTGGACCGGCTGGAGCCCTATTTTTCCGCCTGCCTCGAGGCGCTGGTGCCGATCCGCAAGCATTTCCAGCTGATGCAGGACGCCAATCTGATGCGCACCTGCTCGATCGTCGAGGATGTCATCAACTCGGTCAGCGCCAGCATCACCGGACGGCTGGAAACCTTCGAGCGGCGCACCCAGCAGATGTGGGCCAACATCACCCAGGAGGAATTCCGCGCCGTCAAGTCGCTGATCGAACGGTATCACGTCACCATCGGCGCCGCCCTGTGCGGCCTGACGGTGAAAATGAACGCCTTCGCGCGCATTTTTCCGCACTCACGCGCCGGCGGCCCTGTCAAACGAGCCGATTTCATGGCAAACGAAATGATTCAGGGCATCGATATGATTCGCGACTTCGAGAAACGGTTCCAGACGAAGTGACGATCACCCTCCAGCAAGGCCTTGCCTTTGCGCTGTTGGCCGGCACGATCGGCCTGTTCATCTGGGACAGGCTGCGCTACGACGTGGTCGCCATGTTGGCCCTGTGCGCCGGAATGATCATGGGGCTGGTGCCGTTCGGCCGGGCCTTTCACGGATTCAGCGATCCGGTGGTGGTCGTCATCGCCGGCGCCCTGGTGGTCAGCGCCGCCATCGAACGCTCCGGGATCATCGAGCATCTGGTCCGCCCCCTTTCCACCCTGCGGTCACCGTCGCTGTTGATCGCCACCCTGGCGGCGCTGGTCACGGTGTCGTCCGCCTTTATGAAGAATGTCGGCGCCTTGGCGATTTTCATCCCCATCGCCCTGCGGATGGCCCGCAGCAACGGCCTTACCGCCTCGCAGGTGCTGATGCCGCTGTCCTTCGCTTCGCTGATCGGCGGCGAGATCACGCTCATCGGCACCTCGCCCAACATCATCATCTCGCGGGTCCGCGCCGACCTGGTCGGCCATCCCTTCGGCATGTTCGACTTCACCCCCGTCGGTCTCGGCCTGGCGCTGTGCGGGGTGGTTTTCGTCGCCCTGGGTTGGCGCATCCTCCCCCGCGAGCGTGAGGCCCACGGCGGCCATGCGCGTGAATTCCAGATCGAGGACTATCTGAGCGAAGTGCGGGTGCCGTCGGGATCGGCGCTGGTCGGCAGCACCATCGCCGATCTCGAGCATTTGTTCAGCGGCGGCATGCTGACGGTGGCCGCCATCATCCGCGACCAGGGCCACCGCTATGTGCCGGACCGCAGTTGGGTTTTTTCGGCTGGCGACGTCCTGCTGATCGAAGGCGACCCGGCGGCGCTCGCCCCGCTCACCGAAACCGGGGCGGTCGAGGCCTTCCACGAAAGCCCGACGCGGGCGGAAGCCATCGAGGTGGTGGTGATGCCCAATTCCATGCTGGTCGGCAGCACGGCGACCCAAAGCATGCTGAGGCATCGCCATGGCGTGGCCATCCTGGCGATTCGCCGCGCCGGTCGCGATTACGTGACCCGCCTGCAGCAGATGGAGTTCCAGGCCGGCGACGTGCTGGTGGTGGAAGCCGGCGGCAGCCGCGTTGGCCAAGCCCTCGCCGATCTCGGCCTGTTGCCGCTGGCCCAGCGCAGGTTGGATCTGGGTGGGCGTCGCGGCCGCTGGCCGCCGCTGGTGATCCTGGCCCTCACCATGGTCCTGGTCGCCCTGCGCGTCGTACCGGTGGGAGCCGCCTTTTTCATGGCGGCCCTGGCCATGGTGCTGATCGGCAGCATCACGCTGCGCGAAGCATACGAGGCGATCCAATGGCCCATCGTCATCCTGATCGGCGCCCTGATCCCAATCAGCGAGGCCTTCCAGGCTACCGGCGCCTCCGACCTGATCGCCAACGCCCTGGCCGCGGCGGCGGCGCACCTCCCGCCCCATGCCACGATCACCCTGATCATGGCCGCCTCGATGCTGCTGGCGCCGTTCCTTCACCACGCGGCGGCGGTGCTGCTGATGGGGCCGGTGGCGGCCAGCATGGCGACCCGGATGGGGCTGCACGTCGATCCTTTCCTGATGGCCGTGGCCATCGGAGCCGGCAGCGACTTCCTCACCCCCATCGGCCATCAGTGCAATACGCTGGTGATGGGGCCCGGCGGCTACCGGTTCGGAGACTACTGGCGGCTAGGCCTGCCGCTCAGCATAATCGTCCTGGCCGCCGGAACCGCGCTGATTTCCGTTGTCTGGCCCTTGCAATAATGGCAAACCGACATGGCACTGTTTTACTATCCGAGGGCCAAGGGGATGTTGAGGTGATGAGCAATACAGGCGACACCATTGAGCAGATGGATCGGCAGATCGAGTCCGAATTCCTGGATGAGGTTCGCGACATCCTGAACGGCATCGACGTGCTGATCGGCAACTTGCGCTCGCGCTCCGTTCCCGTTGCAGAGACACTGGCCCGTATTCGCCGCGACATGCTCAACGTCGAGATCCGCGGATCCACCCTCGATCAGCCGCTGGTCACCATCGTCGCCCATCGGCTGGGCGAATATCTGGCCGACATCAAGGATGTCGATCCGGCGAAGCTGGATGACATCCAGGCCTTTATCGACCAGATCCGCCAGGCGCTGGAAGGCAACGTCGATTCCTCGGCCGCCGGCAGCGCCAAGGTGGTCCGCGCCCTGCCGGCGCGGCGCGTCGTGGAATTCAATCCGGCCGACGTCAAGGTGACCGATGTCGAAGTCATGCTGGTGGTGCCCGACAAGGCGATGAGCCGCATCGTCGAACGCGAACTGGCGGCATGCGGCTATCGCGTGTCAAATGTCCAATCGCCGTTCCAGGCCCTGGAAATGGCGGTCCGCACCCGGCCCGACATGGTCATCGTCTCGGGTGTCCTGGGCGACCTGTCGGGCGTGGATATCGCCTGCGCCCTGTCGTCGATGCCGGCCACCCGCAACCTGCCGGTGGCCCTCCTCACCAGCTTCAGCTGGGGCCATCCGTCGCTCAACGATCTTCCGTCGCGCGTTCCGGTCATCCGCAAGGGGACGAATTTCGGCGACGACCTGGCCGAAGCGCTGTCCCGCCTTCACATTACTTGAACAGTCACGGTGAACGATGAATACACCCATTCCACGTCCCGGAGTCCTCAAGGTCTCCCCCTATATTGGCGGCGAGTCGTCGATCCCCGGCGTCACCCGTATCATCAAGCTGGCCTCCAACGAAGGCGCGCTGGGCCCCAGCCCGAAGGCCGTCGAGGCTTCCGGCGGCACGGCGGACAGCCTGTGCCGCTATCCCGACGGCTCCTGTGCCGCGCTGCGCGAGCGCATTGGCGCCCTGCACGGCCTGGACCCGCAGCGCCTCACTTGCGGGGCCGGCTCGGATGAACTGCTGGCGATCATCGGCCGCGGTTACGTCGGAGTGGGTGACGAGGTCCTGGCCAGCCAATACGGGTTCCTCATGTACGCCATCCTGGCCACGGCGCTGGGCGCCGCCCCGGTGTTGGCGCCCGAGCGGAATCTCACCGCCGATGTGGACGCGTTGTTGGCCCGGGTCACCGCCAAGACCCGCGTGGTGTTCCTGGCCAATCCCAATAATCCCACCGGCACCTACCTGCCGTTCAGCGAGATCCGGCGCCTCCACGCCGGGCTGCCGGGAAACGTGCTGCTGGTCCTCGATGCCGCCTATGCGGAATACATGACGGCCGCCGATTACCGTGCCGGCGTCGAACTGGTGGATGACTCCGAGAATGTGGTGATGACCCGCACCTTCTCGAAAATCTACGCCCTGGGCGGCTTGCGCCTCGGCTGGTGCTATGGCCCGCCGGCAGTCATCGACGTGATCAACCGGGTGCGGGGCCCGTTCAACGTCGCCACGCCGGCCCAGCAGGTCGCCCTCGCCGCCCTGGACGACCAGCCCTTCATCGACAAGGTGCGCGAGCACACCGCCCGGTGGCGCGAATGGACGACCAGAGCCCTGCGCGACCTGGGTCTTACCGTGCCGGACAGCGTCGGCAACTTCGTCCTGGCCCGCTTCCCCTCGGCGGCCGAGGCCGACGCCGCCGATGCGGCCTTGCGCCGTCAGGGCATCATCGTGCGCAAGATGGCGGGCTACGGACTTGCCGAGAGCCTGCGCATCACCATCGGCACCGAGGAGGAGATGCGTTCGCTGGTCGACGGCATGGCGGCCTTCCTCGGCGACAGGGTGCCGGCGTAGAGCCTTTCTCGGCGAGGCACCACGGAGATGGGCCCTTTCCGGCCCATCTCCCGCTCAAACGAGGACCAGCCAATGCTGGGCGTCGGCCGGATGCTGGGCGGTGATCTGAACGTCGTTTTGGAATTCCGACGAATTGGCGAAATAGGCCAGGACCTGCGCATGGGCCTGGGTATCGGCCTGGGCGTAAGCAGTGGCGCCTGGGCTGTAGGCGGCCAGCATGGGGTCGATCACATTGGCCTGATACCAGGCGACGTCGCTGCCTGACGGCGCGCGGTGCAGCAGATTATTGTAGGAATCGGTGATGAACTGGGCATCGCCGGCCGCCGTCGCGGTATAGCTGTGAGCCTTGGTATATTCCGGCGAAGCCAGGAACCATTGGGCGAACTGGAGATAGGGCGTGCTCGGATGGGCCGCCTCATAGGCCTGATAATAGGCCAGTCCGGCGACGTCCGGGGTACGGGCGAACACCGCGCCGTAAAGAGCGGTAATCATGAATGTGCTGACGGCCGTGCTGCCGGCCGGGTTTTGATGGGCGACGAAATCGGTGCCGTCGGAGAATTGCAGGGCGGTGACGTCGCTGACATGGTCGACACTGGTGCCGCCGCTGCCGGTACTGGTCAGTGTGAAGCTCACGCCGTCGCCCGTGGGGGTGATGGCGTACTGGTCGGCTGGCCCGGAAAACACCGCGGTGGTGCCGTGCCCGCTCACCCCGTCAACCGTGGCATCGGGAGCGGACGCAGCGACCGACAGCAGGAAGCTGCCGGAGATGTCCTTCAGCACCGAAGCATCCGACACCGTCTGGGCAGCGCTGAGGGTCAGCGTCGGCGTCCCCGAATCGGTCAAGGTGATGGCGCCGAGCTTGCCCGCCGCCGCCAAATTCCCCAGGCCGTCGAGATTGGACGCCACATCGGCGGCGCTGTCGGCGACAGCCGTCGGTGACGCCAGTTGCCCTGCAGTGTAGGCGGCGATGGCGGCCGATGCGGTGCTGATCGGCGCCTGCGCAACGACCTGCGGGCCGTTCTGGGTCACATTGGCGAGCGACATGTCGGCGGCGACGCCGTTGGCGTCCTGGATATTGCCGCCGTCGAGAACAATCCCGGTTACGGCCAGCGAGGCGACATTGCTGTCATGGGCGCCGACGGTATAAGCGAAATTCAGCGCCGTGCCACCCGAACCGGAGCTGTAGGTCGCCGTTCCACCGTCATTCAGCGACAGTTCCGGCACCCCCGTTACATCGGCCGCATGGATGAAATCCACGGTGATGGTCACGGTCTTGCCGGCGGAAAGGCTTCCGCTTCCACCGGATACCGTCACGCCGGTGGCGAAATCGGCGACGTCATAGCCCAGATCCATCAATACTGCCAAATCAAGATTCGATATCTTGTATTGGTATCCGGGAAAAAACACGACTCCATTCATCAGGTCAAGTGTCAATGGATCTTGAACTGTAGATGGCGTCGCGTAATAATCGGACTGTGTATTGCCAAAATGATAATAATTTTCTCCCGAAGTGCTGCTCGTCGTAAGAGGAACAGGTCCTCCGTAGACGGCCTCGGCATTCTTCCCGGTAAAATAGGCGGAACCGGACGCCGACTGCTGGATGAATGTGTCGAAGGTCGATTCGTAGCTGCCAGGCAGCGTGCCGTTGGATGAATACCATCCACTCTGGCCAAGACCATGCATTACCTCATGGAGAAACACCATCACGGGATTATATTCCCCAGACGGTACTTGACTGTTATATGTACAGTCTTGTGAGATATCCCACCATTGCTGCATATAACCTGAATCGACATCAACATATATGTCGCTGGTGGTGCCGCTGACATGCTGACCGGTCGTCAGCTCGTAATGGCTGGAAGGATCCCAAATTTCGAGACCATTGGAGCTCTTGCCGGTGTCGGCGGATGATGTCGGGCCACCATCGGCCCGACCTTGGGTCGACGCCGATCCGATGTTCAGCTGGACAACCAGTGTTCCTGTACCCGAAATGTATTGGGACCAAATATTGAGCGCTTGCGTCAGGTCGTAAGCGAGAACGCCGTCCGTGGCGCTTCCCTCGTTGGCCTGGTCATTGATGTTCACGGTGAAACTGAAAGCCATCCTTCCCCCCATCTTCCGGGCGGCCGCCCCCCGGCCCCGCCGCCATTCGGCGGCGACTACCCCTTTCGATGCCCGATCTCAGCCCAAATATGAAGGTTTTTCGCCAAGCGTCCCAGGGCCTTTCGTTTCGCCCCGCGCCAAAGACGCCGCGCCGTCAGAGGTGGGACGGCAGGTACAGCCCGAGCAACACCCCGAGACAGAGGATCGCCAATACCGTGGCGGCGATGGCGCCGAACACATATTCCCGCTGGTGCAGGAATACCGCGAGCATCAGGATCACGCGCGACACCGGCAACAAAATGAACAGCCCGATGCCAGCCATGATGACACGCGTCGCCGATGGAGCGGCGGACGGCCAATGCAGCATCACCAGCAGCATGCCGCAGGCGATGATCGCCGAGGCCAGCCAGGTTCCGTAGCGCAACTGCTTGGCCAGCAGCCGTTCGAGACGAGGCGCCCGACCCGGCGGTGGAAGCGACGGGCTCATGTCGATGTCCCGAACAGGTTGATGCCCAATGCGCTGCACAGCATCTGCACCGCAAGCAACAGCAGTGTCACCACGAACAGCGTTCGGAGCCTGTCGTTGGATACCCGCAGGAGGATGCGGGCGCCGACCGCCGAACCGATGACCGAGCCCAGCGCCACAGGCCCGGCGATGGTGGGGTCGATATCGCCTCGGACGAAATAGGCGCCGGCGCTGGCCGCCGCCGTCACCCCGATCATGAAGTTCGAGGTGGCCGAGGAAACCTTGATCGGCAGGCGCAGGGCCGTATCCATCGCCGGAATCTTCAGCACGCCGCTGCCGATGCCGAGCAGCGCGGATATGAGGCCTGCCCCGTACATGAGCGACAAGCCGAGCGGCAGGCGCTGCACCCGATAGGCAACCTGACGCCGCGACGCATGGTCGGGATAACTGGAATGCAGCCCCAGCGCGTCCGCCCAGCCGGCGGCGCCGGCCCCCGGTCCGGGATCGACGGGGTCGCGGCGCCGGGCCCGCATCTGCTGGGCAGAAAGCAGCAGGATGACGGCGAACAGAAAATACAGAAAGGCCACCGGGAGGATGCCGATCAGCAGCACGCCGGTCACCGCGCCCAAGGTGGTGGCGGTCTCCAGCACGGCGGCCAGCCGAACATTGGTCAGGCTGCCCTCCAGGAAGGCCGCGGCGCTGCTGCAGGAGCAGGCGATCACCGAGACGATGCTGGCGCCGATGGCCATATGGATGTGGATTCCGGCGAACAGCACCAGCAGCGGCACGATGAAGATGCCGCTGGCCATGCCGAGCATGCCGCCAAGGGCGCTGGCGACGAACGACATGCCGGCCAGCAGCAATCCGAAACCGACATCCATGTCAGGTTTCTCCGGTCTTCGCGTCGCCTTTGCGAGGTCTGGCCAGCCGGGTGACGAAACGGATCAGTTCACCGCGGTAATGCAGTCTCTCGTAGTCGACGGGCCGGCCACCCTCGCCGTAAGTGGTCCGTTCGATGAGGAAGATCGGGCTGCCGGTCCGAATGCCCAGGGCCTCGGCCACCATCGGTTCGGCCGCCACGGCCTCCAGCCGGTACTCGGCCTCAATCAGCGGGGTGTGGTATTTCTGTTCGAGGAGGGCGAAGACCGGCTCGGTCTCGAGGTCATCGGCCGCCACCTTTTCTCCGATCTCGCGCGGCAGATAGGTCTCGTCGAACGAAACGGCGACGCCGTCGGCCAATCGCACCCTCTGGAGACGGACGACGAGAGTTCCCGGCGGCAAGGCGAGATGCCGCGCGACGGTTTCGTCGGCCGCCACCACCAGCGTGCCGAGCAGTCTGGCCGACGGGGTTCGCCCCAGGGCCTCCATATCCTCGACAAAGCCGCTCAGTTCGGTCAGTTCCTGGGTGATCTTTGGATGGCTGACGAACGTACCCTTGCCGCGCCGGATTTCCACCAGGCCACGGTCGATCAGGTTCTGCACGGCTTTGCGCACGGTGGTGCGGCTGACCTGGAACCGCGCGATCAGACTGTCCTCGGCGGGCAGCCGGCTGCCGGGCGGCAGCGTTCCATCGGCGATGCTCGCGGCCAGCACCGCTTCAACCTGGGCGTAAAGCGGCGCGGAGTTGGGAGGGGCGTTCTCCATCTCGTCATCATGACGTCATGACGTCATGATGTCAAACCCCTCCCCTCGATGATGCGATCCTCTCTTACGCCGCCGCCTTCGCTCCCTGGCGGCCCGCTTCGAAGGCCCTCTCGTTCAATTCGGCCAACTCCGGCTTGCGGGCACGGAACCGCGACAGGATCTGCACCTTCAAGTCCTCGGCCGGGAACGGCAGATGGTCGGCGATGGCACCCAGCATGATGGTGTTGATCAGCTTGATCTCCCCCAGTTCGCGGGCGATGGCGCTGGCGTCGAACGGTTGCACCTGGAGGCCCGCCTGGCGCATTTCCGCCACCGGGTCCTGCGGATATGCATATAGCCCCATCGACACCACCGGCGGCGGAAGCCGCGACGTGTTGATCAGCACCAGCCCGCCTGGCCGCACCTCCTTGCTCCAGCGCAATCCTTCCGCCGCCTCGAAGGCCAGCAGGATATGGGCGGCGCCCGACGGGATGACCGGTGACAGAACCCGCCGCCCAAAGCGAAGGTGGGAGTTGACCACGCCGCCGCGCTGGGCCATGCCGGCCACTTCCGTCTTCTTCACGTCGTAGTCCTTGGCAATGGCCGTCTGCGCCAGGACTTCCGTCGCGGTCATGACGCCCTGGCCGCCGATGCCGGCCACCAGGATATTGGTGATCCCGTCGTCGCTCATGGATTGCATTCCTCCTTGCCGGCGGCCGAGCCTGGGCGAACGATGGCATCGGCGCCGCAGGTCTTGACGCACATGCTGCAGCCTGTGCAGATCGTGGTATCGATGGTGACGAAGCTCAGCTCGACTTCGGCGCCATTCTTGCGAATGACTTTTTCCCGGTTGGTCACCGAAATGGCCGGGCAGCCGACGTTCATGCAGGCGCCGCACCCGGTGCAACGGTCATCCTCGACCCGGTAGGGTCGCAGCTTGGCGTACTCGTCGATCAATGTGCAGGGCCGGTCGGTGATGATCACCGACGGCTCGCTGATGGCGATTTCCTCGCGCAGCGCCCGGGTCAGGGTGGGCAACTCGTAAGGATCGACCACGCGGATGCGTTCCTTGCGCACCCCCAGCGCCTCGACCAGCTTGGCAAAGTCCACCTCGGGCGCCGTTTGCCCGTGCACGTCGCGGCCGCAACCGGGATTGTTCTGCCCTCCGGTCATGCCGGTGGTCCGGTTGTCGAGCAGCAGGATGGTGACGTTGCCCCGGTTGTAGGTGATGTCGAGCAGCCCCTGCATGCCCATATGCAGGAATGTCGAGTCGCCGATTACCGCGATCACGCCTTTCGACTTGTCGGCCTCGGACCGCGCCTTGTCCATGCCCAGCGCGATCCCCATCGAGGCGCCCATGCAGATCGTCGTGTCGAGCGCCATCCAGGGCTGCCCGGCGCCCAGGGTGTAGCAGCCGATATCCCCGGAAATCAATACCTTATGCCGCATTCTTGACAGGGCGAAGTAAACACCCAGATGCGGGCAGGCGACGCATAGGGTCGGCGGGCGCGGAAACACCGACGGCGCCGGACGCTTCTCTGTCACGGACGGGGCCGTTTCACCCAACAGGGCGAGGACCGGCGGACGCACGACGTCGGGCAGCAGTTCTCCCCAGCGGGGCAGAAGGTCCTTGCCGAGCGGAGCAAGGCCGGCGGCCTTCAGTTCGGTCTCGATCAGCGGCTCGGTCTCCTCCGCCACCACCAGGTGATCAACCCCGGCGGCGAACCGCCGGACCATTTCGACCGGCAGGGGATGGCTGAAGCCCAGCTTCAGGATGGGGGCATCGGGGAAGCTCTCGCGCAGGTGCAGATAGGCCGGCCCCGAGGTGACGAAGCCGACCCGCTTGTCGGAGCCGTCCTCGACCAGGTTGAGCGGCGACACCTCGGCCGCCTGACGCAGCGCCCGGTCGCGCTCGTGCTGCAGCGGCAGACGCCGCTGGGCATTGCCGGGCACCATCACCCAGCGCATCGGGTCGGGGGCGAACCCGCTCTCCGCCACCTCCCGCCGTTCGCCCAGGGTGACCATCCCCTTGACGTGGCAGACACGCGTCGTGGTGCGCAGAATGACCGGAGTGCCGAACCGCTCGGAAAGCTCGAAGGCCTCGATGGTCATCCGAAAGGCTTCTTCGGAATCCGCCGGCTCGAGGATCGGCATGTGGCCGAAGCGCCCCCAGTAGCGGGAATCCTGTTCGTTCTGCGATGACGACAATCCTACGTCGTCGGCAACGGCGATCACCAGCCCGCCCTTGGCCCCGGTCAGGGTGAGCGTCATGAAGGCATCGGAGGCGACGTTCATGCCCACATGCTTCATCGAACAGATGGCCCGCGCCCCCGACATGCTGGCGCCGATCGCGACCTCCATCGCCACTTTCTCGTTGACCGAGAACTCGGTGTGGATGCCGGGGTAGACCGACAACGCCTCGAGAATTTCCGTGGCCGGAGTTCCGGGATAGGAGGTGGCGACGCGGATGCCCGCCTCCCAGGCGGCACGGGCAATGGCCTCGTTGCCGGACAGCAGATGACGGGTGCAAGCCGGGGCCTTCAGGGCAGCACTCATGAACGTTGGTCCCTCATTGTGGATTTGGCTCTAATTCAGTCCTTTGGTCGGAAGTCCAGCACACGCTTGGCCTTGCCCAGCGAGCGCTCGATCGACCCGTCCTCGACGATGCGGACATTGACCGAAATACCGATCATCGACTTCACATGATGGGCCAGGTCCCGGGCCGGATCGCCGGTGGCGTCGGCGATGTTGCGCCGTTCGACCACCACCTCCAGCGCGTCGAGATGCCCTTTGCGTCGCAGTTCCAACACGTAGTGGGGCGACAGCCGCTTGTCGGCGAGGATCAGTTCCTCGATCTGCGACGGGAAGACGTTGACGCCGTGAACGATCAGCATGTCGTCAGACCGCCCGCTGATCCGTTCGATCCGCCGCATCGGCCGCCCGACCGGCGGCAACAGCCGGGTCAGGTCGCGCGTACGGTAACGGACCATCGGCATCGCCTGCTTGGTCAGCGAGGTCAGCACCAGCTCGCCGAATTCGCCATCGGGCAGCACCTGGCCGGTCTTCGGGTCGATGATCTCGGGATAGAAGTGGTCTTCCCACAGGGTCAGCCCCGGCCCGCCATCGGCGCATTCGCTGGCCACACCGGGACCGATGATTTCCGACAGGCCGTAGAGGTCCACCGCCCGCATGTCGAAGGTCTGTTCGATTTCCTGGCGCATCGCCTCGGACCACGGCTCGGCCCCGTGCATGCCGATGCGCAACGGGCATTGGCGCGGATCCATCCCTTGACGGCGCATTTCCTCGCCCAGCACCAGCGTGTAGCTCGGGGTCGCCATGATGATGTCCGGCTTGAAGTCGGCGATCAGCTTGACCTGCCGCTCGGTCTGGCCGCCGGAGATCGGGATCACCGTACAGCCTAGCTTTTCGGCGCCGTAATGGGCGCCCAGACCGCCGGTGAACAGCCCATAGCCGAAGGCCACATGGACGATATCCCCGCGCCTGCCCCCGGCGGCACGGATGCAGCGGGCGATCAATCCGGCCCAGGTCTCCACGTCCTGCTGCGTGTAGCCGACCACCGTCGGCTTGCCGGTAGTGCCGCTGGAGGCGTGGACGCGCACCACCTGGTCGCGCGGCACGGCGAACATGCCAAAGGGATAGCCTTGCCGCAGGTCGTCCTTGGTAGTGAACGGAAAGCGCGCCAGGTCCGACAGCTGGCGCAGGTCGTCGGGATGCGCTTCGATGGCGTCGAACTTGGCACGGTAATGGGGAACGTTTTCATAGGCCAGCTTCAGCGACCATTTCAGGCGTTCGAGCTGACGGCCGGCAAGTTCGTCGCGGCTCGCCCCTTCCATCGGGTCGGCCTGGCACGGCGCGGCAGGCGGGTAGTGCATCCCTGGGGTTCCCTTCGTCTCGCACGTCTCAGCGCCGATCGCCGACCGATAGCGATGAGGCGACGGACCATATCAGGTTTCGCTACCAGCATCCTGCAAAAAGTAATAGCCGAAGTCATCATCCGGTGCCGCCTTCGCCGACCAAGCCTGTGGTGAACCGCCGAATTGCGGAGTACTATCAATCAATCGTTGAAAATGCCGGAAAACAGGCACCAGTGCGACAATCACGGGAGTGAAACGATGCTCGGACAGATGATGACCCTGCCCCTTACCATTGCTTCGGTATTGGACTTCGCCGTCCGTTTTCATGGCGACACCGAGGTCGTCTCGAAGACCGTCGAGGGTCCGGTCCACCGCTATGGCTACGCCGACCTGGCGGCCCGGGCCAAGCAGCTGGCCCATGCCCTCGGCGAACTGGGGGTGGGCGAAGGCGACATCGTCGGCACGCTGGCCTGGAACGGCTACCGTCACGTGGAACTCTATTACGGCATCTCCGGCATTGGCGCCGTCTGCCACACGATCAACCCTCGGTTGTTTCCCGACCAGATCACCTATATCGTCAACCACGCCGAGGATCGTTACATCTTCACCGATCTCACCTTCGTCCCGCTGCTGGAAAAGCTGGCCGGCCAGCTGACCGCGGTGCGGGGGTTCGTGGTGATGACCGACCGCCAGCATATGCCGTCGACGACCTTGCCCAACGTCCTATGCTACGAGGACCTGCTCGCCGGGCGCCCGACCACCGGGGAATGGCCCTCGGTCGACGAAAACGCCGCGGCCGCGCTGTGCTATACGTCGGGCACCACCGGCCGTCCCCGCGGCGTGCTGTACAGCCATCGGTCGACCGTGCTGCACGCCATGGCCATCAGTTTTCCTGATGCTTTCTGCCTCACCGCCCGCGACACCGTGCTGCCGGTGGTGCCGATGTTCCATGTCAACGCCTGGGGCATCGCCTATGCCACGCCGATGGTTGGCGCCAAACTGGTCCTGCCCGGCCCCCACCTGGACGGCGCCAGCCTGGTGGCGCTGATGGATGAGGAAGGGGTGACCACCACCGCCGGCGTGCCGACGGTGTGGCTCAACCTGCTGGCCCACATCCACGAGACGGCCAGGCCACCGTCCCGGCTGCGGCGGGTGGTGGTCGGCGGCGCGGCCTGCCCGCCGGCCATGATGGATGCCTTCCAGCAGCTCGGCATCGAAACCATCCATGCCTGGGGAATGACCGAACTGAGCCCCCTCGGCGTGATCAATCGCCCGACCGTCAGGACGGAGGCTTTGCCGACGGACCGACGCAAGGCGTTGGCCCTGAAGCAGGGCCGGCCACCCTTCGGCATCGACATCAAGGTGGTGGGCGCCGGCGGCGAGGAGCTGCCGTTCGACGGCACCAGCTTCGGCAATCTGAAGGTTCGCGGCCATTGGGTCTGCGGCGGCTATTTCCGCCAGGAGCCCATGGCCACCCACGACCAGGCCGGCTGGTTCGACACGGGCGACGTCGCCACCATCGATTCCGGCGGCTTCATGCAAGTGGTCGACCGCAGCAAGGACGTGATCAAGTCTGGCGGCGAATGGATCAGCTCGATCGACCTCGAGAACATCGCCATCGCCCATCCGGCCGTGCGCGAAGCCGCCGCCATCGCCCGACCCGATGCGAAGTGGGGCGAGCGACCGATCGTCATCGCCGTGCTGAAGCCGGGAGCCACCGCCTCGCCCGAGGAAATCCGCGCCTTCTATAGCGGCAAGGTGGCCAAATGGTGCGAGCCCGACGAGGTCGTCATCGTCGACAGCCTGCCACACACCGCCACCGGGAAGCTGCTGAAGACCGAATTGCGGCGCCTATACGGGCAGGCCGCCGGCCTGTCGTCATCGCCGCCCAACGGCCCGTGAAACAAATGTCGTCCTTCGACAGGCGGCGCCAGGCAAGGTAACATATTGAAATCCAAGCACCTCATCCTTGGCAGGCGGCCCGCCGGGGCAGCCGTATCGAAGGATGGCGAAGTCTTCCACTCTCTCCGTTTCCGCAGGAATCCCGACCATGTCCGAAACCAAGCCACCGCCCGATCCGATGGAAGCCTGGGCTTCCATCACCCGTAATCTCGGGCGCGCCCAGGCGGCTTTCGCCAACTTCGTCGAGCGCAACAGCAAGGGCGACGGGTTCACCATTCCCGACAGCGGCGTGGTCGGCGACACCTTCGCCCAGGCCTGGCTTCGACTGCTGGCCAACCCCCAGCAACTGGCCGAAGCCCAGATCGACTTCCTTGAGCGGCAGAACCGGTTGTGGCTGATGGCGGGCCAGCGGCTGGCGGGCGAGCCGGCCGAACCGGTGGCCCGGCCGGGCGCGGGCGACAAGCGGTTCGCCGACGAGGACTGGAGCAAGGAGGCGGCGTTCGACGTCATAAAGCAGGCCTATCTGACCACCGCCGAGTGGGTTCAGAAGACCATGCACAATGTCGACGGGCTTGAGCCCCACACCCGTCAGATGCTCGATTTCTTCACCCGCCTGGCGGTGGATGCCTGGGCTCCGAGCAATTTCCTGCTGACCAACCCCAAGGCGCTGCGCGCCACCGTCGAAACCGGCGGCCGCAACCTGTTGGACGGGCTGGAGCATTTCGTCACCGATCTGGAACGTGGGCACGGCGCGCTGTCGATCAGCATGACCGACTACGAAGCCTTCGAACTGGGCAGCAACGTCGCCACCACGCCCGGCAAGGTCGTATTCCAGAACGACCTGATGCAGTTGATCCAGTATGCGCCATCCACCGAGACGGTGTTCCGCCGCCCCCTGCTGATCGTGCCGCCCTGGATCAACAAGTTCTACATCCTTGACCTGCGAGCCAAGAATTCCTTCATCAAATGGTGCGTCGACCAGGGCCTGACGGTGTTCGTCATCTCCTGGATCAATCCGGATGAATCGCTGTCGCACAAGACTTTTGACGACTACATGCTGGAAGGGCCGCTGGCGGCGCTCGAGGCCATTCGCCGGGCCACCGGCGAGGCGACGGTCAATATCGTCGGCTATTGCATCGGCGGCACCCTCACCGCTTGCACTCTGGCCTACATGGCCGCCAAGCGAATGCGCGGCGTCGCCTCGGCGACCTATCTGGTGGCACTGACCGATTTCGCCGAGGCGGGCGAGGTCAAGGTCTTCATCGACGAACGGCAGCTCGGCCTTCTCGACGATCACATGGCCCGGCGAGGCTTCCTCGAAGGCCGCCACATGGCCGGCGTATTCAACCTGATGCGGGACAACGACCTGATCTGGTCGTTCGTCGTCAACAACTACCTGCTGGGCAAGGAGCCCTTCCCGTTCGACTTGTTGTACTGGAACTCCGATTCGACCCGGATGCCGGTGATGATGCACAGCTTCTACCTGCGTCAGATGTATCTGGAGAACCGCCTGATCGAACCGGGCGGCATCGCCCTCGCCGGCACCCCCCTCGATCTGCGCCGCATCCGGACGCCGACCTACATGCTGTCGACCGTCGACGACCATATCGCGCCGTGGAAGGCCACCTATGCCGCGACCCGGCACTATTCCGGGCCGACACGATTCGTCCTCGGCGCCTCCGGTCATATCGCCGGGGTGATCAATCCACCCGATTCCGGCAAATATTCCTATTGGATCAACCCGGAGCTTCCCGCCGACCCCGAGGCATGGCTGGCCGGCGCCACGCCGCATCCGGGATCGTGGTGGACCGATTGGCTGGAATGGCTGAAGGCGCATGCCGGTCGGCGGGTCGCGGCGCGCCAACCCGGCTCCGGCGAACTGCCGGTGATCGAGGACGCCCCCGGCTCTTACGTCAAGCTGCGGCTGACGGAGTAGCCGCTCGCCACCTCGGCCGGCCGGCCGGATCAAACGAGAGGTCGCCGCAAGGGGATAACCGCCGATATTCGCGGCAGGACCGACCCTTTCGGCCGGCGCGGCGGTTGTCACTGTGCCGGAAAGGCAGGCGCAGCCCGCGCCTGTCGAGGGCAAGCCCGATAAGGGGAATCCTGTTGCTGGACGGTGCCGAGAGTGCGACTATTAGGTGCATCATAGACTTTTGCCGGGTGGGACCACCCGGTGAAGGACAAAAGCCAAGATTAGGAGGCTGCCTCCTACGTCTCCTGGAACTGTTATTTGCGCGGTGACCGCAAATGTTCACGCGTCGCGCCGGGTTTGCCCGACCTTTCGCCTTTGCCATGGCGGCGATTTTCCTGCACATGGCGACCGCCTGCAGCACTCCGAAACCCCCAACGCCGTTCCAGACGCGCGAAGACGCGGAAGACTTCCGCCAGTCCCTGCTGACCGACGCCCGGACGATCGACAAATTCACCGGCGAGACCCGGGCCGGAGAGAACGTGTCGGAGTTTTCCCTCGGTTGGCTGGTCTACACAATTCTGGTTTCGGCGAGCAGCACCGACGAACGCTTGTACCACTTCTTCAACGCCGATGGCCGCGATACGCAGCTTTATCTCAGAACGACGTTCCACGATCATCCGGTCCAGCAGATCGCCGCCCTCGATGCGTTGATCGCCGAACACCCTTCGCCGCTTCGCTACGCCGCCCGCTACGCCTTGGAATCGTTACGCCATATTCCCGAATCCGACGAGCCGCCCAACGCTCAGCAGCGGGATCGCGGCGAGTTGGCCGACAACCTTGCCCGCTTGAGCGCCAACCTGAAACAGGCCGCGGCCGAAGTGCATTTTCCTTAGCCAAGTTTTCTCACACTCGCGCCTTCAGCACTGCGGCGACGCTCCGCAGGATCGCCGCAAAAGCGTCTTCGAGACCGGAGGCCGCCAGTTCGGCCCGCTCGACATCGCCGCCATGGAGCATTTGGTCGACCTCGTCGATCAGACCGTGGAAGCGCTGGTGCGCCGCCGCCAGATCACCGTCGCAGTGCCGGCCGAGATAGGATCCCAGCCATTCACCCAGCCCGCAACGATCGCCGGCCATGCCCAGCCCCTGGTATCCTTCACCGCGCCGGGCGGCTCGCAACGCCTGGAACACGCCATCCCACTGCCGCCGGTGCCGATGAATTTCGCTGAACAGATAGTAGAACGCCGGATCCCACTTGATGTCGCGCCAATGCTCGATCTCCGGAGGCACCGGACAAGCCTTCACCCAAGGCAGGACAAGCTCCGCCGGCAGCGGCCGGGCGATGCCGAAGCCTTGCGCGATATCACACCCCATGCAGATCAGCAGCAGCGCGTGATCGTAGCTCTCGACCCCTTCGGCGATCAGGCGGCGCTTGAAGATCTTGGCGATCTGCACGATCGCCTGGACGATCTGCGGCGCTTCGAACTCCTCGAACAGGTTGCGGACGAACACCTGGTCGATCTTCACCGCGGCGGTCGGCAGCTGGCGTAAATATCCGAGCGAGGAATAGCCGGTGCCGAAATCATCCAGGGCGAAGCTCACCCCCAACCCGCGGCAGGCCTCGATGACTTCGCGAACATGGGCGAAATTGTCGATGGCCGAGGATTCCAGGATCTCGATTTCCAGATCCGCCGGCCTGGCTCCGGGAACCGAGGCCAAGGCCAGGCCGACCTGCTCGACAAAATCCGGACGTTGCAAATGACAGCCGGCGATGTTGACGCTGATCCGCGTCTCGAAGCCCTGGCCGCGCCATTCCACGGCTTGCGCCAAGGCTTGCCGCATGACCCAGTTGCCGATGTGGACCATCAATTCGCCGCCGTCGATCAGCGGCAGGAACTGGTCCGGCGGCACGATGCCGCGCTCCGGGTCGAACCAGCGAAGCAGGGCCTCCACGCCGACCACCCGGCCCGACAACAGATCCACCTGGGGCTGGTAGAACAATTGCATCTGACCGGCCGCCAGCGCCGTCTCCACCCGCTTGATCGCCCATTGCCGCTCCCGCGCCCGGCGGTCCTGCTTGGCGTCGAAGAAATGCAGCGTCCCCCTGGCCTCTTCCTTGGCCTGGTACATGGCGTGCCGCGCGTTGCGCATCAGGAGATCGGCGTCCCTGGCGTCGCCCGGAAAGACCGAGACCCCCGCGCTGACCGACAGGCGCACTTCGTGGCCGTCGACCATCATCGGGGCCGTGGCCGCCCCTAGCATGGCGGCCACCCGCGGTTGCACCTCGTCCCAGGCCCGCACATTGACCAGGAGCAGGGCGAACTCGTCGCCGGCCAGGCGGGCCGCAAGGTCGCCGCCGTGACAGGCATCCTCCAGCCGCTTGCCGAATTCGGCGATCACCCGGTTGCCGGCGGTATCGCCGATTCGCGCATCCAGCGCCTTGAATTCGTCGATATCCATGCTGACGACGGCGACCATCAGGCTGACCCGCTCGGCCTCGATCATCGCCTCGCGCAGGGTATCGGCAAACAGCAGGGCATTGGGCAGGTCGGTCAGGGCGTCGTAATGGGCGGCGCGCTCCAGCCGCTGCTTGATCTCGTGCTCACGGCTCCGGCACAGGAGAATGGCCGTCGCCAGCCGGTTCATGATCGGTGCGAACAGGTCGGCGAAAGCCGACGCTTCCGGCGGCGCACCGGGGCCGATGAGCAGGATGGTGCCGAATCCCACCACCGGCAGCCGCAGTACGAACCGCTGCGGGCGCCGTGTCCCCAGGCGCAACAAAGTCTCGGGCAGGTCGGCAAGGCCGGCGCCGTCGACCAACGCCAAGGGGATGGCGGCGTGGTCGCCCTTCCGCTTGAGCAACGCATAATCGCCGATGACGACGCTCAGCTGGACGTCGACCAGGCCGTCGTCCGCCCGCGGTGCCTCGTGACAGAGCGCCAGGCCAAGCGGAAATCCGGTGTGATACATCAGGCGCTGCAGCGTCTTGGTCAACAGCGGCTCGAGCGCGATCTCGCCACCCACGGTCAGCGCAAGATCGTAAAGGATGGCCAATGCCCGCGGGGAACTCAGCGGTTCGGCCACGGCATGCCAACGATGGTCGCGTTGTGGAAAAGCGGATATCCCCCGGCCCGCGAGCTTCCGATCTCACCCAACGTCAGTGCGCCATAGGCCCCGGAGGCATTGGTCAAGTCGGTCAGATGCGCCAGTTCGGCAAGCGCGTTGTCGCCCATCTGCTGGCGGCGGCCGGCACAATAGAATACCAGCAACGTCTCGCTCCTCCCTCCGGCCAGCTCTCCCAGGCGTTCCGCCAGGCGGGCCGCGGCATCCTGCGCCTTGGCCCGCGCATCGAGCAGGGCCAATACCGAGGCCGGAGGAATCTCCCCGGCGCACAGGATGCTCCCGTCCGCGTCGAGGGCCATCGGTATGCGCACCAGGACCTCGCCGTCCGCCCTCAGGATGCCGAATGGAAAATTGACCGCCAGCCGGTAGAAATTGTCACGATCGACCGCGACCCCGTACTGACGCAGGATCATCTCGCGGTAGGCATCCAGCGCCGGCCGCCAGTCGATCTGCACCACGCGGTTGCCGGCCGCCGAAGTGGCCGTGCTGAATTCCTCAGGAACGTGGAATCCATGCTCGAGGCAAGCTCCGGGATGGCCGGGCAGCAACTGCACCAGAACACCGCCGGCAACACACTGGTGGTTGTCGAACATGCAGGGGGCATTGGCGAACTGCTCGCTCCCGGCATTGACCCCGACATAGCGGACCATGTCGGCCAGTCGCAGATACAGTCTGTCGAGGTGGCTGGAGATCATCGGGTCGAGGCCGTCGAAGACGCAGAACAAGACGGCATCCTCGGCGACCGGGCCACAGCCCTCGACATATCCGGCGATGGCTTCGGTCACGCCCGCCGCCGTCTCGCTCGATGCGGCCCCCTCGATCAGCAGCGAAGGCGGAGCCGTTCCGACGTCCAGAAGCACGGCACCCTTGCGGTACATCGCCGCGCCGGAAATGATCGCCGGAAATACGCCCCCGCCGAGATGGGCGCCCGCCGCGGTGCAGGCGTCCTGCAGGACCGCGACGTCTTCCCCTTCGGCGACGAACGCCAGGACGCCGATCCCGCCGTCATGCCGGTCGCTCCACCGGTGCAGCGCGGCGGCGACGGCATCGTAGGTCAAACGCTCGATAAAGGCCGCAGCCGACACCGTCAAACTCCCCAAGACAGCATCGCAGATTAAACCCAACCGGATCCTGTGACAATGTTCACGCCGGCTACTTTAGCATAGCTCTTCAACACTCTGCCGCTCGGCAAGACTCCGAGGCAATAGACGTCCTAGCCCCTTGGCGTCGCCGGTCTCCGGGGCGGCACGGCCGCCCCGTTGCGGCTCGCTGCCATCATAGTGGCAGCCGCCCATTGCTTATCTGCAGGTGCGATGCTTATTCTTTTCGCCATCTCTCCCGACCACAGGCATGAACTATGCTTCTCGGACTATGGCAAGCGGTTGGATTTATCGCCGCCGCCGCGCTGGTTACCATCGCGCCAGGACCGGACAATTTGATGGTCTTGAGCCTCGGCGTCGCCCGCGGCCGCCGTCCGGGCATGGCCTTCGGCCTGGGCTGCGCCCTGGGATGTCTTAGTCACACCGCCCTGGCCGCCCTGGGCATCAGCGCCGTCATCGCCGCCTCGCCCGTCGCTTACGGTGGGCTCAGGATCGCCGGTGGCCTCTATCTGCTATGGCTGGGCGTCCAGGCGATGCGGGGCAGCGGACGGCTGTCGGTGGCCGCCGCTTCCGGCACCGCCGGCAAGGCCCCTCTGCTGTCCCTGTTCGTCAAGGGATTGATCGCCAACGCCATCAATCCCAAAGTCATCCTCTTCTTTCTTGCCTTTCTGCCGCAATTCGTTGTTTCCAGCCGTGGCGCCGTCGGATGGCAGACCGCGCAGCTGGGCTTGCTGTTCACCCTGCAGGCGGCCGCAATATTCGCCGCCATCGGCTATTTCGCCGGCTGGTTCGGCCGCCTGCTCGACCGGCACCCACGCACCGGCACCTGGCTCGACCGCGGCGCCGGCCTCGTCTTCATTGTCCTCGGTGCAAGACTGGTCGCCCGGTAGCGCACTGACACAAACTGAAGATTCCGTTTGTGTCAGTGCATTGGCCGCAGCGGAGAATTTCAGCCTCAAGCGACGACGGGCAGCTCCGCCAACGCCCGCTCCAGAGCGGCACGATCGAACGGCACATCCTTCAGATTGCCGGAGAAGTAGTCGGTATAGGCCTGCATGTCGAAATGGCCGTGACCCGACAGGTTGAACAGGATCGTCTCCGATTTTCCTTCCCGTTTGCAGCGCAACGCCTCATCGACCGCCGCTTTCACCGCATGGCTCGATTCCGGAGCCGGCACGATCCCTTCCGCCCGGGCCAGTTGCACGGCGGCGGCGAAACATTCGGTCTGGGCATAGGCCTTCGCCTCGATCAGGCCGAGATGCAGCACATGGCTGACCAGCGGCGCCATGCCGTGGTAGCGCAGCCCGCCGGCATGGAAGCCCGGCGGCACGAACGACGATCCCAGCGTGTGCATCTTGACCAGAGGGGTCAGATGCCCGGTATCGCCGAAATCATAGGCGTAGCGGCCCTGGGTCATGGTCGGGCAGGATGCCGGCTCCACCGCGACCACACGGGCGCGGCTGCGCCCGGCCAGCTTCTCCCGCAGATAGGGGAAGGCAAGGCCGGCGAAATTGCTGCCGCCGCCGGCGCAGCCGATCACCACGTCCGGCTCGGCGTCGGCATCGGCCATCTGCAGCATGGCCTCCTCGCCGATGACCGTCTGATGCAGCAGGACATGGTTGAGCACCGAGCCGAGCGCGTATTTGGTGTCGTCGCGCTGCGCCGCCACTTCCACCGCCTCGGAAATGGCGATGCCGAGCGAGCCGGTGCTGTCGGGGAACTTCTCCAGGATCGCCCGGCCCGATGCCGTCAGCGGCGACGGGCTGGGAATGCATCGGGCGCCGTAGGTCTCCATCAGCGCGCGGCGATAGGGCTTCTGTTGGTAGCTCACCTTGACCATGTAGACCTCGACCTCGAGGCCGAACAGCGCGCCGGCAAATGCCAGCGACGAGCCCCATTGTCCGGCTCCGGTCTCCGTCGACAGCCGCTTCACCCCTTCTTGCTTGTTGTAGAAGGCCTGGGCGACCGCGGTATTGGGCTTGTGGCTGCCGGCCGGGCTCACGCCCTCGTATTTGAAGAAGATCTTTGCCGGGGTATCGAGCGCCTGTTCGAGCCGCCGGGCCCTGATCAGCGGCGACGGCCGCCACAGCCGATAGGTCTCGCGGACCGGATCGGGGATTTCGATCCACCGTTCGGTTGACACTTCCTGGGCGATCACCGCCATGGGAAAAATCGGCGCCAGATCGTCCGGTCCGATCGGCTTGCCGGTGCCGGGATGCAGCGGCGGCGGCGGCGGCTCGGGCAGATCGGCGACAAGGTTGTACCACGCCTTGGGAATGCGATCCTCGCCCAGCAGATATTTTACCGAATCACCCATAGCCAGCCTCTCTTGACGTTACATGGACGGGGCGGCCCTTCGTCGACCTGGGCCCTATCTCCCCTCTACCCCGAATGTATACGGATCCGGCTTTTAGGTCGAGCCGCGGCAATACCCCATCGGGCCGTGGCGGAAACCACTCTTGCCATAACCGAGGCGCCGCCTGACGATCTGCAGTTGAATACTGTCTGCGCTACCGTGAATATTTCGCGGGCGATCTGAATGTTCGCCGCGGCCGACTTTTTCGACCGATGATCGCACCTCGCGCCGGGGGGCCGCCATATGGTGGAGCATTATTGTCGGGATAATAGAAACGATCTTTATCGCACCATAAATTGCCGCAGGTCCACCATATTCTTGCCGGCGGCAACTTGTTGTCGGTTGCCTCATAAGTATACATCATGTGTTTTATTTCTTCCAATCGCATTTTTCCGTTGCAACTATGGGATGCGCCTCCACCACCGCCAATTATCGACCCGCCACCCCGGTCGGCGACTTGTCGCACTCCCCGATGCCGCATCGCAGCACAAATACACACATTTTTCCTGAACTGCGCACTTGAGTAAGAGCCCGCACCTTGTTTATTATCCGCGCGCAAACAGACCGCCCGTTTTCGCTGTCGGAGCCAAGATCTCCGGCGACCGGCGCCGGTCAACAGTTCCGCTGGGTCGCACGCCCGTGTCCCAGTCGTGGCCTGGGAGGGCAATAATTCCATGTCCGTCAAGATTACTCGTCGTCGCGCCATCACAGTACTGGCCGCCGCTGCCGGTTTGCCGCTGTTCCTCAAGGCCGGCCACGCGCAGGCTCGCGTGTTCGAATGGCAGGGCACCTCGTTGGGTGCCAGCGCTTCCATCAAGCTCTATCACACCGACGAAGCGAAGGCCCGCACCGCCGTCGAGGCGGCGGTCGCCGAACTGAATCGGCTCGAAGACATGTTCAGCCTTTACCGCCCCAACAGCGTCATCTCGCGACTGAACCGCGACGGCAGCGTTGACGATGCGCCGAAGGAATTCGTCGAACTGATGAGCTACGGCCGCGAAGTCGCCGAGCAGACCGACGGCTGGTTCGACCCCACCGTGCAGCCCTTGTGGGATCTGTATTTCCGCCATTTCACCGCGGAAACGGTCGACCCCGCCGGCCCCTCGCCGGAAGCGATCAGGCAGGCGCTGGCCCTGGTCGGCTGGCGCGGCATCTCCATCGACGGCGCCGCCGGCCGGGTGGCCCTGGCCCGCCCCGGCATGGGCGTCACCCACAACGCCCTCGGCCAGGGCTATATTACCGACCGCGTGACCGACATCCTGCGCCATTACGGCTTCCGCAACATGCTGGTCAACATGGGCGAACTGCAAGCGGTGTCGAGCCGCCCCGACGGCACGGCATGGCGGATCGGCATCGCCGACCCGGCGGACCAGAGCCGCGCCATCGCCGAGGTGGATGTGGTCGACAAAGGCGTCGCTACCTCGGGCGGTTACGGCACAATCTTCGACCCGAATGGCAAGTTCACCCATATCATCGATCCGCACAGTGGCCGCACCGCGCCGCAGATGCTGGGGGTCACGGTGATCGCCGACAGCGCCACCAAGGCCAACGCCTACTCCACCCCGCTGACCCTGGTGCCGAAGGACAAGCGTCAGGCGATCGTGTCGCTCGGCCGCGGGATCAAGGCGATCTTCGTAACACCGGACGGTGTGACCGAAACCCTGGAAGGCTGACCGCCATGGACGGGCATCTGGTCGAAGGGGTTGCCCGCGTGGTCGCCACCGACGGCGATACCGTCTGGCTGGAGCCCGAACAGGGCGAGGCATGCGAGGGTTGCCTTTCCGCCGCCGGCTGCGGGGTCAAGAGCGGCGGCAGCAACCGCCGCCTGCTGGCCAGGCGGTTTTCCATGGTCAACAGCTTCGACGGCCAGGTGGGCGACCGCGTCGTTTTCGGCATTTCCGAGCGCACCCTGTTGCGCGCTTCGGCGCTGGCTTACGCCCTGCCGCTGATATTGATGGTCGGCGGCGCCATGGCCGGCAAGTTGATGACCGGCAGTGATGGCGGCTCCGCGCTCGCCTCCGTGCTCGGACTGGCGGCGGGCCTGCTCTTCGCCCGCTTCCGGGCCGGCCGCCTCGACGCCAAGGGCGAGTTGTCGCCGCATTTCCTTCGCTACGCCTATGGACCGGGCCCTAGCGAGCATTGTGATCAGGACTAACGGTCGGGGGACCGCCTAAAATGCAAGAATTCATTCTCCTCATGATCGGCGCCGCGTTGGTCAACAACGTCGTGCTGGTCCGCTTCCTCGGCCTGTGCTCGTTCATGGGCGTCACCACCAAGATCGACACGGCGGTGGGCATGGGCATGGCGACCACCTTCGTCATGACCGTTTCCTCCATCCTGGCCTGGGCGATCGAAGTGTTCCTGCTGGCGCCGTTCGGCCTCGGCTATCTGCGCACCATCACCTTCATCCTGGTGATCGCCGCCGTGGTGCAGTTCACCGAAATGGTGATCCGCAAGGTCTCGCCCTCGCTGTTCCAGACCTTGGGCATCTACCTGCCGCTGATCACCACCAACTGCGCCGTCCTGGGCATCCCGCTGCTGAATGTGCAGAGCAAGCACAACTTCATCGAGAGCATGCTCTACGGCTTCGCCTCGGCGTTCGGTTACAGCCTGATCCTGGTGATCTTCGCCGGCCTGCGCGAGCGTATCGCGCTGAACGAGGTTCCGCGCCTGTTCGGCGGCCCGCCGATCGGTTTCGTCACCGCCAGCTTGCTGGCTCTGGCCTTCATGGGCTTTTCCGGCATCAGCGCGAATTAGGAGCATTCTCCATGCTAATCGCAGTCGGCAGTCTTGTGGCGATGGGCGCCACTTTGGGCACGGTCTTAGGGATTGCCTCGCGCTATCTGGCGGTGGAAGGCAACCCTCTGGAGGCCGAACTTCTGGCGCTGTTGCCCGGCGCTCAATGCGGCCAGTGCGGGTTCGTCGGCTGCGGTCAGGCGGCCGCCGCTCTGGCCCGCGGCGAGGCGCCGGTGACCTTGTGCCCGCCCGGGGGCAAGGCGGTGGCGGAAAAGCTGTCGAAGAAGCTGGGGGTCAAAGCCGACTTGTCCGAGCACGAGGACAAGGGGCCCCAGTTCGCCTTCGTCCAGGAAGACTTGTGCATCGGTTGTCTGCGTTGCGCCAACGAATGCAGCACCGACGCGTTCGTCGGGGCGCCCAAGCAGGTGCACACCGTCATCCGGGAAAATTGCCACGGCTGCGCCAAGTGCTTCAAGGTCTGCCCAACCGAAGCGATCAAGATGTGCGCCGTTCCGGTCACCCTCGGCGAATGGCATTGGGATAAACCCGGCTCGCACGAGCTGCATTGAGGAGCGCCCGGTGATGAAGATTTTCCCCGTCCGCGGCGGCATCCACCCCGACTACCGCAAGGACTTGACCTGCGAAAAGGCCATTGTGCCGATGCCCATGCCGCAGAAGCTCTATCTTCCGCTGCAGCAGCATATCGGCGCCCCGGCCGATCCGGTGGTCGGCGCCGGCGACCTGGTGAAGAAGGGTCAGCTGCTGGCCCGCGCCCAAGGGGCGGTCTCGGCCTCGACCCATGCACCGACCTCGGGCCGCATCGCCGAGGTCGCCCTGATCACCGCTCCCCATCCCTCGGGCCTGCCGCAGCTGACCATCGTCATCGAGCCCGACGGCAAGGACGAATGGGCCGAGTTGCCGGCGCCCGTGGCCGATCCGTTCGCCGCCTCGTCGCAGGAGATCCGCGAACGGGTCGCCGCCGCCGGCATCGTCGGCCTCGGCGGCGCCACCTTCCCCTCGGCGGTGAAGCTGAACCTGGGCAGCCAGAACAAGCTCGAGACATTGTTGATCAACGGCGCCGAATGCGAACCCTATCTCACCTGCGACGACCGGGTGATGCGGGAATACTCGGCCGAAGTGATCGACGGGGCGAGGATCATGGCCCATGCCCTGGGCACCCCGAAGATCGTCGTCGGCATCGAAGAGAACAAGCCGCAGGCCATCGCCGCCATGACCCAGGCGGCTTCCGCCTTCTCCAACATCACCGTGGTCGGCGTGCCGGTGCAGTATCCCATGGGTTCGGAACGGCACCTCACCCAGGCCATCACCGGCCTCGAGACACCGGCGAAGAAACTGACCGCCGAACTGGGGGTGGTGGTGCACAATGTGGGGACCGCCCGCGCCGTCCATCACGCCATCCGCTACAGCCGCCCGCTGCTGTCCCGCGTGGTCACGGTCAGCGGCGGGGCGATCACCGAAGGCAAGAATATCGACGTGCCGCTCGGCACCCTGGTATCCGACCTCGTCGCCTTCTGCGGCGGGCTCAAGGAACCGCCGCGGCGCATCGTCAACGGCGGACCGATGATGGGCCAGCCCCTGCCTTCGCTGGAAGTGCCGGTGGTCAAGGGGACCTCGGGAATCCTCGCCTTGACCGCCGACGAGGTCAACGAACGGGACACCAAACCCTGCATCCGCTGCGGCGGTTGCGTCACCATCTGCCCCTGTGGGCTCGTTCCGGTGGAAATGGCCGCCTTCATCCGCAAGGACAACCTGGATGGCGCCGCCAAGCTGGGCGTCATGGACTGCTTCTCCTGCGGCAGCTGCTCCTATGTCTGCCCGTCGCACATCCCCTTGGTGCATTTCTTCAATTACGCCAAAGGGCGGCTGAACGACGCCGACCGCGAAAGGCGCAAGCTCGAACGCATCAAGATGCTGGCCGAGACGCGCAACACCCGCGTCGAGCAGCAAGCCCAGGCCAAGAAGGCAGCAGCCGCGGCGGCGGCGGCGGCCCGCAAGGCGGCCGCGGCGGCGGCATCGGAAAACCCTGAGAACAAGGCCAGCGTATGACCCTCGCATACACAGACAAGAGCGCGCCGTTCACGCACGCGCCCACCAGCGTCCAGAAGACGATGACGACGGTCATCCTGGCCCTGGTCCCGGCGACCCTGTTCGATGCCTGGCTGTTCGGCTGGCCGGCCATCTTCATGTTCCTCATCACCGTCGGCTCCTGCGTGGTGGCCGAGGCGCTGTGCCTGCAGGCGCAGGACAAGCCGGTGGGCGAAACGCTCGCCGACGGCTCGGCGATCCTCACCGGCTGGCTGCTCGCCATGAGCCTGCCGCCCTGGGCCCCCTGGTGGATCGGCGTCATCGGCTCGGTGTTCGCCATCGTCCTCGCCAAGCACCTGTTCGGCGGCCTCGGCCAGAACGTGTTCAACCCGGCCATGGTGGCCCGCGTCGCCCTGCTGGTTTCCTTCCCGGTCAAGATGACCGCCTGGGTCACCCCCCACCCCTTGCTGTCCGACAAAGGCCTGAGCTTCGTCGACAGCCTCGGCATCACCTTCGGCCACGGCTTCAACATCGACACCATGACCGCCGCCTCGGCGCTGGGCTATGTGAAGACCGAACTGTCGCGCGGCGTGCCGGTGACCGAATCGGTGCAGCACCTGCCCGACCTGATGGACATGGCGCTCGGCCTGCATGCCGGCAGCTTCGGCGAGACCTCGGCCATCCTGATCCTCGCCGGCGGCCTGGTCCTGCTGGCCCGGCGCATCATATCCTGGCACACCCCGGTGGCGCTGATGGGCACCCTGTTCGTCATGGGTACCGTCTTCCACCTGGTCAATCCGGCGCGATTCGCCGACGGCACCTTCCATCTGATGTCCGGCGCCACCTTCCTCGGCGCGTTCTTCATCGCCACCGACTACGTCACCTCGCCGGTCTCCAAGCAGGGCCAGATCGTCTACGGCATCGGCTGCGGCCTCCTGGCCTGGATCATCCGCACCTTCGCCGGCTATCCCGAAGGCATGGCGTTCGCCGTGCTGCTGATGAACGCCCTGACGCCGATCATCGATCACAATTGTCGCCCGCGTGCGTTCGGCCGTACCCGCAAAGGCGAGCCTCTTGAAGTTAAGGGGGAGAAATGAGCGCGCGCACGATGACCTTGACCCATGCCATGGTGCTGGGTTCCTTCTGCTTGGGCTTCGGCCTCCTGGTGGCAACGACCGACCACTTCACCCATGATGAAATCGCCCTGCGAGCCATCGACGACCTGCAGAACTCCCTGACCCAGGTCATTCCCCCCGGTATCCATGACAACAACCTGGTCAAGGATGCCGTCACCGTGAAGAACGACGAAGGCAAGCCCGTCACCGTCTACCGCGCCATCAAGGCCGGCCAGGTCACCGGCCTGGCCTACGAGATCATCGGCAGCGGCTATGGCGGTGAAATCCATCTCATCCTGGGGGTGACCCCGGAAGGCCACATCCTCGGCGTGCGGGCCACCGAGTTCCGCGAGACCCCCGGTCTCGGCGACCGGATCGACGCCGCGAAAAGCAACTGGATCACCAAGTTTACCGGCCTGTCGCTGGGCAACCCGCCGGTCGACAAGTGGAAGGTGAAAAAGGACGGCGGCGTCTTCGATCAATTCTCCGGGGCGACCATCACACCGCGTGGCGTGGTCGCCGCCATTCGCCGCGGCCTGGAATTCTTCGCCGCGCATAAAGCCCAAATGCTGGAGACTCACTGATGGCAACCAGTTATCGGCAGATCGTCCGCGACGGCCTGTGGGACAACAATGGCGTGCTGGCCCAAATGCTGGGCATGTGCCCGACCATGGCGATGACCACCAGCGCCACCAACGGTCTGGGCATGGGGCTGGCCACGGCGTTCGTCATGGCCACCGCCAACTTCCTGATCGCCGCCCTGCGCGGCTACATCACCCAGGAAGTGCGCATCCCCGTCTACATCCTGATCATCGCCGCCATGGTCACCCTGGTGGATCTCAGCCTGAACGCCTGGATGCACGAGTTGTACAAGGTGTTGGGCCTGTTCATTCCGCTGATCGTCTCCAACTGCCTGCCGCTGGGTCGGGCCGAGGTGTTCGCAGCGAAAGAACCGGCCATCCCCGCCTTCCTCGACGGGCTGTTCATGGGCATCGGCTTCACCGGCGCGCTGACGGTGATCGGCGCCGTGCGCGAGATCGTCGGCTCCGGCACCTTGTTCGCCGACGCCCATCTGCTGCTCGGCCCGGCCTTCAAGTTCCTGGAAATGCGCATTCTGCCGCCCGACACCGGTGTCCTCGTCGCCGTCCTGCCGCCGGGAGGCTTCCTGGCCCTTGGCCTGCTGCTGGCAGTCAAGCGCATGCTCGACATCCGGGCCGGCAAGCCGATCGCCATGGCCGGCGCTCACAGCGTGTAACGGAGGCACGGATGAAGGTTTCGATCGTCTATGCCACTTCGGCCAAGCAGGTGCAACTGCCGGTCGAAGTTCCCGACGGCACCACCGTCCAACAGGCCATCGAGCGCTCGGGCATTCTCGCCCGCTTTCCCGAGATCGACCTGACCCAGCAGAAGGTCGGCATCTACGGCAAGATGATCGCCCTCGAGGCCACCGTCAGTGATGGGGCGCGGGTGGAGATCTACCGCCCGATCACCGCCGATCCGAAGACAGTGAAGCGCCGCGAATAGAGACATCCCGCCCTCTCTGACAGCCCGCTTTACATCCACGCCCCGCTGGCCCCAACATCTCCCTTACCGATATTTCCGGCGGCCGGACGGTAAGGGTGGATGATGGGTGGGCATCCGAGGCTCCTCGACTTTCTGTTCGAATTCAGCGGCGACGGCATCATCGTCTGCGACGAAGGCCTCCGGCCGCTGCGGGTCAACCAGGCGGTCGAAGTACTGACCGGCCATGCGGCGGCGGATCTCCTGGCCGGCGCCACGCCGGCGGCGACCGCCGCCCGTGACCAGCTTGCCGCCGCCATAAAGGCGGGCGGGGTGCCGTACTGGTCGGGCATGCTTACCTGTGCCGACAGGCGGGATCGACGTTTCGATGTGCTGCCGACCACTATCGAGGCTGCTCCCTGCGCCCCCTTGACGATGGTCGCCTTCCTGCGGCCCAGCCGCGGCGAACTGCCGGGCCGCGACCAGGCGTTCGGCTATGATCCGTTGACCGGCCTGCCCAATCACGTGATCTTTCTCGATCGCGTCGAGCGGGCGCTGTTGCAAGCGAACCGCGCCGGCGGATCGGTCGCTTTGCTCACCCTGGGATTGGACCGTTTCCTCCTGGTCAACGAGGCGCTCGGCTTCGCCGCCGGTGACCGTCTGCTGGTGGAAGTGGCGCAGCGGCTGACCGAATGCGTCCGGGAAATCGATACGGTGGTCCGGCTGGAAGGCGACAGGTTCGCCCTGGTGATGGCCTTGGCCGACCAGGACGACAGCGTCATCGTCGCCGAGAAGGTGCTCACCGCACTGAAGATCCCCTTTTCCCTCGACGGCCAGGAAGTGGCCCTCACCTCCTCTCTCGGCATCGGAATGTTTCCCCAGGATGCACGCGACGGCGCATCGCTGATCAAATGTTCCGACACCGCACTGCATCACGCCAAGCTGTCGGGCCGTAACCAGTACCAGTTTTTTTCCGAAGAGCTGAATCGGCGGGCCCGCGCCCGCCTCGACCTCGAGGCGCGCATGCGCCGGGCCCTGGCCAACGACGAATTCGTCGTCTATTTCCAACCGAAGGTGCGGGCGGCCGATGCCGCCATCGTCGGCGCCGAGGCGCTGATTCGCTGGAACGATCCGGCGGAAGGCCTGATCCGGCCGGCGGACTTCATCGCCGTGGCGGAAGAGACCGGGATGATCGAGGAAATCGGCGCCTGGGTGCTGCGCCACAGTTGCCGGCTGAACAAGAGCTGGCAGGAACGCCGGCTTCCCTCCATCGGCATTTCGGTCAACGTCTCGGCACGGCAGTTCCGCAACCGCCATTTCGTCGACACGGTGCGCCAGGCGCTCAGCGATTCCTGCCTCGACCCGCGCTGGCTCGAATTGGAGATCACCGAAAGCATGCTGATGGGCGACGTCGATGCGGCGGTGATCCGGATGAACGCCCTGCGCCAGCTCGGTGTCGGCCTGTCCATCGACGATTTCGGCACCGGCTATTCCTCGCTGTCCTATCTCAGCCGCTTTCCGATCACCACGCTGAAGATCGACCGGGCCTTTGTCGTCGACGTCGACACCAACCCGAAGGCGGCTGAAATCGCCCGCGCCATCATCGGCCTGTCGAAGGGGCTCAACCTGGACGTGGTGGCCGAAGGATGTGAACTACCGGCACATGTGAAGTTCCTGACCGACCAGGGCTGCCACACCATCCAGGGATTCTATTTCTCCCGCCCGCTTCCGGCCGCCGAATTCGAGCAACTTCTCGAAATCGGTGTTTTGGCCGCGCCGGTCCAGACTCCCTAACCTCAGTATGAGGTCACCTTTCCATTTTGAAAGGTTACTTACTCTAATTCGTGGGCGATAATTTGCGCGAATTGGTCGGAATTGGAATAACTCGATGCTGCAGTGGGACGACCTGCGGATTTTCCTTGCCATCGCGCGCAGCGGCACCCTGTCCAAGGCCGCCGTCGCGCTGGGAGTTCGCCAGACCACGGTCGGCCGACGGCTGGAGGCCCTCGAGGAACGGACCGGCGCCAAGCTTCTGCAGAAGACGCCCTCGGGCTATATCCTGACCCCGGCGGGGCAGGCCATCCTCGATCATGTAGAGAAGATCGAAACCGACATCCGCTCGGTGGCCAGCGTCATCGACGGCCATGACACCCGCCTCGAAGGCGCCTTGCGCCTGACCACCATCGAGTGCCTGGCCACCCGGGTCCTGCCCCCCATCCTGGCCGAGTTCCAGAGAAACTTTCCACGCATCCAGCTGGAGGTGGACACCGACCGAAGAAACCTCAGCCTGACCCGGCGTGAAGCCGATGTGGTGCTGCGCCCGGCAGCCCTCAGTCAGAGCGAGATCACCGCCCGCAAGGTGGGCAAGATCGCCTTCGGGCTGTTCGCCAGCCGCGACTATCTGCGCAGCCGGGGTGTCCCGGATTGGGAGGACGGGGCCGTCGGCCACTCAATCGTTCTCGCCGAGTCCGACCTGATGACATTGCAGGAGATGCAGTGGTTTTCCGCCCTGGCCAATGCGGCCGACGTCGTCCTGCGCAGCAATGACCACCATTTCCAGCTGGCAGCGGTGCAGGCCGGCGCCGGCATCGGCTGCCTGCCCCGCTATCTGGGCGATCCGACCAACCTGGTGCGCCTGCCCCCACCGGACCCGCCGCCGGAACGTGACCTGTGGCTGGCGACCCGCGCCGACCTTCGCAACATCCCGCGGATCCGCGCCTTCACCGACTTCGTGGCGCAGGCGCTCCGCCAGCGGGGCCATATCCTGAGCCCGACGTGACGCTGGTTCGAGGTTGCCGGGCCTGACCCGTCGCCGTTTGCGGCAACGGGTCAGGCCCGGGATGACGGGAGGAGAAGGTGATTTCGCCTGAAGGCGAACCCTAATAGGAGTCCAGGATGGCCTTCTGCTTCGCCGCGTACTGGTCCGGAGTGATCAGCCCCTCGTCACGCAACGCCTTCAATTCCTTGAGCTTGCGTTCGACCGTCGAGAAAGCGCTGCCGCCATCCGTCGCCGGGGGCGCTGCCGGCGTCGCGGCGGCAGCCGGTGGGCTGGCGACCGGCGCCGCAGGCGCGACAGCGGGCGCCGCA
>JAJXWP010000037.1 GCA_021781575.1 Pseudomonadota bacterium
GATCTGGCCCATTATCAGGGCATCAGTGTCAACGACTATCCAGATCTGCGCTCGGTGGTGGCCGTCGTCACGCCGTTCAAGGCCCAGGCTGGGGTGATCAAGCGGGCGTTGGCAGCGCATGGCGCTCAGTTCGCGAAGCTGGTTGTTGGGACGGTCGATGCCCTCCAGGGGGCCGAATGCCCCATCGTGATATTCTCGCCAACCTACTCGTTGGAGAACGGTGGTGCGAACTCCCTTTTCATGATCAACAGCAAGCCGAATCGGCTCAATGTCGCCGTGTCCCGTGCCAAGGACAGCTTCGTGGTGATTGGCGACATGCGCCAATTTCGGCGCGACCAACGGCGGGTTCCATCGTCGCTGTTGGCGAAGTATCTGTTCGCGGATCAGGCCAACGAAATCGTCGATGTCGGCGGTAACCATAGCTTTCCGCAGAACGTCCTCGTGGAGGGCGAACGCATCTCGACTCTCGACGGGCACCGGACGGCACTGGCCAATGCAATTCGTGGGGTTCACTCGGACGAACGGCTCATCATCGTGTCGCCCTACATCAGCCTTCGGGCTGTAGAGGCTGACGGGTTGCCGGATCTGTGCCGCCAGGCCGTGGCGAAAGGCGCAGTAATCCATGCTGTCGTGGATCGTGATGAGTTGGGTAGGGATACCAACAAGCGGTGCCAAGAGGCGGTTGATGCCTTGAAGGGTGTGGGCGTCTCTGTGCATTCCATCCCGGCCATCCACAACAAGACCATCGTGGTTGGCGAAAGGGAAATCGTAGAGGGATCCTTCAACTGGCTTTCGGCCGTGCGCGATCCGGCATTGCGTGGTGTCCGCCACGAGACGTCGTGGCGCATTTCCGGAGAGCGTGCCGCTCGCATCATAGCGAAGGCGGTGAACGAAATTGCTGCATTAGGGGTGCCTTTATGATTGGGCACACCCACCATTCGTGAAGGCATGATGAGATGCCTCGAGGTGCGGGCCGCACGAGATTGAGAGCCTGGTCGTCGAAGAAGGGTTCTTGTCAACTAACCGCTGGACGAAATGTCTCTCTAGACACGTGTCCCCGCGATCTCGCCGTCAAGGAACGGGTGGCATCCATTCCAGGTCGCCGAACCGTGGCCACATCCCGTACTGGGAGACCTCGACTGGGGCGACCTTGCCCGCCTCGAGATCGGCTTTGGTTGCGGCCGCAGGATGTCCGTTTGGCGAAAGGAACAGGCATCCCCAATGTTCTACGGGAGCGCGGTTGAGCACATAGTCCTCGGCAGCATCCAAGATAGCAGGAAGATGCCTGATCAGTTCGACAGGGTCGACGCCGTTCGCCATGGCCACACTCTGATATAGTTCGACCGGATGTGAAGCGGATCGACGACGAAGTTCATCCACGATGGTGATAGGCGTCAAATCGGCGCGACGGATTTTACCGACTGCCGCCCAGATGAAGGCGCCGAGCGGGGCGTATCCTTGATCGATCAGCACCAGATCGATGTAGTCTCGCGCTCTTCGGCGCCCGAAAGCGGCTGTCACCTTGTTTACTGCGAGGTCGGCGCGGTGGAACGCGAAGCCGAAATTTGGGTCTTCTTGGATGGGCAGGAATTGCCACTCGTCGTCCCATATCCATTGTAGGCCGGTCTCACTGCCGTCTTTCTTGGCTACGATCTCGACCCAGCCAGGCAGGTCCTTGAGCATGTCGATCTCGTAGCCATTGCTCGCAAGGATACGCAGATCTCGGTGCGCAGCTATGGTGACATTGTCGGGGCACTTCCCAAACATGTCGAGGTCATCGGACAGGCGTGGCGTCTCAAAGTTGAGGGCGGCTCCGCCTGCGACATAGACGGCATCGTCACGCTTGGCTTTGAGCAGAGCCACGATGGCTCGTTGGATGACCGTCAGCATTCAACACTCTTAATGCGATGACGGATGCGCTGCCCCAACATGAAGCCTTCACGCCCGCCTGTGGAGACCAGTGCTTCCGCCACCATGGCGGCAACCCGACGAAGGGAAACCAGACGAATGCTATCCGGTGGAGGTGACACATTATCCAGGCAACGGGCGCGGAAGTGCGCGAACGCGTCCGTCACCATTTCAAAGAGGTCGGCGCGCTCCGCAGCCTGACTCTTCATCGTCATAGCCACTTTCCGCAACTTATCGACCTGTCCAGACGGGAAGGCCGAAATTTCAACACGGACAAGACCTTTGTCCTTATGTCGCTTGCGAGTGTTTGCCATGTGGTTTGCCATGTCACAGATCCTTGATTTAACGAATAAGTGCTAACCGGGTAGTCGGCAAATGTCAATCGCTCTATGAACTACTCCACCCAATCTGGAGCATGGGTTGGAGTTTCGGCGGCAGGCAGACCAATGTCTGTGTGTGTCTCCGCTTGAGGGGTGAGAGCTTCCCGCCTGGTTCGTGTAGGCGCCGTTCATGCTGAAGCCGACTTCGTGGTCGATCCGCTTCATCTGGAACCGGGCGTGTAGTTCGTCCCACGGCCCGGCCTTGTCACCGTGGACGGTAGAGCCCTTGGCGATTTAGTGGGGCCAGGATTAGTGTTTCGCGAAGCCTTCTCATGGCCGGCCACCAATTATTTTACGGGGCTTCGCCGCGTGGTCCCCGCTTGTGTCATTGAGCCATGAAACTGCCCCGTTGGGGGCCTTGACGCGTTCCTTCGTCTTTTTCTGCATCAGGTAATCATTGATTGCGATCTGGCGCTGTGTGACAGCCTTGTCTTCTTCCTCCGCGATCTCTTTGACTCCGTCACGTTCCAAGAAGGAAACGAGTAGCGGCATGCGCTTTTTGCGTTCGGCGGCTGTAGATCCGCGATTGTGGGTAAACTTGTCCAAGAATCTGATCGTCACTAAAGGGAAGCAGTAGTAGCAAAGGATCACAAGCATCTGCCCCACAGTATCATCGACCGTGTCGAGGCATTGCAGCATGCGATCCCGCAGCGCGCCTTCGCGTGCTCGATCCTGATATGTGCGGCGGTCGAGTTCCTGTTCATACACTTGTCGTAACGCGGTCCAATGCTTTTCGAGCGCGGGCCTCTCGAATTCTAGCAGTAGAAGAGGCAGAAAGCTCGTAGCGGTATCGTCCAACAGGATAAACGGATCGTCTATATTGTCACGAGGCTCCGGAGTACCGCGTAGCAAAGCCTGAGCGACAAGTCTCTGTGTATTTGATATTGGTATAGTGTCGGTGGCAGTGTGATTTTCCCGTCTTTTTCGCGCGAGCGTCTGTTGCGGATTTCCTTCGTGCGCGGGGGCTAATGTCTGCCATGCGGCACGCCATGCCCGTGCTAGGACATCGAGGTTATCAGATGATAAGGTTGACCAGAACTCTGCCGAAGACACTCCGTGCCATTGGCGCGAGTCGCCAAGGCATCGGACTCGGCGGGTTTGCAGCATGGCCGGCCCGATTATTGCCCTGATAATGCAATCAAGTCGTTCTGCAATCTCAGCGGATAACAAAAACGGGCGCGGGAGCGCCCTTCGCACATGTGGGTTATGGCGGTGGAAAAATGTTAGAACCAACCCGACTTTATAGCTCAGCGCTTCGATGAGAAGGGCGTCGAATTCGGTTGGCGTCTTTTCAGCCGGAGGGGGCGCGGTGACGATGTTTGTAGGGAATTCAGCCTGCTCAAGCGTGGTGACGAGCTCTTCTTCATTAAACATTGCGTTGGGGGCGTTCTCTGTGAGAGATGGTCTTTCTCCAGGTGATCCGCCCCTTGGTTTTGACCTGTATTTTACCAGGCCTTCAATGGCCTGCTTGAGAATCTGGCGTAACGTGCTTGTGCCTTCGTTGCGAGCAATTGTAAGGGCGACGATCTCATCCAACCTGTCGATGATTTTTTGGCGAATGGTATTATTGCGCTCCTCGCGTAATATCCCGGCGGCAATGACCCTGCCTATCTCGCCTAGTTGTTGAGGTGTGCGCGCTTGGTCGATCATCGCCAAGCATGCCGTCAGGAACGCGGTGTCCCCCTGCCCTTTGCCAGAGCTTTGCGTAACATCTCGTCCGGTGTCTCCGCCGCGGTTGTTCTGGGCCTTAACCCCCATCATGGTGATGCAGCCTCTAATTTTATCAACAACGAGTCCGCGCCTTCGAATGTGGGGATGAATGCTACGCGTGGAGTGTTGTGTTTCGTACTGATGGCGCCCTTTCCTAACAGGGGGCCATCAGGGATGGTATGCTGGGATGACATTGCCGTTCCATCAGGTGATTGACAGCGCAGAGATTTATTCTGTTCCTTGGACTTCGCCGTAGTAGCCTGGGTCCAGGAAATTGTCCACGACAGCGACAGGGTCAACCTGGTCTGGCGCTGTGCAGAAAGAAACATGGATTGCTTCGCAACCCGGGGGGACTTGGAAGAAGGTTTGTTGATGGAGCGATGTCTCAGGTGTGGGTATTTGCGGTGCATGCTGATCTAGCTTGACTATTGGTGGTCCAAAATAGTCATCGATGAGCCGAATCAATGAATTCGATAACAAAGCAGGTTGCTGTGCTTCATTGATCTGGTCACTGCAGGCTATATCGTCGCGATAGACATATGTTCTGGGGTCCATGCCACAGATATCGGCCTTGCCTTCTCCTTTCCAATGAAGACGGATCAGTAGGCAACGTGTAGCACCGATATGATGGATAATAGGGTCTAATTCTTCTGTGAAGCCGCCGACAAAAACATATCCGGCTTCAGGGAACTTTGGAGAAACGAGTTCTTTTTGTCTGATGCGGGAAAGTGACATTCTCCCGAGAATGTCCTTTCCATAGACAGGTTTCAAAAAACGTTCGCTGACGGCGATGTAGGCTTGTCGAGGGGTCAGGCCCAGGAATATTGGCTGCGGGGTGTCCTTTATCGCATCGAATGCGTCGAACGGGAGGTCGCCGCACTTAAACAGTCGATGGGTGAATTCTTTCAGATCTTGCGCGAACCACATTGGTGTGGCTGCATATCCCATAGCATTTAGATGCCTATGCAGTATGGTTTGTGCAGTATCTTTACCAACTCGGGCCGGTCCATTCAGGAAAATCGCGATACTCATCAGAGCGCCTCGTGTGGGCCATATATGGTATACGAGTGCATTTTAACATCTTTTGTTGAAAGTATACCTACAGGCGACTAATTGGCCGCAACGGGATAGTGTGTGTTTGCGGTGAGAGGTCAACCGTGGTGCGTTTCCCCGATGATGCCTGAATGGCTGGCGCTTTCTGGGGGGGGCATGACAATGTTTCAATTATTATCAAAGCATCGCCCTTCTAAAAATATATTTTCGATTTCAGTCAGTTCCTGATCTGCTGCAGCGAAATCGAACCTGCCGATTGAGGAAGAAACGGCAGACACGCGTCTGTTGAGTTCGCTCAGCGGATTGGGTTCGATTGTAATGGTCTTAATCGCGTCGATCACGTGATCGACGCGTCGGTCTATATCCGCCAATATGTCTCTTACCGTCATTCCGGTGTATCGGCCGGGAGAGCCAGTGGCATGGTTCGCTGCTTTGATGGAAGAGACGTCCATTGGGGACTGGTCCGCGTGCTGGGGGTGTGCCATGAAATGTTCTCGGGGTGTGATGACTGTGGGGCTATTCGATTGCTAATGCTTTGTAATAGACGTAGGTCCCCCCAACGCTGAGACAGCCTTCCGGGCGGGGAGGAATGGACGAACTGCCGGTGGTGTCAAATGCTGACAGTGTGGCGCCACCAGTTGGGATGGCTGCCGTTGTCGATGTTGGTGGTAACGATGTGGATTGCGCGCCATTGATAATGACGTTGATCTGTTCGCAAACGGCGGTTTTAAGGTGGGGCAGATACACCACCAGGGAGCCATTGCTTCCAGTCGCGGTTCCACCCGTCCCGAGATAGGATGAGCCATTTCCGAGCACCCAGATGCTGTAAAGGAAATGTTGGGTCATGTCGATCAGTGCTTCGGAGGGAGGTAGTGGCGCGGAAACGCCGCCGCCGGTGTTCGCTAGCACTTCGGCATCCATATAAGCGGCGGTTGTGTCAGTGGCGACATTGAGTAATGCGCAATCAGCTGCTGTCGGTGCGGCACCGGCGGTCCCGGTCCCGGCGGGCAGCGCACAAGTCGCCCCGTATAGGCTGCCGCCGACCGATGTGACTGTTGGCACGAGGTCGGTATAGTTCGGCACGCCGTTGAAGAACACCTGATCGATTGTGTAGCCGTTGATGCTGACCTTGTCGACGCCGGACTTTATGTTGTTCCCTTGTTGGATGATGGTGGACGCCATCGCTTTGGAAAACTGATCTGCAGTGCCTGTGGTATTGACCGATTGCCCGGCGATAGCGATGACGGCGACAATTGCCGCCAAGATAAACAATGCCGCGAGGGCGTAGCCCAGCGCGAATCCGCGTTGTTTGTTCCAGTCTTTGGTGATGGGAGTGCCTCGTGCCAAGGCCCCCCGCAATGGCCGCCGGGTGAAGTAAGGGGGGCTATTGTGGCTGACCAATGTTAGGGGGGTAAAAGGAGGCATAATCTATTCCCTTCATCTGCTGTTTTTGCCCCGGTGTGTTATCGAGGCAAGAGTGTCCCGTCCATCGCCTAATGAGCATTTAAAAAAGGATACCTGATCCGCGTGGGGAATTTGTGAAAAACCTTGGTCTGGGTGCTATTGCCCTTCTCTGTTGAGCTGGGCGGGGTCTGTCGTCGCCTTGATAGGCGTGTGGCGGCTAGTGATGTCGTAGGAGGGAGTTGGTGGGCGACGTGCCATATACTCTATGGTGTAGTTCTTTCTGTTGGTTTTGTTTGGGCGATTATATACTTTACAAGCGCGGCATGAAGGGCGTGTACCAGCATTGCACCAAGAAGCACCTTCATCGTTACGTGGCAGAGTGCAATTTCCGCTACAACGAACGGGAGCGGCTCGGGTCCGATGACTTACTACGGACCGACCGGGCGCTATCTGGCATCATCGGAAAGCGATTGACTTACGCTGAGTAAGTGGGATGCAACCTTGTCAAAAAACAGTGAGTCAACATAGACGACCGAATTGACTAGGGCTTCTGCGGCTTATCGTGTTTCACTTTGTCCAGGAAGCGACAAAATCCCGGCTAGGAGTTTGATCGTTCCGAAGGTGGCGCTCCCGGCCAGACTCGAACTGGCAACCGGGGGCTTAGTAGGGACCTGCTCTATCCAGTTGAACTACGGGAGCCACCGCCGATTAGAACCCCCAGGAAGTTACCGCTTCCTGGGGGTTCCGTATCAACTCACAGCACGCAATGGCTCACGGAAAGGGAGCGCATCACGGCATCAGGCGAGCCGTGTTTGGGAAGTATATAATCGCCTTTGTTTGGGTGGCGGCACTCAATTTGAGTGCCGCTCGCCAGGCCATGCCCGCCGCCGTCAAATACGACGCCTGAGCCTCTGCCCAGCGGCGAGCGCCTGTTGTTTTTTCCGGCATCCGTCTTGCAGAAATGGACGGTCGACCAATTCCTTCCGCACCTCCGTTCGGAAGCTGAGCCCCGCGAACATATCCGTGGATACGCTTTTCTGCGGCATGCTGAGGCAGGGTGCACCATCACGGCCGACCCGGTTGACCTCGATCCGGCACTCGATATCCGCGCCGAAGAGCCTTTCGCGCGCATCTACGGACCGGACGGGTACGCGCTCGCGTCATTGAAGGGCGACGACGCGAGCGAGGTGTTGGCCCCCGCCGCACGTCTCGAACCACCGTTGAGAGATGCCTACCTCGCTGGCGTTTGCATCGGCGTACAGACCGGCGCGCACCGAAACTTCACCGAAGTGTCCGCCGTGCTGGTCCGGCCTGTCGGTCTCGGGGACGTGCAGTAGATGGCGCGATCGACGCCGAAGCAGGTCCGCGCCAGCGAGGCAAAACGCAGGGCGGCGGGGCAGAGAGAAATTCGGGTTTACGTGCCCGATCGTGATATCCACGGGTCCGAAGCCGAGGACGACATCCGCCGAAAGGCGGCCGAATGGTGCGACAAGCTCTGTCCCGTGAAGGCCGACCGAAAAGAGGATTAGATTTAGCCACCATCCACCAACCGCAGCTTCGGCGTTTTCTTGGACTGCTGCGGCCGGACCGTCGCCTTCGGAGTGATTGTCGGATCCTTGAGCGCCATAGCCAGGACCTGCCGGAGATCGGACTCGGCATTGAGACCTTCAACCAGTTCACGTCTCCAATGGTCCCGGGTCGCATCGGCCCCTTCGTGTTGAACGACAGGTCTTCGGGAGTTCCTCGGTGCCTCGGCAGGTCGCGCTGGCAGCGCTCGTAACCGTGGTGGAAGGCCGATTAGGGACTTTTAGGGTCTGGCTCGCGTCGGCGGTTTGTCTGCCTGTGTTCAAATTTGAACATTCAGGCCTGAGAGTCTCCCACCTTCTTGACCTGGTAAATTTTTGACCGTGCGACAGCTGGAGGTGATGGTAGCAAAATGATCCCTCCGGGAGTGACTTCGACACGTGCTTCGGGATACACCGCTAAGGCGGATTGGAGCACAGGCAAAAATTTCTGCCGAAAGTTGGCCAGCTTTCGATAAGCCGCTCCAGGTCCAAATTGATCCCGAAGTTGCGCCCAGGAAAGTTCTATCTTGGTTTCGAGACTCCACAATCGATAGCATAGCCAGATATAAACATCGATTGCCCAGCTTTCGTTGCTGATTGCTCGAATAGCGGACTCGTTCAGGGGGACTGGGTGCTTGCGCAGGGCGTCATAGAAGGTCTCGGAAAGAACGATTTCATCTTCCCATAAACGAGGTTGTCGCGGATCGGCAATATCGTCGTCGCTGAAAATTACCCCGCCGGTAACGATGAAATCTTGTTTGAACGGTGTTCCTTTCTGTCCCGGCATGGCGAATGCCAGGGTGGCTGCACGGATTCTGTTGGCTTGTTCTTTGACTGCCTTATAGTTCGGCCCCCCGATGGGGACTCCCATGCGATTGAGCCACTCATAAAGGCTGCTTCCCAATTTGATGGTTCTGCTTCCATGAAGCAGGCACTGAGTTTGCAGGTAAAGCATGATCAGTCGCGCGCGGGAGCCGAAGGGCACTCCAAATTCTTGCCACTTTCCACCAATCGGGAGCCGGCCGGGTTCGATTCGGAGCATGAATTTGCCATCAGCCAGGGTTCTCTCCCATGCATCGGTAATCTTTGGAAGGGCTTTATGGGGGAGAGACAAAACGGCGAAACCAGAATATGAGATGTTGAACGCGGTCGAAGCGTCCAACATGACTTGAGAAGCTTTTTCGACCTGATCAAAGATGTCGGCCGCCAATCGTTCTCGAGTCTTGGGTGGTAAGAGAACGTCGTCAAGCCTGGCGAGAAGTTCACATTTCGTTTGTTCTTTGCCCAAACGGGCGACTAGATCGTGAATTTCAGCCATGGCAGTCTCTCCCCCGCCCCTTACTTCAAGAGGAGTATGGTGTGATCCAATCTGTTTTACCACTTGATATCTGGTATCCACCCCTGTGTCCGCCGAGGGGCAAAAGCGGAGCGGCTAAACGGGTATCGGGGGCATTTTGCACAAATGGTGGTGTGTTGGGGTGTCTTTTGAAGGCGGTTTTTGGATGGGTGGTGTGTCCCGGCTTTGAAATTCCTTCTTAACGGAACGTGGTGAGGCGCGGTAACCAAAAAACAGGCGGGGTAACCAGAGAACAAGTGGCATTGTGAGGCCGTGTCTTTGAGCCGTGGGTTTTTTTATGATCGTTTGATCTGAGAGCAATAGGGGTTGCTGAGAGTCTCCTCCTTGTCCTGCCTTTCCAAGGGCGTCGCATCAGCCCGGCCGGACGGTCAAATGTTGTGATTTGATGGGGGCTTGTCGTCAGCAGGGAGAATCTCGCAAGGATGGTTAGCGGATATTCTACTGGGAGCGTTACATCTCGAGTAACCAGATAACAGCGGTTGTCGTGCTGCGTAGCAAGCGCTGGCGTGCAGGCCAGGCAATGGTTTGCCGGCGCGGAGCGCGGGCGATTAGAAGGTTGCCGGTCCTGCGGCGGCGCTGCGGCTGCCTCGTGGCATCGATTGGCCAACCATGAACTACTCCAACCAAGGCCGTTGAGCGTCCGTGGATGGAGTTTCGGCGGCAGGCAGACCAATGTCTGTGCTTGTCTCCGCCTGACGGGCCAGTTCCTGACCCGTTGACGCCGCAATGCTCCGGGACCTCGAGGCGCACGCCAGAGAGCGCGTCGACGCCTGGGGCGGCCGGCTGATCGAGGTCAACGGCGAACCCGATCATGTGCATCTGCTGTTCACCCTGCTGCCGAAACATGTCCTGGCCGATTTCGTCGACGCGCTAAAGATCGGTGCGTCTCGGGGATTGCGAGCTGACCACGAGGAACAGGTGCTGGACGTTTATTCTAAACCCATCTTTTGGCGCCTTCTTCTTTGTCCCGTCATGTGGTTGTCCGGCTAATCGTGAGGGATGCGGTGGGATGATGTGCTGTTGGCGCGCTGATTGGGGCAGAGTGGCGAGGCGGTGCCAATATATGTATTGGTTATTTGATAATATATTATTTGTATGGTCTACCAGAGTTCAGGGGATAAGGGGGAATTGGTCTACCAGAGTTCATGACGCAGGCAACCAGACAACAAGAATGCGAGAAACTACAATTCAGTAGATAAGTTGTCATTATAGGGGGTGTAACCACATATCATGGGGCAATTAGTGTTGATAAAATGATGAAAATGTGCGCGGCGCATGCTATTCTCCTGTTGTGAATGGGCCTTTTCTGAAGTGCGCCTATCCGCGCCTACTACCTATAGAATAGGTATGGCTATGGGCATTAAGCGGATAGGTCCGTTCGGAAGGAGGCGCCGCTAACGCAGCGCTATCGTCCGTAAAATGTTGGCAGTCGCTATAGCCTATTATAAGCGTAGAGCGGCCGTGGCACTGTCTTTTGACCCCGGCGCGATGTGCCGTTAAGTGATGTTTTTCTTGGGGTGGGTGGGTGTTCAAATTTGAACAAAGGCGGGCTTTGTCGGCGGGCCGCCAGATGTGGCAGGTGCGGGCATGTAGGGCGGTCAATAGCCATTGGCCGCTGCCGGAGGCCGCGGAGACGCCATGAGCGATCTGGAAGGATGGCCGGAGCAGGCCGGCGCCTGTGACTTCGATACCTCCATACGGCCGAGTGTTGAAGGGTTTGTGGTCGACATCAGCGGGTATGAGGGGCGGCTCGATGTCCTTTTGGCGTTGGCGCGCGACAAGAAGGTCGACCTTGCCCGATTGTCGATGGTTGAACTGGTCGACCAGTACCTAGCGTTCTTCGCCTCGCACTGCGAGAAGGATCTTGAATTGACGGCGGACTATTTGGTGATGGCCGCCTGGCTGAGCTACCTGAAGTCCCGCCTGCTGCTGCCGGCATCTGCGGTCGACGCCGACGAACCAAGCGGTGTCGAGGTGGCGGAGGCCTTAGCAGACCAGTTGCGGCGCTTGCGGGCGATGGAAGAAGCGGCGGCCGCGTGGCTTGCGCGGCCGCGATTGGGGCGCGACCATTTCGTGGGCGGGCTGCCGGACTCGGTGCGCCGGCAGCAGCGCCCGGCGTGGGCGCATGGCTATTACGATTTTCTAATGACATGCATCCCCGATGTCCCAAAACTACCACCGGTGTTGCGCTTGGCGCCGATCGACCTCTGCTCGGTCGGCGAGGCGATCGCCCGGCTTGAGACGTTTCTAGCCGAGCGCCCCGAATGGATACTCCTGCAGGACTGTCTGCCGGCGGGGCTGAAGGGCGTGAAGGCTCGATCGGCCTTGGCCGCTCACTTGGTCGCCTCCCTGGAACTCTGCCGCCAGGGCAAGGTCGGTGTGCGGCAGGATGAGGGGGTATTTTTTCCGATTTGGGTGCGGCGGCACCCTCAGTCGTAGAGGAGCGGCTCCGGCGGCTCGTCGTCCGCCGCCGCAGGGCCGGTGCTCGCTTCCGCTTGCATGGATTTGGCCAGAGCCTTTCTTTGGGCTATCATCTTTTCCTTATTGAGCAGCCCCTCGGCTTCCAGCCTTTGCCAATCTGGCAGGTCCTGGAGACTCTCGCAAAACGTCTCGGTGAGGAACTCCGGGGTGGTTACGTACATCGGCGGCGCTCCGGGCTCGCCGCTACGGGGGCCGATGGCGATCAGGCCGACGCGGCGGAGCTTGGCCAGGACTTCGCTGTCCACGTCTTTGCCGGCAATCTTCTTGCCGATGATCCAGCCGATTTCACCGCGGGTGATCGGCTGGTAATAGGCGATGGTCATCAGCACCGCCGCCTCAGCCGGCGCCAGTTCGCGGAACGGCGGCTTGAGGGCATGCTGGACTGCAAGTGCCACCTCGGCCCGGGTGCGCAGCAGGTAGCCGCCGGAGGTGAAGACGATCTCATAGGGCCGCGGCCGCAATTCCGCCTGGATGTCGTTGATCAGCAGGTCGAGGTTGGCATCGGCCCCGACAATGGCGGCCAGGACAGGGCCAGGGACCGGCTCCTTGGCGACGAACAGTACAGCCTCCACCCGGGCCATCCATTTGCGCCACCGCAGTTCGGGTGGCAGGTCCTCCAGATCGCGGTCGAGAGAAGGGAGAGAGGTCTTGGCCATTGGCTCACAGTCCGTAGAGGCGGGACGTCGCCCGTCCGGTCAGTTCTCTGATCAGCTTCCGCTGCTCTAGCGTTTCCAAAAAGCGGCGCCGCGCCCGTTGGGTGATGGTCAGCGCCTCGCTGACCTTGGTGTCCGGGCCGCCGGCGCGTACGGCGTCGTTGGCCAGGAGGGCGGCGATGATTACTGTGGCACCCTTCGCGCGCAGGCCTTCTACGCTGGTCAACGCCGCCGCCCGGTCGCTCAAAGCGACGGCGAGGTCCCAAGCGGCGGCGGCCGCCCGGCCATAGGCCAGCCAATGCTGTGCCTGCCACAAGGCGATCTCGCGATTGCCGCCTGCCCCGCCCAGGGGGGTAAGAGCCTTGGTCGGGGCGGTGGCCAGCAGCGGGACGCCGAGTGGCCAACGGGTGCGTGCTGCCAGCACAGCATCGGCCATCAGATAGGCGAGGGGGAGTGATTCGCGTTTGAGCGGCACCGGTGCGGTGACCAGCTGCACCGCCGCGGTCAGGGGGCTCTCCGCCGCCGTGATGTCTTCGCGGACCCGCCACAGGGCTTGCAGATCGTCCCCCCACGCGAAACCGAAGCGCATCGCGGCCAGGGCCATCTCGTCTTCGGTGTCGGGGGGGCTCCGGCGGGCAAAGGCCCGCCAGAGTTCGACCATTCGTCCGCCCGGGCCGGGGTCGGTGGCTGCCTCCCGGTGATGAACGGCGTCGCGAAGCGCGACCTCTGTCTCGGGGCGCCCGATGGCTTTGAGACTGCCTACAGCGGCGCGCAAGGCCAGACGGTCGCGCCATGCGCCACGCCAGTCGCCGACCGCACCAGCAGCGCCCTGCAGGGCCGCCAGGGCGCCGGCAGCCTGGACGAGAAGGGTGTCGCGCGGGGCATCCGCTTGGGGGCGTGCCCATCCGGGGAACTGGGGCATCTGGGGTCCGCTTCGGGTTGGCCGGAAAGTCAAGCTTATCCTATGACGGCGCTTGCGCAACATATTTCCGTCAGAAAGCGCCGGGCAGAGGGGGGTATAGATAGGCCCGATAATCTTCCCTTATCGTGCCTATGGTGGTGTGCCCGATTTTTTGGTAGGTTTTCGCCTGAATTGATCAGGTGAGGTTGCTTGCCATGTCCGACACCTTCCTTCCCGAGCGCGCCCAGCCCTTCGAGCAGCTGGTGGACACCGGCGACCTTGAGCACCTGGTCAAGAAGGCCAAGCGGCTGGCCAGGAAGGCCAAGGCCGACAACACCAACCTCGCCTACGCGGCCGACTGGAAGCACTACCTGGCCTGGTGCGCGGCCAGGGGCGTGCCACCGTTGCCGCCCGACCCGCAGGCGATCGGCCTCTACATCACGGCAATGGCCACGGAACCGCGGGCCGGCGGGAAGGATCCGCTGACGGCCGACACCATCGAGCGGCGGCTCTCCGGGCTCGCCTGGAATTTCCGCCAGCGCGGCATGACGCTCGATCGGGGCGATCGGCACATCAGCGAGGTGATGGACGGCATTCGCAACGAGTACGCCCGCCCGCCGGTGCGCAAGGTCGCGGTGCTGGCCCCCGACCTCATCGCCATGCTGGGCGTGCTGCCGACCGGGCTTTCCGGGCTGCGCGATCGTGCCCTCCTGCTGCTGGGCTTCGCCGGGGCCTTGAGGCGCTCCGAGATCGTCGGCCTCGATTGTGGCCCCAAGGAGACGGAAGAGGGCAGGGGCTGGGTGGAATTCCTCGAGGACGGCATGGTGCTGCACCTCAAGGGCAAGACCGGCTGGCGGGAAGTGGCCATCGGCCGCGGCTCGAGTGAGCGCACCTGCCCGGTGGTGGCGCTCAAGGAATGGCTGCGCGTCGCCAAGATCGTCCATGGCCCGATCTTCCGCAAGCTGGCGCCGAAATGCCAGAAGGTGACGCTGCGCCGGCTGGCCGGCCAGCACGTGGCGCGGCTGGTGCAGTCGACGGCGCTGGCCGCCGGGGTGCGGGCCGACCTCTCGGAAGGGGCGCGGCGCCGCGCGTTCGCCGGCCATTCGCTGCGGGCCGGCCTGGCCACCGGCGCCGAAGTCGAGGAGCGCTACGTGCAGGCCCAGCTAGGCCACGCCACGGCCACCATGACGCGGCGCTACCAGCGCGACCGCGACCGGTTCAAGGTCAACCTGACCAAGGCGGCCGGGCTGTGAGAGCCGCGCTGGTCACGATACTATGTTAGACGAAAGTGCGCTTGCCCAGTGATGCCGGGCGGCTTATCCTGCGACGGAACCATGTTGGACGAAACCCATGGCGCGGATCACCGGCATCGTCGAGCTTGACAGGCAGCGCCGTCTGGACGGCGCCGTCGATCTGCTGCTCCAGATGTCCGTCGCCGGCGACGTCCGTTATGTGGCCGTACGCGAGGCCGAGGCCGACCTGGTTGGCACCTACGACGAGATCATCAAGGCAAAACCGGCCGGCAAGCTGCAGCGACAGGAGGCCGATCGCTCGGTCACCCGGTTTCTCCGCGTGCCGCGTCGGCGCACCCGTCCCGCCGGGCTTGGCGAGCTGCTCAAGATGAGGCCGTCGCTGGCGCACCCTGAGCGCCAACCGGCCGCCATGGACTTCTGGTCCCTGCAGCGCGACGACCGGCTGGCGCGCGGCCGCGAGCACCGGCGCAAGCGCGAGTGGCGCATCCACGAAATGGCGACTTTCGTCGACGGTCGTTTCGTCGCCCGGCTGTCTTGCAGCGTTCCGGACCGGTTGGCCGGCGAACCGACACAATTCGTCATCGAGCGATCGCGTTTCGACCGACAGCGTGTCACCGTCCGCTCCGAATACAGCGGCAAAAGCCTCGATATCGACCCCGACCTCCTGCAGCGCGCCCTGGAGCGAGAGCGCTTGTGGACATTGCCCGATATGCTGATCGACGTGGCGGACGGCTGGCGCCTGGAGCGCGACGCGGTTGCGGCCTTCGAGCACGCGCTGCAGTTTGAGACGATCAAGGAACGGCTGGCATTCGGCGCGGCCAATGCGGTGCGCCAACCCGGCGCCGACCGCGACACCGATGTCGCGGTGATCGAAGTCTATGAGGGCGACCTGCCGGCCTGGCTCTTAGAGACCAATCGTGGCTGGTATGTCATGGCGACGACGCGCACGGGGCTCAGCGGTCCGCTCAAGGCCCGCTTCGTTCACAAACTACGACGGCTTGGTGGATGCGCTACGGTTTGGACGGGATGGAATAAGCGATCACGCCACGGTGGCGTGATTTATTGCAGCGCTAAACTAGAAGACGACTTGTCCATTTTCGGTTTGCTGCTGCAATTTGCAGTTCTTAATCAGAACCGACAGTGCCCGCCTGCTGGGCGGCCTGGTCGACACCCTGCTTCGCGAGTGGCGGGAGCGAGACCCCGCCTCGGGGCAATATGTCGACCGCCAGGAGTGGATCGGCCCCGACAGTCCGCATTGGGCGGGTGCATTGGAGGCCAAGCGGCGCCACTGCGAGTATCTGATCGCCCACCACACGGATTGGGCCAACTATATGCAGGGGCAGGTCGAAGTCTGGCAGCGCCGCGACATCGTCGGCCTCGACACCCCGCCGACCGGCCGGGTGCGCGGTGTACGCGATCCCTTCGACCCGGTCGTGGCGGCCGAGAAAGCCCGGCTGGCGGCGCAACGGGCCGAACGGGAAGCGCGGCCGGGCAAGCTGAAGCTGATGTTTTACTGGCCGTCCCCGCCGAAGACCGATCTCCCTGACGCCGAGCGCCAGGCGGTCAAGGCATGGGCCAAGGCGACCTTCCCGGCCGGCAGGGTAATCGTTGCCACGGGTTACGATTGGGATGCACCCCCCAACCGCCGGCGGCCGTGGAAGGAACGGGCCGACTATCACGTGCTGTTCGTCCATATCGATTGGTCCTACCTGGTGGCGATCCCGGCGATGTTCGCCGGCGCCGTTCGCGTCACCCACTCTACCAAGAAGATCGACTTCGAGATCGACGCCAACCTCACCCGGCCGTGGGTGGCCGGCGCCACCACATCGCCGTGTTCAACATATGTCTTCCCGTTGATGGTAATCATGGTGTTCTCCTGGAAAGTGTTCAGAAACGGTGCCGTCAACAGGTGGGCAAGATCGACGCGGGCCGAAGAGCGTCCGGTATATTTGCGGTGCGTCAGGGGCCAGAAGGTGTCGGTGCGGTGTCATTGGCCAACTGGTCGGCCAGCGCATTGGTGCGTGCCAGGAATGGTTCGAGACTGGTGCTATAATCGTTGATGGCGTCCCAGCCGTCGTTGCCGTAGACGAAGAATACGGAACCGACTTTCTTTCCGTCGGGGGTGCGGGCGATCAGGTGCTCCTCGTCCACCGACATCATGGCGGCGAGGATGGCTTCGGGGTCGGTGCTGCGCCGCAATGCGATCGCCTCGCCGTCATGGATATCGATGGTGTAGCCCGCGTCGAGCAGATCGCGGATGCACTGCTGGGCGATCCGGGTTTCGATGAGAATGCGTTGCCTCACCTCGGGATCGATGGATGCCCAGTGGTCAGGCGCAAAACTTGGGTGGCTGTTGAAAGTCGGCTGGACCATGATTGTCTCCAGTGTTCACAAAAGGTGCGGCTTACGGGTGGTATTCCAAGACGCCAAGTTCCGCCCAATACGGGCAGGCGTCTTTCTCGGGGTCGGCGGCGGCTTCATCGAGTTCTAACAGGTCGATCCGTGCGGACTCGCCCGATTCGTCGGTCAGGTCGAAGACCGTGGCATGTGAATCGGGACGAAGCTGAATTTCCCGCGCCTTTCTGGCAGCCTCTTCCGGGCTGTCCGCGTCAATGTCGATTTCCCAGGAAACACGATAGGTCTGCATATCATCCTCCATCTCTGTCTTGTCCAATTATGGTCGCACAGGATGAAAGTGACGCAACTTGCGGCCAATCCGACACTATGCGCCGGGCGCAAAAGCATCGGACATCCCGGCATGCAAAGGACGGCCAGAGCCGCCCCGGGTCGGGGATAGTCGGGTTCCTGCCGTCAGATGCCCATTGCAGGCGTAGTGTGATGTTCACGGTTGAAGACGCAATGCACCTCCAATCGTGCGTCCAGATCGATGATGGCCAGCAGTCGGTTGATGCGATCAATCCCGTAGCGAGTCAAACGCCCGGACAAGATTTCGGAAACGTTCGATTCCGGCATGTTAGCCAACTTAGCTAAATCCACTTGTCGTATGCGAAGTTCGCGAAGCTTCACCTTGATGAACATCATCGCCTCAGTCTTGGCGAGCAGTTCTTCCGCATTGGGAAGACCGACATCGGCGAAAGGGTTACCGCTGGATTTGGACATGGTGGTCATTGCCTATCTCCCGGTTACGGTCTTGGCCATTCGACGGCTGTTTTGCCGGAACAGCGTTCAGAAACCCTGCGGTCACATGCCGGGGGCGGGGCTGTGTGCGCGGTCAAAGGCCAGGCAGCAGTCGCCGTCGAGATAACCGCGGGTGAGGTAATGGTCGGCAACGACGCGAAGGTCTTTCGTGGGCCGGGGAGCGCCGTAGACGGCACCGTCGGAAGTTATCAGCCAGACATGGCCGTCATCGGCATGATGGACTGTCCCGTCGTCGTCCGTGATAGTGGCGTTGGCGCCGAGAGAGTGCGCCCCGAGGAAATATTCGATCTCAACACGGTCGATGCGGAGGTAACCGTCAACGGCGTCCGTGGAAAAGGGCTGGCTGCTGGCAGTCGAGGAGAGTGCCCGATGCTCGGCGGCATGGCGCTCGTAATCTTCATCGCGTTCGAGAAGAGCGGCGGCTTCGCGGCGATGTCGGGTGCTGGCGTCGGCCAGGATGGCCGCTTGCCACTCGTGCCATTCTTTGAGACTCATCTCTCCGGCGGTCTTCATCTCGAATCTCCTTGATGCTTCTGGACATCATATTGCCTGGGGTGGACAGTGACGTGACGCAATTTAATTTGCGGGCGAGCGATCTGCATGTACCAAGCACATGACGGCCGAATCCGCCCTTATGTTGGACCGTCCAGCAATGGTGCGGCTTACGGCGCCTGGTTCGGCGTCGGTTTGATGGCTTCGCCGATGTCATTGACGGTCATGCCACTGTCGAGATGCAGGGTGCGTGTGGCGTCATCCCAGTCGCCCCATTCGCTGTCGGCGCCCCACATGACCGCGCCGCGTCCCTCTTCGGGCCATACGGTCATCTGTCCGCGCTGGCCACCCTCGTAGGTGATGCCCCAGGTCTCGCACCCGGCCTTGAGTTCGGCGCGCTGGTCGAGTGCGGCGCAGGCGTCGCGGGCTTCGTCCAGGTTGTCAGTGGTGACGATGATGTGGTCCATGGTGATCTCCTGTTATGCGGCCATCAATTGCTGTTCAAATCATAATCGCCCGGAAGCGTGCGACGCAAATTTGCCTGCCCCAGGCGCATGGCCGACCGTTCATCAATGGTGCGTTACCCGATGGCCGGACCGCGGAAGGGTGCCGTATACGGGGCGGGGGTCCGCGCCCATTCTGGCAGTTCGTCAACGACAGCCAGGCCCAACGTGGTGACGTCCGACATATCGAGGTTCTGGACCACCGACTCGCCGATATCTTCGTATTCGGCCTGGCTGGCTTCGACAGGCGCCCCGGCGTTGCGCAGTTCGTCCAGGCGGACCAGCACTTCCTTGTGCGGATCGTAGACGAACCGATAGGTGCGTTCGACTTGGTCGGGGCCGATGTGCGTCCAGCCGTCGGCAACGAAGTACTGTCCGGCCGCCGTCGCAGCGTCCGGCCGGATAACCGTCATCCCTTCGGTGAAGGACGCACCGCGATCGACAGCGCAAGCGCGGTGGGCCGGAGCAATGCCATCCAGGCGCACGAAGTCAGCGTTTTTAACCGCGCGTCCGCAAAGTCGGCATTTCGGCTTCGGATGCTGGTTATGTCCCCAAAATCCCCGCGCCATGGTCAGGGCCTCCTCCGATCAGAAGCCGCGTTTGGCGGCTTTGGTTGAGTTCGGGAAATCTTCCGGGCAGAGACGCTCGGGCGGGATCAGGGCAAGTTCGGCGCCGGCCTGAGTGAGCCGGAACAGGCTGTTCCCCGTTTCGCCGAGGATCTGCGTCGCTGCGCCTGCGGAGACCATGCCCATCCAATCCTGATAGGCGTCATGCCCCGGTCCAGCGACAAAGCGATTGCGATAGGACTTCCGGCTCTCGTTCGGGAGACCCAGGGCATGCCGGGCAAGCCTTGTTTGGCGCGGTGACATCTCCATTCTCGGGCCTCCTCTCACAAACCGGCCCGGCGCCGAACGGCGGCCAGGGCGGCATTGAACCCCTTTTCCCAGGATGCGAAGTCGATGCCGTCAGCCCGGAGAACGTCTTCGCTGTAGCCATGTCCGAGGTCCCTCCGGGAAGTGGTCCTTCGCCGCGGTAATGATGTCGTTGGTGAGGGCCAATTGCAGATCCCGCACCGACGGCGGCGGTGATTCGACCGTCTGTGCGAAAGGATCGAAGGGTGCTTCACCTTTCTCGGTCAGCCAACCGTCAACCATGGCCAGATCGACCGACAATTCAGCATTGCCGCAATGCCGAGCCATGGTGTCACGCATCTCCCGTGCAAGACTCATTGCACGCGCTTCGTCCGGACAGGGAATGGTCGTTATCATGTCGGTGGTCTTGCCGATATAGACTCCGATAACCGGTGCATCGTCGGCCGGTCCGTCGCGGAGAATTCCCACTTTCATTGTCTTGCACTCCCCTCACGCTATTGGGTCCAAATCGAATTCGGGCGGATGAACAAGCTCCCTGCGACTGTTCAGTTCCGCGCCTGCGCCGCTTGCTGTGCCAAATGAGCGACGTATCCGCTCCACCAGAATTGCGTCTTCGCGGCGGCCTCCTCGCGTGAATGCCCCTGGCTCACGAAACCCTCAAACATCAACGTGAACAGCGCCTCGGCAGCCGCCGAGAAGATTGTCGCTTCGTGGCCTTGTCCGTCATGCTGTTCAAGGGTATCGGCGGCCGCCTTCAGAATGGCCGCCCGGGCTTCGTCATAGACGGTGTTGCTATCGGCGTTCAGCACTGGATGAGCCTTTCTGCTTCAAGTTCAGCTTCAAGTCCGGGTGCGGGATTTCTGCTTTTTCGGATGGACGCCGTGGTGAAGCGTCTGCGTTCCAAGGCAAGTCATCTGTGGGCAGGGCAAAATGGGCCGTTGGCAAGCTTTCTTCCCTGAGTCCGCGACTGCTATCATAGCGCTCCGCGAGCGCGGAGGACTTGCGGGCGATGTTGTCGAGCAGCGTATGGCGGATGCCATCGTCTCCGACGGCAAATACGATGCACCCCAGTGCAAGCAGTGCGCCCGGCACTCCGACGCCGACTATCATGAGCACTTCGCCGAGGCTGCCGATTGCCCTTAGGGCTGATTTCCCAAAACGCTTCGCCGTCGACGTGGGCTTGGTCGCTTCTCCTTGATCCGGTTGCTCAGATCCTATGTTCTTCGGTCCCTCATCTTTCGGCAGGTCCAGCGCCAGATAGACGACAGGCACGCCGTCGCACCACGACAAACCTGGCTTGTCGAGTTTCCATTCGCGGGAAGAGGTGCCGCTACGGCCGGGCAGCCGCACGTCCTGGAACCGGAACTTGGCGCCGGGCGGCGGAAAGGGGTCGAGACCGTGACGTCCGCCATGACGGTGGCCTTTCGTGCCGTTGGCATTGGCCATCAGCATGGCCTGGCCGTTGCCGACAAGAAGCGCTGCCGCGAACTCCGCCAGGTCGTCATTGGGGTCCAGGTCGGGAAACAGATGTTGAAGGACCGGCCACCGAAGTTGGACTTCGACGCCATACCATTTGTCGTCGGACACTTCGACATCGGCGGATATTGGTTCCGCGGGCGCATATCCATATGGGACGCAGGTTAGCTCTGACATCTTGACCGCGTCCCTAAAAGGACAATTCGACGGAATTTGCCGTTTCCGCGCAGGCTGCCATGGCACTTGCCCGGGACTTCTCGGTGATCAGGTGCCCGTTCACCTTCACCGCCGTCGCCTGGGCGTCCTGCGCCTCGATGACGCAAGCATCCTGAGGCAATATGGCGAGTGTGAACACCGGATGTCGGATTGTGCCGCCGAGGTGCCAGTCGCCCGCATAGAGGTGGGAAACCCGACCACCGTCGGCGCCATAGACGTTGGGCGGCAGCAGTTTGCGGTCACGCAGTTCTGCCCACCCGAGCGCCCGATCCTCCCCGCCTTCCAGGGCGATGGATCGGATACCTTGGCGGAGGTCGAAGATCTGCTGCACGAACGCCTGCTGCTTCATGCCGCTGAACAACGTCATGGTCAGTTGAGCCGACTCCTCCGCCGCCCGTTCGGCTCGGTATTGGCCGAGACGGTACGCTCCGCCGAGGAGCGCGACTCCAACGATGACGCCCGTGATTATGGAAGATGTCTTCATTTGTCCGCCCCTTAGATCTTCGAGACGGTTACGGTATAGGAGACTTTCGTCCCGTCGGAGAACATGCCCTCGAAGCTGCCGCCATTGCGGAGCAGCACCTGCTGCTGGGCAGAGCGGGAGGTGACATCAGGCACCTGTACAGTCACCCCGCCGACCTTCACGTTGTTCATCGCGTTGAGCGTTGCCTGATTGATCGCGTATTGGACGGCGATCATGTCGTTTTTGGCAGGCGTGACGACGAAAGACGCCGACAGGCCGGTATTAAGCGTGGCGCTTTCCGCAGTCTGGGTGGAGTCGGTGCCGGTCACAGATTTGATGTAGTCGATCTGCCGCAGGACACTGAACGGCACCGGCTGGCCGGCACGCCCGACCACCGTTCCGCGAATCACCTCCTTGTCGTCCTGCGTCACCACCAATTCGACCTTGTAGGAACTGGCCGGCAGGTCCTCGCCTGCATTGGTCCCGGCTGCGTTGGTTGCAAGGGCGAGGTCGGTGTGCATCGACGTGTCCTCGGGATTGCCAGGCACGGCGTAACGCTGGAGGAATTCCTGGTCCGCGCCAAACGCGGTCCCGGTGGCGAGGAAGGCGAGGGCAATGGCGGAAATGGCAATCTTGTTCATGATCAATCCTAATCTCGTTGTGACCTCCCGGCCTCAGCCGGACTTCTCGACCCGTTAAGCCCCATCCGGTATTCAGGCCGGATAAGGGGCTGGCATGGGCCTCCGCGGGCTATCAGCGATCGGCGAGGGCTTCGCGCCCCGCCGCAGTGATGATAAGGCCGCCGTCTCCAGCCTCTTCGAGGAATCTCTGGCCCACCAGCCACCGTTCAATCTTCGGAGCCAGGTCGATGTGGTGTGACCCGTCGGCCATGGATACGAGGTACGGACGAGCATCTTGCCACTGGGTGGAATCTTTGGTCATCAGGCCCTCCTCTGTGGTCAGTTGGCGCCGAACTTCTGGCGCTGGATGCGTTCAACGAACGCCTTGGCGTCGGGCAGTCCCCACGCACCATTCGACATCTCGCGGGCGAGTTTCACCGTGGCGATGAAGTTGCTTTCGGTGAGTTCGTCCCGGACCAGCGCTTCCAGCGCAGCATAGTCGGCGTCGGTCAACAGGGCCTCCTCTGGTCAGATGCGATTGAGCAGGGGCGCACCGGGCTCAGTCGGCACGGGTCCGAGAGCGCCGGTTGCGACGAAAGTCTGCGCGGCCCGCACGGTCATTTTGTGATCGGCAGCGCGTGAGCCGGGCAAAAAGCCCTGGTCGATGTCGCGCTGATAGTCGGCCAGGGCGCGATAAGCAGCAGCAAGATCATCGCGCAGACGCTCGACTTCGGCCTTCGCGGCGCGGCGTTTCTGGTCGCAGCGCTCGAATTCCGGGGCGTTCTCGCGCAGCAATTCGATCACGTCGCCGACATGGATCTCATCGTCACCGAGGAGATCGTTGAACGAACAACCGCCGCCCGCGTGTTCGACGACCGCCTCCACCAGTTGCCAGAAGTCCTGTTTGTACGTCGTCTTGGCCATGGTGGCTCCTCTGGTCAGAAGTTGGCAGCGACAATCGGCCTGGTGCGCCAGGCGGTCAGCTTGCAAGGATCGTAGAGGGCAGCGGCGTGATCCGGGCACGCATAGTGCCCTTGACCATCGAAGAGGCCGATGACCCACCCGGCTTCACCCGCCGCCTGCTCGATCTCGTCAAGGGACTGGTCGGACCCGTCGCTTTCGCGGTTGAAGCTGGCGCGACAGCAGTGGCATGTGATGCCCCAAATCATCGTCTCGGCCACGGTCAGGCCCTCCTCAGCTATTCGTTTTCAGGGCCGCAACGGCCCGAGCCGTCATGCAGCCGCGATCATGGTTCGGCAGCTTGGCCGAGCAATCAGTGCAGTATCCCTTGGCGGTGCCGAAACGCATGCACTTGGTGCACAAGGCGGTGACGCTCTTCTTGGCAGCGCCGCACCATGGGCAAGGAAACTTCGCTCGGGCCAACTGACGCTCCTCTCAGGACGCATCGCGGGGATCTATGCGCCAATCGCGCAGATCGCTATTAACGTAACCTGCGACGACTACGCGTCCGTGCGTCATGTCGATAAGGTAGTGCAGGTTCTCGACACTGCCGGTGAACCACGCTCCCGCCGCCAGTGCTTCCCAACCGCTTTGGATGCCAATCATTGACCGCTCCTCTGTGTTCAGCGATGCCGGCGTGCGCGGTCGCACGCCTGGCGGGCAAGCTTTGCGGTCTTGAAGCCGCCGACGATCTTTCCCCGCAAATCATAGGCCCACAGTGCCGGATTGGCGGGGTCCGGGATGATCTTGAACGGCACGTCCTGGGCGATCATCGGCCTCTCCTCTGGTCAGACGGCCGTCGGCCAAGGGATAATTGTGCCAACTTCAGGAGCGTCATCGTCGATAACGACGAATGATCCTTCGCCCGTCGTGGGATCGTACTCGTTCACCTGGATTGCAAGGGGCGTCCAGTCGAAGAACAGATCCTCAATGCTCTGTTTCGTCGTCGTACCACCGATCACGCGGAATCGACCGAAATCGCTGCCGCAACCGGGGAAGAGATGACTGGGAAGGTTCTTTCCTTCTTCGGAAGCAGGAGTTTTCCCAATGATCTCGACATGCGTTGGGCGCGGGCGAAGCACGGCATGCGCCAAGCATTCAGTCTCGGTGTCGTCAGATTCCCGCTCGTCCATTCGACTCGACATCAGGTACTCCTCTCGTCAGATGGTGGCGGCTTCCCAAACCTCATCCGGGTTCGGGAAAGTGTCGTTTTGGAACTGCGCCGCTTCCCGCGCCCGATTCATGCTGATGAAGGTGCGCGCGTCTTTGGCGCGCAGGCTGGTGAAGCCCGTGGCCGTCAGATAACTCGGCGTGCCGCTAACCATAATCTTGCGAACTACGATCTGCATGGTCGGCTCCCTCGTATCAGGCCGCTTTCGCGGACCATTTCAGGCAGATATCACTATCTCGGACAGTGACGACGCCGTCACTATCGGTCAGCAGCTCACAAACACGGCCTTTGCTTCGGGACCGGCAATTTCCGCACTTCGCTCCTTGCGCCCGGAGCGCGGCTTCCTTCACCGCGTCTCTGGCGTTGCGGGCCGCCCGCTGACGGCGCTTGGCTTCGGGATTGCGGCTCATGCTGGACGGCTCCTCCGAAGTCAGGCGGCCCAACCGGCCGCGATGTGGATGTCCTCGCCCATCTCGACATGATCGGCGCCGTGCAGGTTGATCGCATCGACGATCGCCTGCTGGAGCGCCTCGGCGCAGCGGTCACTGTAGCACGGGATCGCGACCTCTTGGCCGTGGCCCCGGACCACGACGTCATGGGCGATCGAGCCGTCGGTCAGAGTGTCATGGCGGTGATGGACGGTAATCTTGGACATCTTCAGCGTGCCTCCGAACAGGAGCGGTGATCCACCGCGCCAACATCGCCACAATAGCGCACTATGCGCTAGTCTGCAACCCGTATCTGTCGATCATCCAGGCGATCTTCAGCGTCTGGTCGGTGACCGCGCTGCGCCGCGCCTGGTCATAGACCATCCGTTCCATGGTGGTCCGGGTGACGCAGAGATAGGGAGCCGCCTGATTGGCGGTCTCCAACCCGTGACGGGCCATCCAGGCCCGCAGCCATTCCCGCCGCGCATCCTGGTCGAGGGCGAGTAGGTCGCCAAAGGTCGTTCTTGTCCGGCTCATGTCGCGGCCCTGCCTTCGCCGCCGGCGCCCGTGGCCGGATAGAACAGGCGGCAGCGCTGTGCCGGGAATTGGCTGGCCAGCCAGGCGACATAGTCGGTTGCCTCGTCGAGGGTCGCAAACGCCTCCAAGGTGTAGGTCCCGCGGTTGAAATCGTCCGGGTCTTCCTGTGTGACCTCCGCCAGATCCCTGGGCCAGTGGCAAAGCACCAGATGCGGCAGGCCGGGCATGGGAGGGGCAAGCAGGGCGCAGCACAGCCGGTCGGTCTCGGGTGCCGGCAGCTTTTGCCACGCCGCCATGGCGGCGGCGAGCGTCCCGCCGGCGGACAGCCGCGCCCGCAGTTCCGACCGTTCCTCGTCGGAGCAATAAAGCAGGAAGCTGTAGCGATGGAGCAGCAGGCCGGGCCCCCGTCGCCCGGGCGGGATGTCCAGCAGCAGCACGCCCGCCATGCCGGGCAGATAGGGCCTGTAGTCGGTCAGCGAGACGGTCAGGGACATGATGGGATGCCCTCCCCGCCGGCAATGGCCGGGAAGCGCAACGCCGCGGTGTCCAGATAGGCTTTCGAGCGCTCGATGCCGATCCAACGCCGGCCGAGCCGTTCGGCGACCTCGCCGACGGTGCCGGAGCCGAAGAAGGGGTCGACCACCAGGTCGCCGGGTTGCGTCGTCATCAGGATGGCCCGCTCCGGCAGACTGGCAGGGAATATCGCAGGGTGAGCCTTCAAACCCGCGCCGCGGCACGCGCGCCGATACGGGTCGTTGGATGCCGAATTGGCGGCCGACAGCAGTGTGGACGGAATGGCACCGCCATTGTCCCGGTCGAAGGCGCCTGCACCAATATCGATGCCGGAGGGGCGGCGGCCGGCCCGGTAAGGGCGCTGCGCTGTCTTGTAGGGCTGCAGGACCGGTCGGTTGTCCGCACGGTCCTGCATGCCGGCGACGTCGTTGACCCACCAGTAGACCGGTTCGACGGTCTGGCGCAGCCGCCGGCGGCGGACCGACACCCACTCGATCGATCCGAGTTTGGTGGGATTGTCCCAGTGCCAGCGCTGGGCCAGCTGGTAGCCGCAGCGATCTTCCATGGCCACAACGAAGCGCTCGAGATACGTCGACTGATAAGGGACGCCGCGGCGATAGACCTCGGCACCGAGATTCATGAACAGGCTGCCGCCAGGCGCCAGCAGCGGCTTCCATAGGTCGGCCAGGTCGAGAGACCAGGCGAGCCAGCTGGCGGCCTCCATGCCGCCATATTCCTTGGCCTTGAGGATCGGGTAGGGCGGGCTGGTATAGATGGTGGCGACCGAGCCCCGCTCGATCAGGGCTGCCGCCTCTTCGACATGCCCCCAGACGGCCAGGCCGAAGCGGGTCTCGAAGATCGTCAGCACCACGCCCGGCCGGGCATTCTCCAGGACGCCCTGGCCCCTGTCGGTCAAGGTCCAACGTCCACGGGACCGGGCGTCGATCAGTCCCTTCATCTTGGCGAGTTGCTGCGCGTGCCGGACTTGCCGCTCGAACAGCGAATGCACACGGCCATGGGCAAAGACCGCCATCGCGTCGCGCACGGTCGCGTCGATCTGCGCCTCGGCGGCCACCGGGTCATACAGGTCCGCCGGCGCCGCCTCACCGCCGGCGCTGTCAAGGCACCGCAGCAGCGGCAGCATCAGCTGCCCCTGGCTTGGCAAGGTGACGGCTTGTTCGGCACGTTGTTGCTCGCGGCCGGCGGCAAGGCGTTTCTGGCGCGCTTTCAATGCTTCGGCGGACGGCAATTCAGCGGGACTCCCTGATGTTCATCAGCGCGGCGTGAACCGGGCGCGGTCGATGATTTCCCCATATCGAGCGCGGCATTGCTCGGCCGTCGTTCCGGCGGTGGGGTCGCTGCCGCCAAAGGAAGTGCGCCACAGCATGTCGATGGCTTCATAGGCATTGGTGATCTCGCCGATGGCGTCGATCAAGGCAAACCGATAGATCTCGGCCGGCTGGCCGACGGTGTTGGCGGTTTCCTGCAATTCCGGCAGGTTCTTCGGCATCGGTCAGGCCCTCCTATTATGTGGTTGGTGCTGGCGGCGCATCGACCCAGCCGCCGAAATCCCATTCTTCGATGAGATACATGATGGCGTCTTTTTCTTTGTCATCCGGATTGTGCCCGGCTGGCGCGAGCCATGTCCAATTTCGAAGTAGTCGAAAGCCGCGCGATCTTAAGAAATCCATAGCTTCCTGGTCCATACCGGGCCAACGGGCAGCGCGGTCAGGTGTCGTCTGTGGCATAACCTACTCCGAAGGGCGCTTTCGAAAGCGTCGAGGATTTTCACGACACATCAGACTGAAAACGCGCGGCGCATAATGAAACCATACGTCGAGAAGCACGGCGCGCCACTCTTCTGGTGTCCATTGTGCGCCCTTGATTGCGTTGGCGCGAGGCGAGGAACAAACATAGTTAAATACGTTGTCTGGACCGCCATAAGTGGCGGGAATAATGTGATCAATTGCGAGATGGTCGGGGCGGAGAAGCTCCCCGGAGTAATAGCAGCGATACTCGAATACATGTAGCATACAGCGCCGCAAAACGGGCGATGTTCGACCAACGGACGCCTCGACAGGAAACATCATTTCCGGGCACGCTCAAGGTGCCTAGGATGGTCGAAGCTGTCATTGGAGGTCTCGTTGAGTGGAGATGTTGGTTTTTTGCGGTAGACACCATGTATTCATAGGGGTGCGCCGATACACAGGGAATATCAGTGGGTTGGCGGCGCTCCCAAGTGAATTGGTCGACCAATTCACTAGAATCCGCTGACATAGCCTCGACAGCATAGAGCAACTCTATACTGCCATGGCTTGTATCGGCAAAAATATGGCGAACAGTCGTCGAGCCATCGGCGACATTGACGTTCGCGCAGATAATGCGGCTTCATTCACCTGTCCTCAGTCGACCAAGTTGATACGGATTTCACGGCCGTCTTTGCCGCGCATCCGGACGATATGGTTGTCGTCTGCCGCGCGCACAAAGACGAGGGCCAGCGCCAACGCTTTGCGGATCACGGCTGCATTGGTCGTTACGCCGAAGACGCGTTGTATCTCCTCGATCGCTTTGCCAGTACCAGGACTGACGCTGAACTCGCACATCTAGCCCTCACCTACAAATCGGCTAAGCCCCCAAGGGCTCCTCGTATGTGCTTCCGGTCCTCTCCCCAGGCCGGAAGCGGGTTCTCTCGCGGGGGAGTGCGCTGCGCCGGGTCTAGGAACCGAAGGTCCCGCCAACGCGCCGACGCGCAGTCATTTCGTTCCATTCATTCGGCGCAATCGGCTCGGCCAAACGGACATGAAAGACAGGAGCCGCACCACCGCCCATCAGGTGCTCGCCGTGCTTGTCCAGGTCGGTTCGCAGCGCGGTCACTTCGTCATCGGAGAATTCATTCTCGCCGATGAATTGGTCCAGATCGCCGATCCATTCACCGCTGTCTGGGCTTTCGGACGTGATGGAAATGCGGGTCATGTTCCTGGCTCCCTCGTGTCAGTTTCTACGCGCCCAATTGTCGATCGACGACGACAGGGCAGAAAAGATAAGCGCTTCGCCGCCCTTCCAGTGAAGGGCGTCAGATTCCAGGTGGCCAAGCTCCCAAATCCAGCCCGGCCCGTCTCCGTTGACGTTTGGACTATAAAACAGACCGGCAGTGCGGCGCCCAGCAGGGTACTTCTCCTGGAAGTATCGCCACGCCTGGCGCGCTCTGCGCTGCGTCGGTTCCTGTGTGTAGGTCACGGACAGCCGGGCCTCCTCAGATGAAGTTGGGGACGGCGGCGACGGCCGCAGCCTCGGAGTCGTAGCCGGCGTAGATGTTGCCGCCGATGCGGATAACCCACCCGTTGGCGCTGGTCTCGAAAATCTCGGCCTCACAGCCATTACGGCGAACGATCTTCATGGGTCTCTCCCTCCTCCGGTCACTGCTGCTCGTCGGCGAGGCGATCAACCTCGTTTTCGTGCGAGCGCTTCTGCTTCACCATCTCGGCCCATTGACCAGAGATCTGGGTAAGGGCGATGCCGACGCACTGGTCAGTCGTGTCCTTGGATGCGCCAAGCCGATCACAAGCCGCGCTGATCGCGCGAAACAGACTGTCCTCCAGCTTGGACTTGTCTCCCGGATAGATCAGGTATCCCAATTCCTCAGCCATTCCCTGGCTCCTTCAGACCACCCAGACCCAGGAGCCGTTCTGGAAGACCTGCATCCGTTCCATGGAGACGGAAACGGTCTTGCCGCCAACATTGCAGGGCGGGAGTTTCTGGCCGAACTGCTCCAGCGCTTCAATGTCCGTGGCGGCGGAAACCCGCGAATGCTCGCGGTAGCCTGCGCCGTCACTCGGCACCATGTATCGGTAGTCCTGCATTTTCTGGCCTCCTCAGTGTGCCGGCGGGGGCGTCAGTGCCATCCTGCAATCTCATTGACAACAGTATTTCATGACTCGTATCATGGCGCAAGTGAAATCGAGTGGTGCAATCATTTTGCGTAGATGGTTTTGGTTCCGGCTCACCCCCAAGGGGAGGAGCGCCGCCGATTACATCAAGATCGGGAACCGGGCGGGATATGCTGTCGACCCCGAAGACGCGATCTATGATCTGCCTCTCGATGCTCACCAGCGAGCCGCACCGGAGAATTTCCCAGAACTGTGCCGCTTGGTGCTGTCGATGCGGTCAGGTGAGCAGCTTGGCGTGCCGCAGATTGGGCTGTTCGGGACACTGGCGACTTGGGCGTATGTGACGGCGGCGCTGTCGAAGAAGGATTGCCGGATTCACGATATCGAAACCGGCCGCATCTTCGATCCGGCTGACCAGAATGACCGCGTAGAGGGCGAAGAACTGCTTGGCCGCCAGGTGAACGGCCTCAAGATCGCCCCGGCGCAGGAAGGGCGCAAGACGGCGCCGCGGAAAGGCGGCCAGAACTTCAAGCTGGCCGGGGAACGCCTGCAAGCGGCGCGACTGGCCTGGGGCACCGACGATGATCGCACCCAGAAGCAGATTGCCGCCGAGTTCGGCGTCAGCGTGCCGACGCTCTGGCGGGCGATGACGCGCAACGGGCGCCGAGATGGTGAGCCGGTTGGCCGTGAGGCGGCTAAGTCCCTGCATAAGCAGGGGCTTTGGGTGCCGAAATCCGGCACGAAGGGCGCGAAGAAATGACGGCCCCAACGGCCATCGCCGATGCGCTCGCGAAGATCGACCAGGCGATCAGGCTGCTGACCGAGGCGCAAGCCAAGAACCCGCGGCCGGCGATCGAGATGGCGATAGCGGCGCTGGAAAGCGCCAAGATGGACTTGCTCGGCCAGAAGCCGAGCTGATGCAGGAGGAACGCAATGGGCCGATGTACAGGATGAGCCGGAGCAGAAGACCGGTTCGGGGACGTTCACTCGGGGAGAAATTGAAACCGGGTTTGATCTCTGCGGCGGCCCTACCTGCCGCGCGGAAATGGCTGCATAAGGGGCGGGACGTGAGCGATATCGAGGAGGAACTCCGGTCCATATTGGCGCTCGATCAACCGGCTCGCCGGAAGTGGTTGCGTGGCTGGATGTCCCGCATGGGCCTGGAGAACGCCAACCAGGCCGCGCCGATGTTGTGCCTCGCCAGGACGACGGTGGAGCGCATGATCTATGATCCGCCGCGATCTTCGATCACCGACCAGACCATGAAAATTGCGTGGCAAGCGGAACGGTTACGCTTGTCCGATAGTGCATAATGCACTATATTGATAGGTGTGGATGATAGAGGTGCAGCTGTGAGCGACAACATTTTCGAGTATCAGGAGCGTTTGCGTATCCTCGAAGAGGACCAAGCCGTTCTTGATGAGATCCTCCCCGAACTTCGGCGCCGGCGGATTGCGGAAGGCCGCAAGTATCGGGCAGACGTTGCTGCCCGGATGCAGCAGGAGCTGAACCGTGCCGATGGGCTTTAGGCCGACCTTGGTTGTGGTGGCTGGCCCCAATGGGTCAGGCAAGACCAGCTTTTTGACCTGCATGTCCGATAAGCAGCGGATCATCGGGGAATGGATCAACCCTGATGAAATCGCTCAAAAGGAATTTGCGGGCTGGAACGATCCGCAGTCCATCATTCAGGCCGCCAACCTCGCCGAGGAGAGACGGGAGAAGGCGATTGCGGAGCGGCGAGACTTCACGTTCGAGACAGTTTTATCCGCCCAGGACAAACTCGCGTTTATTCAAAAAGCCAAGAATGCGGGCTTTTTCGTGCGCGCCTATTTCATTGCCACTGAAAGCCCCGATATCAATGCGGCCCGTGTGGCACGCCGCATGATGTCCGGTGGACATATGGTGCCCATCGACAAGATCATCAGCCGCTATTATCGCTCCGTTGCCAATCTCCCCGCGCTGGTCCGTCTGGCGGACATTACGCAGGTATTCGACAATTCGCTCAATGACCGCGAGCACCGGCATATGTTCAGCTTTGTCGATGGAGCGCTCCACAAGCAACGGGTGGCCGATCAGGAGATGCCCGGCTGGGGATGGAAGATAATCAACACCCTGCAAGCCGAACATTTGCTCCATCGCAGTAACGAGAAGCCCCCGCTTACTCTCGACCACCAGATCAATGCCGCCATGCATGAACAGGATCTGCCTCGCCGGCTGATGCTGCTTGACCGTGCCGCGGAAGGTATAGCGCTTCTGCAAGCGGATGTGTCCCGCGCCGCAAATCTCGCGCATCAAGCAGCGGATCTGTTCACAAAGATGGAGCGCGCCGACAAAGTCGCCGTGCAATTAGGCCAGAAGTTCGCGGAGTCCTTTAATGGGGTGTATCGCGAGCCTGCCCCTGCCATTGCGGCCTGGAACAACGCCGTCGAAGCCGAGAATGATCAGATCGGTGTCCTGAACACTATGCGGTCCCACCCCGAGATGTTCGGCAAACTCCGCGGCAACAGTATGTTGGGCTTTGCCGGAGCCGAACGGAGAGAGGCCATCGAAGCGGTGCCCACATTGGTCGAGGCAGGGATGGCCTATATCAAGGCTTCGCAAGACGCCAAACGTGAAAAACCCCGGATCGAAGCCACGCGCCGGACCTTGACCAATGACCCGGTTCATTACCAGGCGACGGTGGCCCAAGGCATTCTAGCGTCATGCGACATTGCAGGCCTGAAGACCGCTTTGGGCCAGGCGAGAATCGAACTGCAAAGGCAGGAAGTAGCCGCGTGGGTGCAAACAGCAACCATCAATTTGGACACTAACCGCCTTACGCCAACGTGGCGCGATATCGATGAGGCGGAGCAGCGACGCCGTCAAACTGCTTTCACCGAGCCCGAGGGGCAGCAAGCGCTTTTCGAGGAACTGGCGCGGCGGGAGCCAGCCAGAGCGCTTCAGTGGCAACAGGAAAATGATGCCGAAGACGAAGTCCCAAACCATCGCGGCCCGACGCCTGGCATGTGACGCATTATCAGGGGAATCACCGATGTGGATTGAGCGCGCAATTCTGATAGTGCCGCCATCGCTGCTGCTTCTTGGCGTCATCCTCTGGTTGTGCCGCGCGCACGGGCTGCTGTAGGAGAAAAGCCGATGAAGAGCCTGGTCAAGACGATCATCGCCAAAGTGCTGCGACTGCCATGGTGGATCGGAGTGCCGCTTCTGATCTGGCTGGGATTTCTGGCACTTCTCCTAACCATTGGCGCCGCCGGAAGTCTTCTGATGTTGGTTGAGCCTGCCGTTAATGGCGCAGCCGCCCTGGTAGGTCATGCGTTGGCGCCGATCAACGGGACATTGAGCCGATATCCGGCGTGGCAATGGCTGAATGGCGAGGTCGTGGTGCGGCGAGGCGATCTGGCGATGTGGGGACTGGCGGTTCTCGGCGTCCTCTTTCATCTGACGGCGCCGAAGGCGGCCAAGGTGGCGCCCGATAAGGCGGCTGCCAGCGGGTCAAAGCTGTAGTGTGGGAGGAAAGACCATGGAAGAGCGGGCCGCTGAGCAAGAACGTCAGGGGGAGGCATGGACTCCTGAGGAGGACCGCAAACTGTACGAGGGCTTTCTAGCCGGGAAAACAGGGCCAAGTTTAGCGAGCGAGCATGGTCGATCGAATGGTGCAATTCGTTCCCGCCTTCGGCGCCTAGGCCTTGTGACGGAAGACGGGGAATTGGTATCGCCACCTCCTGAGTTCTGCCCACCGGGTCGAACGGACAGAGCGAGTAGACGTCCGGATGCGATTTTTGCCGTGACGACAGGAGATGGCTGGCAAGTCGAATTGCGATCAAACCGGCCATTGACCCATGAGTTGATCGAACGGCTGGCAGTCATGCTTACGGCGGCCGTATAGCACAGAAGGAATCGCATGCGTCTGCTCGCGAAGATCATCTGTCGCTGGTGCCGCGCGCCGAAGGCCAACGCCGCCGGCATGTGCACCAAATGCGGCCGGTGGCCGTGACATCGGAGGAATGGCACATGGCTGCTTTGGAGAATGACCGTACCCGCGCGGCATCGCTTGTAGCCGGTGGCGCGGTGATCGCCGTACTGGCTATGGCGGCCCACTTCGCACATTGGCCGACAAATGTGTCTGCCTGGTGGGTGCTGATGCCGTTTGGCGTCGGCGTGGCCATGCTTGGGGTTGGTGGATCTCGGTTGCTGTGAACTGACAACAGGGGAACGAAGATGCTGAAGAAAATCCGCGCCAGGATCGGCGCTCTCGTCTCGTCGGTATGGAACGTGGCAAAGGATGCCGCTTGTCGCCTTGCCCATCTGACCCCGAGTCAGGCCATAGAATGGGTCGAAGATCATGCGCCGACCATCTGTGTGGCTTCTGCGGGCGGTACGGCCTTCGGGATCTACCAACGCTGGCTGGCGCCCGACGACCGCCTTCAGGTGGTCGGCTATTTCGTCGGTGCGATCTGCTTCCTGGTCTTCTGGTGGTCGCTTTGGAAAACGGCCGAGTCAGGTCGGTTGTTTTAAGGGGAACGGACCTTGCCAAGGAATGGCGCCGTGCTGCTGAGCGAATATCCCGCCGACCTGGTGCGGCTGGCATGCCGGCGCTGCGGGCGCCGCGGCCAATACCGCCGGTCGACGCTGGCGAAGAGATTCGGCGCCGACATCGGGCTGCCCGAGCTGCTGGCTCGCCTGGTCGACCAGGCGGAGTGCGGGCAGCGCGGGAGCATGTCAGCGCCCTGCGGGGCGTACTATGTCGAGCTGGCGCCGCCGACACCGCGAAACGAGGCTTAAGAAGGGAACAGCGCATGAACGTGCAGGATATGCAAAACAAAATCGCGGAGATAGTTGCCGCCGCAGGTTCCTTGAATTGCGAAGAATTGCAGCAATTGTGGGATGCGCTCGATGTGGCCCGAAACGAGGTCTATGAGATGGCGAGTAAGACCGACTGTGATTGGGCAGCAGGTCCCTTACCATTTCTGCAGGGCTGACAGGAAGGGAAGCCGATGACCAACGGGATCTCATTCGCGGCGATCGAAGCCGGGAAGCCGCACGTCGCGGTATGCCCGACCTGTCATGACTGGCTGTGGAAGGTCGGGCCGCAAAGCGGCTTTTTCGGCAAAGCCGATCTCGAGAGGGCCAAGACGCACATAGCGTCGGATGGCGACACCGTCCAGATGGACCCGCCGGCTCCGTTGACTGCCCACACGGAATTCGATGCGCAACTGCTCAAGGGCGAGTGTCCGCATTGCGGGGCCGATTACTGGTTTCTGACCATCGCGTTGCCGGAATGCCCGGTGTCCAATTTAGCCTCGGCGGAAATCCCGCAATTCGTTTGCGACGAGGGCTATATCGAGATCGGCGACCAGGTCGACGGCGCCTATCGAGGTGATCCGGCCATGATCGCCGACCTCTGGACGGTGATGCGCCAGCGAGCGCGATGGCAAGGGCGGTACATCAGACTGGATGTGCATATGGTCGGACCCTTCGGAGGGGCCGAATCGCTTGTCGGGCCTCATGGGGTCGCCAGTTGCCGCGCTGCGCGCGCCGCCGACGGAACAACCAACATCTGGCTCCTGGCCTCCGAGATCGTCGCGATGATTGCGCCGGCCGCCGTGAAATTGCTGCGGTCATAGCGAGGCCGACCGTGGTCGACAGCGACACAACGCCTGAGCTGGTCATGGATAAAGAGGCACGGGACTATCGCCTTGCCACAGTCACCCGCAAATGGTAGAACGGGGTATGAACAACAAATCGCTATCGCTCCGCGAGTTTCATGCGCTCTGCCCCGATGAGGAGGCGGCGCGACTGTGGTTCGAGTGTTCTCGCTGGCCGGCCGGCGCGGTGTGCCACCACTGCGGCTCGGTGAAGATGGCGACGTTCATGCCGACGCGGAGTATCTGGCAGTGCCGGGCCTGTGGCTGCCAGTTCACGGTAAAGGCGGGAACCCCGATGCACAAGTCGCATCTTCCACTGCTGACCTGGGCCGAGGCGATCTACCTGATAGTGGCGTCGTCGAAAGGTGTATCGGCCAAGAAGTTGGGAGAGATGGTCGGGGTCGGCTACGCCACGGCGTGGTTCCTGGCGCATCGCATCCGGGCGATGATGGCGGAGAACGATCCGCTGCTGTCGGGCATCGTCGAGATCGACGAGAAATACGCCGGCGGCGCACCCCGCAAACGGGCGAAGGGCGGCGACGACGATCCGCCGGACAATCATATCAGCCTGGGCCCAGAGGGTTTGAGAGCTCGGTGGGAAAGCGTGGCACCCGAGGAGGCCAAGCGCCGTGCGCAGGTGCTTGAGAGCCCGGAGGGGGTGCCAGTGGCCCACGCGGAGTGGGCGAAGCGCAAGCCAGAGGAATACCGGGCGTGGGAAGAGCAACAAGTGGCGCGATCGCGGAGCCGCAACCATGGAATGAGCATGTAACCAATGGTGACGAGCAAGCTGACGACGAAGGCGCAAACGGTAATCCCTGGCCCTGTCCGCGAACATCTTCGCGTGGGACCGGGAGACGAGATTTCCTATGAACTGATTGCTGGTGGGGCCGTCATTCGGCGAGCAGGCGGAGGTCGGAGCCTGGATGATATCGACGAAACTGCGCCCGTTGATCTGCGGCCGATGCAATACGACCTCGACGCGCCCATAACCAAAGGCATCGAGGGCTTAACCGGCATCGTACTGACACCATCGGACGGGGTGCCGTTTCTTTCTTGGGCAAAAACGCCGACATGGCGAGGAGCATTCGAGCGTGACCTGCAGCATGTCGCCAACGACTCCGAGGATAGGCCTCTTCTGTCCACCTGGTTGCCCTTGGTGACGCTGCGAGAAAGCTTCTGCGGCGGCGGGCGAGACCTTCAGGATGCGACGCTACAGCGGCTGATGGAACGCCTTCGTGCGCAGATGCGCGACTGGCGCGCTGCCGGCGTGGACCTAGTTGCGGTTGATGGGCGCCTGCGCCGATAGTCGCCGGCGCTCTTAGGGATGACCTCGACCTGGCCGATGACGGCTAGTCGACATGAAAGGAAGCCAATTGGGCCGCGTGAACACGCACAGCCTTCTACAACACCGTGGAGCATCAGCACCTCGATAGTTTGGTGGGCTGGGCGACGGACGAGTATCCCTCGTCTGGGTTGCTCCTGGTGAAATGTGCCGACGGTCGGTGGTTTGTCGAAGTCGAGTTCGGAACGGCCTTTAATCTCCTCGACGGAGTTTCCCGGCCCGACATCGAACCCTTTCAGGAACCGCGCTTCCTGACGAACGAACAAGACGCTCGTCTCTTCGCCATCGAGTGCATCAAGTCGGCCTATCCGGTCCTGGCGGACCGGGATGATCTTCTCGACTGGTTCGAGCAGCAATAGGCACCGGAGGAATCGCAGATGACTTCGCTTGATTACCGTCTCGGAAAGATGGTCGGCTGGTATCAGGGATTGGCCCTCGGCGCCCTTGCTGTGGCGATCGGCGCCATCATTACGCGCGTCCTTGAGATGCACGGCATCATCTGACCGGAGGAATGACGATGCAGCAGATTGGATCATGGGTGCCTCGCCTGAGTGCCGAGATCTTCGCCCGGTGCCCGGTTATCGACGTATCCGCGGCGAGCGCGCCGCGCTGGTGCTTCAAGGCGACGCGCTCCCCGGTCGGAAGCTCCCGCTGGACGGCCTTGCGCACCTTGTCCAAGGCGTCGTTCGCCATGCGGACGACGTGGAAACGGTCGATAACGACGGCGGCTTTCGGCAGGTACTCCGCCGCCATGCGGGCGTAAGGCCGCCACATGTCGATGGTGACGATCTCGACCAAGTCCCTGTTTCTCATCCCGGCGATGTACTGGCCCAGTACCTCCTCGTTGCGGCCGGGCAGCAGGTTCACCAGGCAGTGCCGCTGGACGTTGGTGACCACGCCGCACACCTTGCCGAGGATGTGTATCTCGTCCAGGCCGAGCCAGTCCGGCGTCTCGAAGACGTACCGCGTCTCCAGCGTCCCGATGTGATCAGACACGATTCTCCGCACCGTCCGGTCGTCGAGGCCGGTCTCGTGGGCGACGTCAGCGAAGGTGCGGCGTAGCCCGGCCTTGCCGACGTGGTCGACCAGCCGCCTAGTCATGAGATGGCCCTCGGCGCCGCCGGAGCGCGTCTCCGAGGTGTCTATGCCGGTCAGCGCCATGTCCGGCAGCGGCTGGAGCGTCGTGGCGTTGCAGGCTCGGCAGCGGAACCGCCTGCGGTCGATCTGGATGGTGACGTAGTGGCCGTGGCTCGGCATGTCGACGAAGAGCTGCGGCTTCGTGCCGTGTCCGTAGAAGGCGGACGCTCCGCACCTTGGACAGGCGTCCGGCGCGGTATCCGCCTCGGCCATGACGGTGTATTGGCCGCCGGAGTCGTCCACGGACACCACGCGCAGGGTAGGCAAGTTCAACAAGTCATGGCGATCCATCGCGTGTCCGGGTGGCATGTCCGAGGAGTGGACAAGGTACGGCGAAAACCCTTCGCGCTGAATGCCAATCATGCGTTTCCTTGCCTCCATGCTGTTTCGCGTCGGAACAGGAAGCGACTCAGGCTTGCATGTGACAAGAATGTCACGGTGACACCGGACGGCGGAGACCTGTCGGATTCCATACGGTCTGCCCAATCGTCGATTGTACCGAGCGGTAAAATATATGCGTTCGGGCGATGTCTAAATCAAAATGTTTACCGAGCGGTAAATTTACCTTGAATCCCGTTCCTTTTCGAGTCTATATTTTACCGAACGGTAAAATGAGGTCGCCATGCCGAACCAAGTCATTCTTGATGTTGTGTCGCTCGGCTCATTTGTTCGCGAACGCCGGAAGGTACTCAGGCTGACGCAGGCAGACCTCGCCATGGTAGCGAACGTGGGCATCCGATTCATCGTCGACATCGAGAATGGAAAGGAGACATGCCAAATCGGGCGCGCCCTGAGGTTGATGGCGACATTGGACATCCGCCTGACAGCGACCGTGCCCGACGCACCGCGGCCCGAGCACCACGTCGCCGACAACGAACTGGATTTGTGATGACGGAACATCAGATAGTCACAGGAGACACGCTTGGCGTCTGGTTCTCGGACAACCTTGTCGGTCACCTCAAGCGCAAATCGGAAAACATCGTCGACATCGCTTTCAGCTATTCCGACGAATGGCTGACCCATCCTGGCGCTTTTCCGATCTCGCTGACGATGCCGATGTCGGCGCGAGAATACGGCCCAGAGACGGTCTATCCCTGGTTCATGAATCTGCTCCCCGAAGGGCGGGCTCTTCAGATTGTCGGCAATGTCCTCAAGGTCGCCGAGATTGACGTTTTTGCGATGATCGAGGAGATGGGCGGCGACCTTCCTGGCGCGCTTGCAATCCGACGCCATGCGGATCCTGTGGCCTCGTATGGGCATCCGCCCGGCGTGAGGCGTCTCACCGAAGCTGAACTGGCGGACTGCATCCGGCTCCTGCCGGAACGTCCTGTCCTGGTCGGCAGCGAAGGCGTCTCAATGTCCATGGCCGGAGCACAGGACAAACTCCCGGTGATTAGAATGAAGGGCGGGCAGTTGGCTTTGCCGCTTTACGGCATGCCGTCGACCCATATCCTGAAGCCTCGAAACAAGAAGTTCCGGGATAGTGTCCCGAACGAAGCCTATTGCATGATGCTAGCCAAGGCGGTTGGACTCCAGGTGGCCCCGGTCTCAATCGGTCACGCGGAGGATATCGACTACCTGCTGGTGAGGCGCTACGACCGCGTCATTGATGGAGGGACAATCCGACGTATCCATCAAGAGGACCTGTGCCAAGCAACAGGGTTTCCGCCATACCTGAAGTACGAGTGGAACCAGGAAATCCAGAAGCATGGCCCAAGCCTTGCAGACTGCATGGGCGCGATCGGCCGCGCCCCTGGAGGCGCCATGAACAGGATTCGTTTTTTCGAAGCCATGCTGTTCAATATCTTGACTGGGAACGTCGATGCCCATTTGAAGAATTACTCCCTTCTCATCAAGAGCGGTGGTCAAATCGAATTCGCTCCGATCTACGACGTGATGAACGGAGACATCTATCCCGGTGTGACGCGGAACTTGGCGATGAAGGTGGCCGACAAGCAACGTGGTGGACACCTTCACGGGCGCCACTGGGAGCGGTTCGCCGACGAAAACGGTCTGTCGCCAACCCATATCAAGAATAGAGTCGCCGCAATCTCGAAATCCGTGCTTGAGAAGGCGCCTATTGTCGCAGAAGACATGGCGAACACATTCGGAGACGCTGGCGTCTACCAGGAGATTTTCAAGTACGTCTGTGATTATTGTCGTCGTATGTTGTCAAATTTGAAAACGACGCCAGATGCAGAGGATACGCAAACCATCGCCGCTTTGCCGCGTCTGGCACCTGCCCGTCCGAAAAAGGGCAAGGCAGCAGACGATCTTGACGTCGACGCCGCTTTGAAACGGATCAATGCAGCCGAGGAGGAGGCCCACAAGAGGCGAGATGAGGCGAAGCCAGAAGACGATACTCCGTCTTCATCGAGATGTCCCGGCGAACCTTAGGTGGACGCTGAGGCTAGGTGACGGTTCCACCCCGTCGCGCCAGGGGGCTCCCTCCAATTCGGCGGAGCATGATGGAATTGGAGGGAGGGGAATGGCGCCCCGCCGGTCCCGGCGGGTTTAATCGTCCGGCCTGTCCTGCGATTCGATGTATTGCTTGATGACCGACAGTGGTGCGCCGCCGCAGGAGATGACGCAATAGGACCGGCTCCAGAGGACGGGTTTCGAATAGAACCGGTTGACGCGTTCTCGATGATCGTTGCGCAGCCGCCGCGAGGTGCCGGTCTTCAGCGCGTTGACGAAATCGGCCAGGGCATGTTTCGGCGGCAGGGTGAACAGCAGATGCACATGATCGGGTTCGCCGTTGACCTCGATCAGCCGGCCGCCCCAGGCGTCGACGCGCTCTCTGGCGTGCGCCTCGAAGTCCCGGAGCATTGCGGCGTCGAGGGCCTTGCGGCGGTACTTCGTGACAAGAACCAAGTGATAGTGCAGCGCGTAAACGCAGTGATATAGGGCGTCTAGCTGTTGCTGTGTCATGGTAACCATTGTATACTGCGGACCATGGAACGGCGCAAGATCACATACCGACTGTACCCGTCGAGGAGCCAGGCCGCCGCCCTGGCGGCGCTGCTGCGCTCGCACCAACAGCTTTACAACGCCGCCCTGGAACAGCGCATCGACGCCTACCGGCGCCGGGGCGTCTCGCTCAGCTATCAGGACCAGTGCAAGGAACTGACCGATCTGCGCCGGGAATGCCCCGAGTTCGCCCAGGCGAATTGCTCCAGCCAGCAGCGGACGCTACGGCGCCTCGACATCGCCTTTCAGGCGTTTTTCCGCCGGGCGGCCGAACGCGGCGAGCGGGCTGGTTTCCCCCGGTTCAAGAGCCTGGACGCTTTCCCCGGCTTTGGCTTCAAGAGCCATGGCGACGGCTGGCGGTTCACGCCGGGACAAAACTGGAAACACGGCACGCTGCGCCTGCAAGGGGTTGGGACCGTCACGGCGCGCGGCCAGGCTCGCCAGGGCGGCGCCATCAAATCCTGCGAACTGACGCACAAGAACGGCCAATGGTGGCTGTCGTTGACCGTCGAGTGCGACGTGATCGAGCGCCAGGGCGGCACCGCCGCCTGCGGCCTCGACTGGGGCGTCGAGCACTTCGCGTCGATCGCCCTGGCAAACGGTGGGAGCGCCGAACCGATCGCCAACCCGCGCCGCGTGCGCAAGGCGGCCAAGAAGTTGCGGGCCGCGCAACGCGCCCTGGCCCGCAAGAAGCGCGGCGGCAAGAACCGGCAGCGCGCCCGCAAGGTGGTAGGCAAGTTGCACCGGCAATTGGCCAATCAGCGCAAGGAGTTTCTGCACCAGACCAGTGCCGCCCTGGTGACCGCATACGCGCTGATCGCGACGGAAGAATTGTCGGTGAAGAACATGACCGGCTCGGCCAAGGGCACGGCCGAGCAGCCGGGAAGGAACGTGAAGGCCAAAGCCGGCCTCAATCGTGAAATCCTCGACACCGCGCCAGGGGCTTTCCTGGGCATGCTGCGTTACAAGGCGCCGGAAGCCGGGACGCTGCTGATCGAGGTGCCGACGCGCAAACTGAAGCCGAGCCAGAGGTGCCCGGACTGCGGCCGCATCGAGAAGAAGCGCTTGAGCCAGCGCGTGCACGCCTGCCCCTGCGGCCATGTCGAGCCCAGGGACAACGCTTCGGCGCGGGTGGCGCTCGATTACGCTCTGACGCATCTGGCGTCAACGGGTCAGGAACTGGCCCGTCAGGCGGAGACAAGCACAGACATTGGTCTGCCTGCCGCCGAAACTCCATCCACGGACGCTCAGCGGCCTTGGTTGGAGTAGTTCAT
>JAJXWP010000038.1 GCA_021781575.1 Pseudomonadota bacterium
CTCAACGATCTGCAGATAGCTGCGCGGTCCGGACTTCTTCACGCGGAAGAACATAACGCCCCTCAAAGCAGGACATTATGATATCAAATACAACTCCAGCAGAAAAGCCATATCACAGATATGACGTGGCACTATGTTTTGATCTCGCGCCACTTTTCAGGCCGAAAAACCCAATGATTTCAATGGTCGGCCCCGCCGAAACCCGGATTCACTGTTCAAGTTGGGCTTGAAGAGGAGGTTCCGGTGCGAACAGCGTTTGCCCTTTGCCTTTTGGCGCCGCTGGCCTTGCCCGCCGCGGCTGCTCTTGCGGCCCCAGGCGGGTCGCCGGGAGCGCAAGCGATGGTCGGGGGCCTGTTGGGTGGCGGCCCGGGAATGCATGCTCCGATGCGAGGCGACGGACCCGGCGGCTGGACCATCCATCCAGCACGTCTACCGATGCTGAAGGAACGGCTGGCGATCACGCCGCAGCAGGAGCCACAGTGGAGAACTTATGCTCGCGCGGTTACCGCCGCCTGGGACAGCCGACGCGAAAGCTATCGGCAAGTCGGGAGCGAAAGCTACGTCGCCATCGAGCGCGCCCGTTCCGCCCTGGCGGCGGTGCTCGATCCGACCCAGCGGGACCGCTTGAACGGAGCAGTACCGCCCAATGCGTGCTGCGACCGCTGACCGCAGAGAGTGCCGCGGCGAGCAAGCATGACCGGCCGCAAGTAAGGACACCGCCGGAAAAGGCGAACCGTCTCCCCTCTGGAGGGCTTCGGCTGGGATCTCCCGCGGGCAAGGCGACGCCTGCGGGCGTGCGCCGCGCTGTTACTGCGCGGCGCACTTTCCGCAATCAATAGGCGATGCAGACCGATTTGGTCTCGGTGTAGAGATCGATCGCGGCCCGACCCATCTCGCGGCCGTAGCCTGATTGCTTGAAGCCGCCGAACGGCATGGCGGGATCAATCATGTTGTGGGTATTGACCCAGACCGTGCCGGCTTTGATCTTCGGCACAAGCGTCATTACCTTGCCGAGATCATTCGACCAGATGCTGGCGCCCAGACCATATTCGCTGTCGTTGGCGCGGCGGGCCACTTCATCCAGATCGTCGAAGGGCATGGCGACCACCACCGGGCCGAAGATCTCTTCCCGGACCACGCTCATCGAATGGTCTACGTCGACGAGCACCGTCGGCTCGACGAAATAGCCGGGCCGCGGGGAAGCCTTGCCTCCGGTCACGGCGCGAGCACCGGCGGAAAGCCCCTGTTCGATATAAGAACACACGCGGTCGCGCTGGCGGGCGGAGACCAGCGGATTGACCTGGTTGTTCGGATCCAGTCCGGGCCCGATGGGCATGGAGCCGGCGGCCGCGGCCAGGCCGTTCACCACCTGGTCGAACGCCTTTTTATGCACATAGAGCCGCGAGCCCGCGGTACAGACCTGGCCCTGATTGAAGAAGATGGCCATGGCCGATCCGCCCACTGCCATTTCGGTCGGTACGTCGTCCAGCATGATGACCGGCGATTTGCCGCCGAGTTCGAGGGAGAATCGGGTCATGTTGTCGACCGCCGCGTGGCCGATCTTGCGCCCAACCTCGGTCGATCCGGTGAAGGCGACCTTGTCGATGCCAGGATGGGAAGCCAAAGCCGCGCCGGCGCTCGCGCCATTGCCGGTGATCACATTGACGACACCTGGGGGAACGCCGGCTTCCATGCATAGCTCCGCCAAGCGCAAAGCGGTCAGTGGTGTCTCTTCCGCCGGCTTCAACACCACCGTGCAGCCGCAGGCCAGGGCCGGCGTGATTTTCCAGACCGCCATGATCAGCGGGAAATTCCACGGCACGATGGCACCCACCACGCCCACCGGCTCGCGCAGGGTCATGGCCCGATAACGCGTGCCCGGCGGGATGGGAATCGACACGTCGATGGTGGTGCCCTCGATCTTCGTCGCCCAGCCCGCCATATACCGGCAGAACTCGACGGAGTGGCCGACCTCCAGCATGCGCGACAGCGCGATGGATTTTCCCTGGTTCAGCGTTTCGAGCTGCGCCAGTTCCTCCCCATGGGCCTCGATCAGTTCGGATAGCCGAATCAGGATGCGCTCGCGGTCGGCCGGCCGCAGCCGGCTCCAGTCACCCTCGAGGGCGCGGCGAGCCGAAGCGACTGCTCGGTCGACTTCCCCTTTCGTCGCATCCGGCACTTTGGCCAATACTTCCCCGGTCGAAGGATCATAAACGGCGACCGGCTGCCCTTCCCCCTCGACCATGGCGCCGTCGATGAAGTGGCCGAGCCGGCGGCCAAGGAAAGCGCGAACCGATGAATCTACTTGCATATTTGCGGACATGAAGCCTCCCGATGCCCTGGGTGATGTTGCCTTTGGGTTATGAGCGAAACGGCTGGCAACCGTTTCTCATCCAGCGACCGGCGGACCGCTTGATAGCGAGATGTGAGACATCCCACCGGCCGAAGGTTCGAATTACGCATATGCCTGCCGCCTTGCCGAAGCCGGCCGGCCGACCGCCGGCGCTGCGGCGTCACCGCCTTGGCCGGCTGCTTCCTGGCTTTTGATATCCAAGAGAAACTTCTCCACTTCGCGGCGCAGCTTATCGGCTTCGCCGGTCAGCTGATCGGCCGAGGCAAGAACGTCGGCGGCGACTTTGCCGGTGGAATGAGTGGCGCCCGTAACACCTTCTATGTTCTCGGTAACGTCGCGCGCGGCAGTCGAGGTCTGCTGGACATTCCGCGCGATCTCGTGAGTTGCCGCCTCCTGCTGGGCGACGGCGGCCGCAATGCCGCCGGCGATGCCATTCAGTTGTTCGATGGTCTGGGCGATGTGACTGATGGTGGCGACCGCCGAATCAGTCCTTTGTTGCACAAGGACGATATGACTGCTGATCTCGCCGGTCGCCTTGCTGGTCTGGGTGGCCAGTTCCTTGACCTCATTCGCCACCACGGCGAACCCCCGGCCGGCCTCGCCCGCCCGAGCCGCTTCGATCGTCGCATTCAGCGCCAACAAATTTGTTTGGCTGGCGATCGAGGTGATCAGATCGACCACTTCGCCGATGCGCTGCGTCGCCTCGGCAAGACTGCGCATCGCCGAGTCGACCTGGGCCGACTCGGATACCGCCGCGCTGGCGATGGAGCGCGACTGCCCTGCCTGCCTGCCGATCTCCTGAATTGAGGCGGTAAGCTCCTCGGCCGCTGCAGCCACCGTCTCGACATTGGTCGAGGCGATCTGCGCCGCGCTGGATACGGCGGCCGAACGGGAATTGGTCTCCTCGGCCGTCGAGGACATCAATTTCGCCGTTTCCCGCATCTTTTTGGCCGCGGCGGTAACGGCACCAAGCGCGCCACCCACCGACCTCTCGAATTGAGCCGTATGCTCTTCCAAAGCCACCCGGCGGAATTCCTTGCTGGCCATTTCGTCATCGCGTGCCGATTCAAGATCGCGGCGGGCCAATGCCGCCTCCTTGAACGCACGCAGCGAGCGCGCCAAGGAGCCGACTTCATCTGTCCGATCCGCTCCGTCCACCGCCACAGTCAGGTCACCACCGGCAAGACGATCGAGTGCAACCGTCATCTGCGACAGCGGGGCGGTGACCAGAAGGCGAAGGGTCGACAGAAGAATCGCCAGAGACAAGGCGACGGCGGCGCTGGCGACACCGAACACGACGGCGATGACCCGGCCCGACAGCTGCCTCACGGAACGCTCCGCTGCCTCCATTTGCGCCTGGCTCGCCTCCACCCCTTTGCGCGCCTCGCTCAGCAGGGCGGTTCTCGCCGAATAGCCTTCGCCGCTCGACAATTTCGTCGCGTTGTCGAAATCCCCGAGCAACGCCAACTTCAGGACTTCTTGAGCAATTTTATCGTAGGCGCTGATTTTCTGCTTCAGAGCAGTGGAATTTTGCTCGTTCCCCTTGAACGCCCCCAGCTCGACCAACAGATCTGCCGTATGGTTGGCGGCAGCGATCGCGGCGTTGTATTTCGCGGCGTATTCTTTCTGCGCCTCACCAATTCCGAGGATTGCATCCTTTTCATCGACAGACGCGCTGATAGCCTGGATTTCCAGGTCTTGGCTGACTTCGAGCCGCTTCGCATTCACGCCAACGGCTTCACTTGTCATACCCTCAAGGCGATGGATACCGTAATAAGCTGAAGCAACGATAAAAATAATACCAAAGTAGACTAATGAGACCGGCATCAATGTCTTATTGAACAGCGATATGTTTCTGAGCCACCCCATCATCTCATGAAACGCCTTCTGTGATAGAGACAGTCAACAGATGGAACACGAACAACACTATTATTAATTTGAATTAACCAACGCAATTTATGCGTCATGGCAGATTATCGAAATATATTTATCGCAAAACGTTGTTCAATGCGTTATGTACAATTTGGCATTTTGCGCGCCATTACATGAAACAAATATATTGCACAGCATTTTTATTTATTGCGCGCCAGGAAGCCCCACCTCACACCTGTTGCTCACACAATACTAGGCGCCGGCTCGGCTAAAAATAACCAAATCTGGTTATGTCGAAGCCGGCTTGGTTCTGGTTCCATGGGACACTCAGTGGCGTCTATTTCTTCGACGGCCGCGAATTCAAGCTCGTTCCCATGGCGTCTCCCGCGATTTGGAAGTTTGGAGCAGATAATACAGATGAAAGAAATTCTCCTTTGCCTCGAGCCGACGACCCCTTCCGTGGCGCATGTGAAGGCCGCCGCCTGGGCCGCGGCATTACAGAATGCCCGGCTGACCGTGCTGTTCGTTCAGCCGGTGCGGGATATTCCGCTGGCGGTCCGGCTCCAGATGGAGGATGTGGAGAAAGTGTTGGCGGAGAGCGACCGCGAGATCGCCGATAGGGCGCGCCGCCTGACGGCCGAAGCGGTTCAACCTGCGGGAGTCGCCTATCAATGGGTGGAAGCGGCCGGCTTGGCCGAGGAGATCCTGGTCAGAAGGTCTCGCACCTCCGACCTGGTCGTCGTCGCGTCACCGTCTCGCGAAGGCAACCGGGCCTCCGATGAGCCGATGCCCGATCCGCTGATTGGGCCCCTCGTCATGCATTCCGGGCGCCCGGTCCTCGTGGTGCCGGCCGATGCGGCAATCACCTCCTTCGGCCGCCGGATCGCCGTTTGCTGGGACGGCGGAAGGGAGTCCAGCCGCGCTCTCCACGATGCTTTGCCGATCCTGCAGAAGGCCGACTCGGTGAGCTTGCTGATGGTCGTTCAAAAGCTGTCGGAAAGTGGCGGGCCGCCGATCGAATTCGGAGCCGCCGCCAGGTCCCATCTGGCCCAGTACGGCGTCTCGGCCGAGGCCCAGGCGATTACCCTCCGGGATGGCCGAGGTGTCGACGACCTTCTGCTGGATCAGGCGGGAAACATCGCCGCGGATTTGGTCGTCATGGGCGCCTTCGGTCGATCCCGTCTGCGCGAAATTGTCCTCGGCAGCGTCACCAACGGCGTCATCAGCCGCTCAAGGATCCCGGTTCTCCTGTCACACTGAGCGGCCTCGCCGCCATAGGGCCAAGCCCCTCATGCCGAGGGGCGACAGCAGAACAGGTAGGTCAGGGCGGAGCGCAACCTTGCCGGGCTGATCGGTTTGGCCACGAACTCGTGGCCGCGACGGCGAATTTGCTCCTGGACGGCCTGCGACGTATCGGCGGTGACCACCAAAGCCGGAGGGCAGACCCCCATCACCTGCCGCATTTCGTCGAGGGCGTCCAAGCCGGTTTTGTCGTCACCGAGATGATAGTCGACAATAATAAGTTCCGGCCCGCTTCGTGCCCGCTCGATCGCCTCGGCGATCGACATGGACATCAGTGTAACGCAACCCCACGCCGAGAGAATGCGCTCCAGGCCCTCCACGGACAATGGATCGTCGTCGACCACAAGGATTTTCTTGCCGCTGAGGATTGCCGCCGACCGCGGCACAGGCATGGCTTCCGGAGTCCGGGCCGCCATCATGTCGGCCAATGGCACTCCTACCAGGAATGCGGAACCCAGCCCTTCGGTCGAGCGCATCTCGACAGAAAGGCCGAGGGCCTGGGTGATCTTGTCGACGATGGTCAACCCCAGCCCCGACCCGCCGCTCCTGTCGCGGCTGCCCGGCCCAAGACGGCGGAATGGTTTGAAAACTTCCATCTTTTTGTCTTCGGGAATGCCGACGCCGGTATCGTAAACCCCCACCAGCAGTTCCTCGCCTCTTCGCCGGCAGCCGACCAGGATACGACCTTCCGGAGTATAGCGGATCGCGTTCGCCAGCAAGTTGCGCACGACACGCTGCAACAGGCTGCGGTCCGTCCACACCAGGGCCGAACATGGCAGAACTTTCAGCTGCAAGCCGACCCGCCGAGCCTGCGGCGCGTATTCCGCCTCCACCTGCGCCAGCAATGAGGCGATGGGAAATTGGGTAAGCCTCGGGGTCAGGCCGCCGGCTTCGAGCATCGCCACTTCAAGAGAATCGGCAAGCATCTCTTCGGCAGCCTCCAAAGCGCCTTCGATCCGATCCAAGATGGCCCGCCCTGGCCCCGATAGCGATTCTTCCAGCAGCGCGCCCAACAACAGACGTGCGGCATTCAACGGCTGCTGAAGATCATGGCTGATCGCCGCCATGAAATCGCTCTTGCTGGCATTTGCGCTCTCCGCCTCGGCCTTCGCCGCAACCAGCGCCGCTTCGGTTTCCCGCCGGGCAATCAGTTCCTGGGTGAGCTGTCGATTGAGCTCGGCCAACTCTTCGGTCCGCCGGCGCACGGTGGCCTCAAGCAAGACATTGTTCTGAAAAAGGGAAAAAGAATCGCCTTGGGCGTTCATACTCCGCTCGACGCGCTGCAGCAGGACGCGGACCGTCTTGCGCAGCTTGGCATTCTCCTTTTCGAGCTTACCCAGTTCGGTCTCCTGGGGGGCCGGCGGCATACCGCGGCCCTTCGTTTCGGCGGACCCGAAACCGAAGGCCACCCCAGTAAAGGTATGGTTGCAATGCAAGCCATTGAACTGTTCGCCGAATGTCGAGCATCCGACGACGTGGTATTGGGCAAATAAATCCCGCAACTCCGGCTTGATATTGACCGTGTCCGCCTCGATCCGACGCATGATGCAGTCGAACCCCAACACCGCATGGGGATGGCCGACGGCGCCCTGTATGTCCTCAAACAGGCTGCGCAGGTTCTCGAGCATGCCGGTGTTATGTCCGACGGACAGGGGAACCCCTTCATCGATGGCGCAGGCAAGCTCAAGGCCGCCATCCGCGGTCAAGCCACGGACGCTGCGCGTATGCCAGCTACCCCCGACACGCACGACCAGCGGAGGAAGCAACGCACCATCGGAACGCAGCTGTGAAATATTCCATCCCAAGCGGCGGGCGTATTCGAATGCGGCGGGCTCGCCATTCAATTCGGTTACGATCCGACGCTCGGGGTCGGCACCGGTCACGATCAGTTGATCATTGCTGCCGACGAATTGTTGGCTGGAGAATACTTTGAACGGCAAATGGGTATGAATGAGCGTCAGAATCGCCGCATCGCCGTAAAAGCGCCCATCGTGGAAAACCAGAGTTTCACCGTTGAATGTGCAATTCGATGCGGAACCGCCGAACAAAGACAAAGGACTGAGTGACGCCGACAAGCTGCTGATGACCCGCTCTTCGACGAGACGGCTACCATCGATCATCAACATGCCGAACGTCGTGTGATGGCTCGGCTCGACACCCTGGCGGCGAAGATCCTCGAACAACGCATGCGACACATCGCGGCCGTCGCCGGCATCGAAGCTGGAAACGGCGGGAATCAGGCGCGACACCGAGATGCAGGCTTCCCGTGCTATGGAAATCCCTGCCAGACCGCCCATGGTGTATCCGTGGGGCGATATTTCTCCGGCAGTCGTGCAGCCGACCAGGGGAGCGCCGGCAAAGGTTTCCTGAAGAGCCAGTTCCAGCGCATGACGGTCGTAGCGCGAGGAACAGAACACGACGGTGAGGCCGGCCGACGGCAGGAAGATGGCATCGAACAGTTCGCGTACGGCCTGGACGGGATCAGGGTTCAAGGAAATGCCCTGGCGTATCGTCCCCGGCTGTTCCGCAGTCATCAGACTTGTTGCCGCCAAGAGCCGTCCCCCACCACTAGGCTTTTTGCGCCGGCGATGCGATTCCGTGAAGCGCGTCATCATCGCGCCTTGGGCAAATAATAGAATAGCCTCATCCGCGTGCGCACGCTTTTCCGGCGCCCGTCTCGCGATAATAGCACATATAGCCGGGAGCACAGGATGCCTCCCCGCCGCGTAACGCCCTGACAAAATCCGAGTATTGCGACGTGCCACCCGCCATCGAATGATGATCCAAGGCGGCGCGCACCAGTTCGACGCTTTTGATCTTCCGTTCAAGCGCCCCTTCCCGGCCGGCGATCTTCACCGCTCCGATCCCGGCCGCCGCCAGTTGGGGAATGGCGCAAAGACCGCACGGCCCGAAAGGAAACCCCTCCGGCGACACGGAAAACCCGCAACTGAATCGGTACCAGAGCCATTCCTGGTAGGCATGGTCGTTGGCTGCAAGCTTGTTCTGTTCCGCCAGTGCCAGCGGCCGGCCGTCGGCGCGGCTGTACTCCGACACATACCGGTCCAGGCAGATGGGTCCACCCAGACGGGATGGCAGATGGATACTGTGGCAACTACCTTCTTCGAAAACGCAGCCGTCGTTGAGAATGAAGGCCTCGTACTCGAGTTGAGCGCTAGCCGCCGCCACCCCGGCCATCTCCGACAGCGTTATGTCGCGAGGAAAAATGACTCTCTGCGCCCCCAGATCCTTAAGCAGCAAGGAATGCCCGGCATTACGGCATCCCAGCAGAGAACTGGCGTGAAGACGAATCGCCGGCCCCCTTTCCGCCAGCACCGACAATAGGCCCAAGTCGCCGACGATGAGGGCGCGCCCGCCCATCTCGGCGAACCGGTAGGCCAGGTCGACCAGCGAGTCGATTTGCGCCTCGGTGTAATGCTGGGCATTCATCACGAGAGACACGGTGCGACCAAACTCGGCGGCAATGCCCACCACTTGCCGCAGGTCCTCATAGGACGAGAGATTGCCGAAGGCCCGCCGATTTACGCTGGCGCTCTGGAATCGCGCCGTCCACTCGCTCGGCACGATCCCGCAATACAGTTCATCGACCCCGGCCCGCGCCAGAGGCGCTACTTCACCGACTCGACTGATGGGAGCGACAATCTTCATTCCAATCTCCGGACAAGACGAGCCTGTCGACCCGGCCTTGGGCGACCGCCGTGGCCAGCGCCGCATTCATCTCGGGTGAGTGGCGATAAAATATGGTATGGCCCCGCTGAAACGTCGGCAGGTCGCTCTCGCTCCCCCCTTGCCGGCGCGACATGTGATCGATGTAGACGAGGCACTCCCTGTGGCAGGCCGGGCCTACCATGAATTTCTGCTCGAGCGGCAGATTGAGCGACCCCGCGCGGCAGCTTCGCCCGCGCACTGAAAAGCCGAAAGGCGAATGCACGGAAATCGCCGGACCCAGGCCGTGGAAGTCGGCCGGCTGGGCGAATGGAGGAACATCCATCTCGATCCGCCCGACTCCGAGGCGGCGCAACAACGCCACGAAGGGGCGCGAGTGGATGCCATGTGGATAGAGCTTTGCCCACTCGGCCGAGGGCAACCGGGGATCCTTTACCATCTTGCAAAGGACACGCCCCGCCACGGGGATTACGGCCGGACGAAAATCGGCCAGCAATCGCAGCACCCCCCAGTCATTGGCGATCACCTCGCTGCCCGCGGGAAGCAACTGGAGCAAGGCCGAGAGTCGCTCCAGGCCGGCGTCCGAGGCGGGCGCCGTAACCAGGGACAGCCCGATTCCACAGCTCATCGCCGCGGCGACGGCCTGCCTCACCTGCCATTCGCCGGGCAACAAGGTCTCACAGAACTCGCTGCCGAAATGGACCCGGTCGATTGATCGCTCGGCCCACTCCGACGGGAAAGGGCGATGAGACCAGTTCAAAACCTCGCCACACCGGGCGACGGTCGGCGGCCCGGCTGTCAGCAACGCCTCGAGAAACCTTGCCTCCACCAATGAAAGCGCCAGTTCCGCCATTACCCTCGCCTTTCCCGTAGGGATAGATGTTCCCTCTGCGGACCCAGGGGCGTTGCGGTCTTGATCAGTCGCGCCAGCGCCGCCGCTCCTCGCTCAGGGGCCGCCGCCAGCAGCGCCGCCAGTTCGGCGGCGACGCGGGCACATGCCACACTCGCCCCCGCGATGGTCGCCGCGCCAGACACCTCATCAATTCCAGGCAACCATGGACGGGCGCCGAAATCGGCTCGCGGCTCGCCAAGATACGAGATCTCGCCGTCGCCGCAACGGGCATCGCCGGTAGCGCGGACTATCCCGGCATAGGACGCGGGATAGACGGTCGGCCCCACGGCCGGCACCGAAGCGACGAGCAATACGCCGGCCTCGACGGCGCGGCAGCAGGCCCCGGCGAGGACGGCCCGGTCCTGCGTCAAGCCGAAACTCATGTTGACCACCTGCGCACCTTCGGAGACGAGCCAGTCAAGCCCTGCAGCGATCACCGCCGGAGCGGCGATGCCGCGGTGATCGAAAACCTGGGCAGACATCAGGCGGATTGCAGGAACCCGTCCCAGGATCAGCTTGGCCAGTGCGCTGCCGTGCCCCAGGGAATCGATCCCGGGCGAGCCCACGGCGACCTCTCCGCCATCGTCCAGATAGAAGCGCCGTGCCGCCGCCGCGGCCGCCGCCACGCCGTCGCATAAACCGCTGTCGAGCAGCCCTAGGGTGATCATGCCGCCGACCCGATCCGGCGTTCGGCAAACCCATCCGGCGTCAGCTCCAGAATGCGATCGGCATCGGCCAGCACCTCCGGATGATGGGAGACGATAATCCGCGTCCGGTTGCCGAACAGGCTGTCGATGCTGCGCGCGATGCGCTGTTCCGTTTCGCGGTCGATAGCCGAGGTCGCCTCGTCAAGGATCAGGACCAGCGGGTCCTGCAGCAGAGCACGGGCAATAGCCAGGCGTTGCCGTTCGCCGCCGGATAACGAGGCACCCCGCTCAGCCACCGGCGTATCAAGACCGAGATGGGCGATCTCCGCCGCGGTGGCGGCCCTCGCCACCTCCTCGGCGGAGGCTTCGGGAGCGGCATAACGAATGTTGGCCGCGATGCTTCCGCTGACCAGCGGACTGTCCTGCGCAACCACTGCGATCCGCCGGCGCAACTGAACCAGATCCAGGCTCCGCAGATCGCAACCGTCCAGTAGGATGCGCCCGTCTTGCGGATCGTAGTGTCGGTGCAACAGGTCGATCAACGTGCTTTTCCCGGCGCCCGACGCCCCGACGATGCCGAACTTCCCACCGGCCGGCAGAACGGCATGGACAGCTCTGAACAGGCGAGGCTGTCCGGGGTAGCAAAAATCCACGTCGTCCAGAACGATCTCGCCTTTGGCCGCCGGCGGCAGCATTTTTGGCTCAGCCGGATTGGTCACCGCCGGGGCCTCGTCCAGGATCTCGGCCAGCCGGTCAAGGCTGACCGACGCGCGCCGTTGCGCAATTATCAAGCCAAGGAGGGTATTCACCGGGCCGCCGGCACGTCCCAGGTAGCTCACGAAGGCGATCAACGCACCGACGCTGAGCTTGCCCTTCATTACGAACGTTCCACCGATGAGGAAGACGCTACCCGCCGCCAGCCCATTCAGCAGCGAAGGGATCGCCCCGACGGCGAAGCCGGTCATTTCCGCCCGGCGCAAATCGACGAGAAAATTCCGGTTGAGCTGGGCGAGGCGCGCCTGCTCGCGAACTGCGCCGCCGACCGCCTGGACCAGTTTCATCGCTCCGAGATTCTCGACCAGAAAAGCCGTCAGATGGCTGCTTCGCTCCCGCACCCTACGGGTCAGAACACCGATCCGGACCCGCATGTGCCGCGCAATCGCCACTTGCAGGGGCAGTAGAACGAAGGCCGGCAGCAGCAGGCTCGGGCAAAGGGCGCCCATGGCCGCCAGTGTGCCGGCCAGCACCAGGACGGAATTGATGGCGGCAAGCAGAGTGTCGACGGCGAAGCGCTGCACCTCGGCTACATCGCCGTCCAACCGGGCCATCACCTCGCCCGTACTGTGCCGGCTGAAGAATGTCGGCGGAAGGCTCTGCAGATGAGCGAAGACGGCTTCCCGCAACCCGAACAGGACCCGGCTCGACAAGGTAAGGTAGTGCCAGCGGTTGAATGCCCCAACCAGAGCGGCCGAAACAGCGGCACCCAGAATGGCCGCGCAATACCCGAGGACCAAGTCCATCCGCCGGGCGATCAATCCATCGTCGATCAAAAACCTGGTGAGCCAAGGTTGGGCCAGGGACAGGCCCGATGCCACTCCGGAAGCGGCCAGAACGATGACTACACGGCCCCATAGGGGGCGGACAAGGCCGAACAACCAACGAGCCGACCGCCCCCGGGGCATGGCCATCTATGGGCGCTCCACCATCCGGATCCACGCTCCGGCCAAATCTGCCCCACCGGGCATCTTGATCTCACCAATACGCCGGAGAGTATCGGCTGAGTACACTCCGATGTCGTTCCCGGCGCCAGCAGCATACACCTCTCGCCCGTCACCAGAAATATTGACGCAGTAATATGGGTGTGGCAACGCGACGCGCTTTATCACCTTATTTTTTTCCAGGTCATTCTTCGTCAGCGTTTTGAACACCGAATATACTTCATTATGGTGTACCGGACTAAGGACCGACGAAAACATGATGGCGGACGAATCCTCGAATTCGTTCATATGAAAATCCCCGGTTTTCAGATCCAAAGTCAGAAGACCCGTACGGGGCACCGGCGGCTTGCCCGATCCTGTATCGGTGCGCGCGGTATAGTAGGGTGTCACGAATACGTGCGCCTGCTCGAATTGGTTCCATACATTGAATAGACCTGGCGGTGCGAAATTCTTGCGTTGCCAATTAAGAATTTTGTCAACCTTCAGAACTTTCCCATCCTTCGGATCGAGAGTGTACAGATCCCAGCTGTTGGCATACAGCTTCGTTCCGTCCGTCGACATCATGATGTTCGTCGTCCGCCGCGGCAGAGGCAGAAGGCGCACCGGCTCGGCCGCCATACCTCCGTCGGTCCGATACACGGCGATTCGAGTGTCCTCCACCTTATATTCGTCGCGCAGCAGGCGGACGGGCGACTCGGACACGAACAGTTCCTTCCCATCCGGGCTGATTTCCAGGCCGTAGAAGCTGCGAACCCGAAGAGCTCCGTCCGAGACGTCGGCAAAATCGCCATCAGAGAAGTCGGCGTGAAACACCTCCTTCCCACTGTCCAGATCGATCCCCACCAGGCTCCCCATGTGGTTGGTGGTGACGTACGCCGTCTTCCCATCCGGTGAGGTCACGATCCCCGCCGGAGAGCCGCCGCCGGGGATTGTATAGATACGGGCAATCGCACGCTTGGCCGGGTCGATCAATACCAGCCGGTTGGGCTTCATGCCGGTCAGGATGTACTCCTTCGCCTGGACACACAGCGGAGAGAACATGGTGGCGCACAGCGCGAGCAAAGCGGCGCCAGTGACAAGGGCCTTGGTCTTCATCGGCGGGTCCCCTTCGTCTCGAGCAAGATCATTATTTCGTCATTTCTTCGGGAAGACGGTTTGTAGCTTGCGCCAGTCCCGTTCGGCCGAGGGAGCCGCGGTATTCCAGTCGGGATAGCTGTTGATGGTGTCGGGCACCTGCGCCGGCCACCAGCAGGTATCCGCACAACCGTAGAGATCGGCTTCCACCGGCTGGCAAAGCGCGGCGACGCCGCCGAAGGGATCGACCTCCCACCCAGGATCGAAAACCGATGTGCAGCCGGCCACCACCTGCATGACCTGGGCCTCGTCAACCTTGCCCTCCTCCGCCGAACGTTCGATTTGCTCGGCCTTCCTGTTGATGGGCTTCAGATGCTTCATATCATGCTCCCTCGCGGCTCAAGTCTCTGGCTGATGAAGGTCGGATTTCTCGCCATGAGCTCGACGTAAATGGCGATACCGAGGTCAAGCCATCGGCGCATCAGATCGCAGTAATGATGGGTCGGCAGCGCAATGTCGCCATGCCGCGCATAGGACTCGTGATAGCACCCGCCGGCGCAAACCGAGCGGGCATGACAGGCGCTGCAATTGTCTTCGGCGCGCTTCACGGCACGGTCGAGGAAATCAGAAATGCCGCCACGGTCGATGCCCTTCGACACATGGCCGAACTGCCCGGTTCCACTCCCCGCGAATCGATGGCAAAGGCTGATGCCGCCGTCGACCTGCACTGCCAGAAGATTGAGACCAGCCCCGCAGGGCAGCAGCTTGCTATGGCCGTGATGCAGCACCGTCAGCAATTGGCTGATGTTCGAGAATCCAATGTCGCGGCCCTCAAGCGCCGCATCGCGCCAGGCCAGAGCCAGAGCTTCGAAGTCGGCAAAGACGCCCCGAGTCTCAGCCTCGTCTAGGCAAAATCCGGCCGGTGTTCCGGCCGTCACCGGGGCGAAGCCGACCTCGGCGAACCCGATATCGTATTTGAGATGCCGATGGATACCCGGCACATCCCTCACCCCCGAAGTCAGCGTGACCCTCGCACCGACCGGCCGCGCCCGGTAACGCTGGAGCAATCGGCGGGCGTTCGTCGCAACGGCCTGGTAGGTTCCCTTGCCACCCCGGGTGCGCCGGTTCAAATCATGGACCAGTTCCGGCCCGTCCATACTGATCGTGATTCCGAAGCGATGCTCGGCAAGAAAGTCGATGACGTCATCGCTCAACAGCAAGCCATTGGTGGTCAGCGAATAGTCGACCTCCTTGCCGGCCTGACTGGCCCGCTGATCGGCGTAAGTGACCAATTCGGCGATAACGGGAAGCGCCGTAAGCGGTTCGCCGCCGAAGAAAGTGACGTTGAGCCGTCGCCGATTTCCAGATTCGGCGATCAGCAGATCGATTGCCCGGCGCCCGTCCTCGGCCGACAGCTGCGAGGCGTCGGCCGGGCGGGCCAGATCCGCCTTGTAGCAATAGGTACAAGCAAGGTTGCAGCCGGTGGTGACGTTCAGCACCACGGTCGACAGCGCGCCCGCCGGGATCGGTGGCGTGGGGCGCCGGCCAGGCGCCTGCCCCGGTGCCTGGAGGAGGTCGATAGCGCCGAACTCCTCGATCACCTCCTGTACCTGATCGCCCGCAAACCCAGGGGCCAGGGCCTCGACCAGTTGTTCGGTCGCGCACTCGCCACGACCGTGGAACTCGTCGATAACCGCGCCGCTGAGATCGTCCAGTTCGAACAGGCTGGCCGATGGCACATGGAAAAGAATTCGCCGCCCATCGACCCGCATTTCGCGAACACTGTCCGTATTCAAGCGCCAAGTCATGAAGCCACCCTTTAGCGGATCGGAGCGTCGTTCCAGCGCTGCGGCGCCACGTACAAATGCGCCGCTCCCTCGACCGCGGCGCCGCCCTCGGCCATCGTCGCCTTTACCGAAAGATTGGCCGCATTGTCGTATCCACCGCGCTTGGGGTTAGGCCCGGCCAGGCCCGGGGTGAACAGCCCGTTCCGGTCGATATGGCCTCCGAACGACGCATCCCGGTCTTTCGCCGCCGTTTCGTCGAAATTGGCCACCTCCCATTTGGCCGGCATGGCGCCTATGCGGAGCGGCGCGCCATCGGCAGTTTTCGTGTAGGCGACGGCCTCGAATTGGCAAAGCGCGGGAGCGATCGGCCCTCCGTTGCCGCCCATGCGCGCCACGGCAATCCCGGGCTCGACCTCGACCGCCTTCACCCTGTCGTAGACGACGAGCGCACTGGCCGATTGGGCCTTGCCTACGGCAACCGCGCGCTCACCCGGCGGCGTGTCCTTTGCGGCCGTGGCGAGGATGGTAACGGCGCCCGGTGTCGCCGAAAGCACCTTGTCGACGACGATACCGGCTCCGAGTTGCACCGTCCCTTTCAGGCCGGAGCCGATGATGGTGAGTTTGGAAGGTTGACCCGACCGGATGAATCGGGGCTCGACACCGGCAATCGCATCGACGCCCCGCACGGCCACCACATCGGCACCGATACCGTCCTGGCCATCGCGGAACCAGCGGCCGCTCAGCCGATTGCCGTCAGCCGACAAGGCGTAGACCTCATGTATTTTTTCTTTGCCGAGCCTGACCGTGCCGCGCCATTCGTAGCCGGTGTAAACAATCGCGCTGCCTTTACCGAATGACTTCGTACCGTCGGAATAGGTGATCTTATAGGTGATGCTGTAATGGTCGTCGCCGTTGGGGCGAATGACGAGATCTCCGGCATAGTCGCCTTTTCCCGCGCGGTGCCCGGCCACCCTCCAGGATCCGGCCAGATTTGCATGCCGGTGAGTCTTCCACTCACTCCAGGCCTTGGTTTCCAGCGGCCATTTGGCGCCCAACTTGGCCGGTATTTCTGTGGATGCCAGCTTCCACCATTCGCGGTCCCGCGAAGTAGCGACGTATTCAATATTCGGCCACTGGCCAAGATGCATGTTGGCGAGCTTGAGCCACTCGGCCTTGTCGCGGCGTTCCAGGCCGATACGGGCATAGGTATGGCAACTCGCGCACATGCCGGCCAGGTCGGTGTCATCTGGGCTTTCGACCACGGGCCTGCGCTCGAGCGCATAACGGAACGGCGCCGCTTCCGCGGGCGCCAGTCCCTGACGATCGGCCAGCCATTTGACCACCGCCGCCTCCTGCGCCGCGCTCACCGTCACGTGATCAAACCGTTCCATCCGAGAGATGGTCAGTTCCCAGCCTTCCGGCGTCTTGCGCTCCTCGGAGATGCGCTCGAAGCCGCCCGATGGCAGGGCGGCATGGCAGCGGGAACAGGTTTCCTCGAGCACCTTCGCACCCAAGGCCTCACCAGCCTGCGACGGCGCGCAGCGGCAAATGGTTGCAGCCGCCATCAGCGCGGCCGCCGCGGCGATCCGCCATGACATGAACTTCATTCCGGTCTCCCTTAAGCGAAGCCTCAGCCCGCGTTCCCCGTAGCCACTGGGCCGACAAAAGCCGGCAACATCCGCGTCATTCCGCATGACGCGAGGTCTGCACCGGGCCGACCGGCATGGCTCCGGTGAGAATTCCTTCCGTTGAGGTGAAAATGAGACGCCCCGGCGCCGCGCCGATCACGCCGGTCAGATCCTTCTTGTCGGGCCGGATCTGATCGCTGAATCGACCGCCGGTGGTCTCACCGGCAGTGACGTTGCCTTCCAGCCCGACACCGACGACGGTGCCGCCAATTTCGGCCAGACTGGTGATCGAATCTGAGGCGCCGGAGGGCACCGGGGCCCAGCTATCGCCACCGTCGAGACTCCGGTAAAGGGTCCCTCTCAGGCCGGCGACGAACAGGCTGCCGTCCGCCGCCGCCATACCGGTCCAGAAGGTGCCCCTGTACCCGCTGGCCAGATAATTCCAGGTCGCCCCCTCGTCGGTTGACCGGAGAACGGTTCCCTGCTCGCCCGCCACATAAAGCGTGCCCTTGGAATCGCCGAATATTTTCATCAAGTTGCGGTCAGCCCTTTTGCTGCCGGGCGGGGGCTGCAACTTGATCGGCGTCCAGGTGCGGCCGCCGTCCGTCGTCTTCAGAAACAACGACCACAATCCGACGGCAAAACCGTCGTTCTGGTTGCGGAACATGACCGAGAACAGCGGCTGGTCGACGGAAGTATCGACCCGTTGCAATTGCCAGCTTTCCCCGCCGTCGTCGGTCGCGATGATCACCCCCCATTGACCCACCGCCCAACCACGGTTGGCATCGATGAAATTCACCGCGGTCAATGTCGACGACACCGGCACGCTCTTAGCCTGGCGGAATGTCTTGCCACCGTCATCGGAGAGCAGAACGATGCCCAATTCGCCGACAGCCACCAGCCGCTGGCCGGCGCGAGCGACGTCCAGCAACATGGAATGGGTCGGATCCTGCCAATGTGTGGCCGGCACCGGCCGAAGACGCCCATCCGGTCCGGCCTGCACCGGCTGAAAGGGCTCGGCCAATGCCGATGAGGTTTGCACGATCAGGGCGGCGGCTGCCAGAACCAGCCAGCGCATCATCATCCAGCGCATCGCTCGGATTCCCTTTTCAATGGTTGAACAATGAGGCCGCTCTGGCCGGTTGCTTGCGAGGAAAGAAGCGCTCCAGGACGACGGCAAGGGCGGGCAGCGCGGTCATCGCCATGACCAGATTGACGATGAACATGAATGCCAGCAGCTTGCCCATATCGGCCTGGAATTTCAGGGTTGAGAAGCTCCAGGTGGCGACGCCGACGGCAAGGGTGATTGCCGTGAAGATCGTCGCCACACCCACCTCCTGTATGGAATGCTCCATTGCCGCGGCGATATTCTTGCCTTGGGAGAGGTGTAGTTGCAGGCGATTGTAAATATAGAACGCATAATCGACGCCAATGCCCACGGCGAGGACCATCACCGGCAAAGTTGCGACGGTCAAACCGATTTCAAGTTCCTTCATGAACCAATACCCAATGAACGTCGCCACTGTGAGCGGTAGACAGCATGCGATCATCGCCCGGATATCACGATAGGCCATGAATACAAGCGCAAGGATTGCCAGATAAACATTGACCATCATTGGTAATTCGCTCTTCGCCACTTCATCATTTGTCGCGGCTATCACTCCCGCATTACCTGCGGCAAGGCGGATATTTATACCGTTGACGTGGTTATCCAGACGATAGCGCTTCACCGCTTCGATCGCCCGATTGATCGTGGTCGCCTTGTGGTCGGTCAGGTACAGATGTACCGCCGTCATGCTGCAATCCTTGTTCATATACCCGCGGACGCGGCCGATTTCGGCGCTCAGGGCGCCGTAATTGGTCGGATCGATGGGGATCACCGCCATCTTGGGATTGCCCTCGTTGTATCCCTCGCTGTAGTTGCGCAGCATTCCGGCGTAGGAAGCCACTGACACCACGCCAGGAACCGTATGCACCGCCGTGTCGAAGTTGTCCTCGAACAACCCGACCCGCGGATCACCACAGGAATCCGGCTTCGCCTCGAAGACAATGGACAGCCAGTCGAGCCCAATATCGTAGGCTCCGGCAATCGCTACCGCGTCGCGATTGAACCGTGAATCGGCGCGCAATTCCGGCGCGCCGGGCTGAATGGTACCGACGATGCGATCCCGGCTTTCCCACACGGAAAGGCCGAACACCACGGCCACCAGGGCGACCGTTATGTAGGCGTTGCGTGGCTCGGCGATACGCGACAGGGTGCGCAGCCAGACCGAGCGAGCCTCCCTCTTGGCAAGGGCCCGATCGGCGTATTCCTTGGTGAAATTGAAGAACGACGCGGCGATCGGCAGCATCACCAGGTTGGTGATGATTTTGTAGCCGACACCGAGCGACGCGGTGATCGAGAGCTCGCGCACCATGGGGATGGGAATGAGCAGCAAGGTGATGAAAGACACCAAGGCGGTAATCAACGCCAGTGTTCCCGGCACCAGAAGACCGCTGAAGCTCGCTCGAGCCGCCTCATGGGAGGTCCGCCCCAGGGAAAGCTCGCGAACGATATAGTTGATCTGCTGGATGCCGTGCGACACCCCGATGGAAAACACCAGAAACGGCACCAGGACCGCCAAGGGATCAAGACCGAACCCCAGCAGGCGCAAGGTGCCGAATTGCCAAACCAGGGATGTCAGCGAGCAAACTATGGGCAGGATCGTAAATCGAATTGAATGACAATACCAATATACGGCGAGGGCCGTTAAAAATAATGCAATGGCGCAAAAGACGATGACGCTGGACGCACCGTCAGCAATATCGCCGATCTGTTTCGAAAATCCGATAATTTCTACTTCGTAATTCGCATCCTCGAATGGCTTCCGCAGGGTGTCTTCAAGAACCCGATTGAACTTGATGTAGTCGAGCTTCTGCCCCTGCGCGTCGCGCTCGTTGAGATCGGCCGTGATCATCGCGCTGGTCTCGTCACGCGATACCAAGGTACCGATATAGCCGCCGGCCATCGTGGACTCACGAATCTTGGCGATGACCTCGGGGGTCAGCGCGGCCGGAATGATCGTGCCCGGAATCACCGGTTCGGCGCGGAAACCGTCTTCGGTGATCTCATTGACGAAGCTGTTGGGTGTCCACAGAGACTGCACGCCAAGCTTGTCCACATTGGGCAGGAAGCTGACCGCTTGAGTAACCCGATAAAGACGCGAAAGCCCGTCACGCGTCCATATCGTACCTTTTCTGGCCTTGACGACGACGGTAATCCGATTGGCGCCGAAGAGATCATTCTTATACTTCTGGAAAGTCCGGCTGTATTCATGCCCGATAGGAATTTGCTTTTCAAAGCCCGCCTGCATCCTGAGCTGGGTCGCAAAAAAGCCCATGACCACGGTGAACGTGATAAGGACGGCGAGCGTCAGACGGCGATGACCAAAGAAAAAGTCCTCCAACCTTCTGACCAGTCGAGCTAAACTGAACCCCTTTTCCAAAGCCATGTCCCTCTGCGGTCGTTACGACGGAAGGAAGCCGGGCTGACCATTTCCCGGCTTCTTCACGATCTCGCTTCGTTACCTAGAAGTTTCTAGTCACAAAAATTCCTATGTTGTCACGATCCCCGTAGGGCTGGGAAATCGAGTTTCCACCGAAGAAGTGGGTATAGTTGATGCCAGCCTGCCACACCGAAGGGTTCTGATTGAAGTAGCAATAGAAGTTGAGTGATTTTGCGCCCTGCTCGTAGTTCGCGTAGAAGTTTGGCGTGTATCCATACAAGGCGTCAGAGAAGGTTACGCCGGGGTTGACCTGCCAACCCGGAATGATGCTGCCGTCATAGACGACATTGTAGTCTATGACGAGCCCAGCAGAGTTGGCCGTCCCTTGCGTTCCTTGGATCGGGTACCCCAAGGCGCCATTGTATTGTTGCCACGCGTAGAGGCCGGACTGGTAACCCTGGACCACTTGCACCCCGTCCATCGTACGGGTAACGAGTCCGTTGGCGCTGACCCCCGGATAGCTGATCCAGGTTCCCTCGACCGTCAGATTTCCGGTATCGGCCTTGATCCAATTGAGTTCCGGATAGTCGCTGGGGGTCATGGCGAGCAGGCCGACCACATCGGTCTGGAACTTCTGCATGTCCCTCCACTGCTGGCAGTTGATGCCGCCAACGCCATTGGTGTTGGCATCCAACGGCCCGCCCGGCGCATAGCAGCCGGTGAGCGACACCGCATCCTTCGGCCGGTACGAGGTTTCCACGCCCATCGCCCAATCACCAAGCGGGAAATTAGCGCTCAGGCCGTACAGTTGCCGGTTTTCCAAGTACTGCCAGGCCGTCGCACCATCGGCGAGATCAAGCAGATTCGGCGTCTTGTCGTGGTAGTTCTCAAAGTAAGCGCCGAGATCGAGTTCGGTGTGCGGTGGTTTGTAATGGACATTGATGCCGAACTGACCTTGCTGGTTGGCCAGGCGGTCGTGGCCTTGCGGCACCAGATAGGCATTCGGCCCCAGCCCTGCCAAATTGAAGTTGTTGGGGTCGAGCTGGACCGGCAATGCGCCTTTGCCGAAGTTATTGGTGAGCGACCAGAAGGTTCCCACCGGCGGAAAGAAGTCACGGTTCCAGCCAAACTGGTAATAGGCTTCCGTGCTGAGCCCTCGGACGATGTCCTGGGCAAAGCTGATCATCGGCGACGGCAGCACCGCTTCCTTGAGCTGCGTACCAGGGATCATCAGCTTCTCGATATCGAGCGCGTTGGTCGCATTGATGCCACCCACGGCGAAGAGGCTTTCACCCCAGTTGAGAACCTGGTTGCCGACCCGCACATGCCCGTGCTCGCCGTCGACGTCATAATCTTTACTGCCCCACAGATCCAATAACTGCCAGTTGTCGACGGCCCATTTCTTCGCCGAATCGGACAAAGGCGTGTAGTCTGTGTTGGCCGCCGCGAAATCGTAGAAACCGGTGCCCCGACCCATGAACTTGTAACCATCTTGAGTGGTCAGCAATAGTTCCGTGGTCCCCTTCAAATACCCCGCGTATGGCTGCCACTTGCGGTAATTAAGGTCGCCGTTCTGTCCATTTGCCCATTGCCTTGTGTTGGCGCTGGTGCCGCAGGACCCGCTGTCACCCCCGGCATTGGGATCGCCGGTCAGCGAACAGGACGGATTCTCGGTACGAATAGCGGTGCCGGCGGTAATCTGCGTGTCCCAGGAGGCATGAACGTTGCCGATGTCGAAATCGACCGCGGACGCCTGACCGGAGTAAAGCGCGAGGCCGCCTGCCAGGCCGCATATTGGAACCAGTTTAGTCGAAAATTTGCGCATAATTATCCCACCCCTGCGTGGATTATCCCCAGGATGCTCGAATCGGTACTGCCAGGCTGCTGTCCGGGCCGGCGTCTATGCTATGCGCCGGCCCCCTAAGGCGAGCCTGAGAAAGCGATTATCTTTCGCTGACAGACCGTAGCGTTTCCGATGAGTAGTAGTCGTCGGTGAAGTGCGCATCACCGGTCGATTCGGGAAGCCATTGCATGTCTTGGGTCTGCCCCAATTCCGCCTGGTCAAAGACATAGCGGCCATTAAGCAGATCATACTGCACGAAAGCTTCGCTGTCGCAGGTTCCAAGTTCCCAGACTGGCATGGAAAAGCCCTCTCGGACCTTCCACAGATGCCCTTGGGCGTCGTAATCCTCTCCCGCCAGGGCGAGGAAACTGTCCTCGTCGAAGTAAATGACCTTCTTCGGCGCCACATGGCGGGCGTCCGCCTTCACCGTCCCTACGACCATCCACACGCGATGCAACTCATAATGGCGATCGTCCGGATTGATGAAACTGTCCTGCGCCACGTCGTGGAATTTCTTGTGGAAGTCGTAAATTCCGAAGGAGTGATAGGGAACATAAAGTTCCTTCTTGCCGACGATCTTCCAGTCGAAACGGTCGATCGGGCCGTTGAACAGCCACGGCTCGTCCAGGGTATAGTTGTTTTCAAAGCCGATCTGCGGCGCATCATAACCATAGGTCGGCATCCGTCGCACCCGGCGCTGACCGGGGAAATAGTAATAGGTTTCCGACGGGTCCTTCATATAGTACCGCTGTACAATTGCCTGCCCGGCGAGAGCGGGAGGATTGTCGTAGCGGAAATAAATTCCGTACAGCAGGCCGCCGTTATCGGAGGCCTTATGCTGCCCTTTCCCTCCCCAGGGGAAGAAGATGCTTTGCGGGCCGCTGGTGGCGATCCAGTCGGTGGTGCCGGGCCGCGGGGATACCGCCGTGGTGGTCGTCGGCCAGAAGATGCCGACGCCGCGGTAGCGCGTCTCGAAGTTCCACATCAGCTGGGCGCCGTTGGCGGGATTCGGGAAAGGGATTCCCGGCAGAACGGCATCTTGCAAGTAATTTCCGCTCGGATCGAGCTTTGCTAAGGTAGCGTTCTGCTTGGTGTTCGCTTGGATCCAATCGGGATAGCCGCAATCGCGGTGCGTTGGATAGATATCCATGCGATAACCGGGCTTCTCCTTGAACAATGCAAGTTGGCCCGGAGTCAGCTTGTCTGCGTATTGCTGGACATTGGCCGCCGTGATCGAGAAAAGCGGCTTGTCGCCTTTGAATTTCCAGTAGTCGCCGCGCGTCTTGTTGTAGGTCCAGCCGGGTTCCGGAGTCGCCGGGCCGCTGAAGGACGGAACAGCATCCTGAGCGACGGCCGCCGTCCCCGTGGCCATTGCCAGTAGAATAGCGCCGGCGACGCCCAGAAGTTGATTTGGTGACCGCATTCCGATTCCTCTCTTGTCTGCTTCCCACCTGCGGGCGAATTACATCCGCCCACTATTTGCATTATTTTTTATTTGTTAACCGAGCCAGGACAATTTTGATGACCCAGTCTCGAATTTTCAACAATCCAAATCGGTACCGGTATACTGCATATCAGCAGCCGCACCACAATAGAATAACCAAATCTGGTTACCCCCATCCCCAGCGGATGACAGTTGCGTTGCGGTTCTCAAAAAGGCCAAGCTATGCAAACGCCGCGACAAGCAATGGTTGGCGTCCGCAAAAGTTCTACCAATTGGAAAGGCTGGGTGCTGATGCTACGGGTGCTGATCATCGATGACCATCCCCTCTTCCAGGAAGCTCTCTCTCACATCATCTCCCGTCTCGACGATGAAGCCTCCTGCCTCGGCTCCGATTCCCTCGAACAGGCCACGACGATGCTGTCGTCTGAAGCGCCTTTCGATCTCATCCTGCTCGACCTCGGCCTTCCCGGCGCCAGCGGGCTGTCGGGAATCCTCGCCGTGCGCGGACGAGCCCCGACAACCCCGGTGGTCGTCGTGTCCGCCATCGAGGATCCGGAGATGGTGGAACGCGCGGCAAGCTTCGGGGTCAGCGGATACCTGACCAAGAGCAGCCGGCCGGAGGCTCTGCACACCGCACTGGCCCGGATACTGGCCGGCGACACCTATTTTCCACCAAGCTACGCCGATGGCATCGCCACGCCCCCCGGCACGCCGCCCCAGGAGGTGGAACTCCTGACACCCCGTCAATTGGCGGTGTTGCGCCTGCTCGGCGAAGCCAAATCAAACAAGCAGATCGCCTATGAGCTGAGTATCAGCCAGGAAACCGTAAAGATTCACATCTCCGCCATCTTGCGAAAGCTGAAAGTCAGTAGCCGCGCTCAAGCGGTTCTTGTTTCGCATCAGTTGCGCAGGCGGAACTGACAAGCGATCTTTCCCCCGCGGAAGTTCCGTGTCGCATGCGGGTCAGTCCCTCGATGACCCTGCCCTGGCGGATTTTATCAAAACAATGGCGGATAATATCAAGTCATATGACCGTCAGCTTGCCAGACTGGCGCCGTTATCAATGACGCTTTCCGTTCGGACAGTCGGCTTAGCGGCGAAGTCAGGGAAGCGTCTCTTCCAGTAGCCGGGATATGGCGATGACCATGCACATGCGAAGACTTGACGCCCGAAATTACTACACCGCCACCAAAAAATACGACCTCAGTTTTGACAGGCTGCAACAGGATCTCGATGCTGACGTCGTCGTTGTCGGAGGCGGCTTTTCAGGTATCAACACCGCCCTGGAATTGGCCGAAAAGGGCATAACCAACATCGTGGTGCTGGAAGCGCGCTACCTCGGCTATGGCGGCACCGGCCGGAACGGCGGTCAGGTCATGGCCGGGATCGGCCACGATATCGACCTTGTGAAGAAGCATGTCGGGCCGGAAGGGCTCGAAGTTCTCTTCAAGATAGCAAACCTTGGTGCCGGGATCATCAAATCCCGAGTTGCCCAATATAACATCGATGCCGATTTCCGGCATGGATACGGGTATATGGGCTTCAATAAACGCCAAGAAAAAACCCTTTACCAGTGGTACAAAGAGTTCAAGGAAATCGATCCCGACTCCCAGATCGACTTCGTAACCGGTTCCGACGTCCGGACCATGGTCGGATCCGACGCATATTGGTGCGGCATCCGGCACATGGGTGGCGGGCATGTCCACTCGCTGAACCTTTTGTTGGGCGAGGCAAAGGCCTTGACCGGCTACGGCGCCAGGATCTACGAAAACAGTCCGGTCATCGACGTGAGCTATGGCGACCGTATCACCGTCCGCACGGCGGCCGGCAGCGTACGGGCACAGAAGCTGCTATGGGCCTGCAACGGGTTCCTGGACGGCCTCGAACCCGAGATCTACGGGAAGACGATCAATACTTACGCCTTTCAAATCGCTACAGAGCCGCTGCCTGAAGACCTGATCTTGCGGATCAGCCCAATCCGCGGAGCCTACAGCGATATTCGCCCGGTCATCGATTACTATCGCGTGACGAATGAAAATCGCCTTCTCTTCGGCTCCGCTACTCATTTCATGGAATATATACCGGCGGACCTGACGGCTTGGAACCGGGCCTTGATGTTGAAGATCTTCCCCTACTTGAAGGACGTGAAGATCGACATGGCCTGGGGCGGCCCCCTGTGCTGCAGCGCCAATCTATTTCCTCAAATCGGGACGCTGCACAACCGCCCCAATGTCTTCTACGTGCAGGGCTATTCGGGCTTCGGCGTCACACCCAGCCACATCGTCTGCAAGGTGCTGGCGGAGGGCATGAGCGAAGGTTCGGCCCGTTACGACCTGATGAAGTCCATTCCCCATGTCTGGGTCTTCGGCAAGGACGCGCTCCGTCCCGCCATGATGTCGGCGGCAAAGACCTGGCACCAGTTGTCAGGCTACTTCAACGGCCGCCGGTGATCGCCTTAAGTTCCACAACAAAAGGAAACATCCATGACTCCGATAAAAAAAGGTCAGATTCCCGCTTCTCTCGACAGTTGGGGCACCGTTGCCAACCTGGGATCGGAAATTCTTGAAGGCGAAGTCAACGCATTCGGCAAGATGGTTTTCGGCGCGCCTGACGCGCCGGTGAGCTGCGGATATTTTGCCTGTACAAAGGGAAAATTCCGCATGGTCTATCCCTTCAGCGAGCATGCCGTGGTCCTTGAAGGGAAAGTCACGCTGACCAACGAAGCGACCGGCAAGTCAGAGACCTACGGCGTCGGCGACAGCTGGTTCGTCGAAAAGGGCACGCCGGTGCTCTGGCACGTGGAAAGCGATAGATTTACGAAGAACTATTTCGCCGTCGTGTAGGGCTGTTGGGGCGTAGCAGGCGCTATCGCCCCAACATATTCTCCAATTCCGAGTTCGACATCTGCCGTAGTGCCCGAGGCGAAGTGCCGAACCATCGGCGACAGGCCCGGGTGAAACAAGCAGGGTCGGAATAGCCCAGCATCAACGCAATTTCGGTCACTGACACCCGCGTCTGGACTAGGTACTGATATGCCCGGTGCTTGCGTTCTTCATCCTTGATGGCCCGGAACCCGGTCTGTTCTCGCTGCAGGATACGCTGCAGGGTGCGCGATGACAGCCCGGTCGCTTCGGCAGCGCGCGGCGCTGTCGGCACCGTTTCATTGGCGGGAAAGTGATCACGAATGATGCTGCGGATCTGATCGGACAGATTCCGGCGGTCGCCTCGTTGCCCGCGCATGACTGCAACGTGGTGCTGGAACAGCGCCGCCATCTTTTCATCCATCTGCGCATTCCGCAGGGCGAGGTCCCTTCGCCGAAGGATGACGGCGTTGGTCGGTTGGTCGAAATAAATCGGCGCACGAAACAAGGCAACATGGTCGCTCGTCGACGTCGGTGCCGGATGCTCGAAATGTACTTCCTCGGGCGCCCAGGCCCTCCCCGCAATGAAGCGAACGAGCTGGCAGATCATGCCCAGCGAAAACTCCGCGTCCTGGCGCCGCTGACGGATGCGCCGGTCCTCGATCCGGTAGTGGAAGGTCGCGATATCCCCGTCGGGGCGCAATGCGGAACTGGTTTGATCCTGAACCACGCCGACATGCGTAGCCAAACCTTGGAGAGCATGCCCAAGAGTAGGTGAGCTGGCAAATAATAGGCCAACTGGCCCCAAACAAAATGGGGTTGCGCGGCGCCCGAGATTCAAGCCGAAATTTATATCGCCAGCGGCATTTGCCGATTCTTCGAGAAATTCAAGATATTTGCGAAGTGGCATTTCTCGATAAGGATCCTCAAACCATGCCCTCGGAACCTCGCATCTCGCAAAGAGTGCCGTTGTATCTACTTTTCGTTCTTTCAAACCATCAACGACGAAGTGAAAGAACGACGACATCACCATCGGCTCGGCCAGCGCCATCACGTGCCTCTCGAAGTTCCCAGCTCCAATTATGGCGAGTAATATCAAATTTATGGCGGAAAATATCAAGTGTATCTTAGACTGGATCCATACCTTGATATCGCAAGCCGGGCATCTAACAAAGAACATAGGCCGTGCATTTGCGGTCGTCAGATGGGTCCAAAGCCGGCGGGGAGGCGTCTATGGCTTATAGTTCATTCGAGATGACGACCGCGGGTGAGTTGAGGCGAAATGCCCTGGGCGTGCCGGCGATCACCTTTTTCGTGATCTCGGCCGCGGCACCGCTGACCGCGGTGGCGGGCGGCGCGCCGATCGGCATGCTGCTGGGAGACGGAGCCGGCCTGGCAGGTACCTACTTCCTGGTCATGATGGCCGTATTGCTGTTCAGCGTCGGGTATACGGCCATGGCCCGCAACATCCATAATTCCGGCGCATTCTACGCTTTCAACGTACAGGGCCTGGGCGGCTTGGTCGGCGGCGGCATCGCCATCGTGGCCTTGCTGGCCTACAACACCATGCAGGCAGGGATCTACGGGATGTTTGGGGCCGCGACCTCGGCCTGGCTGGCCAGCGCCTTCGGGGTGGTGGTCCCATGGTGGGTGTGCGCTTTCACCGGCATGGCGGTTATCGGCGTCCTCGGCTACCGCAATGTCGACCTGTCGGCGAAGGTGTTGGGCCTGCTTGTGGCGGGCGAATTCCTGGTTGTCCTGATCCTGGACGTCGCGATCGTGAGGAAGGGCGGTGTCACCGGGTTGAGCGCCGCCCCCTTCGCGCCCTCCCTCATCTTCAGCGGCAGCCCGGTAATAGCCTCACTGTTTGCGTTCGCCAGCTATATCGGCTTCGAAGCGACCAGCATTTATAGCGAAGAGGCGCGGGACCCGAAGCGGACCATTCCACGGGCGACGTATCTGTCGGTGCTGCTGATCGGCGCCTTCTATACCTTTACCGTCTGGTGCATGGCCAATGGCGACGGCGTCAGCCGAGTGGCCGAGACACTCAAGGGCTTGGGAGATCCGACGCGCTTCCTTTTTCTACTGTCCGACCGATATGTCGGCGGCGCACTGACGTCCGCCATGAGTCTGCTGTTCCTCAGCAGCCTGTTCGCCGCCTTGCTGGCCTTCCACAACGCGGTCGCCCGCTATTTCTTTGCCCTGGGGCGTGAGCGCCTGCTGCCGGGCTCGCTGGGCAACACCCATGATCGCCATCAAAGCCCGCATCTCGGATCGGTGCTGCAGAGCGTGGTGGCCTTCGCCTTGGTCGGCGCCTTCGTTGTCGCCGGCGAAGACCCGGTCCTCGTGTTGTTTTCCTGGCTGACCAATCTCGGCGCCTTGGGGGTAACGGCGATGATGGCGGTAACCTCGCTAACCGTGATGGCGTTCTTCCGGCGGCATCGCAGTCTCGAAGCCAGTATCCTGCGGACCAAGATCTGCCCCGCTCTGTCTTGTGTGGTGATGACGGTGATCACGGTTCAGGCGGTACGGCAGTTCGGCATTCTGACCGGAGCCTCCAGCACCATGGCGGTGATCCTTCCGTCCACTCTCGCCGCCGCCATGGCCATCGGTGTGCTCATCGCCGCCCGCCTCAAGAGAGTCGCTCCGCATTTCTATGCCGAACTGGGTTCCCACCGCGACTAGCTCGCGGTGGCCTGACTCCGCCTCCGGTAGTCCTCCCACCGGATGCAGAGTTTCCTCGCCGCTTCCGGCTGGAATCCAGCCGGAAGCGGCCTTTTTTCTGTCAGACGAACCGGATGAGGGCGTGGCGTTTGCGCCCGGCCGAGAGCTTTACCGTCCGCCCGGGCTGGGCATCGATGCGTTGCTGATCATCACTGGCCGCCGCACCGTCGACTCGGGCTCCACCGCCGGTGATCAGCCGCCGGGCTTCCCCCTTCGAGGCGGTGAGGCCTGACAACACCAAGCCGTCCACCACCGACAAGCCCTGGACATGGTCGCGCGCCGGGATTTCGGCACAGGGCAATGCCTCGTCCATTCCGCCGTCCTCGAAAATCTTCCGCGCCATCACGGCAGCCTGCGCAGCGGCCTCTTCCCCGTGAAGCAGCACGGTGGCGGCGTCGGCGAGGACCTTCTTCGCCTCGTTCAACTCCGCTCCCTCCAGCCGCTCGAGCCGGCCGATTTCCTCCAGCGGCAACTCGGTGAACAGCCGCAGGAAGCGCCCCACATCGGCATCCTCGGTGTTGCGCCAGAACTGCCAGAACTCGTAAGGGGACAGCCGATCGGCGTTCAGCCACACGGCCCCTTTGGCCGTTTTCCCCATTTTCCCCCCGGACGCGGTGGTCAGCAGGGTGGTGGTCAGGCAGAACAGGTCGCGGCCATCGACGCGCCGCCCCAGTTCGATGCCGTTGACGATATTACCCCACTGGTCCGACCCGCCCATTTGCAGGCTGCATCCATAGCGGCGCGAAAGTTCCAGGAAGTCGTAGGCCTGCAGAAGCATGTAGTTGAATTCCAGGAAGGTCAGCGGCTGCTCGCGCTCCAGGCGCAGTTTCACCGAATCGAAGCTGAGCATGCGGTTGACCGAGAAATGCCTGCCGAATTCCCGCAGGAACGAGATGTAACCGAGGCCGTCGAGCCAGTCGGCATTGTTGACCATGATCGCTCCGGTGGGGCCGTCGCCGAAATCCAGATAGCGGGCGAACACCTTGCGAATGCCCTCGATATTCGCGGCGATCTGCGCGTCATCGAGCAGGGGGCGGGAGCTATCCCGGAAACTGGGGTCGCCAATGCGGGTGGTGCCCCCGCCGATGAGAACGATCGGCCGATGCCCGCTTTTCTGCAGACGACGCAATGTCATGATGGACATCAGATGCCCGACGTGCAGACTGTCGGCGGTGGCGTCGAAGCCGATATAAGCGGTGACCGCCCCCCCGCCTAAGCGGGCGTCCAAGGCCTCCCAATCCGAACATTGATGGGCATAGCCGCGTTCCACCATGGCTCGCAGGAAGGCGGAATTGGGCCGGATCGGCGGTCCGGCGACTTCGGTGGTGTCAGGAAACATCGTTTTGCTCTCCGGGTATCCGGCCCCGGAGCATCTTTTCTAACCAGATCGCCACCGGGTGCCGGCAGCCTCATATGATCAGAAAATGACCAATAGCGCCGCCTATGTCGGCCGCGGATAATAGCTACAAAGAATAAGATAGTTATTGGTCATTGGAGAGATATCGCGTCTTCGAACAAGAGAGTCAATAGAGTTTTGAATGGCAGCCGTCTGCAGGGGCCCGGCAGCCCGATGCCGGCCCTGTGACACGCCATAACCAGTGGCCGCCGACGCCTCTTCGCTTTGCGCGCGAAAGGCGTTCCTTACCGGCACGACGCCAGCACCGCCCTCCCTCAATATTGGGTCTTCGCTTTGGCGATATCGTCGATGACCGGATACAGCAAGCTTAACAGCCAGATCTGATCCTGAAGATGAACATTGTTCTCCTGCAGACTTCTCAGCAGGTCGTCACGGACGGCGAGCTCTGCCCGGCGTGCCTTGTGCCCGCCCAAGGGAGGCGGCGGCCCTTTCGGAAGCCTGCAGGCCCCCCCGGCGAGCGCACAAATGCGCTGAAACATGACCGCCTTGAAGCGGGGCGCATCGAACGAGCCGCCATCTGTGCGAAATCGCCGGTCCTCTGCCAGGCGCTTCGACCAATCATCGACCAATCGGGCAACCCCCGGCCTGCCCCCCAAACGCCGGTAAAGGCTATCCTCGCTCGACACAGCCGGCTTCGCCATCGCCGACGGCCCGGGCTGCTCGCCGCAGCCGGGCAAGGCGGCAAGCGGGATAAGCAAGGATACGGCGCCGACGAACCGCCTGCTGATGCAGCAATCTCGAAGGCTCGGCATCTGCCAACTCTGCTGTCTAATGCAATGACTCAATTCAAAAGGCTCACTGCATCGAGGCGCCGGGGCGGCCGGACGCCGAGAAGATCATCTTCCCGACCGTCGCCTCGAGTGAACGGTAGTTTCGCACTTTGGCAATCCTGCCGCCGGGAGCGATCAACTGCCTGCTGTGACCGGGCCGCAATGCGATATAGGCCCCCCCCAACATGCTGTCGTTGCTGATGGCGGCAAGGGAATCGACGGGTACCGGCGTACCGTTGCGGATCGTCATCCACACCACGGCGTTTTCGGTGTGGGGGTCGACCGCAACACTATCCACCACGCCCGCTTTGATACCGCTGATGCGGATATCGTCGCCGGCCGACACCCCCCCGGCATCGGAAAACACCGCCGAGACCCCGTACCCTTCGATCGGCTTCACACCACCGTGAGCATAGGCGAAGCCGAGAAAGACGCCGGCGACCAGCAGCACAACCGCTGCCGTGACGGCATGAATGAACCGCCCCTCCATCGCATCACCCGAACGTTGCACCCGGTCAACGCCCAGCCGCGCCGCAATGTTCGCCGCCCCCGCCTTGTTCTCGAACAGGCTCTATGCGGCGCGTATGCCGGCGAGGAATTGACCGACCGCTTGCTGCAAGGCGGCCACTTGGTGGTTCAGGCTTTCCGCCTCGGCCAACAAGCTTTCGGCCGAACGCCCGGTATCGGCAGCGGTCGCGTTCATGTCGCCGACGGCGCGGCTGACCGTGTCGGTTCCCTTGGCGGCCAGTTGCGTGTTGCGGCTGATTTCCTGGGTGGCGGCTCCTTGCTGCTCGACCGCCGAAGCAATGGCGGCACCGATCTCGCTGATTTCGGCAATGGTCGCAGAGATGGCACGGATGGCCGCCACCGCCTCGTCAGTCGCCGTCTGCACGCTCGCCACCTGGGAAGCGATCTCGCCGGTGGCCCGCCCGGTCTGGCTGGCCAGGTCCTTGACCTCGCCGGCGACGACGGCAAAGCCCTTGCCGGCCTCTCCGGCGCGGGCCGCCTCGATGGTGGCATTGAGGGCGAGCAGGTTCGTCTGGCCGGCGATATCCTCGATCAGGCGGACGACAGCGCCGATTTTCCCCGCTGCGTCGGCAAGGCCGCCGACGGTCTCGTTGGTCTGATGCGCGGCATCCACCGCACCACGCGATATTTTCGCCGCCTGGTTCACCTGCCGAGTGATCTCCGAAATTGAGGAATGCAGCTGTTCGGTCGCGGCGGCCACCGTCCCGACGCTGGTCGAGGCTTCGACCGAGGCCACGCTCATCGTTTCCGACTGACGCGACGCGGCGCTCGCCGTCGCCGCCATCGTCTCGGCCGTGCCATGCATATCCCTGGCCGCCTCGGACAGCCCGTCGATCACCTGGGCGACCGATCGTTCGAGGTCGTCGGCCAGCCGCAGCATCATCTGGCGGCGCTCGACGGCAGCCCGCTCGGCGGCCCGGTCATGTTCGGCGGCAAGGCGTCGCATCTCGATGGCGTTGTCCTTGAACACCTGAACCGCCTTCTGCATCTCCCCGATGTCGGACCCTTGGTCGCGGACGACCTCGACGGACAGGTCGCCATCGGCCAGACGCCGCATAACCGTCGTCAGCGAGCGGACTGGCCCGGAGATCGCCCGCCCGATGACCAGACAGCACAAGCCCATCAATGCCATGAGGGCGACGACGACGGCGGTCTGCTTGATCATCTCCCGTCGCACCACACGCTGGACATCGTCGACGTAGATGCCGGTTCCCACAACCCAGCCCCACGGAATGAACGCCTTGACATAGGAAAGTTTCGGCTGAGGAACCGTCGAATGGAACTTGGGAAAAACATAATCCACTTTCCCTTCGCCCTTGTCCTTGGCCACGGCCACCATCTCACGGACAAAATATTTCCCAGACGCATCTTTGAAATTGGTCTGGTCTTTCCCTTTCATCTCGGGGTGGGCGCCGTTCATTATTGCGTGCCGCGTCATGTCGACGACAAACACGTATTCATCGCCGTCATAACGAACCGCCGACAATGCCTTCGCTGCCGCCTCCTGGGCCGCCTCCTTGGTCATCTCACCCTCATCGGCCAGACGCGCATAATAGCCGATGATCGCGTGAGCGCTCTGCACGACGCTCCTGATCTTGTCGAGGCGGCCATTGTACACCTCGTCATGGATTTGGCGCAGATGACTGTAGACAGAAAACAACAAACCCGCGAAAGCGACAGCAGCGATCAAACTCAAGCGCGCGGTAATAGACATCATGCGCAACTGCAACTTCACGGCCTTTCCCTCCCGGCTTATCGTTGGTATTGCGTTCTACTACCAACGCGGGGTAAGGAAAACCATTTTCGTCCAGTGGGTATACCAACGTTATTTGTGATAATTTTAGGTAATTTGTCCGGATATTTATGAATCTAGGCGGCACCTTGACCTATGGGGCCGCATCGGCCTGGTGGTCGGGAGCGGCGTCGCGGAAGGCCGGCAGGTCCCGGCAGGCGGCGGCGATCTGGCGAATCGTCGGATAGTCGTCGAGCGGGCAGTTCATCCGTTCCGCGTTGAACACCTGCGGGATCAGGCAGATGTCGGCAAGCCCCGGCGTCGCGCCGAAGCATACCGGCGCGGTCCGCGGCATGTCCCGAAGCATCGCTTCGATGGCCGAAAAGCCCTCGGCGATCCAGTGCCCATACCAGCGTTGTCGGCCATCCTCGTCGATCCCCAGCCCGTCGCGCAGATGGTTGAGCACCCGCAGATTGTTGAGCGGATGGATTTCGCAGGCGATGGCCTGGGCGATGGCCCGCACGCGGGCCCGGTCCGCACTGTCGGAAGGCAGCAGCGGCGGAGCGGGAAAACGCTCCTCCAGATATTCGATGATGGCCAGCGACTGGGACAGCCGAAGCTCACCGTCCACCAACACCGGCACCAGCCCCTGCGGATTGACTTGGCGAAAGGCCGCTCCCGCCTGTTCCTGCAGGCGCAACTGCACCGGGATATGATCCACCTCGACTCCCTTCAAGTTGAGGGCGATGCGGACCCGATAGGCCGCCGACGACCGAAAATACCCAAAGAGCTGCATCGCTTCCCTCCTGCGGCCAAGGCCGCGGTCAACACCCCGGGTGGCTGAGGCCGCACACCCGGTTCTCGATGGCGCCGAAAATGCTTCTTCCCTCGGCATCGAGCATCTCGATGCGCACGGTATCGCCCGGCTGCATGAAGGGAGTGGTCGGCTTGCCCGCCTCGATGGTCTCGTACATTCTGAGCTCGGCAAGGCAACAATAGCCGACGCCGCCGTTCTCGATGGATGAGCCCCACAGGCTCCCCTGCTTGTTGGAGACGGTGCCCGAACCGACGATCGTTCCCGCCTCCGCCTCGCGGGTCTTGGCAAGATGAGCGATCAGTTGCCCGAAGTCGAACGTCATGTCGGTGCCGGCATCGGGCCGGCCGAACGGCTTGCCGTTCAGCTCGACCAACAGCGGCAGGTGCAGCTTGGCGCCGCGCCAGGCCGACCCCAGCTCGTCCGGTGTCACGGCGACGGGAGAAAAGGCGCTGGCCGGCTTGCTCTGAAAAAAGCCGAAGCCTTTGGCCAATTCGGCGGGTATCAAATGGCGCAAGGAGACGTCGTTGACCAGCATCACCAGGCGTATGGACCGAGCGGCGGCGTCGGCATCGGCCCCCATGGAAACGTCGCCGGTGACCACCGCCACCTCGGCTTCGAAATCGACACCCCATTCCGGGCTGGCCACGACGTCGTCACAAGGGCCGATGAAGCTGTCGGACCCCCCCTGGTACATCAGCGGATCGCTATAGAACGAGGCCGGCAGTTCGGCTCCGCGGGCCCGCCGCACCAGTTCGACATGGTTGATATAGGCCGACCCGTCCGCCCATTGATAGGCGCGCGGCAATGGGGAAGCGCAGGCCTGAGGGGCGAACGGCAGCGGGTCGGGAAAGACGCCACTGTTCAACGCTTCATAGACCTGCCGCAATTGTGGCTCGCAGGCGTCCCAGTCTTCGAGAGCGGCCTGCAGGCAACGGGCGATGGCGGGAACGGGGCGGCAGTGGCGCAGATCCCGGCTGACCACCACCAATGTTCCATCCCGCCCACCAGATTTCAGAGAAGCAAGCTTCAAGTCGGTCACTCCTGCCGGGCGGCATGGCTGCCGTCATGCATCCAGGCTGCATGGCGAGGGGCGGTCCTGGTTCGCGCCCATTCGTCCAGCATGTCCCGCTTCACCGCGTCCAGCTTGCCCAGCATGTCGGGGGTCGCCGTGTCGGCTGCCAGTTCGAGCCGGTGACCGTTGGGATCGAAGAAGTAGATGGACTTGAAGATGGTGTGGTCGGTCGGACCGACCACGGCGATGCCGGCCTCTTCCAGCCGCGCCTTGGTAGCCATGAGAGTCTCAAGGGAATCCACCTTCAAGGCGAGATGCTGGACCCAGTCCGGAGTGTTGGGGTCGCGGCCCATCGGCGGCTTGGTCGGCAACTCGAAGAAGGCAAGCACATTGCCGTTGCCGGCATCCAGGAAGACATGCATGTAGGGATCCGGTTCCTTGGTGGACGGCACCTCGTTCTCGGCAATGGCCAAGATGAACTTCATGTCGAGGTATTTGCCGTACCATTCCACGGTTTCCTTGGCGTCGCGGCAGCGATAGGCGACATGGTGAATGCGCTCGATCGGCATGCTTGCTACCCTCCGTTCGGTCAGATGTCTTCCCGGGCCAGCCGCATGGCCTCCCGGAGCACGGCGATGTCGCCGATATGATTGGCTAACAGCAGAATCAGCCTGGCGTTGAGTTGAGCACTCTGTTCGTCGGTCAGGTTCTGGTGCGCTTCGAGCAAGGCCTCGTAGAACTCGTCCCCCGGACTGAATTCACGGAAATAGCGTTTTCCCGGCTCGAAGAAATTGTTCTCGGTGATCAACGGCATGGCGAACCTCACTGGGCCTCCATCGTAACGGGGACCGCGTTGCAGGTGGCGACGGCGACGGACTGACGAACCTTCAGCGGGTCGAAGCTGCGCCAGCGGGCCGCGACATGCTGATCCGGGCGCGCCAGATAGGCGGTGCCGGCGGTGGCGTCGTAGCGCTCGGCGATGCGCCCGGCGACGTCGATGAGGGTCTTGAGCCCCGAGGGAGCGACACCCGACCGGGCCACCACCAGCGGCTCGACCGGCACCGCATCGTCGGCAAGGGAGCCCAGCGCGACGGCCGTCCGCCCGTCGATCGCCGCGGCGTCGTCGACGAAATAGAGCAACTGGAAGCGGTTGCCCAAGGCCCCGAGCAGCCACGCATTTCCGTCAGGGCCGAGGATCGGCGCGTCGTCCATCGGCGCTCCGGGAACCATGGCGCCGGAGAAAGGCGCCTCGTCGGCAGTGTTGAGCCGGGATTGAGTGAGATAGCTGGGCACCGACAGCCGCCCCGAATTGACCAAGGCGCGGGCGAAGGCATGCTTCCCCGCCAGTCCCAACACCGCGTTGCGGAACAACAGAGAGACCTTGCTCTTTGGCGTGATGAAGTCGGTGGAGCGGGTCGAATTCAGGATGTTCTCATCCGCCGCGAAGCCGCGCTCTTCGCTGTAGGTGTCGAGCAGGCGATCCGGCGCCTTGCCGTCGATCACCAGTTTCAGCTTCCAGGCCAGATTGTCGTGATCCTGAAACCCGGAATTGGCGCCGCGCGCACCGAATGGCGATACCTGATGGGCCGAATCGCCGATGAAGAACACCGGGCCGTGGCGGAACGATCGCATGCGCCGGCATTGGAAGGTATAGACCGACACCCACTCCAGTTCGAACGGCCGGTCGTCGCCCAGCATGGCACGCACGCGGGGAATTACGTTCTCCGGTTTCTTTTCCTCCTCGGGGTCGCAGTCCCAGCCAAGCTGAAAGTCGATCCGCCAGACATTGTCCGCCTGCCGGTGGAGTAGCACCGACTGGCCGGGATGAAACGGCGGGTCGAACCAGAACCATCGTTCAGGCGGAAAATCCGCCTGCATGACCACGTCGGCGATAAGAAAGCGGTCCATGAAGACCCGCCCCTCGATATCGAGTCCGAGAAGCTTGCGGACATGGCTGCGCGCACCATCGGCGGCGATCAGCCAGTCGCAGGAGACCGAGTAGAATCCGTCGGGCGTTTCCACCGACAAAGTGGCCCCGTTGTCGCCGGCCGCGACCGACACCACGTTGTTGTTCCAGCGCAGATCGATGTTGGAAAGCTGCCCGGCGCGTGCGACCAGCCTCTCCTCCAGGTGATATTGCTGCAGATTGATCATTCCGGGGCGGTGATGATCCGGCTGAGGGCAGAGGTTGAAGCTATAGACTTCCTGGTCGCGGAAGAAGGTCCGCCCCACCTGCCAGGACACACCTTTGTCGACCAGGGCCTGACCGCAGCCGAGACGGTCCATGATCTCCAACGCCCGCTTGGCGTAGCAAACGCCTCGTGACCCGATGGACACCGTATTGTCATTGTCCAGCAGCAACACCGGCACGCCCTGGATCGCCAGGTCGATGGCGGTTCCCAGGCCCACCGGCCCGGCGCCGACAACGACGACCGGGTAATGGCCCTTCCTGCCCGGCGCCGCCATCTCCGGCGGCGTTCGATACTCGAACTTCGGATATCGGTAGGTATTGAGCATCGATGCCTCCTTCATCCCTGCAAGAGAGTCCACATCTCCTTGTCGCGCTCGGCCGTCCAGATGCGCGGGTCACGCAGGCCCGAAGCCTCGTCGAAGGCGCGCGTCACGTCGAAGGGCAGACAGTGCTCGTAGATGAAGACCTGGGCGAAGTCGGGGTCCATGGCGGTGCGGGTATGGGCCATGGCCGCTTTCAGATCCATTCCCTGGGATACCGCTTCGCGGGCGCAGCGATAGAGCGCCGAAACGAAAGCTCGGGTATAGGCCAGCCCCTTGCCCACCGAGTCGGCGGTCAGAAGCGCCGGGCCGCGCCCGGGCACCAGGATTTCCGGCTCGAGCGCAGCCAGATTGTCGAGCGTCTGCGGCCAATCGGCAAGATAGGCGTCGCCGGTGTAACAGGCTGCCTCGAATTCCACCAGATCGCCGGAAAACAGGATCTTCTGGCCGGGCAGCCAAGCCACCGTGTCACCCTTGGTGTGGCCGCGGCCAAGCTGCTTGATCTGTACTTCGAGACCGCCGAGCCAAAGACTCATCTCGCCGCGGAAGGTCAGGGTCGGCCAGGTCAATCCCGGAATGCTTTCCACCGCATTGAACAGGCGGGGAAAACGGCCGATTTCCGAGGCCATGTCCTGTACGCCGCGCTCGGCGATCAGGTCATAGGTGTCCCGGCTGGCAATCACCTGCTCGAGGCCATGCTGCCGATAACCGGAAGCCCCCAGGACACGCACCGCGTGATAATGGGTGAGCAGCACATATTTGATCGGCTTGTCGGTAATTTCGCGAATTTTGGCTACCACCGACTGCGCCATGACCGGCGTTGCCGTGGCGTCGATGATCATGACCCCGTCGTCGCCGATGATGATCCCGGTGTTGGGGTCGCCTTCCGCCGTGAAGGCATAGGCATTGTCGGACAGCTTCTCGAAACTGACCCGCCTTTCGGCAAGATCCGCCTGAGACGCGAAAGCTTTGGACATCGGTGACTCCCTCACTATGGGCTCGCATCTGCCACGCCGGTTTGGCATGTGACTTATAATTACCACAGAATTTGCCATTAGCAAATGCATTCGTGTATAACGAATATCGAGCGTTGCGTGGAATGGATGGAACAGGAAGATGAATCGCACCAAGCGCACCGGATTGCCGACTCCCCCCGTGGCGGGGATCATCTGCGGGATAGTCGCGGTCATCGCCTGGGCCTTCTACAATGTGGGTACCAAACTGGGCTCAGCCGAGGGGTTTCGCCCGCAGGACATGGCCGTCTTGCGGTTCGGGGTGGCCGGCTTGGTAACTCTGCCGCTGGTGGTGCGGGCGGGGCTCGGCACCATGGGCGGCATCGGCTGGGGCCGCAGCTTGGCCCTGGCGACGGTGGTCGGGCCGTTCTTCGCGTTGCTGGTCAACAGCGGGTTCATGCTGGCTCCCCTCGCTCACGGCGTGACCCTTGGGCCGGCGGCGACAATGACCTCGGCCACCCTGCTTGCCTGGAAATTCAATCAGGAACGCCCGAGTGCCGCGCAATTCGCCGGAATGGCCTTTCTGCTCGCCGGGCTGTTGGCCCTTGCTGGAGACGGCCTGGCCGCCACGGGCGAAACGTCGGTCTGGCTGGGGGACTTGGCCTTCCTTGCTTCGGGCACGGCGTGGGGCAGCTTCACCACGCTTCTGAAGCTGTGGCGGATCCCACCGCTGCAGGGCGCTGCCGCCGTGTCGGTATTGTCCATGGTGTTGTTCGTGCCTGCCGATCTGCTGCTTTTCGGCTTCCCCGTCCTTCCGGCCGGCGCCGTGGCCGCTCAAGCGGTTTTTCAAGGGCTGTTGGGAGGGGTCCTCGGCATCACAGCCTATTCCTTTGCCGTTTCCCATCTCGGCGCCGGCCGTGCGGCGTTGTTCCCGGCGCTGGTCCCGGCAACGGCGACCCTGGTTGGCGTGCCGTTGCTCGGCCACCGGCCGACGGCGGTGCAGGTCGCCGGCATCGCCCTATGCAGCCTGGGGCTCGGCATCGCCATGGTCTCCGTGTACCGCCGGGCGGTGGGCGCGGCGCCGCAAGGTCGAGCCGAAGCCTCCGTCCTGCCGGCCGATGCGGCGGGAGTCGCTGAATTGACATTGCCGCGTTCGGCTGAATAACTTCTCGGCGAACTCGCGGAGGGCATTGATGACGACTGGCATCGAACCGGCCGGTGACGGTTCCGAAAAGGCGGCTGATCCCGGCATTTCCCAGGAGCGCCGGGCCCAACGCGGCATTCAATCCATTGAAGTGGGCGGTCAGCTCCTCGTGGTGCTTGGGAGGATCGGCATGCCGATGCTGCTCAAGGACCTGGCCCAGGAAGCAGGAATGACGGCGGCCAAGGCCCATCCCTATCTGGTCAGTTTCGGGAAACTCGGCCTGGTCGAACAGGACCCCGCGACCGGTCGTTACCAGTTGGGACCACAGGCGCTGCAACTCGGCCTGGTCTGCCTGCAGCAACTCAACCCTGTCCGGCTGGCCGTGCGGGAGCTGTCGGCCCTCGCCAGCCGCATCGGCCATTCGGTTGCTTTGGCGGTCTGGGGAAACCATGGCCCTACGGTCGTCCATGTGGAGGAAGCCACCTATCCCCTGCATGTGAATTTGCGTACCGGATCGGTAATGTCGCTGCTGAACACCGCGACCGGCTTGGCGTTTGCCGCATTCCTGCCGTCCTCGGTGGTCGAGGCGATGATTCGCGCCGAGCCGGACCGGATCGGCGGCCTATCGGCGCCTGAGGCCAGGCAGGCCTGGCGAACGATCGAAGGGACCTTGGCCGACATCCGCCTGAGGCGGCTGGCACGCGTTACCGGCACGCCGATCCCGGGCATCAACGCATTTTGCGCTCCGGTGTTCGATCATACCGGCAAGATCGTTCTCGCCATCACCGCCATGGGGCCGAGCGGAACGTTCAGCACCGACTGGGACAGTCCGATCGCGGCCGTGCTGTCCGAGATTGCCGATGGCATTTCGGCACGGCTGGGGTATCGCTTGGGCCCCATTCAAAAGTAATGCGGCGTTTTGAACGGGGCCTGAGGAGGCTGTCTCCTAAGGATTAAGGCCCGCGGCGTCAGCCAGGTACAGGGCGCGAAGCCGATGGCGGATGATCTTGCCGGTGGCGGTGCTCGGCAGGCGCCGTTCGAAGCGGATCTCCTGGGGCGACAGCGGCTTGCCCAGATGTTCGCGGGCAAAAGCGTGCAGTTCGGCACGCAGCGCATCCCCCGGATCGAAGCCCGGGTTGACCACGACGAAGGCAACGATCTTCTCGTTCAGGCGAGGGTCCGGCACCCCGACCACGCCGGCCTGGCCCACCGCGGGGTGGGACATCAGCACCGCCTCGACCTCGAACGGACCAATGCGGCGCCCGCCCGAATTGATCAGGTCGTCGATCCGACCAAGAAACCAGTAGTAGCCGTCGCCATCCCGTCTCACCAGGTCACCGGTCAGGTGCCAGCCGTCGACGGCCTGTGGTGGGGCGCTGCTCTCGCCGCCCAGGCTGCGCCAAGGCGGCAGGGAGTCGATCCTGAGGGCCAATTCGCCGGTCGCCTCGCCGGTGTCGGCGCAGAAAGAAAGACAGGAACCGTCACGGCGCACCAGCGCCACACAGAGCCCCTTCAGCGGTTTGCCCATGCTGCCGGGAAGAGGTCGCTGGCCCAGGTCATGGACCATGGCGATGCCGGCGATTTCCGTTTGCCACCAGGTATCGCGAAACGGAACGCCCAGAACCTTCTGCCCCCACTCGACCGCGTCGGCCGACAGCGGCTCGCCGACGGTGGCGGCCAGACGCAAGGCGCGCGGGTGGAATGAACGGGCCGGGGCGGCGCCGCCGCCGATCAGGTTGCGAATGACGGTGGCGCCCGTGTACCAGATGGCCACCGGTTCGTCCTCGAGCACCGACAGGCACCGCATCGGCGTGGTCGGCGCCGCATCCAGCAGGATCGTCGCGCCGGTCGCCAGCGGCGCCACCAGTCCATAGGCGGTGTGGGGGATCCAGCCGGGCTCCGCGGTGCACCACAGCATCTCGCCGGCGGCGAGGCCGAAGGCGGCGCGGGCGGTCGAGATCATCCGCGCCACCGCCCCGGCGTCGTGGATGACCGCCTTCGG
>JAJXWP010000078.1 GCA_021781575.1 Pseudomonadota bacterium
CGTCGCAGCGGCCTTTGATCGGCGCACCTATCTCGAACGCAACGGCGACGTGGCAGAGGCCGGTGTCGACCCTCTGGCGCATTATCTGGTCGACGGCTGGAAGGAAGCGCGGTTCCATTCGCCTTTGTTCGACGACGAATATTACCTGGCCGCCGACCCCGACCTGCTCGACCTTGGCATCGCCCCCCTTTATCATTACTGCACCGTTGGATGGCGGGAACGGCGCGACCCCTCGGCGCTGTTTGACACCGCCTATTACCTGGCGACCTACCCCGAGGTTGAAACCTCGGGGCTGGACCCCCTGGCCCATTTCATCCACCACGGCCTGCAGGACGGTTACCGCCCCAATGCGCAGATGGATCCGCTGGATATCCTGCAGACTGCCGACGACGACCTGACCGGCTTCGAACTGGTTAACCGGTTCTTCGACCGCCTGCGCTCAGCGGCACAGGAAATGGTCGGAATCTCATTACCCTCGGCCGTCACCCCCGAGGTGAGCATCATCATTCCGGTTCATAACAACCTCGACCTGACCCATGCCTGCCTGCGCTCGATCGAACGCCTGCTGCCGGCGGCCAAGTTCGAGGTGATCATCGTCGACGACGTCTCGCGCGACCTGACCTCGTTCGTCGCACCCGGCTGGATGGGCGTCCGCTACCTGAGGAACCATTCCCGCCAGGGCTTCGTCGGCTCGTGCAACCGCGGCGCGGCCCACGCCCGGGGCAAATACCTGTTCTTCCTCAACAACGACACCGAAGTGAAGAACGGCTGGCTCGACGAGCTTCTGACCACCTTCGCCATGCATGGGGACACTGGAATCGTCGGCTCGAAGCTGGTTTATCCCGACGGACGGCTGCAGGAAGCCGGCGGCATCATCTGGGAAGATGGCTCGGGCTGGAACTATGGGCGCAACGACGACCCGCGGAAGCCGGAATACAACTATGTTCGGGACGTGGACTATGTGTCCGGCGCGGCGCTGATGATCCGCAAGGACCTGTTCTGGGCGGTGGGGGGCTTCGATCGGCGCTATGCGCCGGCCTATTTCGAAGACACAGACCTGGCCTTTTCCGTGCGCAATCTCGGCTACCGCGTCCTCTATCAGCCACTGTCCTGCATCCTGCACCGGGAAGGCGCCACGGCAGGCACCGACGTAACCACCGGCACCAAGGCCTATCAGGAGATCAACCGGCCGAAATTCCTGGAAAAGTGGTCATCGGTGCTGAAGCGACACCTGCCCAACGGCCATACCCCCCACATCGCCCGCGAGCGGCGATGCCGGCATCGCCTATTGATGATCGACGCCACCACGCCCACGCCCGACATGGACGCCGGCTCGCTCACCCAAAGTTATATGCTGCAGATCTTCCAGAACCTGGGGTTCAAGATCAGCTTCATCCCGGAAGACAATTTCACCCATATCGGAAAATACACCGACGATCTGCAGCGCCGCGGCATTGAGACCATATACCATCCCTATTGCAGCTCGATCCGCGAACACCTCACCGCCTGCGGCGATCATTACGACCTGATCATGGCCTATCGGGCCCCCCGGGTTGCCGCCTATATCGATGACCTGCGGGAACTGGCTCCGCAGGCGAAAATCCTGGTGGACACCGCCGACCTCCATTTCCGGCGCCTGATGCGCGAAGCCGAACTGACCACCTCAGCCGCCAAGATGGAGGAGGCGCTGGCGACCAAGGCGCTGGAATTCGACGTCATGCGCAAGGCGGATTGCACCATCATCCTGTCGACCGATGAGATCGACATGCTGAGCCGGGAGTTGCCCGAAGCCAAGCTGGCGCATTTGCCGCTGATCCTCGAGACGCCCGGCCTGCAGGCGCCGTTCGAGGAACTGGCCGACATCTGCTATGTCGGCGGGTTCGGCCATAACCCGAACGTCGACGCCGTTCTCTATTTCCACCGCGAGATCTGGCCCCTGGTCCGTACCCGGCTGCCGGGGGTCAAATTCCGCATCATCGGCAGCCGGCCGCCGGAGGAAATCAGTGCCCTGGCCGGCCGGGACGTCATCGTCGAGGGCTATGTCAAGGATCTGGGGCCGACGCTCGGACGCTGCCGCCTGTCCGTCGTGCCCTTGCGTTTCGGGGCCGGCATCAAGGGAAAAATCGGGTCCAGCCTGAGCTACGGAATTCCCGTCGTCTCCACCGCCATCGGCGCCGAGGGCATGGGATTGGTGGATGGCTCCGACACCCTGCTGGCCGAGGATCCCGAGGCCTTCGCCGACCGCGTTTGCGAGTTGTACCGGAACAAGACGTTGTGGACCATGCTGTCGCAGAACGGCCTGGCTTTTGTCAAACGCGAATACTCGCTGCCGGTATCGGAAAAGCGCATATCGCGGATCCTGGCGTCGCTCGGCATCATGTGAGCCACCCGCCCTACGAGCCGTAGCGCCGAATTTCCTCGGGCATGGCATCGGCCATGACCCGCTCGATCGCCTCCACGCCCTCGGACAGGCCAATGGCCGAGCTTGCCGCAGGGTCGAAATCCCGTCGGTAGTAGAACTCCGCCAGCCGCGGCGACACCACTTTTTCCAGACGACCGTATCCGTGGATTTCCCATGGGCTGGTGCAGGTGAAAAAGGCCACGCAGGGCTTGCCGCAAGCAAGCGCGATATGCATGGGCAGGCTGTCGTTGGTGATGATGACCCGGTGCGCCTGGATATCGGCGATGTGCTCCGACAACGTGGCGCGACGCGGCAGGACCGACACGCGGTAGCCACGGGAGAAGTGCTCGATCGCCTGCTGGAAATAGGCCCAGCGCTTCATCGGCCAGCGGTCGCCGACCGAGGGAGCGAAAGCGATATCGCCGTACAAATGGCTGGCAGGGCGCTCGGAAGAAAGAATGTATTCCTCGCCCTGGAACGATAGGCCCAGCCCGGCGAACAGCAAGTCCTGATAACTTCGGCGGTTGGACAACTTCAACTGGTCGGCGGTCTTGCGACCGAAGCGGCTGGCCAGCGACATGTCGAACCATGGCGCCATCGCCTCCGAGTAGAGGATGTTGCCGCCGGCATCGGGAAAGGCGCCGACCACCGCTTGCGCCTCGATCCGGGAAAAGACGGCATCAAGGCAGGCGGGTTCCTCGTCCAGGCCGATCACCAGTCGGTAGACCTGGCCGCATGGCAGGGCTTCGACACTGGTGAAAACCCGAACGCCGCAGCCCCGCAGAAGCGGCGCATTCTCCGGCAGCGTCAGCCAATGTACATCGTCATCGAGAACCCGCAGCAACGGCGTGGTTCGCAGGACGTCACCGGCGGCACCCAGCTTGATAATCAGCGAAGTCATGGAAGCGCTTCAGATCCCCCAGGCCGAACCACTCACCAACCAGCCGGGCCGGAAATGAAACTCGATGCTTGGTCGTGCCGAGCCCGTATCCAGATTTGACGCACCCCCGCCTTCCGCACTATAGCCAAAGATCTGTTCGAGCGACAAGCACCGTAATTGTTTGCCCCTGTCGGACGTCACCGGTTCGACACCGTACAGCGATTAATCTCACAGGCCATCAACTTCCGCTCGTTTCGCCGAGCCCCAAGAGAGTATCCTTGGCCCGCTGGTCGCCCGCGTCGGCGGCGCGGCGGAGCCACTGCAGCGCCTGCTCCCGGTCGGGCGCGCCGCCCCAAAACCCGGCAAACAATTCACCCATGGCGGTCATCGCCTCGACCACGTTATGGTCGGCGGCGCGCCGCAGCCAAACCTCGGCCTGGCCGAGGTCCTGCGGCAGGCCGCAACCCTGCATGAGGAAGCGGCCCAGATTGCTTTGGGCGCCGGTATGCCCCTGTTCCGCCGCAAGCCGGGCCCAATGAGCGGCCTGGGCGTAATCCTGGGCGACCAGGTCGCCGATGGCATAGGCAACCGACAAGCGAAACTGGGCCGCCACATTGCCCTGTTCGGCGGCCCGCCGATACCAGGTAACGGCCTGTTCGGCGCTTTGCGTCACTCCCAGCCCCAGATTGTGCAGCACGCCGATATTGTAGATGGCCGCGGCATCCCCCTGCTCCGCCGCCCCCTGGAACAGCTCGAACGCTCGCGACGGGTCCCGCGCCACGCCATGGCCGCCCAGATAGAAGGTACCCAATTGCACCTGGGCCTGCAGGTCGCCCTGCGCCGCTGCCCGCGCGAACCACTTGGCCGCTTCCACCGGATCGCGCGCCAGGCCGGTCCCGCTCAGATACATCTGGCCAAGAGCCTTTTGCGCCACCACGTGGCCTTTGTCGGCTGCTTCGCGATACCAGGTGGCGGCCTCCAGCAAATTGGGCTTCATGCCGTCGCCGCCGCCGCTGTGCAGGCGGCCCAGGGTCAGCATGGCTTCCACATCCCCTTGCAACGCCGCCTTGCGCAACCAGGTTTCGGCGGAGAAAACATCGCGGGGACCGCCGCAGCCAGCCAGCAGCATTCCCCCCAGGGCGCGCTGGGCGGCGGCGACGCCGCCCTCGGCCGCCCGCTGAAACCAGGCGGCAGCCGCGTTGGGGTCCGCCTCGGTGCCCAGGCCTTGGCCAGACATCGCTCCCAGATAATACATGGCGGCCACGTTGCCTTGGTCGGCAGCAGCCTGAAAGCAGGCGAGAGCGTTGGGGAAATCGGGTTCGCCAAGGGAACCGCCGGCCAACAGCAGGCCCACGCCAAGCTGGCCGGCGGCGTCGCCCTGGTTGGCCGCCAGGGCGTACCAGTGGAGGGCCTGTTTGGGGTCTGGCGCCGGCCCCGCCAAGCCGGTGGCGAACAGGTAGCCTAGCAAGGATTGGGCGGTCACCACGCCTTGGCGGGCCGCGGCTTCGGCCCAGCGCGCCGCTTCGGAAAAATCCCGCTCGATGGCCAGGCCGTTGGGAAACAGCGCGCCCGCCGCGGCCGAAGTCAGGCCGCCCTCCGGCCCCTGGCAGCCCAGGGCGTAAATCCGCGCCAGACAGGCCTGGGCCTGGGCATGGCCCTGCTCCGCGGCCCTGCGGTACCAGGCGACGGCATCCATTGGATTGCCCAGCACGCCCTCCCCTGCTTCATGGGCGGCGCCCAGGCGCATCTGCGCCTCGCCGTGGCCACCCTCGGCCGCCCGGCGCCAGGCGGTGATGGCGGCCTTCAGGTCGCCGCGTTCGCGTGCCCGCTCGCCTCGCTGGAACCAGCCGGCCGGGTCAGATTTTCCCGACCAAAGTCGATCGAGCAGGCGGCGCAAGGCGCCCGGCCCGCTGCCCTCCCTGCGGCTTGTGGTGCGACCGTCCATGGTCATCGGCAATCAGCGTGATACCGCGTCGCAATAAGGCGAAACATGCGCCCCATCGGCCTGTTCATAGGGCTCTTCGCCTGGGGCCGAAGCGGACTTGCGCCCATGTCACGGCTCGCGCATGCCTTCGGACAAGTTGCGCAGGGCGCCTTCCAGGATATAGGCCATGATGGTCCGCCGCCCGACGACAATATCGGTGGTCAGGGTCATGCCGGGCACCAGCCGGAAGTCCTTGGGCACGCCATGCAGGGCAAGGTCGGTGACGTCGATGCGGGCCCGATAGAAGCGATCGGGACTTTCGGCCTTGCTGTCCATCGGAGCGAACGAATCCGCGCTGATGCTCCGTACGACGCCGTGGCCCATGCCGTGATCGGTGAACTCGTAAGCGGCGAACTTGATGTTGACCTTCTGTCCGGGGGCGACGAAGCCCTGGTCGGCGGCGCTGATGTCGGCATCGATGGACAGGCCGCTGCCAATCGGCACCAGGGTCATCACCTGATCGCCCGGCTGCACCACCGAGCCGATGGAATATTTGCCGACCTCGAGCACGATGCCATCGGCGGCGGCGCGCAAGTTCACCATGTCCTGCCGTCGTTCGGCTTTGGCCAAGTCCTGCTGCACCTGGTCATATTCGCCGCGTCGATCGACCAGGTTCTTGGCGATGTCGCTCCGCCACTGCTCGATATAGACGTCGCGGTCGGCCCGCTCGGCCTCCATGTCATGGGTGGCCGTCTGCACCGTATTCTCGGCCTCGGCCAGATTGCGCGCCACTTCCACCCGGCTGTCCGAAGCCAGAAGGGAGTTCAGCCGGCTGCCGACCTTGTCGCGCTCCAGCTCCTTGCGCATGCTCTCCACTTCATTGGCCAAGCCGAGACGCGAGCGGTAGTGAACGGCATCCTGCTGGGCGCGGCGGATAGTCGCCTCGTCGCTGTCGATCTTCTGCCGGAAGTTGACCATCTTGGCGTTGTATTCGGCCTGGCGCGATCGCCAGATGGACAGCTGAAGCAACCAGTTTGAATCATCTTCCGCCGCGGTGAACGGCTGGCCCTTCTGTTCCGCCTGCAGCCGGGCGATCTGAGCCTTCAACTGCGCCGCATGAGCCTTCAGGGCGCCGACATCGGCTGCCTGGAAGGTGGGATCCAGGGTGGCAAGGATGTCGCCCTTGTGCACCATCTGCCCTTCGCGCACTGGGATGCTGCGCACGATGGACGTGTCCAGCGGTTGTACCAGCAGCTTCGGCACCTCGGAGACAACGCGGCCGTTGCCGGTCACCACCCGCTCGATCTTCAGCACCGAAGCCAAAACAATCGCCAGCGTCACCATGGCGGCCAGCACGAACAGCACCAGGCGAGCCGCCAGCGGATCGGGCGCGCCGGTGATGGCGGCAGTCTCCGACTGGAAGTCGTTGATCGCCTGGTCGGTCAGGGAGTCAGAGGGCGGAAGGCGTCGCAAAAGCGCGATCATGGGATGGTCCGGCGATGACGTGGCGGTTCTGTTGGGTCCACAGGTGGCGATAGATCTCACAACGATCGAGCAACTCGGCATGCGCGCCGGCGTCGTTCAACTCGCCTTGTTCCAGCACCAGGATCTGGTCGCAGTGAACCAGCGAAGACAGGCGGTGGGAAATGATGATCATGCTGCGACCGTCGGCGATGCGCATGAGGTTGGCGTTGACGATGCTTTCGCTTTCCGGATCCAGGGCGCTGGTCGCCTCGTCGAGGATCAGGATGGACGGGTCGCCCAGCAGGGCGCGGGCAATGGCCAGGCGCTGGCGCTGGCCGCCCGACAGGTTGCTGGAACCCTCTTCCAGAACGGTCTCATAGCCTTTGGGCAAGCGCTCGATGAATTCCTCGGCTCCGGCCAGGCGGGCGGCACGGATCACCTCTTCCAGGCTGGCTCCCTGATAGCCGGCCAGGATGTTTTCGCGGATGGTGCCCTGGAACAGGAAGTTGTCCTGCAGCACCACCCCGATGCGCGAGCGCAGATGCTGCAGGTCGATGTCGCGCAGATCGATGCCGTCGACCTTGATCAGCCCCTCGTAATCGCGGCTCAAGCCTTGCAGCAGCCGAGTCACCGTGGTCTTGCCGGAGCCGCTGCGCCCCATCACCCCCAGCATGCTGCCCTTGGGCAGTTCGAACGATACGTCCTTCAGGGCATAGGTGGCGGCGCCGGGATAGCGGAAGCGCACATGGGAGAAGCGGATATGGCCTTCGATGGTCGGGCGGGCCCCCTGGAAGCCCGGTGCCTGTTCCGGCTCGTTGTTGACCACCGAGGCGACCTGGTCGATGGCGCCGCGCACCTCCTGGTACTGTTGCAGCAGGCCGGCGATCTGGATCAGCGGCGCCGCGACCCGCCCGGCCAGCATGGAAAAGGCGATCAGGGTGCCGGCATAAACCGTGGTCCCGTGGCCGATGGCCATGTACGAGCCGATCAGCAAGACACCCGCATAGGTCAGCTTTTCCAGCGGCTGGAGAATGGTCTGCGGCTGGTTGGCCAGCAACTGCATGGCGGTGTTGGCCCGCACCGCTTCGGCCACCCGGGCGTCCCACAATTGGCGCTTCGGTTCCTCGATGGCCAGGGATTTGACGGTGCGGATACCGTGGATGGCCTCCACCAGCAGGGTGTTCTTGGCGATTTCGGCCTGGATCACGCGACCATAGGCCCGCCCAAGCGGACGGATGTAGACCAGCACGGTGATAAACATCAGCACGCCGATGCCCAAAGTCACGAAGGTGAGCGTCGGGCTGAGGATGAACAGGACGGGGAGCAGCACCACCAGGTTGATCGATTCCAGCGCCGTGCCGAACAGTGGCCCAGTGAGGAAATTGCGGATCCGCCAGATCTCGTTCAGCTTGTAGGTGACCTGGCCGGTCGGCGTCCGCTCGAAGAAGTCCATCGGCAGACCGATCATCCGGTCGAAAATATAAATGCAAAGCCGGGCGTCGATGCGGGCCGAGCCGATGGCCAGCATATAGCGCTTGAGGTAGCCGAACGCCGTGTCGAAGGCCAGGACGAACAGGATGCCGGCGGCCAGCACGGTCAGCGTCGACATCCGCTGATGGGCCAGGATGCGGTCGACGATGATCATGTACATCAGCGGCGGGGCCAGCGAAAACACCGACATCGCCAGCGAGGCCAAGCCGATGTCGCGGAAGATGCGCTTTTCCTTCAGCACCTCCGCCACCAGGGACATCAGGCCGAAGGGGCGTTCCGCATCGTCCAGGGCGAAACGACGGCGAATCAGGATGACCTCGCCGTCCCAGGCGGCAGCCAAACGCAGTTCGTCGATGCCGACGATGGTTTCGGCCGGATCCAAGGGATCGCGCAGCAAGGCCATGGGTACCGAACCGGCGGACTGGAAGCCCACCAGGATCATCGCGGCGCCGTTGTTCATCCGCAGGATGGCGGGCACCGCCTTGCCGATCTTGGCCAGATGGCGCCAGCGCATGATTACCCGGCGGGCGTTCAGCCCGTTGCGTTCGGCCAGATGGACCAGCAAAGAGGACGGAACTTGCGCCCCGTCCAACGGGTGGTCGCGGCGGATCTGCTCAAGGGAAAGATGCACACCATGATGACGAGCAACGGCCAGCAACGCCGCCAGGGAAGACTCTTCCGTCACAGCTTTCACGTCTTCCGAAACTGCATCCATCCTGCTCACTTGAGACACATTTAGGGCCGGTCCGGCGCAAGATGCTGATCACCACAGTATCTTGGCGCCGGAACCGGCCCTCTGGAACACTTACACCAAGCTGCTGGCAGTCAGGTTGGTGAATCCGGCCAGGATAATCTTGGTGCCATCCTGCAGGCTGATGGTGGTGCTGCCGCCGGACACCTTCGCATTGGCCAGGATCTGCGAAGCGCTCAGGCCATAGCCGGAAATCGCCAGCGTATCGTTGGCACCGAAGTTGCCGATCGCGGTGGTGCCACCGCCCGTCGCGCCGTTCGTCTGGCTGCCGGAGAAGAAGCCGAAGACGTCGTGGCCGGTGCCGGCCCAAACGGTGGCATTGCCGGTGCCGGCGGTAATGGTGTCATTACCGCTGCCCATCTGGTTGATCAGGGTATTCCCCGAGCCGGTGATG
>JAJXWP010000008.1 GCA_021781575.1 Pseudomonadota bacterium
ATCGGCGCAGCTATCGCTGGCGCTCTGATATACCGATCCAAAGAGCCGGATGCGTGATCCGCACGTCCGGTTCTGTGAGAGGCGCGGGAGAGCAATCTCCCGTGCCTACTCGACTAGGCTCCGACCGGCGCTCCGGCGTAGGCCACGCGGTCGCCCGGCTTGAGGCGGGCGACTCCGGCACCGACGGCGTCTACCACGCCTGCCGCTTCCACCCCGGGCACGGCAGGGTCGGGCAGCGGGTAGAGGCCGCTGCGATGATAGATGTCGATGAAGTTGACGCCGATTGCCTCATGGCGCAAACGGATTTCGCCGGGGCCGGGCTCTTGCGGCGGAGAAGGCTCCACCCGCAGGCGATCGACGCCACCCGGTTTGCTGATACGGATTCGGATGTCCATTCATTCCACTCCCGCCATGCCGCCCTCGGTGCGGCAACGACGACCTTAACCACCCCTCGATCATTCGATAAGGTGGACGTTTCCACATGCACCAATGAAATAAACTCAACAATGATCCGCGCCGAGCTGTCCGATCTCGCCATCTTTGCCAGCATTGCCCGGCACCGCAGCTTCCGCCGTGCCGCCACCGAACTGGGGCTGTCCACCTCGGCCTTGAGCCATGCCCTCAAGGGTTTGGAGGCTCGCCTGGGCATCCGGCTGCTCCATCGCACCAGCCGTAGCGTGGCGCCGACAGAGGCGGGCGAAGCCCTGTTGAAAAGGCTGGCCCCGGCGCTGGCCGAGATAGGGGCGGCGGTGGATGAGGCCGCTTCCATGCGCGACGGTCCTTCGGGAACCCTGAAGATCAATGCGCCACGGTCGGTTTGCCGCCTGCTGCTGCTGCCGCTGGTCACCAGATTCCTTGCCGCCTGCCCGCGTGTGCGGGTCGAGGTGGTGGCCGATGACGCGCTTACCGACATCGTTGCCCGCGGCTTCGATGCCGGGGTGCGGATCGGCGAACGGCTGGCGGGCGACATGATCGCTGTGCCGCTGTCCCCGCCGCAACGCTTCGTCGTGGTCGGGGCGCCGGCCTATCTGGAGGCCCGCGGTCTGCCGCAGGCGCCGCACGAGCTTATCGGCCACGCCTGCCTGCGCCAGCGGTTCCCCGGCGGCGAGGTGTTGCCGTGGGGCTTCGTCAATGGCAAAGAGTCCTTCGACGTCTCCATCGATGGGCCGCTGATCCTTGGCGATCAGGAACTGATCCTGGATGCGGTCCTGGCCGGGCTCGGCCTGGCTTATATTTTCGAGGCCTACGCCAAGCCGGCGGTCGAGGCCGGGCGGGCCATATCCGTCCTTGACGCGTGGTGCCCCGCCTTTCCCGGTTTCTTTCTCTATTATCCCGGCCGTCGACATCCACCGCCGGCATTGCGGGCATTCATCGACATGATCCGACGGGGCGACGGGGTGTAGAGGTGGCCGGCAGTTGCCTCAGCCATAGGTCGAACCGGCCTCGGTCAGGAAACGGTAGAGCGGTGCCACGGCATGGAAGCCGCGATCCTGGCGGCGAGGAACCCTATCGAGGGTCTTTTGATAGACCGAACCTTTGGAAAGAGTCACTGCACTACCGATACCTCCACGTCTTGACACTGGCGCGCTCCTGGACGGAACATAACAGGAACACATCGCTGCCGAGAGGTTCCCATGGCCCCCATTTCCCTAGCCCAATTGCGGGCTCGCATCGCCGCCCTGGAAGGGTCCGGGCGGAACGACGAGATTGAAGTGTTGCCGTTCGGCCTGGCCGAGATCGATGGCGTGCTGCCTTGGGGGGGGCTGCCGCGCGGTGGGTTGCACGAAATCGTTCCGGCACCCCTGGCCGATGGCGTCGAGCACGGCGCGGCGCTGGGTTTTGCCGCCTGGTGGCTGGGCCGCCTGACGGAGTCCGCAGGTTTGGGCGGCCCGGTGCTGTGGGTGGCGGCCGACGACGGCCTTTATGCCCCCGGCCTTGCCGCCCTGGGGCTGGCGGCCGAGCGTCTGCTGATGGTGCGGGCCGACGGGGTAAAGCAATTGCTGTGGGTGATGGAGCAGGGGCTGCACTGCCGGGGGTTGGGCGGCGTGTTGGGCGAAGTGCGGGGCCTCGACCTGGCCGCCGCCCGCCGGTTGCAGCTTGCCGCCCGGACCAGCGGCGTCACCGCCCTGCTGCTGAACCGCGGCGACGCTTGCGGCCCGGCGCTGACTCGCTGGCGTATCGGCCCGGCCGCCGGCGACGGCCCGGCGGGGGAAGGCGTTGGCCGATGGCGCTGGCGGGTCGAACTGGTCCGCTGCCGGGGCAAGGGGGTGGGCGAGGACGGCCTCGTCGCCGCCTGGCTGCTGGAATGGAATGACGAGGCGCGGTCTTTGGAACTGGCCGACAGGCAAGCTCAGCCTGTCGCCGGCTCATACAAATCGGTCCACGCGGCGCAATGGCGCTCTTATGTGCACCGATAGGGAATCTGCCTTCATCACCTTGGTTGACCGGCGTCAGCATGGCGTCATGGAGGTCGAGCCGGCTCACCAGCCTCACCACCGTCTTGGTGATTTTGCGGTTTCTCAAGCCGGCCACCCGAAATGCACGGCCAGCCAGATGGTCGGTGCATCGGGGGCGGTTTGCTCCACCCGATGGCGCCGATGCGGCGAAATGAACAGATAGTCGCCGGGGCCCATTCGATACGGTTCCGCCTCGTCGGCAAAGCGCAGCACCGCCGATCCTGACAGCACCATCACCCATTCGGCCTGAGCCTGGTCATACCAGAAACCCGGTGGACTGGCCTGGCCGGTCGAGACGATGCGTTCGATACGGGCTCCGGGCATGGTAACCAGCGCGGTCACCAGTTCTTCGGCGGAGTGGGCGGGGACATCGGAGAAGACGCTTCCGGCCATCGTCTGCATCGCCACCATTCCCTCGGCTTTCACCCCTGCAGCATCCCAGGCATGATACACCGGCCGCCGGTGGCCGCCACCAATGGGAGACAGGCTCATGCATCTGCGACCGCTTGCCGCTTTTCTGGCACTGGGGGTTCTCCTCGGGCTGCTCGCTTCGGCCGGCGCCGCTTCGCCGCCTCCCGTCGCCGGCGAGGACGGGATGGTGGCCAGCGTCCATGCCCTGGCGACTCGGGTCGGCAACGACATCTTGCGTCGTGGCGGCAACGCGGTCGATGCCGCCGTAGCTGTCGGCTATACCTTGGCCGTCGTTTATCCGGCCGCCGGCAATCTGGGCGGCGGCGGCTTCATGACCATCCGTTTCGCCGACGGCCGCACCACCTTCCTTGATTTCCGCGAGAAGGCGCCGCTGGCGGCCACCGCCGGCATGTTCCTCGACCGGGCCGGCAATGTCATGCCCAAGGCCGGCCTTCTCGGCTATCGGGCCGTTGCCGTGCCGGGCAGTGTCGCCGGCCTCGACCTGGCCTTGCGGAAATACGGCAGCATGAGCCGCCGGCAGGTCATGGCACCGGCCATCGCCTTGGCGGAAAAGGGGTTCAAGCTCGATGAGGCCGATGCCGCCGGCCTGAACGAAGCGGCTGCGGATTTCCGCAAGGACCCGCCGAGCGCGGCGATCTTCCTGAACCATGGCCGGCCCTATCGGCGGGGCGACATCCTGGTGCAGACGGATCTGGCGAAGGTCTTGCGCCGGATCGCCCGGCAGGGAGCGGACGGCTTCTATCGCGGCCCCATCGCCGAGCGGATCGTCGCGGCCAGCCGGGCCAACGGCGGGCTGTTGAGCAAAGCCGACTTCGCGCAGTATGCGGTCCGTGAAATGCGGCCGATCACCTGCAGCTACAAAGGCTATGTTCTGTACTCCGCCCCGCCGCCGAGTTCCGGCGGCGTGGCCCTCTGCGAGATGCTGAACATCCTCGATCCTTATCCGCTGAAGGACTGGGGCTTCAATTCCGCCAAGACCATCCATTACATGGTGGAAGCGATGCGCCATGCCTATGTCGACCGCAACGACGACATCGGCGATCCCGATTTCATCGAAAATCCGGTCGGGCGTCTGCTCGACAAGGGCTATGCCGCGGCCATCCGCGCCCACATCGATCCCGACAAGGCGGGCAATTCGCGGGACATCGGCCCCGGGACACCGCCGCACGAAGGCAGTGAGACGACCCATTATTCGGTCGTCGACAAGGCGGGCAACGCCGTCGCCGTGACCTATTCGCTCAACAATTTCTTCGGCGCCCGCGTTACCCCCGCCGGCACCGGCATACTGCTCAACGACACCATGGACGATTTCAGCGAAAAGCCCGGCGTGCCCAACATTTTTGGGCTGGTGCAGGGCAAGGCGGATGTGATCGCGCCGCATAAGACGCCGCTGTCTTCGATGAGTCCCACCGTGGTCACCAAGGACGGCAAGCTCGTCATGGTGTTGGGCAGCGCCGGCGGGGCGCGCATCATCACCATCGTCTTGCAAACCTTCCTGGACGTGGTGGACTACGGTATGACGGTGCAGGAAGCGGTGGATGCGCCGCGCTTCCACCATCAATGGAAGCCGGACAAGATCTTCGTCGAGCCCTTCGCCATCTCGGCAGACACCAGGGCGGCGCTGGAGCGCATGGGGTATACGGTGACGCAGCAGAGCCCGTGGGGCGATGCCGTCGCCATCCTGCTCGGCGGCCCCGCTCTCGGCAAGACGGTCTCCGGCTATTGCTGCTTTGCCGGCGTCGACGACCGCCGGGCGGCACGCTATTGACCTTCCTCCGCCCCGCCTCGCTCAAGAGCGTCGCGCAGGGCCGCGGTTCACGGTGCCAGAACGCCGCGGCGGATCTGGTCCAGTTCGACCGCCTCGAACAGGGCCTGGAAGTTGCCCTCGCCGAAGCCCTGGTTGCCGCGGCGTTCGATAATTTCGAAGAAGATCGGGCCGATCAGCGGGGCGGTGAAAATCTGCAGAAGCAATCCGCCTCCTTGCGCCGGGCCGCCGTCGACCAGGATGCGCTCCCGGCGCAACTGCTCCAGATCCAGCCCGTGGCCCGGCAGACGGGCATCCACCGCTTCGTAATAGGTGTCAGGGGTGTCGAGGAACGGCACTCCGGCAGCCTTGATCGCGGCCACCGCGGCGGAGATGTCGGCGGTCGACAGGGCGATGTGCTGAACGCCTTCGCCTTTGTACTGCTGGAGGAATTCTTCGATCTGCGAATGGTTGTCGGCGGATTCGTTGATCGGGATGCGCACGCCACCCTCGGGGCTGGACATGGCGCGGCTGCGCAGGCCGCTATGGCGGCCGGTGATGGTGAAATAGCGGATTTCCTCAAGGCCGAAGGCGCGGTGGTAGAACTCCGCCCAGATGTCCATGCGGCCGCGGCGGACGTTGTGGGTCAGATGGTCGATGGTCAGCAGGATGCTTCCCGCCACCGCCTCATCGCTGGTGGGAAAGGTCTCGGCCAGGCGTCCCCAGCCCTCGCCGTCGAGAAGGTAGAGAGCGGCGCCGTCGACGCCTTCCAGCGCCGGCAGCGGCAGATCCGGGCCGGGGATGCATAGGCGGCCGCCGCAGGCCAGGGCCTGGTGCTCCGCTGCCCCGGCGTTGTCCACCGTCAAAGCGAAGCCGCTCACGCCGGGCCCGTGGCGAGCGGCGAAAGCCGCGGCGAAGCCGGCCGGCTCGCCGTTCAACAGGAACAGGATGTTTCCCTGCCGCCATGCCTCGATCTGTCGGCTGCGGTGGCGTCCCGCCGGGGCAAAACCCAGGGCGGCGAACAGGCGGCGCAGGCGCTCCGGTTGGGGATCGGTGAATTCGACGAAGCCGAAGCTGAGCGGAGGTGTCGTCATGGCTGGACTCCCGCATCGAGGGGAACGAGGCGATCCTCTCCGCTGGCCTCGCCGGGAGCGAGGACGGGCAGGGCGCCGACGCGCTCATAGACGGGCGAGAGGTCGCGATCGAGGGCGGCGAACAGATCGTGGTAATCGTCGATGACGAAATAGGTCTCCTGGAAAGCGTCGATGCGGTAGCGGCTGCGCATCACCCGCTCGAGGTCGAAGGCGATCCGGCGGGGCCGGGGATCCTCCAGGCTGTAGAGCACCTCGGCGCGCGAGGAGACGATGCCCGATCCGTAGATGCGCAACCCCGCCCCGGTGCGAACCAGGCCAAACTCCACCGTGTACCAGTAAAGCCGGGCCAGGTTGTCGAGCCGGTTGCGGTCCAGCGCCGCCACCCCCTGCCGGCCGTAAGCCGCCATGAAGTCGGCGAAAACCGGGTTGGCCAGCAGCGGCACATGGCCGAATACGTCGTGGAAGACATCCGGCTCCTGGATGTAGTCCAGATGATCGGCCGGCCGGATGAAACGGGTGGCGGGGAAGCGGCGCGCCGCCAGATGGGCGAAAAACACGGCGTCGGGGACCAGGCCGGGAACAGCCACCACCTTCCAGCCGGTGCGTCGCCATAGAACTTCGTTCAGGCGCCGGAAGTCGGGGATGCCCTCGCCGACCATCCCCAGGACGTCGAGGCCGGCCAGGAACTCCTCCGCCGCACGGCCGGGCAGTTGAGCCGCCTGGCGCTGGAACAGGGTCTGCCAGCGCTGGTGCTCTTCAGGAGCGTAAGCCGGCCAGTCCTGGTCGATGGTGAAGTCCGCCGCCGGCCGCTCTGCAGGCATCCCAAGCATGTGAGAGACCTCGCAAAAGGCATATTTGTAAAGTGGGAGGCGGTGGCCGGGGGATCAACCGCCTCCTCCAGGTGCAAGGGGGCTGGGAGCAGGATACCGCCTCTCCGAATTGCGGATTGCTTGACTCGAAATTGTGCACAAAATAGAACATTTCATGAACAAAACGGTGAAGCGATGAAACGCATTGTCTCCGTCTGGCTGCCCCGCCTGGCCACCGACCGGCTGTGCCGGCGCTGCGCCGAGTGGCGGGATGAACCTCTGGCCACGGCCGGCGCGGATGGTCGCCGGCTGCTCCTGGCGGTCAACCGGGCGGCCCGGCTGGCTGGTCTTAGGGCTGGCATGACGGTGGCCGATGCTCGGGCGGTGGCGCCTGGCTTGCGGCTCGCTCCGACCGATCCAGCGGGCGACCGGGCGCTGCTCGACCATTTGGCCGAGGGCTGCATCGCCTACACGCCGTGGACGGCCGTCGACGATGGGCCGGACAGCGGCGAGGGCGGCGGCCTGTGGCTCGACATCAGCGGCTGCGCCCATTTGTGGGGCGGCGAGGAGGCGTTGCTGGCCGAATTGCTGGGGCGGCTGGGGCGGCTGGGTTTCGCCGCCCGCGCCGCGGCGGCCGACACCCCCGGCGCCGCCTGGGCCTGGGCCCGGCTCGGCGATGCCGGACATCCCGTGTTGGCACCCGGCGGGCAGCAGAAAGCCTTGGCCGGTTTGCCGGTGACGGCGTTGCGCCTGCCGCCGGAGATCATCACCGGTCTGGTGCGCCTCGGCCTGAAAAACGTCGGCGACCTTTATCCCCTGCCGCGCGCCGCCTTGGCCGAGCGGTTCGGCCGCATCGTCGCCTTGCGCCTGGACCAGGCGCTGGGCCGGCAGGATGAGCCTGTTTCACCGCGCCGGCCGGTGGAGGAACCGCGGGTCCAGTTGGCCTTCGCCGAAGCCATCGCCGGGCGGGAAGACCTGGCTGCCGCCGTCCGCCATTTGCTGGAGCGCTTGACGGGGCTGCTGGAGTGCCGGCGGCTGGGGGTGCGACGCCTGGAACTGGCCGCCTTCCGTCTCGACGCCTCGGCACGGCGGTTGACCATCGGCACCAGCCGGCCGAGCCGCGACCCCGGTCATCTGTTCCGCCTGCTGGCCGAACCCCTGGCCGGGCTCGATGCCGGTTTCGGCGTCGAGATGCTGCTGCTGGCGGCAACCGAGACGGGGTCGTTGGAGGCCGCGCAGGCCAGTCTGGCGCCGGCTGCTGAGGGTGCCGAAGGTGGAGAGGAGTTCACCCGCCTGCTCGACGCCCTTGGCAATCGCCTGGGTTGTGACCGAGTGCTACGCTTCGCTCCCCGGCAGAGCCATCTGCCGGAACGCGCCGTCCGCTGCCTTGGTCCCGCCGCCTTCTTTCCCACCGGGGAAGGCTGGCCCGCTGCCCGCCGCCCGCTACGCCTGTTGCTTCGGCCCGAGGCGGTGGAGGCGGTGGCGCCGCTGCCCGACGGCCCACCGCTGCTGTTTCGCTGGCGCCGCCATAGCTACCGCATACGCCGGGCGGAAGGGCCGGAACGGCTGGCTGCCGAATGGTGGCGGCAGAACGCTCCGGACCGCGACTACTATTGCGTCGAAGACGAAGCTGGCCGCCGCTTCTGGCTTTTCCGCCAAGGCTTTTACGGCGAGGGCGAGGGGCCGCGATGGTTCCTGCACGGCGTCTTTCCATGAGTTACGCCGAGCTGCAGGTGACCACCAATTTCACTTTCCTGCAAGGCGCCTCGCATCCTGACGAGATGGTGCTGGCCGCCGCCGCCCTGGGGTTGTCGGCCATCGCGGTGACCGACCGCAACAGCCTGGCCGGCGTGGTGCGCGCCCATGCGGCGGCGAAACAGGCGGGCTTGCGGCTGGTGGTGGGGGCGCGGCTCGACCTGACCGATTCCGCCAGCCTGCTGTGCTTTCCCACCGACCGCGCCGCCTATGGCGGCCTTTCCCGGCTGCTGAGCGAGGGCAAGCGCCGCGCCACCAAGGGTCGATGCCGGATCGGTCGGGCCGATGTGGAGGCTCATGGGGAAGGCCAGATCCTGGCGGTGCTGCCGCCCGATCGTCTCGACGCGGCCTTCGCCGCCGAATTGGCCCAATGGGGTCGGCGCTTTTCCGGCCGCTGCCATCTGGTCGCGCAGCGGCGATTCCGTGGCGACGACCTCCGTCGGCTGGCCGCCCTGGCGGCCTTGGCCGAGCGGGCGGGAACGCCGCTGCTGGCCACCAACGACGTGCATTACCATTCGCCGGCGCGGCGCCCATTGCAAGACGTCCTCACCTGCATCCGCGAGGGCTGCACCGTGGCCGAGGCAGGCTGGCGCTTGGCGGCCAATGCCGAGCGCCACCTGAAGTCGCCCGACGAGATGGCCCGGCTGTTCGCCCTCACTCCACAAGCCGTCGCCCGCAGCCTGGAGATCGTCGAGCGCTGCCGCTTCAACCTCGACGAACTACGCTACGAATATCCCATCGACGATCCTGGTGACGGGTTCACACCCCAGCAGCGGTTGGCCCGCCTGACCTGGGAGGGGGCGGCGCGGCGTTACCCGGACGGCCTGCCGGCCAAGGTGAAAGGCGCCATCGAGCACGAACTGGGGCTGATCGACCAGTTGGCCTATGCCCCTTACTTCCTCACCGTCCACGATCTGGTGCGCTTCGCCGACAGCCGCGGCATCCTGTGCCAGGGCCGCGGCTCGGCGGCCAATTCGGCGGTGTGCTATTGCCTGGGCATCACCGCCGTCGATCCGGCGCAGTTCGACCTGCTGTTCGAGCGCTTCATCAGCGCGGCGCGCGACGAGCCGCCCGACATCGATGTGGATTTCGAGCATGAGCGCCGCGAAGAGGTGATCCAGCACATCTACGCCAAGTACGGCCGTGAGCGGGCCGGGCTGACCGCCACGGTGATCCATTACCGGTCGCGTTCGGCCATCCGCGACGTCGGCAAGGCGCTGGGACTGTCGGTCGACACCGTGGCGGCGCTGGCGCGCAGCCGCTGGGGGCGCAGCCGCGACCCGGTTACGGAGGATCATCTGCGCGAACTGGGGCTCGATCCCGCCGACCGCGGACTGCGCCTGGCCCTGGCCCTGGCCGGCGAACTGACCGGCTTTCCCCGCCATCTGTCGCAGCATGTGGGCGGTTTCGTCATGACCCGGGGACGGCTGGACGAGCTGGTGCCCATCGAGAACGCGGCGTCGGCGGGCAACGCCCGCCAATTTCAAGGAATGCCGGCAAAGCCGGCGGGGGAAGGCCGCACCGTCATCGAATGGGACAAGGACGATCTGGACGCCCTGGGGCTGTTGAAGGTGGATGTGCTGGCGCTCGGCATGCTGACCTGCATCCGCAAAAGCTTCTCCCTGTTGCGGGAACATGGTGGGCCGGCAGTGGATCTGGCCACGGTGCCGCGCGAAGATCCGGCGGTCTACGAGATGCTGAGCCGGGCCGATTCGGTCGGCGTGTTCCAGGTGGAGAGCCGGGCCCAGATGACCATGCTGCCCAGGCTGAAACCGGCCTGCTTCTACGACCTGGTGATCGAGGTGGCGATCGTCCGCCCCGGCCCCATCCAGGGCGACATGGTGCACCCCTATCTGCGGCGGCGCCAGGGCAAGGAGCCGGTCGACTATCCGTCGCCGGAGCTGGAGGCGGTATTGGGCAAGACCCTGGGCGTGCCGCTGTTCCAGGAGCAGGCGATGAGGCTCGCCATCGTCGCCGCCGGCTTCACCCCGGCCGAGGCCGACCAGTTGCGCCGCGCCATGGCCACCTTCCGCCATGCCGGCACGGTGGCGGCCTTCCGCGACAAGCTGATCGACGGCATGGCGGCCCGCGGCTACGACCGTTCCTTCGCCGAACGGGTGTTCCGCCAGATCGAAGGCTTTGGCGAATACGGCTTCCCGGAAAGCCACGCCGCCAGCTTCGCCCATCTGGTCTATGTCTCGGCCTGGCTCAAATGTCATCATCCGGCGGTGTTCGCCTGCGCCCTGCTGAACAGCCAGCCCATGGGTTTCTATGCCCCGGCGCAGATCGTCCGCGACGCCCGTGACCACGGCGTCGAGGTCCGTCCGGTGGACGTCAACGCCAGCCGCTGGGACTGCACCCTGGAGGAGGAGGGAAAAGCCCTCGCCCTGCGCCTGGGTTTCCGGCAGGTCGGCGGATTTTCCCGGTCCGATGCCGACGCCCTGGTGGCCCGGCGGGCCGGCGGCTACCGCTCGCCCCATGCCTTGTGGCGGCAGGGCGGGCTCGGCCGGCCGGCGCTCGAGGCTTTGGCCCAGGCCGATGCTTTCGGTTCCATGGGATTGTCGCGCCGCCAGGCGTTGTGGGCGGTGCGCGCCTTCACCGCGCCGCCGCCGCCGCTGTTCGCCGCCGCCGGGGTCGAGGCGCCGGCCATCGGCCCATCGGTCACCCTGCCGGCGATGGGCCTGGGGGAAGAGGTGGTGGAGGATTATGCCGCGCTGAAACTGTCGTTGAAGGCCCATCCGCTGGCCCTGCTGCGCACTGCCCTGTCGCGCCTGGGCATTGCGCCGGCGCAACGCCTGCTGCAGCGCCATGGGGGGCGCATCGCCGTGGCCGGGCTGGTGCTGGTGCGCCAGCGCCCGGGCAGCGCCAGTGGGGTGATCTTCATGACCCTGGAGGATGAAACCGGCGTCGCCAACATCGTCGTCTGGCCGCCGCTGTTCGAACGCCATCGCGCCGCCGTGCTGACCGGCCGGCTGTTGCGCGTCGACGGCCGGGTGCAGCGCGAAGGGCAGGTCATCCATGTGGTGGCCGAGACCATCACCGACCTTTCCGGCCATCTGCGCTCCCTGTCCGATACCGCCGAGATGAAAGCGCCATCGCGGGATTTCCATTGAACCGACCGCAGCCGGTGCCTATTGTCTACACGCACTGACAATATTGTAAAGAAGTCTACACGGTTGTCGAAATGCCACTGAACATCCGGAACGAACGCGTAAACCAGCTTGCCGAAACACTGGCGGCCCGCACACATACCAGCAAGACCGAAGCCGTGCGGTTGGCGCTGGAAAATGAGTTGCGCCGGCTCGATGAACGGATTCCCTTGCGGGAGAGGCTTCGCCCCCTACAGGATCGCGTGCTGGCCCGACCCGCCACCGGTCTGGAGGCCGACAAGCAATTCTATGACGAGATCAACGGGGACATCTGATGTTCCTCGATGCCTCCGCCATCGTCGCCATCCTGACCCGTGAGCCCGAGGCCGACCTGCTGACGGACCGGCTGGAGGAGGCCGCCGCGCCAGTCACTTCGCCGATCGCCGTCTTCGAGGCGGTCCTCGGCATCTGTCGCAAGCGGCACGCGAGCATCGAGGAAGCCAGGCAGGATGTCGGAGAATTTCTCTCTGCGGCAAGGGTGGCGCTGGTTCCGCTCACCGCGAGGGAGGCGGAGACGGCGCTGGAGGCCTTTTCCCGTTACGGCAAGGGGCGAGGACATCCGGCGCAGTTGAACCTGGGCGATTGCTTCGCCTACGCCGTGGCGAAGAATTATGGGATGTCCTTGCTGTACAAAGGCGAGGATTTCGATAAGACCGATGCCGGATGAAAACGCCGCTCGGGCGCGCTAGCATGTGGTAACTCTAAGGTTACCATTGAATGCTCGAAGTTCGGGAATATATCGCCAAGGACGGCCGCAACCGCTTCGCGGAATGGTTCGACGCGCTGGAGGCCCGAGCGGCGGCGAGGGTGGTGACAGCCAAAATCAAATTGTCCGCGGGACACATGGGCAACCTAAGACCGGTTGGCGGCGGCGTGGCTGAATACCGGATCGACTACGGCCCCGGCTGCCGCGTCTATCTCGGGCAGGATGGCGCACAACTGATCATCCTGCTGATCGGTGGCGACAAGAGCAGCCAATCGCGGGATATCCAAGAAGCACTGCGCCTATGGCAGGAATACAAAGCGAGGAAGGCGAAGCCGGTGAAGCCGACGACGACGAAAGGGAAGAAGAGGTAAACGATGACGCTGACACGGGACTTCAAAGAGACGGTGAAGGCGCGCGCCGTGCGCGATCCCGAATTCCGCAAGGCGCTGGTGAGCGAAGCCGTCGAGTGCCTTCTTGCCAACGACTTCGACACCGCAAAGTCCATCCTTCGGGACTACATCAACGCGACTATCGGGTTCGAGGGGCTGGCCGCTGAGGTCGGCACACCGCCGAAGAGCCTCATGAGGATGTTTGGGCCACGGGGCAATCCGCAAGCGAAATCACTGCTTCCCGTCATTGCGCATATCCGCAAACGCGAGAATCTGGCGGCCTGATCTCCGCAGGCAAAACCTGCCCGCCGCTCCGCGCCGACTTGTGTCCCTTACGCCAACGTCCGGTTTGCCTGCTCTCCGTCCGACACCCGCCCATCCGCAAACGGCCCGTCGCAGTCGCCAGGCTCGAGCGAATGACTACGCTCCACCCGTCGGCATCACAGCGAGGCCGCAAGACTAGATCCACCCCAGCAGCCGCCACCACAGGAAATCGAGCGGCAACAGGACCAACAGGGCGATCGCCGCCAGCAGCAGGCACAGGGTCTGGGCCGAGCGCATGCGCTCGCCGCCCAACTGCATGGCCACCACCAGGGGCGCCGATTCATAGGGCAGCAGCGGCGTGGAGAAACCCAGCACCTGGCTCATGATCACCGTCGGCAAGGGCAGCCCCGAGGCGTGGGCCATCTGCGCCGCCAGCGGCGTCAACACGGCCGGCACGCCGGGAAGGGTGGTGGCCAGTCCGATCAGGGTGCCCACCGTCGACAGGCTGGCGAAATTGGTCATCGGCGCGCCGGGCGCCAGCGGCAGCACGCCGAGAATGGCCGAGGCCAGCCGAGTGCCCAGGCCGGACTTGTCGACCAGGGCGCCCAGGCCCATGATGCCGGCCACATAGAAGACCGAGCCGTAATTGATCTGCTCGCCGAAGGCCTTCGGTCCCACCAGTCCGATGCCGGGCAGCAGCAGCACCACGGCGCTGGCCATGCTGACCCAGGCCGGGCTGATATGATGCAGGGAGTCGGTGGCCCACATGGCCAGGGCGACGGTCAGCAGGAAGGCGAGGCGGCGCTCGTCGGGCTGCATCGGATTGGTCGCCACGGCCGCCAGCGGCTGCGGCCGGTCGGGCCACAGCCAGACGATGAGGGGGATCATCGTCGCCGTCTTGAGCAGGCCGAGTACCGGGAAATGCAGCAGAAGATAGGTTCCGTAGCTGGGCGAATAGTGGTAGGCGGTCTCCGCGGCGCCGATCAGCACCACGTTCGGCACATTTGCCGGCAGGATCGCGAAGGTGCCGACGTGGCAGCTGAAGGCCGCGGCAAGGATGATGCCGGTGTGCCCCTTGCTGCCCGGGGCGAAGCCGTACCGGGCGGCCAGGCTCAAGGCTATCGGCATCAGCAGGATGACGCGGCCCATGGACGACGGCATGAGGAACCCGAGCGCCGTGCCGACCAGGGTCACGCCGGTGATGACCCCCCAGTAACTGGAGCCGAAGGCGCCTGCCAGGCGATTGGCCAGGCGGTGTCCGAGGCCGGTGTTTTTTACCGCGACCCCCACCACCAGTCCGCCGAAGATCAGCCACAGCGCCGCCGACTCGAAGCCGCTGAAGACCACGCCGGGTGCCGCCACCTTGAACAGCATGGCCAAAGTGAAGAAAGCCAGCGCCGTGATGTATTCGGGAATGGCACCGGTCGCCCACAGTCCAAGGGCGGCCAGCGATAGCGCCAGGGCCTTGCTTTCACCGCCCGGCAGGGGTGACAGGAGCAGCACCAGGCCGGCGGCGACCAAGGCCGAGCCCGCCGCCAGCCGCGAAGTCGAGACGCGATGGAGGAGCATGATTATCCCGAAAGTCCAGCTGCTCCATGCCCTCTTCAGGGGGGCGATGTCAAGCCTGGCCGCTCAGCGCCATGACCGGCAGACAGACGTCGGTCGTCACCGCCAGGATCCGCATCGGTCGCTTGTTGTTAAATCTCGATCTGATCGCCCAGTTCGACTACGCGGTTGACCGGCAAGGCGAAGAACTCCATGGCCGAGGCAGCGCTGCGCGACATCCAGGCGAACAGTTTTTCCCGCAACGGCCCCATGCCGGGTCTGTCGGTCGAAATGATTGTTTCGCGGCTCAGGAAATAGGATACCTTCATCGGCTCGTAAAAGAAGCCAAGCTGTTGCGAAGGAATATTGGCGAGAGTGCGCGGAATATTTGTTTCGTCCATATATCCGTAGTGCAATATCACTCGATAGATGCCGTCGCCTAGCGGGTCGTTGGCAATTCTTTCCTGCTGCGGCACATGGGGAATGTCTTCGACTTCCACTGTCATCAATATCGTATGCTCGTGCAGTACCTGGTTGTGCTTTAGGTTGTGCAGCAGCGCCGGTGGGATGTTGTCCTTGACGCTGGACAGGAATACGGCGGTTCCTTTCGGTCGGGAAACATTGGGGCTGGCGACGATCGAGCGCAGGAAGTCCTCGACCGGCAGCGAGCCTTCCTCGCGGCGGGCGGCGACCAGTTCGCGCCCGCGCTTCCACGTCATCAGCAAGAGGAAGACCAGTGCCGCCATGGCCAGCGGAAACCAGCCGCCGTGGACGATTTTCGTCGCATTGGCCAGGAAGAACGACAGATCGATCACCATGAACAGGCCCAGCATGGCGTAGGCCCAGCGGCTGCGCCATTTCCACAGGAGGGCGGCGACCATGGTGACGAGGACGGTGGTGATGGCCATCGTGCCGGTGACGGCGATGCCGTAGGCCGCGGCCAGATTCGAAGAGGAGCCGAAGCCCAGCACCAGGATGATGACCAGCACCGACAGCGTGCCGTTGAGGAATGGGATGTAGATCTGGCCCTTTTCCTTGGCCGAGGTGTGCAGGGTCCGCATGCGTGGCAGGTAGCCCAGTTGCATGGCTTGCGCGGTGACCGAGAAGGAGCCGGAGATCACCGCCTGCGAGGCGATCACGGTGGCGATGCCGGCCAGGATGACCAGCGGCACTCGCGACCAGTGCGGAGCCATCAGGAAGAACGGGTTGGCCAGGGATGCCGGGTCGGCCAGCAGCAAGGCGCCCTGGCCGAAATAATTGAGGATGAGGGCCGGCAGGACCAGCAGATACCAGGCCAGGGCGACGGGCGTACGGCCGAAATGGCCCATGTCGGCGTAAAGCGCCTCGCCGCCGGTGACCGCCAGCACCACGGCGGCCAGCGAGAGGAAACCGGTGGTGCCGTGATGCCAGAGGAACATGGCCGCGTAGTGCGGACTCAAGGCGGCAAGCACCAGCGGCGCCTTGGCGATGCCCTTGAGGCCGAGGATGGCGAGAATGGCGAACCATATGATCATCACCGGCCCGAACAGGGTGCCGACCGTCGCCGTGCCCTTGCGCTGAATGGCGAACAGCCCGACCAGAATGGCGATGGTGATGGGGATGACGTAATTTTCCAGGGTTGGCGTCGCCACCTGCAGGCCCTCGATGGCCGAGAGCACGGAGATCGCCGGGGTGATGGTGGAATCGCCATAGAACAGCGAGGTCGCCATGATGCCGAGGGTGGCCACCAGCGGCGTCAGCCAGCGCCTGCCGCCGTCCCCCGCCTGATGCAGCAGGGCGTACAAGGCCAGGCTGCCGCCTTCGCCGCGATTGTGCGCGCGCATGGTGACGATGACGTATTTGATCGAGACGATCAGCGTGATCGACCAGAAGATCAGGGACAGGATTCCCAGGACGTTGCCGCGGTCCACGGACAGCGGGTGCTCTCCGGCGAAACATTCGTGCAGCGTATACAGCGGGCTTGTTCCGATATCTCCATAGACGACGCCAAGGGCGCCGATGAACAAGCCGCCGAGAGATGATTTTTCCGTTGTATTGCAGGTTTGCGCCGGATCCATGAAATGTCCCGCTACATTAGAAACATAATAGAATTGTCTGTGGGTTGCCTTTCTTTCGGCTATTTCGATCTTTGCCGCACCCTCCCCTGCGGCCATCTTGCACAGCAGGAAGCCTCAAGCTTCGCCGTTAGGCAACAATTTTTGCTGATCCGGAGGGTTCCGTGGCCTCGACCGACGGGGCGGGCTACAAGCCGGCGGCCGCCGTCGCTGCCCCTATTGCCTGGTGGCGGGATATGGTGGAAGCCCGAGTTCGACTCTGGGCGGGACGCCCAATCCGCTCTTACCTCACTGCAAGAGGACGTCGCGACAGCCGCGTGCCGATTCGGGGCCGCCCGCCGCCGACAGCACGGTCTGCAGCGCGCGGCGCAGATCCTTCGGCATTACCGGCTTGTGCAGCACCATGGAACGGCTCTCGATGATCTCGCGCAGCCGATCCGCCCCGGTGTCGCCGGTGACCACGATGAACGGAATGGGCATGGCGAAGAAGCGGCGGAGGGCGTCAACCGCCTCCAATCCGGTCCGCCCTTCGCGCAGACGATAATCGGCGAGCACGGCCCGTGGCGGTTGGCGCACCACCGCCACCGCTTCCTCCAGCGAGGCGGCGATCACCGCTTCGAAACCCCAGGCTTCCAGCAGCCCGGCGAGGGCGGAGGCCACCTGGGATTCATCGTCGATCACCAGGATGGTTCCCGACGCGTCGTCGAACCTTGCCTCCTCCGGCCCCGATTTCCGCGATGCCGGCCGATCGGCGACGGTGGGAACGGCCACGGAGAAGGCCGAGCCGCGGCCGGGGGTCGAGCGGACGACGACTGGATGATCCAGAAGCCGGCTCAAGCGGGCAACGATCGCCAGGCCCAGGCCCAGCCCTTTCATGCGGTCGCGCTCCGGGTTGGCGACCTGGAAGAACTCTTCGAAAATATGGTCCCTGGCGTCGTCGCCAATGCCGATGCCGGTATCGTGCACCATGATGCTGAGGCCTGGCGCCGTGCGGCGGCAGCCGACGAGGATGCTGCCCCGGTGGGTGTAGCGGATGGCGTTCTCAACGAGGTTGCGCAGGATGCGGCCGAGCAGGACCGGATCGCTGCGAACCACCGCGCTGCAGGCGGCGATCCTTAGCCGCAGGCCTTTGGCTTCCGCCAGCGGCCTCATTTCGGTGGCCACCTGGTCGAGCACGGAGGCGACGGGGAAGGCGGTGACCTCGGGCGTCACCACGCCGGCGTCGAGCCTGGACACGTCGAGCAGGGCATCGAGCAGGCCTTTCAGACTGTCCAGGGCGTTGCCGAGATCGGTTACCGTCCCTGCCGCGGGATGATCCTGCAGCTGCAGTTCCAGCAACGAGGCGAAGCAGACCAATGCCTGTACCGGTTGCCGCAGGTCGTGACTGGCCGAGGCCAGGAAGCGCGTCTTGGCGGCCACCGCATGCTCCAGGTCTTCCTTCGAACGCCTGAGCTGCTGTTCCGCCTGTTTGGCCGCCGTGATGTCGGTCTGCGACCCGGCGATGCGGCAAGGCACGCCGGCCGGATCGACCACCGCCAGGCCGCGCGTCAGCATCCACCGCCAGCTTCCGTCCCGGTGGCGAATCCGGTACTCGACGGCGAAGTGCGGTGTGCGCCCGCCCAGATGGTCATCCAGACTGCGGCGGAGCGCCGCCACGTCTTCGCGGTGAACCCGGCGGAACCACACATCGGGCCGATCACCGGGCTGGTTCTGGGGTAGCCCCAGCATTTCCGCCCAGCGCGGTGAGAAATAGATCCGGTTGGTTTTCAGGTCCCAATCCCACAGACCGTCGTTCGCCCCTCGCGCCGCCAGGGCGTAGCGCTCTTCGCTGGCCCGCAGGGCTTCTTCGGCGCGGTGCCGGGCGCGGCGGGTCTCGGTCTCGCGGAGCTCCCGTTCCGTCGCCGGCACCAGACGAGCCAGGTTCGTCTTCAGCAGGAAGTCGTGGGCTCCCGCCTTCAGCAGGCTCACCGCCGTTTCCTCGCCGATGGCGCCGGAGACGACGATGAACGGGCAGTCGCACTGGAATTCGAGGTAGAGAGCCAGCGCGGCGGCAGCGCTGAAGCGCGGCATGGCGACGTCGGAGATGATCACGTCCCAGTCAGCCGCCCTGAGTGCGGCGCACATGTCCTTTGCGCAGTCGACCCGTGTCACGGCGGCATCATACCCGGCTTTGCGGAACCGGCGGGCGATCAGGAGCGCATCGTCCTCGTTGTCCTCGACAATGAGGATCCTCAAAGGTTGATCGGCCATCGGATGTCCTATCGTGGCGGCGGCTCGTTGAGGATCAGCCAATAGAGTCCGAGCTGGCGGACCGCTTCGGTGAACTGCAGGAAATCGACCGGCTTGCGGATATAGCTGTTTGCCCCCAGTTCGTAGCCGGCGATCAGGTCCTGGTCCTCCTTCGAGGAGGTCAGGATCACCACAGGTGTCAGTTTTGTCGGGTTGGCCGCGCGCATCTGCCGCAGGACCTCGATACCGTCGATTTTCGGCAGCTTGAGGTCGAGCAGGACGATGGCTGGCGGCGGGTTCCGCCCGCCGAACAGGAAATCGAGCGCCTCGACTCCGTCGTGGGCGACCACCACCTCGTTCTGGATATTGTTCTTGGCCAGCGCCCGCAGCGTCAGCTTTTCGTCGTCCGGATTGTCTTCGACCAGCAGGATCGGGCGCAGTGACATCTCATGCCTCTCCTATCTCAAGGTGAAATAGAACGTCGCGCCTTGCTCGACCGCGCCTTCGGCCCACACTTCGCCTCCGTGCTTGTGGACGATCCGCTGCACGGTCGCCAGGCCGATCCCCGACCCGGCATACTCGCTGGCCGCATGGAGCCGCTGAAAGGCGCCGAACAGCTTGTTGGCATAGGCCATGTCGAAGCCGGCGCCGTCGTCACGGACGAAGTAGACGATCCGTCCGCGCGAATCGGTGAACCGGCCGAACTCGATGCGAGCGCTCGCATGCTTGCCGGTGTATTTCCAGGCATTGCCAAGGAGGTTGTTGAGCAACACCTGGATGAGGTGCGGATCCGCTTCCGCCGCCAGGTCTTGCGGGATGACGAAGGTGACGTTGCGCTGCGGCTCCTCCTGCCGCAGATCTTCGGCGATGGCCATGGCCATGGCGCTCAAGTCCACGCCGCGGCGGTCGATCGAGGTGCGGGTCACCCGGGACAGCGCCAGGATGTCGTCGATCAACTGCGCCATGCGCTGGCTGGCGGCCCGGATCCTCTGCAGGCTGTCCTGGGCCTCGCCAGGCAATTCGGCGCCAAAGTCCTCGACCAGCAGCTGGCTGAAACCGTCGATACTGCGCAACGGCGCCCTCAGGTCATGTGACACCGAATAGGAAAAGGCCTCCAGTTCGCGGTTGGCGTTTTCCAGCTGGGCCGCCCGATGCTTGAGGTCCGTATTGAGCGACTTGATGGCATCCTCGGCCCGCCGCGCCTCCGACACATCCCGCAAAATCGCCGTGAAGGTGGTCCGCCCGCGCAACCGCATCCGCGATATCGATGCCTCGGCCGGGAATACCGTGCCATCCTTGCGCCGCCCGGCGATGGCGCCGCGCTCGCCCATCTGGCGGGCTCCCACCTCGGATCGGCCGAATTGGCCGATATGGTGCCGATGCATGGGGCGCGCGCCCATGGGCAACAGCATGTCCAGCGGTTGCCCGAGAGCCTCCTCGGCGGTGTAGCCGAAAATCCTTTCCGCTCCCTGGTTGAACAGGATGATGCGCTGGTCCTCGTCGATGGAGATGATGGCGTCGGCGGCGATGTCGAGGATGCCCTCGAAAAAGCTGCGGGACACCAGAAGGTCGTCTTCCACCTTGGCGCGTTGGGTGATCTCGAAGGCGATTATTCCCAGTCTGGCGCCACTGGCTTCCTCAGGCAGGGAAAAGCGGTTGAACAGGTAGATCCGTTCCTCGCCATCCAGCCGGATTGCTTCCTCCTGGACCGACGAGCCGTTTTCGCCAAGGGCGATTTCATCGTGCCGGCGAAGCCGCTCGGCCACCTCCTGCGGAAACAGGTCCAAATCGGTGGCGCCGACGAGGGACTTGCCGCTGGCATTGAAATCTTCGGTGAACTGAGAATTGACAAAAACGTAGCGGCCTTTCGCGTCTTTGGCGCACACAATAGCGCCGCTTGTTGTCACCAATGTCTGGAACAGACCTTCTGTCATCCTAATCAAACCGTCGATACACCAAGTGGTATTCTGGCATTATAGGGAAAGCCCCCGGCATAAGTTGGGTTGCAGACGGGGTACGCAATAAGTGGAATATCGCCGGGAGCCCGTGCCGGGCCGGGTCCGTGCCGCGGGCCGTACGAGGGCGAAACCGATTCGCAAAGGGGGGCGGAGTGCGACCAAGAATGATCGGATGGGCGATGTCCGCCCTGATGGCGACGGCCCTGCCGGCGCTGGCTCGCGACCAGATCCGCATCGCCAGTTCGTCCACCGTCTATCCCTTTGCCGCGGTCGTGGCCGAACATTTCGGCAAGACCTCGGGGTTCAAGGCGCCGGTCATCGAGAGCACCGGTTCGGGCGGCGGCCTGAAGCTTTTCTGCGCCAGCGTCGATCAGGAAAGCCCCGATATCGCCAGCGCCTCCCGGCGTATCACCGACAGCGAACTCAGGACTTGCCGACGCAACGGCGTGACTGACATCACCGAGATCGCTATCGGCTACGACGGCATCGTTGTGGCTGACGCCAAGCCCGGGCGCAGCTTCGACCTGACGCGGCGGGACCTGTTCCTGGCCATCGCCAAGTCGGTGCCGGTGGACGGCCGCCTGGCGCCCAACCCCTACCGGACATGGGACCAGATCAACGCCGCCCTGCCGCATGAGGACATCACGGTCTATGGGCCGGCTCCCAACCACGGTACCCGTGACGTCCTCGATGCGCTGGTGATGGAGGCCGCCTGCCGAGAATTTCCCGAAATCGATCGCCTTGATGGCAAGGCCGAGCGGCAGGCCTGCGAGGCGATGCGCGAAGACGGCCGGTTCATCGAGGTGTCGGAAAACTACACGGTAACCTTGCGCAAACTGCTGGCCGACCCGCAGGCCTTGGGCATTCTGCCGTTCAGCTATCTCGATCAGAACGGCGACAAGGTGAAGGCTGCGTCGCTCGACGGACAGATCCCCGGCTACGATGCCATCTACAGCGGCCGCTACCCTCTGTCGCGTCCGCTGTACATCTATGTCAAAAAGGCCCATCTCGGAGTGACGGCGGGAATCCGGGAGTTCCTGGCGGAATTCACCTCGGAGAAAGCCTCGGGCAAAGGTGGCTACCTGGCCGAAAGAGGCCTGATCGCGCTGCCCGATGGGCAACGCAGGATGGAGGCGGCGAAAGCCGTGTCCTTGCCCAATTTGGCATTCTGACCGGCCGGTCAGCCGGATCTGTGGCCCCAACTATTTTTTCTGCCTATGGATGTGCCGTCTTGATCGGCGCTTTCCGGGCTTGCAATATCGTCGGCACCGGGCCGGACGGCAACGCTCAGTGTTCCGGCGGCCAACAGATGTGGGAGGATCACCATGGCAAGGACTCCGACCGGATCGTCGAAGGCCAAGCAATCCGTCGTTCCTCGGTCGGTTCCGGCAAACGCCGGGGCAGCTCCGGCCAAGAAGGCCGGCATGCCCAAGTCGGGAGCGAAGAAGCAGGCCGCGCCGCGCGCCCCGGCCGCCCAGCCCATCGCCTCCCAGCCCATCGCCATGCAGCCGGCGGTCGAGCCTATCGGGGCCAGCAAGACGGAAGCGCCGCCGCCGCCGCCAGCCGCTCCGGTCATGCCGCTCGACAATGCGTCGATCGTCGCTTTCGCCGGCCAGGCCCTGCAACAGTTTTCCGAGACCATGCGTCTGCAGGCCGACGCCTGGGCCACTCTTTCCAGAACATGGCTCGACCTGATGGGAAGCCGCCAGAAATAGGGTGCCTAATCCCGCTTGCTCAGCCGCAGCGAGCCCAGGTAGAGCCGGGCGAGGCGCACCTTGCGGAAGGTTTCGATCGCTACGCTGGGCGACACCCTAACCGGCTGGCCGCGCAGATTGAACGAGGTGTTGACGACGCAGTGGACTCCCGTCAGTTGGCCGAAACAGCCGATCAGCCGGTGGAACAGTCCGTTGCGGGCGGCGTCGACCGTCTGCATGCGTGCCGACCCGTCGACATGGGTGACGCCCGGCAGGCGGTGGCGCCATTCCGGCCGCGTATGGCAAGTCGCCAGCATGGTGTCGAACATTGGCGATGGGACGAAGTCGAAATATTCGGCCGCACGCTCTGCCGCCACCGCCGGCGCGAAGGGGCGGAATCCCTCGCGTAGCTTGATCACCGCATTGAGCCGGTCCTTGATGTCGGGCAGGAGCGGATTGGCCAGGATCGAGCGATTGCCCAGAGCCCGCGGCCCGAATTCCATGCGTCCCTGGAACCAGGCGATGATCTCGCCCTCGGCCAGCGCCTTCGCCGCATCGGCAGCGGCGGCCCATGGGCTGCCCAGATCGGCCACATCCAGTCCTCCACCCTCGCGGGCAACCGCTGCGGCAATCGCTTCGGCGGAGTAGGAGGGGCCGTAGAAGGGGATCTCGCGGTGATTGGCCGGTGACAGGACCTCGCCGGCATGGCGGGCGGCGATCATCGCCGCGCCTAGCGCCGTGCCGTCGTCACCCGCGGCCGGCTGTACATAGATCTGGTCGAACATGCGGCTGTCCAGCAGCTTGCCGTTGAAGGTGCAGTTCAGCGCCACGCCACCAGCCATGCACAGAGTCCTCAGTCCTGTTCGTTGCCGCCAGTGGGCGATCACGTGGAACAGCAGTTTCTCCAAACATTCCTGTGCTGCCGCGGCGAAGTCGCAATGCCGCTGCGGGAGCCTTTCCGAAGTTTGCGGCCGGTCGATCACGGTGTCGGCGAGATGGCGCAAAAATCCGCGGTAATAGGGCGCGTTGTTACCGTCGAACCCGGTCAGATCGACGGAATAACGACCGTGATCCCTGAACTCGATGATGCTGTCGAAGAAGGAGCGGAAACGCTCCGGGTCGCCGTAGGGGGCGAGGCCCATCACCTTGTATTCGTCGGCGTTGAACTGGAATCCCAGGTGGAGGGTCACCAGCCCATAGAGAATGCCGAGGGAATCCTTGGCAAGGAACCTGTCGAGCAGTTCGAAACCGCCGCTGCGGAAGGCATAGACGGACAGCGATTCGATTTCCCCGACCCCATCGCAGATGACGCATAGCGCCTCGTCGAGGCCCGACGGGAAGCAGCAACTGCCGGCGTGGGCCAGATGGTGCGGCACCGAAAAGAATTTTTCGACGGGCAGCGGCAAGTCCAGCTTGTCGTGGAACAGTTCGATCTGCCGCTGGGGATCGAGAACCTGCTCATAGCGCTTGCCGGCGGAGAGCAAATGGGCATGGCGGGAAAAGGCGAAGCCGTGGGCGACCAGGTCGACTTCATCCGGCGACAGGCCTGCCGTCTTCAGGCAATAGAGGATGCTTTCGCGGGGAAAGGCATTGGTGTGTTTCTCGAAGGAGAACCGCTCCTCGGCCGCGGCCGCGACGACTCGCCCGTCGATCAGCAGCGCCGCCGCGCTGTCCAGCCCCTGGACGATCCGTTCCTCGCCGGGCCGCAGGTCACTGTCTTCGCGGGCATGGCGTACCGACGCATCAAGGCCGCTGTAGCCGAGCACGATCATGGCTTACCTCGTTGAGATGGCGGGTCAAACCGGCAATGGAGACAAGATCGGCGGGATCGGCCTCGAAAAAATCGACGCAAAGGCCGAGTTCATTCTCGATCAGCGCGATCAATTCAAAAAAGCGCGTGCTATCGAGGTGACCGCCCTCGAGCAGGTTGTCTTCCTCGCCCAGCCGCGGCGCATGGCCGCCGGGCTCGGCAAGGAAGTGTTCGACAATGTCGCGCAGCCGTCCGCCCAGGTCACCGCTCATGAGGAGGTTCTCCCTGCTTCTGTTGCCGATCCAATTCTCCGATCAGCGCATTGCGGTCGACCTTGCCGTTGGCATTGAGAGGCAGGGTGCGTGTCCAGATGATGCGTGTCGGGACCATGTAATCGGGCAGGGCTTTGCGGCAGGCGGTGAACAGCGGCCTGTCGTCGCTCGCCTCGCCCAGGATGAAGGCGACAAGCCCGGCGGCGGTGCCGCCGGCCGCCGGCCAAGGTACCGCCGCAACGCCGTCGTAACCTGAGGCCTCGCGCAGGACCGACTCGACTTCCCCCAGTTCGATCCGGTAGCCGTTGACCTTCACCTGGAGGTCGATGCGCCCGATGAAATGCAAGACCCCGCGGTCATCTTCCTCGACCAGGTCGCCGGTGCGGTACCACGGGTCGGGGCCCGCCTCGGGCAGGTGGACGAACTGCGCTGAGGTCTTGTCCAAGGCATTCAGGTAGCCGGAGGTTACCTGACTGCCGGAAAGACACAGCTCGCCGCGTCCTGGCCCGGACACCACCTGCCGGCCGGCGGCCAGCAGGCAATACCGTTGGGTGGGGAACACGCGGCCGATGGGAACGAGGCCGTTGCGCCCGCTGTCGCGACCGTTCCCCGGCCCCCATTGATGCTGGGCGATGGCGATGGTCGTCTCGGTGGGGCCATAGAGGCTGATCAGCCGCGAATTGGGCGCCGCCCGACACCATGCCTCGGCGGTCGCCACCGGCAGCGGTTCGCCGCAGAACAGCGACAGCCGCAGGGAGGGGAAGGCCTGCGGCTGCAGGCTGCGTCCGCGCGCCATGAACATCGCCACGGAAGGTACGGAAAACCAGGCGGTCAACCGCTGGTCACGAATGAACCTGGCCGGATTGACCAGGGTGGTGTCGCCGACCGGGCACAGGCAGGCGCCGGCCGACCAGGTGGCGAACAGGTCGTGCACGCTGAGGTCGAAGGTCATGTCGAAGCTCTGCGAGGCGCGGTCGGTCGGCTCGAGTGGAAAATGCCGTGCCACATTGGAGAGGTAGGCGTCGAGATTGGCAAACGACACCGGCACGCCCTTCGGCTGGCCGGTGCTGCCCGAGGTGAACAGCAAATAGGCCGTGGCGTCCGGCCGGCAGGGCCGCGGCAGGGTCGCTGCCGCGCTCGCCCGTCCGCTGAGGAAGCGGTGCGTCGGATGGGCGCCCGGCAGCCCGCCGAAGCTCTCGGTCTCGGCCCCCACCACCGTCAGCTGCCGCTCGGGGCCGACGGCCTCCAGCAGGCTGCCCAACACCCCCAGCCCCTCACTGCCGACGACGACGACGCCGGCCCCGCTCCGGCACAGCATGGAAGCCAGGCGCTGGGGCGGAAACTTGATGTTGAGCGGCACATATCCCTTGCCGGCGAGATGAGCGGCCAGAGCCGCCACATAGGCGGAAAAGCTCTTATGCGCCAGGATCGCCACCAGACCGGTCGGGCCGCTATCGGCGACGTCCAGCACCGCGGCCAGGGCGAACGCGGTGTCGATCACCTCGGCATAACACCTCAGTCGGCCGTCGAGATCGAGCGCCGGCCGGTCGCCGCGATGCTGCAGGATCCTGGCTGGGAGTTGCATGGTTTCCCGGACTCTCTGTGGGGCTTATTGAAGTAGGAAATATTGAAAGAGCCACATTATGGCAAATGTGATGGGGGCGGTAAAAACAGCGGCCCACCACATGTTGGTCATTGTGGTGGCGACGCCAACAAGTATTGATGGAATGACCAATATTGACAAAATATAGAATTTTGGATTGTTGTTAATGACATCAACAGCACGTATGGTGGCATAATTTTTCTTGACAATGGCGGGAGCTGTTTCAGGATTTGTGCCTGCCTTGGCCCCGGCCGCGGGGCCGCGGACGGCGGCACCTGCGGCATCCGCCCGGCCGCGGGCCGCCGGTTCTTCTCCCAGTTCGGGATGGGCGTCGGCCCAGGCCAGCATGGCGGCGCGCCGCCACAACACCAGGGTCTGACGCGGCTGAAACCGGCCCTGCCGGTAAAGGTCCCGCCTTTTCGCGCTACCGGCCAGGAACCCCGCATCGGGCGGGGCCGCTTCCATCTCGACCAGAAAGGCGCCTTGCTCGACGAAGAAGTCGTGCAGCCAAGCCAGATGGGGCATGGCTTGGCCGACGGCCGCCGAATGATACCAGGACACCGACATCAATCCCTTGACTTCGGATCGCATTTCCATGGTCTTGGCGATCAGCCACAACGAGCGCTCGTGCTCGGTTTTCAGCACCAGATACGGGTTGGCCCGCCACGCCCACAGATGGGGTGTCAGCAGCGGGCCGCGCCCGCCTAGTCGCCATGCGACCTCGCCGATCAGCCCCTGCAGGGCCCGGGGGTGCACCTTCAGCAGCCAGGATCGTGGCAAGCCGGCGAATTCGAAAGCAACCTGATTGGCCGGATACCAGCGAAGGCTCGCCACCTTGGCCATCTGGTGAAAGGCTCGGGTGGTGTGGTTGAAATAGGCCATCCATTGCGCAGCGGGCCGGGCCACCTGCAGGCAGGCGGCGCATACCCGCCGCATGCTCCGTTCGTCGATGGGTTCGCGGTGGAGGCGCGGCAGTGCTGCGCGAAAGGCCTGCAACAGGAGATAGCGTTCGAGGGTTCCCGGCGGAACCGGCGGCTCCGCCGCCTGCACGGCGTTCGCCAGTTGCTGCAGCCGGCGGACATGGCTGCCGGCTTCGGGAAACGCGCCGAGAAGCTGGAAACATCCTTCCGGCTGCCGGTGGGGTTCGGTCAGCCGCTTGGCGAAGCCGGCCAGCTCCCCGTCGACCTGGTCCTGGCACAAGGCCAGTGCCGCTTTCACCTGATCCGATAACGTTCTTGTCGCGGAGAAGGTATCTCCGGTCATTGCCTGCCACCAAAGCATCCCAACGGGAATTCATGGCCGGAAGTATAGAGTATAAACTAGGTAATATTGTGCATTGTGTGCATAATTCCCTATATCAGTATTGATGTTGTGATGCATAGGGAGCGTGCATGGCTTTTATCTATACATGTTTATTGGTCATCGATAAATGAGGCAATGGGGGCACGCCATAATGGGCAAATTTGGCCGGCCGTCCTGCAACTTTTGTCAGGAGAGCCCGAGGATCTTGTCGGGGGTCACCGGCAGACTGCGGATCCGCCGTCCGGTGGCGTTGTAGATGGCATTTACGATGGCCGGGGCGACGCCGACCACGGCGATCTCGGCCAATCCCTTGACCCCCAAAGGACCGAGGTGGCGGTCGTTCTCGGGAACGAACAGTGCCTCGACCGACTGCAGATCGGCGTTCACCGGCATCAGGTAATCGGCCAGCGAGGCATTCATCAGTCTGCCGAGGCGGTCGTCCCACAGCCCCTGCTCGGTCAATGCCATGCCCAATCCGCCGACCATGCCGCCGATGCATTGGCTGCGCGCCGTCTTTGGATTGATGATGCGACCCGCGGCGTAAACACCGAGCAGGCGCGCCACCCGCAGTTCGGCGAGGTCGGGATCGATCCGCACCTCGGCGAATACCGCACCGAAAGCGCAGATCGAATAGCGCTCGGCCTCCTCGCCTGGCTTCGCCTCGGTTTCGGCGGTCAGCCGGTCCAGCCGGTGTCGCGCCAGCAGCTGGGCATAGGCCCGTTGCATCGCCAGGCGGTCGTCGCCCGGCAGGCGGACTCGTTGATCGAGTTCCTGCGCCTTGGTCCGCAATTCCTGGCAGGCGGCGTGCACCGCCGAGCCGACGCTGGCCATGGTCATCGAACCGCCATGTGCCGGGGCCGACGGCAACAGGGAGTCGCCCAGTTCGAAATGCACCGCCGCGATCGGCAGGGCAAGCGCGTCCGCCGCCACTTGGGTCATTGCGGTATAGGTGCCCGGCCCCATGTCGCCGGCCGCGCTGGTGACGGCGACGGTACCATCGGCCCGCAATTCGGCATGGGCCGATGCCGGCGCCCGGTGGGCCGGATACAGGGCACTGGCCATTCCATAGCCAATCAGCCATCGCCCATGGCGTCGGCCGGACGCGGTAGCCGGCCGCTGTGACCAGCCGAACCTCTCGGCACCGACGGCATAGCATTGACGCAGCGACTTGCTGGACCAGGGCAGCCTCTTTTGCGCATCGCTCTCGGCGTAGTTGCGCAGGCGCAGCTTCAGCGGGTCCAGGCCGCAGGTCTCGGCCAGTTCGTCCATGGCCAGTTCGACGGCCAGGTTGCCTGTGACGATGCCCGGAGCCCGCATCGGACAAGGCGTATTGACGTTCATCGGCGCCAGCCGGTAGTCGGCGCGAAGGGTTGGAGCGGCATAGAGCATGGCCGACGGCTCGATCGACGCCTCGGTGTATTCCTCATAGACCGAGGTCTGGGCTACGACTTCGTGGATCACCGCGGTCAGACGGCCGTCTTCGCCAGCGCCCAGGCGCAGGCGCTGCACCGTTTGCGGCCGGTAGCCGATGGCCGAGAACAGCTGTCGCCGGGTCGGCACCAGTTGCACCGGCCGGTTGACCAGCAGGGACGCCATGGCGGCCGCGGCGACATGCGGCCACGCGCGGAGCGCCGAGCCGAAGGCTCCGCCGACGAACGGGCAGATCACCCGCACATAGTCGTCGGGGATGCCGAACACATGAGCTATCGCGGTCCGATCATGGTCTACCCACTGGGTCTTGTCCCAAAGCGTCAGATGGTCATGGTCCCACCGCGCGATGGTGCCGTGCGGCTCGATGGCACAGTGGAACTCCGCCGGTTGTTCGTAGCTGGCGTCGACGCGCCGCGGCGCCGCGGCGAAGGCCGCATCGGCATCACCCCGGCGCAACTCGGCCGGCCTGCTCCAGGGCTGCGCCGATTGCCGGGGTGGCCGGGCGGTTTGGCTGGCGCGGGCGAAATCGCTGTTCGCCGCTTCGGCGGCATAGGTCACGCGGACCAGCGCTGCCGCCTGCGCGGCCTGTTCCGGTTCCTCGGCGACGGCGAGCGCGATCGGCTGGCCGCTGAACAGTACGGCGTCATCCTGAAAGATGCGAAGTGCCTCGCCCACTTTCGGATCGACCATCGACCGCGGTTCCATCGGCGCATAGGCGAGCTGTGGGGCGTTGCCGTGGTGGATCACCGAGATCACCCCCGGCACGGCCTCCGCCGCCACGGTGTCGAGTCTAACGACGTGCCCCTTGGCGATGGCCGCGGCGACGATCACGCCGTAGGCTAGGCCCGGTGGGTGAACGTCGGCGGTGTAACAGGCCTTGCCGCGGACCTTCGCCGGGCCGTCGACCCGATCGACCGGCTGGCCGATGAAGTTCTTCATGGGAGGTTCCCGGCTTTGGTCAGGGCGCCGATGATGGCGCGCTTCATCAGTTCGATCTTGAAGGCGTTCCGCTGTCGCGGCTCCGCTTCTTGCCCGGCCAATTCGGCCGCGGCGCGGAAGGTTGCCGGCTCCGAGCGGGCGCCGGCCAGCGCCGCCTCGACCTGGGGCAGGCGCCAAGGCTTGGTGGCCACTCCGCCGACGGCGATTCCGGCCCGGCGGATGCGGTTTCCGTCCAACTCGACAGCCGCTGCCGCCGAGGTCAGCGCCCACTCGAAAGATGCCCGATCGCGCAACTTCAGGTAGGTTGAGTGCCGGCTGCAGGCGGTGGCCGGGACGAACACCGCGATGATCAGCTCTCCCGGCTCGAGCACGGTTTCGATGTCGGGCGTATCGCCCGGTAACCGGTGAAACTCGGTCAGCGGTATCTGACGCCGGCGGTGCCGCCCCTGCAGGACGACGCGTGCGTCGAGGGCCGCCAGGGCGACGGCCAGGTCCGAGGCGTGGGTGGCGATGCAGCTGCGGCTACCGCCCAGGATCGCGTTACCCCGGTTTTGCCCGTCCCAGGCCGGGCAGCCGCTTCCCGGACGGCGCTTGTTGCAGGGGACGGCGGTGTCGCGAAAATAAAGGCAGCGCGTGCGCTGGAGCAGGTTGCCGCCGATGGTCGCGAGGTTGCGGACCTGCGGCGAGGCGCTGGCCAGCAAGGCCTCGACGATGGCCGGGTAATCCTGCCTCAGCCGGTTGTCGGCCGCCGCGTCGCTCATCCGGCTCAGCGCGCCAATCCAGGCCCCCGCCGCTTCATGGCGGATGTCGGCGAAAGGCAGGCCGTTGATGTCGATGAGCCCGGTCGCCACCCGCGCACCTTCCTTCAGCAGCGGCAGCAGGTCGGTTCCGCCGGCGATGAAGGCGGCACCGGGTTGCGCCCCGGCCGCGCAGGCCTCGCGGCTGTCCCCAGGCCGGCTATAGCGGAACGGCTGCATGCCCGTCTACTCGGCGCGCCGCGTCCTTCACCGCCTCGACGATGTTGGGGTAGGCCCCGCAGCGGCACAAAGTGCCGCTCATCCATTCGCGGATGCTGTCGTCGGTCGGTTCCTGCTCGTGGTTGAGGAAGGCCACAGCCGACAGGATCTGCCCCGGCGTGCAATAGCCGCACTGGAGGGCGTCGTGCCGGATGAAGGCCTCCTGGACGGGATGAAGTTCGCCGCCCTCGCCCAGCCCCTCGCCCAGCCCCTCGCCCAGCCCCTCGATGGTGGTGATGGTCTTCCCCTGCTGCATCACCGCAAAGGTCAGACAGGAATTGATCGGGCGGCCGCCGGCCAGCACCGTGCAGGCGCCGCACTGGCCGAGGTCGCACCCCTTCTTCGCCCCGGTCAGGCCGAGATGGTCGCGCAGGACATCGAGCAAGGTGGTGCGCAGATCCACGCTCAGGCGATGATCCGCACCATTGACCGTCAGAACGATCTCGGCCGTCTGCACCTCGGGCGCCGACGTCGACGGAGCTTCGGCTGCCGACCCCCGGACCAGGCCGAGCCGCTTCGCCGCCGCGACAAGCAGCGTGCTGGAAACCGAGGAGAGGAGGAATAGCCGTCGTGACCAATTCGGCATCGCCGGCGACCGTTTGCATGAGCGAAAGCTGAACACCGAACAGCGGCCACCGGCGGAGGGTTCCATCGGCATCCGGCAGTGTTGGCGAATGAGCCCGCCGGCTCAGCTCAGGATCTTCCCCACATAGGGCCGGGTTTCCTCGGCCGGGGCGCCCGGGGAGGACTTTTCCAGATGCTCGCGAGTGATCGAGCGGAGATTGTTGGAGAGATTGCGGATCAACTCGATCAGCAGGGGGTGGGCCTTTTCCAGGCTTTTCTGCAGCACCTCGTTGCTGATCAGCACCAACGTGCTGGTGGTTTGGGCGCGAGCCGAGGCCATCCGGGGGACATGGTCCAAGAGGGCCATTTCGCCGAACAGGCGGCCCGGTCCGAGGACAGCCAGGCAATGCTCGCTGCCGTCCGGCCGCAAGCTGACGATTTCGATCCTCCCCGACTGGATCAGATAAGCCCAGTTGCCTTCGTCGCCTTGCGAAAAGACGACGTCGCCAGGGTAAAAGACCAGCCTGTCATGTACTGGCTTGACAGCCATGATCTGCTCGAAGCGCCCCCTCGCCCGCGAGATTTCCCCACCGGCGCCGTATCATATCGCAGCCGGTGACGACCCGGGCAATATTCGTCATGACAGACCAGCATGGATGGGACATCTTTCTCATACTTGGCTGATCGGGGGCAAGGATGGCGAAGGAACCGGAGCTGGTGGCGCGCAACCGCCGTTTGGCGGATGCCGGCGATCCCGTCGCCCAGTTCAATCTCGGCAACATGTACCGGATGGGCTACCAGGTGAAGGCCGACCACGGCCTGGCGGTCAAATGGCTGAGCCTGGCCGCCGGGCAGGGCAACGCTGAGGCGCTGGAACTCCTGCGCGACATGGGAGTGGACTTGCCCGCCGCGACCGAAGGGACACCGGCCGACCTGCCGCCGCCGGAACCGATTGTCGATCCCCTTTGTTTCGATGAGCCGCCCGACGACCCCGGCGCGTTGCAGGCGGCCGCCCGCCAGGGGGCCGCCGACGCCCAGGTGGCGCTGGGCGAGGCCTATCGCAACGGGATCGGCGTGGCGGCCGATCCGGTGGCGGCCTTGCACTGGTACCGGCTGGCCGCCGATCAGGGGTCGGCTCAGGGGCAATGCGCCGTCGGCATGATGTACGAACGCGGGCTGGGCGTCGGCCAGGATGCCGCCGAGGCCAAGGACTGGTATGTCAAGGCCGCGCGCCAAGGTGATCCGCAGGCGCAATTCAATCTCGGCAACATGATCCGCCAGGGCCGGGGCGGCGCGCCCAATCCCGAGGTGGCGGCGAAATGGTTCCGCAAGGCGGCCGAACAGGGCGACGCGGCGGCACTGTTCGCCCTGGGAACGCTTTGCGAGACCGGCAGCGGGGTCCCGCACGACGCCGCTCAGGCGGCGGAATATTATCGTGCCGCCGCCGAGCGCGGCGACGCTGATGCGCAGTTCAATCTGGCCAACATGCTGCGCGAGGGCCGCGGCATGGCCGCCGACACGGTCGAGGCGGCGGCGCTGTACCGGCGTGCCGCCGAACAGGGGTTGGCGGCGGCGCAGTTCAACTATGCCTTGATGCTGGCGACCGGCCAGGGAGTGCCGCGCAACGACGTGGCGGCCGCCGCATGGCTGCGCCGCGCCGCCGAGCAGGGCAGCCCGGACGCCCGCTGCGCGCTCGCGGCATTCTATGAGCGGGGACGCGGAGTCGGCCGCGATCCCGTCGCCGCCGTCGACTGGTATCGCCGTGCCGCGGCGGCAGGCGATGCCCGTGCCCAATACGCACTGGGGCGCCGGTACGCGGCCGGAGAGGGGGTGGCCGCCGACTCCGTCGAGGCTCATGTCTGGCTGAGCCTGGCTGTTCGCTCGAGCATCGCCTCCGTCGCCGAGGCGGCGCGCACCGCCCTTGCCGCTGTTGCTGCCGGGATGGATGGCGCGGCTCTGACCGAAGCCGAGCGCCGGTTGCGCGCGCAGGCTCAGGAGGGTGGGCGATGAGCGGACGCGCCACCTCGTTCGAGATACAGGTTCTGCAGGAAAAGCGCTGGGTGCTGACGGAAGTCGTCGAGGACGAGGCCACGGCCATCCAGTTCGCCGACGGCCTGCTCAACAAGAGCAGTTACGAGGCTGTGCGCGTCGTGCGGGACTTCAAGCGCATCGACGGACTGCACAGCGAGACGGTCGTTCATGAGAAGGCGGCGGCCGGCCAGAAAGTCGACATGTCGCTCGCGCCGGTCGCCGAGGCGCCGGTCTGCACCGAACTGGCCGATCTCTACGGCCTATCGTCGCGGCTGGTGATCGGCCGGCTGTTCCGGCGCTATCTGGACGAGATGGTGATCACGCCGACCGAACTGTTGCACAATGCCCGGGAACTGAAGCGCCTGGCCGACAAGGACCGCCTGCTGATGTCGGCGGTCGACTCCATCGCCACGCTGCAGGCGCCTGGCGGCGGCGATGAAGCCAAGGCGCGCCGCGACTTTCTCCACAGTTCCTGGGATCAGATGGTTGCCCGGGCGCGGCGCGCCGCCCCGGAGAAGCCGCCAAAGCAGCGAAAACTGGTGGACCTGGCGTCGATGGCGGCCAAGGCGGGAACGGACGCTGATTTTCAGTGCCTCGTCCTGATGGCGGCGCAACTTCTCGAGCAGCGCGCCTGGCTGGCCAAGTTGGACATGGTGATGAACTGGGCGGCCGAAGACTGTGCGTCGCCGCACATGGCGGCTATCGACGGTCTTGTCGCCGACATCCTGATTCCCGCCCAGGCGATCCAAGATCTGCTGGGCTTTCAGGCAAATCTGGGCACTGCCCTATGCCATATCTGCGATTTGGCCGAGGGCAAGGCGGAGCCGGCAAAATTCGCCTGCGAATCATTCGCCGTCGTCAATCAGCTGTTCACCGCCGGCCGGCTTCCCCAGGCGAGGGAGGCTTTGCTCAATCGTGTGGCGCGCGAATTGCGCGGCACCAACCCGCTGTCGCGCAACCAGCCGGACCAGGAGTACGAGGCTTTCGTGCGCGTGCTGAACCGGGTGGTCGACTATCAGGGCATCGTCGGCGGCCCGGCGATGGCCGATGCCATGGCTCAACGGTATGTGCGGTTCCATAACATGGGCGGAATTCCCGGCATGGTGAACGCCGTCGACGAGATCTCGGGAATTCTCGGCGACGGTTGCCGGATTGCGCTCTATCTCACCGCCTTGGTGGAATTGCCGCGGGCGGCCGCCAGTTTCGGGCCGGCGCTCCTCGGCAAGCTTGCCGAACTGGCCCGCAGCCGCCAGCACATCGATTTCTGGGTGCCGTCGCGGCTGCCGCCACGCGAGCGCATGGCGGCCCTGACCGAATGCCACCGGGCGATCCGCGGCGCCCTCGCTTTGCCCGAAGGGCTGAAGGCGGATCTGGCCAGCCGCGCCGATGCGGTGCTGGCCAGCTATCTCGAGGACGACCAGGTGATCGAAAAGATCGACAGGCCGGAAGATCCTTTGGCCTTCAGGGCGTTGCGCCTGGTCAAGTTCTGTTCCTCCGGCGTGCTTATCGCCGGCAAGTCGCTGGACATGGCGCAGCAGCGCGTGCTCAGTCATTTACGCCAGCCGCAATTCGAAGAGAAGTTCCTGGCCAGCATTCCCGACCCTGGGCAGGCGGAGCGGCATCTGCGCGAGTTCCATCGTCTGCTGATGGAATCGGGCTTCAAGCCGTAAGCGCTGACCGGGAAACAACCGCTGGAACCAGTTGCCGACCGCAGCGTTGAACCTGCATCCGTGGTGGCAGCGAGGGGATCGCGCGATGGCCGACAATGCTCGCCTGTCTGGGGCACCCGACTTTCGCAACGGGATGAACGCCCTGTTGGCCCGCAATTGGTGGGCGGTGGCGTTGCGGGGGGTGTTCGCGCTGATCTTCGCCGCCCTGGCCGTCCTGTTGCCCGGCATCACCCTGTTGTCGCTGGTGTTGTTGTTCGCCGCCTACATGCTGGTCGACGGCGTCATGGCCATCGTCGCGGGGGTCAGGGCGGCGGAACGGCACGAACGGTGGGGGCTGCTGCTGGTCGAGGGGATCATCGATATCGCCGCCGGTATCCTTGCCGTATTGTGGCCGGCCGCCTCGGTGCTGGCCTTCGTCCTTCTGCTGGGGGCATGGGCGGTGGTAAGCGGGGTGACACTGGCCAGCGCCGCCTTCCGCCTGCACCTTGCCCACGGCCGGTGGCTGATGCTGCTGGGGGGCGTCGTGTCGATCATCTGGGGGATCCTCGTGGTATTTTTCCCGTTCGTCGGCGCCCTGGTGTTGACCTGGTGGCTTGCCGGCTACGCCGTCGTTTTCGGCATCACCCTGTTGAGCCTAGCCTTCCGGTTGCGCCGCCGCCATCACGAGCGCCCGCCCATGGGGATGTCCTCGGCGGTTTGAGCCGGGAAGCTTGCCAATCCTCTCTACTCGTGGACAAACTGGGAGGGCGCAAGCGCCAAAGTGGCATTGCGCAGATGGTGGCTTGCGGACGATATGGTGGACGAAGGCGTCGGGTCGAGCAACTTGGGGGCGGCCGCCGGGCGGGATGACGGGGCCGCGTCGCCGGCGTGCGGTGTCCTGAGCACCCGGTTTCGCTGGCCGGCCGGCTGGGTTGCGGGGATTACCGCGCTGACCCTCGGCGCCATGCTGTTCGTACCGCGTGCCATTCTCCTCACTGATCCGACGCACTACGCCGTCGTTCACTCCGGGCTGGAATTTGTCGCCGTCGCCGTATCGGCCATGGTCTTCGCGCTGGGCTGGAGCTTGCGCGATGAAGCTCCCAACAGCCATGCGGTCTTGTTGGCCGTTGCCTTCCTGGCGGTCGCCCTGATCGACTTCGCCCATATCTTCTCCTATGCCGGGATGCCTGCTTTCGTCACCCCGAGCGATCCCGAGAAGGCGATCAACTTCTGGCTTGCCGGGCGCTACGTGACCGGCCTGGCCCTGATGGCGGTGGCTCTGCTGCGCTTGCGCCACTGGACGAAAACCGGGTGTTTCGCCGCACTGGGCGCCGCCGGGGCGGTCGCCGCCGCCGTCTGGTGGCTTGGCCTGTTCCATCAGGACTGGCTGCCGCGCACCTTCATCGCCGGCAGCGGCCTGACCGGCTTCAAGTCTGCTGCCGAGTACGGGCTGGTGGCCCTTTACCTTCTCGCTTCCGTCTTGCTGTTCGAACGGGCACGCCGCGACGATGCGGCCGACCTCTGTTGGCTGGCTGCGGCCGCCTGGGTCCTTGGCCTGGGCGAACTATTCTTCGCCGTCTATGTCGATGTCGACGACCTGTTCAATTTCCTCGGCCATGTGTTCAAGGCTCTGGCCTATGGCATGATTTACCAGGCGCTGTTCGCCGCCGGCGTGCGGGCGCCCTACCGCGCCCTGGCCGACGAGCGGGCGTTGCTGCGCGCCATCATCGATTCCGTGCCCGATCTCATCTTCGTCAAGAACCGGGCGGCGGTATACGTCGGGTTCAACAAGGCGTTCGCCGCATATTGCGGGCGCAGCGAGGCCGAGGTGGTGGGCAGGCCCGGCTTTGATTTCGCGCCGCGGCGTCGCGACCCGTCGTGTGGCCCGACCGACCGGGAAATCATGGCTGGCGAGGGGCCTCGGACCTTGGAGGAATGGCTCGAATATCCCGACGGGCGGCGCAGCCTGGTGGAAACGCTGAAGGCGCCGTTCCGCGGAGCCAACGGCGCCATCCTGGGAATGATCGGCATCTGCCGTGACATCACGGCCCGGCGGCTGGGGGAACAGCGGATCGAGCATTTGTCCCATCACGACATCCTGACCGACCTGCCCAACCGGCAACTGATGACCTCGTTGCTGGAGCATGCCATCGGCCGGGCCAAGCGCGACAACCGGCGGGGTGCTCTGCTGTTTGTCGACCTCGACCGGTTCAAGACGATCAACGACAGCCTCGGCCACGATGCCGGGGACCAGGTGCTGCGGGCGGCTGCCATGCGCCAGCGCAGCCGCCTTCGCGATATCGACACCCTGGCCCGCATGGGCGGCGACGAATTTGCTGTTCTGCTGGAAGACCTGCCCGATGTCGAGGAGGCGGCGGCGGTTGCCCAATGCCTGATCGACGAGTTGTCGCGGCCCTTTCTGTTGCCCGGCGGGCACGAGGCGTTCATCGGCGCCAGCGTCGGCATCAGCCTGTTTCCCGACGATAGCGATCTGGCGGCCGGAATCATCCAGCGGGCCGACAGCGCCCTGCTTCAAGCCAAGGAAGCCGGGCGGGGGACCTACCGCTATTACACCGAGGCGTTGACCCGGGCCGCCAACGAGCGCCTGGAAATGGAGGCCCGGCTGCGCCGCGGGTTGGAGCGGGGGGAGTTCGTCCTTCATTACCAGCCGCTGGTCTCGTTGGCCGATCGCCACATCAAAGGTGTCGAGGCATTGGTGCGGTGGCGCCGCTCCGGCGGTGAACTGGTGCCGCCGGGGCACTTCATTCCTTTGGCCGAGGACACCGGCTTGATCGTTCCCCTGGGGCTATGGGTGGCTCGTGCCGCTTGCTTGCAGATGAAGGCCTGGCTTGACGCGGGCATGAGAGTTGAGACCATGGCGGTCAATCTGTCGCCTCGGCAGTTCCTGGATGCCGACATCGCCGACAGTATCGGAGCGATCCTCGCCGACACCGGCTTGCCGCCGCAGCATCTGGAGCTGGAAATCACCGAGACGGCGCTGATGGAGCAGGGTGCCGATGCCGAGGCCAAGCTGAGAGCGCTGAAGGCGCTGGGCGTGCGCCTGGCCATCGACGATTTCGGCACCGGCTATTCGTCCCTTGCCTATCTGAAGCGCTTCCCCATCGACAAGCTGAAGGTCGATCAGAGCTTCGTCCGCGAGATACCGGACGATCCCGCCGACACGGAAATCGTCGCCGCGGTGATTGCCTTGGCGAAGAACCTGCGGCTGGAGGTGTTGGCCGAGGGCATCGAGAACGAGGCCCAGTTCGAATTTCTCAGGCAGCGGGGCTGCGACTCCGGCCAGGGCTTCCTGTTCAGTCGCCCGCTGCCGGCGGACGACATGAAATGGGCTGGAATTACCTTACATTAATACTATATAAGATATTATCGCTTGCGCACATGACTGTTGTGTGAGGTAAAATGAATTATGGCAAAGAAGCGTGAAGCTCTTGAGGTGGGTTTTGCCTTTATAAAGGCGGAAGATCGTCAGAATAACGTTTGGGTTGTCGATAGAATTTGGACACACGTCGATGGATTGCTTTATGCAAACCTGAGGCGTGAGCGGAATCCAAACGACGTCATCACCGTATCTGTGTCGACTTTGGCCGATCGTCTGTACTGGCGGCGGGTCGAGCACGCGGTGGCGGCATAGGGTTCGTTCGGCGACGATCGGGCGATTGTCGCCGAATGGCGCCTGCGGGCGATTGTCGCCGAATGGCGCCTGCGGGTGATTGTCGCCGAATGGCGCCTGACGGCCTGCGAGGAAATTAGTGAAGTGATCCGTCACCTCCGCTTCCGCGTCTTATGAACCAAGGCCAACAGGCTGGATGGGGGCGGGCACTGGCCGAAAAGAACGCCATTCCTTGGGTATCGGTCGCCTGGATCAGGGTGGCCAGTGACTTTCCGTTCGACGGTGTACGGGCGCGGCTCGATTCCACCGAGCGGGAGCAAGCCGGCCTCTTTCGCTTTGTCGAGGAACGCAACACTTTCGCCGCCGCCCACGCTTTGCTGCGTTATCAGCTCGACCGTCTCGCCGGCGGGCACCATGCCTGGCGGTTCCGCCAGCTTGCCAGCGGCAAGCCGGCGGTGGACCAGGGCTTGCCGCAGCTGCCGTTCAGTCTGTCGCATAGCCGCGGCATGGCGGCGGTGGCGGTAAGCAGCGGTCTGCCGGTCGGGGTCGATGTCGAGGCCATGGTGGCCTTGACCGGCGACCGGGGCCTGGGCGAGCTGGTATTGGCACCGGCCGAGCGAGCCGCCCTTGCCGCAGCGATCGATGAAGGCGAGTGGCGTGACCGGTTCTTCTCCTTCTGGACTTTGAAGGAGGCGGTGATCAAGGCCACCGGCCAAGGTCTGGCGGCCGATCTGCCAGGGTTCGCCGTCGCCCTTGTGCCGCCCCGCCTACTCACCGCAGGTCCCGACGGCAGCCCCGCCGATCACTGGAGCCTGCATGCGCGAGCCATGGGAGCCCACCGTCTGGCGGTGGCGGTGAAGACCTCAGGAAGCGTGGAACCCGATTTCCGCCTCGAGGAGGTGGCACCCGGCACCTTGCTCCGCAGTTCCTGAGGGGGAGAGCCCCGGCAACCGGGCGAGTCCCGTGCTGATCTCAGCCAAGGACGATGTGCGCCAGGGCTTTTCTGAGATCGTCGGCTCCGACCGGTTTGTGCAACATCATGAATCCTGTGCCATGGACCTCCCGGATCCGTTGGGGCTCGGTGTCTCCGGTGATGATCAGTGTCGGGATGGAACGGCCGCATTGCGTACCGATCGCCCGTGCCGCCTCGATGCCGGTTTCCGACTGGCGCAGCCGGTAATCGGCCAGAACGATGTCGGGCCCGCCGGGCATGCCGCGGATGCGGCGCCTGGCCTCGTTGCCGGTGCCGGCTTCGATGACAGTGAACCCCCAGCTTTCGAGCATCATGCACAGGCTGGCCCTGACGATCGGCTCGTCATCGATGACCAGGGCCGTTTTGCCTTGGCCGAAAGGTCCCGCTTGCGACATGGGTTCGGGCTGGGCCGCGTCGGCTGCCGCCGGGAGGAACACCGAAAATCGTGATCCGCGCCCGAGGCGGGAGGCGACATCGATCCGCCCGCCGATAAGCCCGAGTAGACGGCGGACGATGGCCAAGCCCAGTCCGAGACCCATGGTGCGGTCCCGTGCCTCGTTTCCGACCTGGAAATATTCGTCGAAGATGGCCTTCTGGTGCTCCGGGGAAATGCCCATGCCGCTGTCGATCACGTCGATGCGGACCTCGCAGCCAAGCTGTCGGCAACACATGATGATGCCGCCGGTCTCGGTATAGCGCAGCGCGTTTTCAACCAGGTTGCGCAGCACACGTTCGAGGAATTCCGGATCGGCCAGGGCGGACATGGACCTGCCGCGGGTGCGCAGGCGAAGGCCCCGCTCTTCCGCCCGCACCGCGTATTCCTCGCCAAAGCGGCCGAGCATCGCGCCGATGTCGATTGGCAGGATCTTGGGCAGGACGACGCCGGCATCCAAGCGGGACAGATCGAGCAGGCCGTTCAGCATGATGGTCAAAGCATCCACCGCCTGTTCCATGAATTTGATCGGCTTCGCCAGCTTACTTCCGGCCGTGCCTTCCCTGAGTGCGGCGAGGAACAGGACGAGCGACTGAACCGGCTGGCGCAAGTCGTGACTGGCCGTGGCGAGAAACTTGCTTTTGGCGAGATTGGCGCGATCGGCCTCCGACTTGGCCTGTCGGAGGGCATCCTCCATGGCGATGCGGTCGGTGATGTCCTGGTTGACGATGATCGTTCCCTGGATCCCGCCACCGCCGTCCCTGAGCGGGATGGCAGAGTTGAGGATGACCTTGCGGCGGCCGTCGAAGGTCTCTATTTCGATTTCCTCGTTCAGCGACACCTCGCCCCGAGCGATGGCGCGCGCTGCCGCCCATTCCGTCGGGGCGACGGGGCGGCCGTCGCGCCGCCACCAGCCTTTGAACTGGCCGTAGCCCGAGATATTGACTTGGCGCTCGCCACCCCAGATTTCTTTGGCCATGGGGTTGCTGTAGACGATCTTCCCGTCCTGCCCGGCATACCAGACGCCTACCGGCAGGTAGTCCAGCACAGTGGCGAAATGAGCTCGCTCCTGCCGCAACTGATCCTCGACCCGGCGCCGCTTGGTGACATCGGTGAAAAAAATGGCGACACGGTCGTCGTTCAGGTAATGGATCGAGGCGTCATACCAGCGATCGAGCGCGGCGAAATATTCCTCGGCCCGTACATTGCCGTCGGTCGCCGCGTGGTCCAGCGCCTGCAGCCAGGCGTCACTCACCGGGCCGAACACGCCGACCAGGGTCTTGCCCACCACCTCCTCCGGCGCCAAGCCGGTCAATGCCCGGAACCATGGCGCCACCGTGACGAAGCGGTAATCGCACACCCGGCCGGCGGCGTCGCGGATCAACGTCGCGGTGATGAACCCTTCGGTCAAGGTGTTGAACAACGTTCGAAAGCGTTCCTCGCTGTCGCGCAGCGCCGCCATTTCGAAAACATGGTCGGGGTTGCAGGTCAGGCACATGAAGCCTGTGGCCTGCTGGAACAGCTTGCCGGCGCGTTCACGCTCGGCCCTTGCCCGGCGCTCGGCCAACACCCGCTCGGTGGTGTCGGCGACGATGGCGACGATGCCGGCCGGTGCATTGCACTCGTCGAGAACGGGTGAGCAGTCAAGGTTCATCCACACCTGTTCCGGCCGGCCGTTGCGCTGCAGCGTCAGTTCCAGATCCTTGTGGGACAGAGCGCCGCCGGCGAGACCGACCCGCATCGCGTTGGCATGGAGGCCGGCGAGTTCGGGCCAGCCCTCCCGTATCGGGGCACCCAGGAGGCGCGGATGGTGGTTGCCGACGAACGCCGCGTAGGCGTCGTTGTAGAACATGACGCCGTCTTGGCCCCACAACAGGGCCATCGCGATCGGCGAGCGCAGCAGCAGACCCAGGGTGGTTTTCAAGCATTGTGGCCAGGAAGCGATGGGGCCGAGCGACGTCGAGGCCCAATCCTGGGCCGCGATCATCGCTCCCAGGTGGCCATCGCCCGCGAGGAAAGCGAGGCCTGGGTCGGTGATGGGAGGATGATTTGACACCATCGATTGCGTTATCGTGCCTTTAAATCGCCGTAAAGTCGGTACAAACGCGCCGCCTGTCAAATGATCTCGGCCGGCCGGGTGGCGACTACTCCATTTGCGCACACCACGCCTGCCGTCGGTGCCACCACGGCAACAGTGCGGTTCGCGATCTCAGGCTTTGTCGAGTTCGTCAAGGATCGGGCAGTCGGGGCGCTCATCGCCATGGCAGCGCTCCGCCAGTACCGCGATCATGGTGCGAATGGCGCTCAGTTCGGCGATCTTGCGATCGAGCTCGGCAACATGGCGCAAAGCCAATGCCTTCACCTCGCGGCTGGCCCGATTGCGGTCGCGATAGAGGGCCAGCAGCTCTCCGACATCCTTCAGCGAGAAGCCCAGGCCGCGGGCACGGTGGATGAAGCGCAGCGTCTGCACCTCGGACTCGCCATAGCTGCGGTAGCGGTTGTCGCCGCGTGCCGCCGGGGCGATGATACCGGCATCCTCGTAAAAGCGGATGGTCTTCGGCGGCACACCGGAGCGCTTCGCCGCCTCGCCGATGGTCATGCCTCCTTTCACGTTCATCCTGTCGTCCTCCCCGCCGCTGGCCGCCAGCGGCGCAGAAGCAAGGCGTTCGACACGACGCTCACCGACGAGGCTGCCATCGCCGCTCCGGCGATCACCGGGCTCAACAGACCGGCCGCCGCCGCCGGCATGCCGATGACGTTATAGAAGAAGGCCCAGAACAGCCCCTGGCGGATCTTGCGATAGGTCGCCCGACTGATGGCGATGGCATCGACGATCAGCAGCGGATCGCCGCGCATCAGGGTGATGCCGGCGGCTTCCATGGCGACGTCGGTGCCATTGTCCATGGCGATTCCGACATCGGCGGCGGCCAGCGCCGGCGCGTCGTTGATGCCCTCGCCGACCATGCCGACGCGGCGTCCTTCCGCCTGCAGCCGACGGATCTCAACCGCCTTGTCACCCGGCAGCACGCCGGCGAGCACGTGGGTGATGCCAAGTTCCGCCGCCACCGCGTCGGCGGTCCGCCGGTTGTCGCCGGTCAGCAGGACGGTATGGATGCCTGCCGACTGCAGTCGGCGCACCGCTTCCTGTGCCGTCGGTTTGAGCGGATCGGCGACGGCGATGAGGCCGAGCGGCTGCGGCGACGGCTCCAGGGCGGCAACCCACATCACCGTTTTTGCCTGCTCCTCCAGGTGTTCGGCGAGGGCGGCGAGGGCCGTTACCGGCACGGCATGCTCCTCCATCAGTCGGCGGCTGCCGATGGCGACGGCGCGGCCACCGACGCGGGCTGTCAGTCCTTTGCCCGCCTGGCCGGCGAAATCGGTCAGCGGCGGCAGCGCAAGTCCGCGGGCGCGTGCCAGCACCGCGCGGGCCAGCGGATGCTCGCTGCCGGTCTGTGCCGCCGCGGCCAGGGCCAGCAGTTCGGCTTCACCGATGCCGCCGGGAACGACGTCGGTGACTGCCGGCTTGCCTTCGGTCAGCGTGCCGGTCTTGTCGAGCACCACGGTGTCGAGGCGGTGCGCCTGTTCCAGCGCTTCGGCGTCGCGGATGAGAATACCGGCCCGCGCCGCCGCTCCGGTCCCTACCATCAGTGCCGTTGGCGTCGCCAGTCCCAGCGCGCAGGGACAGGCGATCACCATCACCGACACGGCGGCGATAAGCGCCGTCCCGGCGTCATGTCCGACCAGCCACCAGCCAAGGAATGCCAATGCCGCCGCCGCCAGGACCACGGGCACGAACACCGCCGCGACGCGATCGACCAGCCGCTGCACCGGCGGCTTCTTCGCTTGCGCGTTCTCGACCAGGGCAATGATGCGGAACAGGGTGGACTGCTCGCCGACGGCTGTGGTCTCGACGCGGAGCAGGCCGGATCCGTTGATCGAGCCGCCGACCACCTTGTCGCCGGGTGCCTTGGCTACCGGCAGGCTTTCGCCGGTCAGCAGGCTCTCGTCGACATCGCCACGGCCGGAGACGACGACGCCGTCCACCGGCAGCTTCTCGCCCGGCCGCACTACGACGACGTCGCCATGAGCGACCGCCGCCACCGGAAGTTCGATTTCGCCGCCGTCGCGCTCCACGCGTGCCCGCTCGGGGCGGAGCGACATCAGGGCGCGGATGGCCAGGGTGGTGGAGCGCTTGGCGCGCGCCTCCAACCCCTTGCCCAGCATCACCAGCGCGATCACCACCGCCGCTGCCTCGAAATAGAGGTGATGGCCAGCGCCGCCGAGCAGCAGGGCGAGGCTGTAGAAATAGGCGGCCGAGGTGCCCAACGCCACCAGCAGATCCATGTTGCCGGTCAGGCCTTTGACCGCCTTCCACGCGCCGGCATAGAAGCGGCCGCCGATAACGAACTGCACCGGCGTCGCCAGGGCGAGTTCCAGCCAGCCCGGCAGTGGCAAGCCGAACATCGGTAGCAGCAGCGGTGCGCTTAAGGCCACCGCGGCGGCGACCCGCCAGATTTCGCGCCGCAGGCGGCGATCTTCGGCTTCGGCGATCTGTCGGTCACGCTCCACGTCACCGGTCAGCAGTTCGGCGCCAAAGCCGGTGCGGCGTATCGCGGCGATGAGGTCGGAAGCTCTCGCGGCTCCGGCGATCGCCTCGACCGCTGCCTTTTCGCTGGCGAGATTAACCTCGGCGGAGAGCACGCCGGGCACCTTGGCCAGGGCTTTTTCCACCCGGCCGGCGCAACTGGCGCAGGTCATGCCCGAGATCGCCAGTTCGCGCCGTTCCCTGCCCACCGCGTAGCCGGCGCGCACCACGGCCTGGGCCAGCATCGCCGGGTCGGCCTTGGCCGGATCGAAGCGGATGTCGGCCCGTTCCGCCGTAAGATTGACCGTGGCTTCGACGCCCGGGAGGGCGGAAAGCACCTTCTCTACCCGGCCGGCGCAGGTGGCGCAGGTCATCCCCTCGATGGGCAGGACGACATGGCCCCGTTCGACGGCAGTGGCTTCGGCCGCGTGCATGCGTTCCCTCTCCGGCGGTTGTCTTGAAGATTCCATCATACTGGAAGGATGATAGAGCCTCCATCTGCTGGAAGGTCAAGCGCCGGGATCAGGCTGCCCACCAACTGGCCAATTGTGGTGGCGCATTCGCCACCATTTCTCCGCTTCGACCACGGCGGCGCATGCTGCCGCGACCGCAATGATGAGGGCCCACTCCGTAAAGGCGATCGGCGCTGTCTGGAAGGTGCGGTTCAACAGGGGGGCATAAGTGAACGCCAACTGTAGCGCCAACATCGTGGCGCTACCGAGCCATATCCAGACATTGAAGGCACAGGACCAGGGAGGGCGCGTGAGCGACCGACAGTTGAACAGGTAAAGTACTTCCACCATGACGAACACGTTGGCGGAAATCGTCTGCGCTTCGGCGACCGAATGCCCACGGCGCAGCGCCCATTCGAACAGACCGAAGGCGCCTCCCAACAGAAACAGGCTGATCAGCCCTGAGCGCAGGACCAGTACCCGATCGAGCACAGGTGCGCCTGGGGGGCGCGGCGGTCGTTGCATGACGCCGGGCTCCGCCGGTTCGAAGGCCAGTGCCATGCCCAGGAGGACGGCTGTGGTCATGTTGATCCAAAGGATCTGCAATGGGGCGACCGGCAATGTCGTGCCGGCGACGATGGCGGCGAGCAGCACCAGCCCTTCACCGCCGTTGGTCGGAATGGTCCATGCGATGAATTTGACTAGATTATCGTAGATGCTCCGTCCCTCTTCGATAGCCGCTTCGATGGTGGCGAAATTGTTGTCGGTCAGTACCATGGCCGCAGCTTCCTTCGCGACGTCGGTGCCGCCCTCACCCATGGCCACGCCGATATCGGCCTGTTTGAGCGCCGGCGCGTCGTTGACCCCGTCGCCGGTCATGGCGACAATCTCTCCATTGGCCTGCAAGGCGCTGACCAGCCGCAGCTTTTGCTCCGGCTCGACCCGGGCGAACACGTCTACGTCCGTTGCCACCCGCTGCCATTCCCGCTCTTCGAGGCGGGCCAGGTCTCGGCCGCTCTTTACAACGGCGCCGTCCTCGATGATGCCAAGCTGGCGGGCGACGGCGATGGCCGTTCCCGGATGGTCTCCGGTTATCATCTTCACCCGGATCCCGGCGGCGTTGCAGGCTCCGATCGCCGTGATGGCGCGCGGCCGGGGCGGGTCGATCATGCCGACCAAGCCGAACAGTACCAGCCCCCGCTCGATACAGTGGGGGTCGAGTTGGCCATCGGGCGCCGAGGCGGACCGAGCCAGGGCCAGCACCCGCAAGCCGCTGTCCGCCATCCGGCCCGCTGCGGCCTGCGCGGCGGACGCGTCGAGCGCCGTCTCGTGCCCGGCCTCATCGAGCATGGCGAGGCATCGCGGCAGCAGTTTTTCGACCGCGCCTTTTACGTAGAGTGTGAGCCCCCCGCCGCTCCGATGCAGTGTCGCCATGTATCGACGAATCGAATCGAACGACAATTCATCCAGGCGAGGAAAATTCGAGGCCAGCCATCTTTCGTCCAGCCCGGCCTTGCGGGCGACGACCAACAAGGCACCTTCGGTCGGGTCGCCGATGATCTTCCATTGCCGGTCTTCATGGATGAGACGGGCATCGTTGCACAGCGCCCCGGCGACCAGCGTTTCGCGCAGGGCGCCGGCAATGGTGGCGGCGTCCCCGCCTGTCTCGATACGGCCGGCCGGGTCATAACTGCTTCCCGTCACCGAAAACTCGCGTCGCCCTGCCCAGACGGCGCAGACGGTCATGGCATTTTCCGTGAGCGTCCCCGTCTTGTCCGAGCAGATGACGGTGGTGCTGCCCAGCGTTTCGACTGCCGGAAGCCTGCGGATGATCGCCTGACGCTTGGCCATGCGGGCGACCCCGATGGCCATCGTGACCGTGATCGCCGCCGGCAGCCCTTCGGGAATCGCGCCGACGGCAAGCGCCACCGCGGCCATGAACATGTCGAAAGGGGATTCGCCGCGCAGGATGCCGATGGCAAAGGTAAGTCCGGCCAGGGTCAGGATCAGCACCAGCAGCCGCCGGGCAAACGATTCGATCTTCCGCGTCAACGGCGTGGACATATCCGGAGCCAGAGAAATCAACCGGGATATTCGCCCTGTCTCGGTGGCGTCGCCAGTGGCGACCACCACGCCCATTCCCTGTCCGCCGACCACCAGAGTCCCGCAATAGGCCATGTCGGCACGCTCGGCGAGCGGGGTATCGAGACTGAGCGGTTCATGCCGCTTGTCCACCGGCACGGATTCGCCGGTCAAAGTTCCCTCGGCCGTGCGCAGTTCCTTGCAGCGGAGCAGCCGAATGTCGGCCGGCACTTTGTCCCCGGCCGACAGAATCACCAGGTCGCCGGGCACCAGTTCCTCGGCGTCAAGCCTCCGCCGGATGCCGGCGCGCAGAACGGTTGCTTCCGATGCGACGGTCCGCGCCAGCGCAATCAACGCGGTCTCGGCTTTGCCCTCCTGGAGAAATCCGATCATCGCGTTGATCAGGACCACGCCGAAGATCACTCCAGCGTCGAGGATCTCTCCAAGCCCCGCAGTCACGGCCCCGGCGGCGATCAGGACCAGAACCAAGGGCTGGAGGAGTTGGGAACCGAAGCGGACCAGCACGCTTCGTGTCGGGCGGACGCCCGGCCGGTTGCGACCGTAGCTTTTCAGCCGCGCCGCCGCCTCGGCCTCGGCAATCCCGCAAGCAGGGTCGACCTGCAAATGATCGGTGACGTCCGCCCCCCGCATCGCATGCCAGGCGAGCTGCTCCATGGCGACTGTCCTTTTAAGCGAAGCACCGATGACGCCGCGACCGCGGCCGTTCTTTATGCCGCGACGGCTCTGGCGATTCAGGATCGCTCGGCGCCACCCTGGACGTTGAATTTCTCTTTCTACCCCTTATATCCTCCTTCAACAATCGTATCCGGGCCCCTCTGGCGAGGACCCCGACATGGGGTCGGGCAACCTCGCGATGTCGGATCACCGTGTTCTGCGCTGACGCGCTTGGACCGGTCGATGTCGCGGGCTCGACGATCCCTGATGATCTTCCCGACACGACCGGCCAGCTCCCTCGACGCAACACGTTGCGTTCGAAAGGAGAAGCTATGTCCAGACGATACACGCTGTCCGACATCATGGCCGCCGACTGCCGCTTCGATCCTCGGGAGGAGCAAATCCCCCAGGCTATCGGAGACTGCCTGCGGCCCCCGCCGTCTCGCACCGCCCATCATGTGAGAAAGGCAGGCAATGAACCCGGGAGCCGTTCATGCGACAGAATCGTCCGCATCGCCTCATTCGGAGCATCGCAGTAAGTCATGGATTGGCTGATCGATCCGCAAGTTTGGGCAAGCCTGGCGACTCTTACGGCCCTCGAAATCGTTCTTGGCATCGATAACCTGGTGTTCATTGCCGTTCTTGCCGGCCGATTGCCGGCGGAACGGCAGCACCGGGCGCGGCAACTTGGTCTCATCCTGGCGCTGGTCAGCCGCCTGGCCCTGCTGGCGTCCATCGCCTGGATCATCAGCCTGACCCGCCCCCTGTTCGATCTTTTCGGCCAGCCGGTCTCCTGGCGGGATATCGTCCTGGCCGGTGGCGGCTTGTTTCTTCTCTATAAAGCAACGACGGAGATTCACCGCCGATGTCCGCCCGGCAGATCAATACCCGGCGGCGGCGCCGTCGCTGCGCGGGTCGGCGGCGCCTTCGAACCAGCCGTCGGGCCGCCGTACCACGGCGCCGGCATGGCCCATCATGCTGGTGAACGGGGCCACCAGTTCCACCACATGGCCGGCCGCGCGCAGATGCTCGACTACCTCGGGCGCCGCCCGGCTTTCCAGCTTCAGGGTGACGCTGTCCTCGCCCCAGGTGCGACCGAGCAGCCAGCGCGGAGCGGTAACGGCGGCTTGCAGGCCCTGGCCGAACATGGCGTAGCGTGAGAAGACGGCAGCCTGGGTCTGCGGCTGCCCCTCGCCGCCCATGGTGCCGTAGACCATGCTGCGGCCGTCGGCCAGGCGGGCCATCGCCGGGTTGAGGGTATGGAATGGCTTACGGCCTGGCGCCAGGGCATTCCACCCGGTTTCGGCAAGGCGGAAACTGGCTCCGCGGTTCTGCCAGACGATGCCGGTTTCCGGCAGGACGACGCCCGAACCAAACTCGAAATAGATGCTTTGGATGAAACTGGCGGCGCAGCCCTGCCCATCGATGGCGCCGATCCACACGGTGTCGCCGGCCGAAGGAGGCTGTGGCCAGGGCAGCGCATGGCGGCGGTCGATGCGGGCGGCCATGGCGTCCAGGCGGTCGGCCTCCAGCCAGGCTTCGGCCGGCTCGGCCATGAAGGCGGGATCGCCGACCACCCGGTCGCGCACCAGGAAGGCCTGCTTGGTCGCTTCCACCAGTCCGTGGATATGGTCGAACCCTTCAGCCTCGGTCACATCCAGGCGATCAAACAGCGCCAGGATGATCAGCGAGGCCAAGCCTTGCGTCGGCGGCGGAAAATTGAACAGCCGTCCGGCCCGGGTCGCCACCGACAGAGGCCTGCGGCGCTGCGCCTGGTACCCCTCCAGATCATTCCGCCGCACTGGTGCGCCGATGCGTTCCAGGTCGGCGGCGATCGCCGCGGCCAGGCCGCCGCGGTAGAAGTCGTCCAGGCCCGTCTGCGCCAGGCGGCGGAGCGTGCCGCCGAGCGCCGGGAAGCGCAATATCTGCCCTTCCACCGGAGGGGTGCCGCCGGGCAGAAATGTCTCGGCGAAACCCGGCGCGGCCGACAATTCAGCCAGCTTGGACAAGGTCAGTTCCGCCTGGCTGGCAGTCACGGCGATTCCATGCTCGGCATGGTGGACGGCCTCCTCCAGCAGGCGGGCCAGCGGCAACGGCCGGGCCCAGGCGGAGGCGATCTGCAAGGCCAGGGCCCAGCCCGAGATGGTGCCGGCGACGGTGTTGGCGGCCAGCGGCCCGCGCCAGGGCACCGTTGACCGCCCCTTGGCCCTGTACAAGTCGAGGTCGGCGGCGGAACCGGCGCCGCCACAGGCATCCACCGCCACGGGAGTGCGGTCGGGCTCGGCGATCAGCCAGAAGCCGTCACCACCGATACCGGTCATATGGGGATAGACCACGGCCAATGTGGCGGCCATGGCGACACAGGCCTCCACCGCGTTGCCCCCGTCGCGCAGCACCTGCGCACCGGCCTGCGAAGCGAGATGATGCGGCGCGGTCACCATGCCGCGGCGGGAACGAAGGGTATTCAGCATCGAGGACCCTCAGGCACGGGAAGGGAAATCAGACTGGTCTGGTGGTCGGCATGAGCGGTGTCATCCCGAGCAGGGCGAGGGATTTTGGTGGTCCCGGGAAACGCCGCGCGGACGCAGGCGACCTGACGGCCACCGGCCGAAACCGGCAACGGGGCCGCCGCCCGGCAGGCATCGACGGCAAGGCCGCAGCGCGGGGCGAAGGCGCAGCCAGGGGGCAATGCGGTCAGGTCCGGCGGCATTCCGGGAATGGCCTCCAGCCGGCGGCCGCGCATGCCGGCGGTCACCGTCGAAGCCAGAAGCCCCTGCGTATAGGGATGGCTCGGCTCGCGCATCACTTCGGCCAGCGGTCCCTGTTCGATGATCCTGCCGCCGTACATCACCGCCAGCCGGTCGGAGATTTCCGCCGCGACGCCGATATCGTGGGTAACGAAAATCACCGACATGCCCATTTCCTTCTGCAACTCGCGCAACAGCAGGAGAACCTGGATCTGCACCGTGGCGTCAAGGGCGGTGGTCGGCTCGTCGGCCAGCAGCAGTCTGGGTCGGCAGGCCAGCGCCAGGGCGATCATGGCCCGTTGCCGCATGCCCCCCGAGACCTCGTGCGGATAGGCGTCGTAGCGGCGCCGGGCCGAAGGCACCTGGACCCGCTCCAACAGCTCCACGGCCCGGGCGCGGGCGGTAGCCTGGTCGACCGCCTCATGACGGCGGATTGTTTCGCTGATCTGCCGGCCCAGGCTGTAGACCGGGTCGAAAGCCAGGATCGGGTCCTGGAACACCATGGCGCAGGTCTTGCCGCGAAAGGAGTCCAGTGCGGTCGGCGCCATGCCGAGGACATCCTGCCCGTCGACCCGGATAGCCCCGCCGTAGCGGGTCACCTTGTCCGGATGCAGGCGCATCAGCGCCCTCAGGGTGACGCTTTTCCCCGAACCGGATTCGCCCAGCAGGCCCAGCACCTCGCCCTCGGCGAGGTCGAAGCTGACGCCATTGACCGCATGGACCGGCTTGGCGGCCTCAAAACGGACAGAGAGATTGTCGACGGAGACGAAGAATCTCATCGGCCGACCTCCGCTGGCGACGAGTCGTAACCCGAGGCCGGGTTGGCCATGAAACAGGCCGCCCGATGGCCGGGCGCAACCTCCACCGGTTTCGGCACCGCTGCGGCACAGACCGTCCGCGCATGGGGGCAGCGCTGGTGGAAGCGGCAGCCGGGCGGCGGATTGACCGGATTGGGCGGGTCTCCGGTCAGCGGCGAATGCCGGGTGCGCCGCTCGGGGTCCATCGACGGCACCGCCGATAGCAGGGCGCGGGTGTACGGGTGCCGGGCGTCGCGGTACAGGCAGTCGACCGGCCCGATCTCCACCACCTGGCCGAGATACATCACCAGCACCCGGTCGCTGATGTACTGAACAACGTTCAGGTCGTGTGAGATGAAGATGTAGGTGAGGTTCAATTCCTCCTTCAGGTCGAGCAGCAGATTCAGCACCTGGGCCTGCACAGACTTGTCGAGCGCCGAGACCGCCTCGTCCAGGATCACCAGGCGCGGACGGGTGACCAAAGCGCGGGCGATGTTGACCCGCTGGCGCTGGCCGCCGGACAGCTCGTGCGGATAGCGGCCGCCGAAGCGCGACGGCTCCAGCCCCACCCTGGCCAGCATGTCGTGGGCGACGCGTATCGCATCCGCCGCCGATTGCCCGTGGATGCGCGGGCCGAAGGCGACGCTGTCCTCGACGGTCATGCGTGGGTTCAGCGAGGCGAAAGAATCCTGGAACACCAGCTGGAGGTTGCGGCGCAATTCCTTGACGCCGATGCCGTCGGCGGCGCCCACCCCATCGCCGTCGAAAATCACCTCGCCGTCATCCGGCTCGATCAGGCGGGCCAGCAGGCGGGCGAGAGTAGACTTGCCGCAGCCGGATTCTCCGACGACGCCCAAAATCTCGCCCTTGCCGAGTTGGAAGCCGACTCCATCGACGGCATGGACGGCGCCGTGGCCGCGGCCCAGCAGGCCGCCTCGGATCGGGAAATATTTGCGCAAACTGCCGACGATCAGCAGCGGCTGCGCCGGACCGCCCCGGTCGGCAGCAGGCTTGTGGGGAATCAGGCTCATGCTCACGCCTTCGTGTCCATGGCCGAGCGGATGCCGTCGGCCATCAGGTTGAAGCACATCGAGGTAACGAAGATCATCGCGCCGGGCAGGGCCGCCACCGCCGGGTTGACATAGATGGCCGAGCGGAGCGTGGTCAGCATCAAGCCCCATTCTGGTTCCGGCGGCTTGACGCCGAGGCCGAGGAACGACAGGCCCGAGCCCAGGATCAGGCTGACACTGACCAGGCCGGTGGCATAGACGAAGATCGGCCCCATGACGTTGCCCAGCACATGGGCGCGGATGATGGTGAAGGCCGAGGCGCCACTCATCCGCGCCGCCTCGACGTAATCGAGGCTACGCACCTGGGTGGTGACACTTTCGGCGACACGGCTGATCTGCGGGACGAAGACCACCGTCAGGGCGATGATGCTGTTGCTCATCCCCGAGCCCAGCGCGCCGGAAATGGCCACGGCCAGCAGCACCGAGGGGAAGGCATAGAAAACGTCCAGGCTGCGCATGAGGACCATGTTCAGCCAACCGCCGGCGAAGCCGGCCAGGATGCCGATCGAACCTCCGATGACGAAGGCGAAGACCACCGGCAGGACCCCCAGCATCAGGGACAGGCGGCCGCCATGGATCAGGCGGGCCGCCATGTCGCGGCCGAGTTCGTCGGCGCCCAGCAGATAGCCGGCGCTGCCCATGGGCGCCAGCCGGTGCAGCATGCTGGTCTTGTAGGGGTCGACTGGCAGGATCCACGGGGCCAGTACGGCGGCGGCGGCGATCAGCAGCAGGACCCCAGCACAGCCCATGGTCAGTGGGTCGCGCAGGATTCGCCGGCCGACCCCGGACCAGTAGCCGCGCGAACGGGCGGTCGCGGCGACTGGCGGCGCAGCGGACGAAGTAGCGAGAGCGGTGACGGACATCGGTTCAATTCCTCCGCATGCGGGGATCAATGAACGGCTGGATCAGGTCGACCAGCAGGTTCAGGCCGACGAACACCAGGCACAGCACCAGGATGGCGCCCTGCAGCAACGGCAGGTCGCGCTGGAAGATGGCGATGTTGAGCAGGAAGCCGGTTCCCGGCCAGGCGAAGACGGTTTCCACCAGGATCGAGCCGCCGATCAGATAACCCAGTTGCACCCCCATCACCGCCAGCGCGGTGGGCGCCACGTTCTTCGCCACATGGGTGAATACTTGGCCGTCGCGCAGGCCCTTGGCGCGCAGCGCCTGGACGAATTCCTGCGACAGCACCTCGGCCACCAGGGCGCGGACGGTGCGGGTGATGATGCCCATGGGGATCACCGACAAGGTAATCGCCGGCAGCACCAGGTGCCGGGCATGAGCCAGATCCCAAGTCCAGTTTCCCGATCCCCCCGGGCCCGCGCCCATGGCCGGCAGCCAGTTCAGTCGGGCGGAGAAGATGATGGTGAGCAGCAGGCCCAGCCAGTAATGCGGCACGCTGACCCCGACCACCGAGATGGCCGAAGCCACGCGGTCGATCCGCGTCTTGTGGAAATAGCCGGCCAGGCAGCCGAGCAGGGTGCCGCCGAGGAACCCGGCGGCTCCCCCGACGACGGCCAGCAGCAGTGTATTGCCCACTGCCGACAGCACCTCGCCGGCCACCGGTCGGCCGGTGGCGACCGACCGGCCGAGGTCGCCGGCCACCGCCCGGCCCAGCCATTTGGCGTATTGCACGGGCAGCGGCCGGTCGAAGCCGTAGGCCGCCTTCAAGGCCTCCACCACCTCGGCCGGCGCGTCGGCCGGGGCCACGGCGTTCAGCGGGTCGCCCGGTGCGATATGGACCAGGAGGAAGCATACGACGGTGACCGCAAGGGTGATGGGAACCGTGTAGGTCAGGCGCTTCAACAGGTAGCCGAGCATGCCGGCCCTCCGGGCTGTGGGTGGATCACTCGACGCGGATGGTGGTCAGGTCCTGGAACCAGTGCTGGGCCTGGACGAAGCCCTTGACCCTGGGCGACAGGGCGTGGGGATTCACGTCATGCACCACCCAGAGCATGAGGGCGTTGTTGACCATGTATTCGTGGATGCGGGCCAGGTTCTCGTCCTGTCGCCTGGTGTCGAAGGTGGTCTTGTTCTTCGCCAGGATGGCGTCCACCGCGTCGTCCTTGTACCAACCCCAGTTGACCCCGTTGGGTGCCACGTAGTGGCTGTCCATGAAGCGGACCAGCGCGTAGAAGGGGTCGGCGGTGACATAGGCCAGATTGATGGCGGTGATACCCTTGTCCTTGTTCATCTCGGCATTGGCCCCAGCCCGCCAGTGCAGGTAGAGATTCTCCAGTTCGACCACCTCGAAATCGATGTCGATGCCGATCTCGGCCAGGCTCTGCTGGACGAATTCATTCATCGGCAGCGACAGCATCTGGCCGGTGCCGCCCTGGGCGATGATGATCTTGGCCTTCAGCGGCTTATCCTTGGAATAGCCGGCTTCCTTCATCAGCCGCCTGGCCTCGTCGGGGTCATATCTGATGTCGAAGCTGGGTTTGCCGAACCAGGGGCTGGAGGGATCCAGTTGGCCCTTGGCCGGCGTCGCCAGACCGTTCAGCAGGGCGACGATGGCGCTGCGGTCAATGGCCAGGTTGGCCGCCTTGCGTACGCGGATGTCCTGCCATGGCGAACCGGGCAGAAGGCTGAAGTGATAGGGCCAGACATGGGGCGTGACGTTTTTGACGATGCGAAAGCCGCTCTTCTCCAGCTGTGGCACGGTGTCTGGCGCCGGCGCCTCGATGATGTCGACCTGCCCGGTCAGAAGCGCATTGGTCCGGGTCAGCGCGTCGGGAATGGGCAACAGGATGATGCGGTCGGTCTGCGGCCGGCGCTGGGGGTCCCAGTAGTCGGGGTTGCGCACCAGTTCCGCCCGCTCGCGCGGCACCAGCTTGTCGAGCTTGAACGGTCCGGTGCCCGAGGGGTGGCTGGCCACCTTGTCCCAGTCGCGGCCTATCGCCTCGAACTGGGCGGGACTGGAGATCAGGAACCAGGGAAGCTCGTAGGGGAACAGAGAATTGGGCTCCTTGGTGGTGATCTCGACGGTAAAAGCGTCGATCTTGCGATAACCGGCAACGGAGGGGATGCGCGGGCGCACCTGGGCGGCTTGCTTGGGGTCGAATTGCGGTGACTTGTCGTCCAGCACCTTGGCCAGGTTCCAGATCACCGCATCGGCGTTGAAGGTCGAACCGTCATGGAACTTGACCCCCTTGCGCAAGGTGAATACCCACCGATTCGGGTCCTTGGCGTCCGGCTTCCATTCGGTGGCCAGGCCTGGCACCAGCTTGCCGGGGCGGTCGCCGACATTGGCCTCCCAGGCGATCAGCGGATCGTAGAGGGTATGGCCGGTAAACTGATAGGCGCCGGCGCCGCGGTCGGGCTGTCCGGTGGTCAGCGGAATGTCGGCCATGGAGATGCCGTAGCGGGCCACCGTCTCGGCTGTAGCCGGGGCGGCAGCGATGGTCTGGATGGTGATGACAACGGTCAGAGGGAGTGCGGCCAGCCAACGGAACAGATCGCGGAGTTTCTTGGGCATAGCGCAGAGGTCCTCGCAAAGGGCTGAAGTGAACCCTTCCAGTTGAGCAACATGCGTGCCATTCATTCTTTCTGGTGGAAGTGCTGGATTCGAAGCGACGAGCGCCTCGCCACCATACAGATAAGTGCCTAAAATATAGTCAGACGTCTGCTACGTGCTTAATGTATGTGCGGCAAATGGTCGGTCCCCGTGCCTCTCTCTGTGTGATCGTCGATGTCCAGGGTGCCCGGGTGAAGGGCTTCCTCTGCGAATCCTATGCTGTCCTGGGTGCCGAAGACATCACCGGCCACGGCGGCTGGCGCAACTGGCTGGCGAAGAGGTCGACGGCTCGCCGGTCGGCGCCTTCGGCGGCACTGGACCGATGCCAATGGCTGGGCCGCTCGGGCCCCGTTTTGCCGAACGGGGCCCGAGCGGTGTCTCATTCGCCGAGATCAGGCGACCTTTGCCGAGTTCTTGGCGACGATCTCGTCGGCGACCTGCCGCGGCACCGGCTCATAGCGCGAGAACTCCATCGTGTAGGAGGCCCGGCCCGACGTCATGCCGCGGAGATGGCCGATATATCCGAACATCTCGGACAGCGGTACGATCGCTTCGACGGCGATGTTGTGGCCGCGTTCCGACTGTCCCTGCACCATGCCGCGGCGGCGGTTGATGTCGCCGATGATGTCGCCCAGGTAATCCTCGGGCGAAACGACCTCGACCTTCATCATCGGTTCGAGCAGGATCGGCGCGCAGCGCTTCATGCCTTCGCGGAAACAGGCCTTGGCGGCGATTTCGAAGGTCAGGGCGTTCGAATCGACGTCGTGATACTTGCCGTCGACCAGGGTCGCGCTGAAATCGACCGTCGGATAGCCGGCCAGCACGCCATCTTCCTTCTGAAGCTCCAGCCCCTTGCCCACCGACGGCACATAGTCCTTGGGCACCGAGCCGCCGACCGTTTGGTCGATGAATCGGAAGCCTTCTCCCCGCTCCAACGGCGCGAAGACGATCTTCACTTCGGCGAACTGGCCCGAACCGCCCGTCTGCTTCTTGTGGGTATAGGTATGGGTGAACGTCTGGGTGATGGTTTCGCGGTAGGCGACCTGCGGCTTGCCCATGTTGCCTTCGACGCCGAACTCGGTCCGCATGCGGTCGAGTGTGACTTCGAGATGCAATTCGCCCATGCCGCGCAGGATGGTCTGACCCGTTTCGCGATCGGTTTCCAAGCGCAGCGAGGGGTCGGCCCGCACCATCTTGCCGAGCGCGATGCCGAACTTCTCCTGGTCGTTCTTGGTCTTCGCCTCGACCGAGACGCTGATCACCGGTTCGGGGAAGCGCATGCGCTCGAGGATGACCGGCGCCGCGGCGTCGCACAGCGTGTCGCCGGTTTCGGTTTCCGACAACGAGACGAGGGCGACGATGTCGCCGGCCCGGGCTTCTTCGATCGGATGGGCTTCCTTGGCGAACATCTCGACCATGCGGCCGATCTTCTCGCGCTTGCCGCGCGTCGTGTTCATCACCGAGGCACCCTTGGTCAGCACGCCGGAATAGACGCGGATGAAGGTCAGGGCGCCATAGGCGTCGTTGATGACCTTGAAGGCCAAGGCGGCGAAGGGTTCGTCGTCCGAGCAGGTCCGCTCGCCGTTGGGTTCGCCGTCGGCATCGACGGTCTTGATGGCTTCGACGTCGGTCGGGGCCGGCAGCAGATCGACAACGGCGTCGAGAACCTGCTGGACGCCCTTGTTCTTATAGGACGAGCCGCAGAGCACGGGCGTGAAGGCGCTGCTGATGGTGCCCTTGCGGATGCAGGCGCGCAGCTGATCCGGGGTCGGATCCTCGCCGGTCTCCAGATAGGCCTCCATCAGCGCCTCGTCCTGCTCCAGCGCCGTGTCCACCAGTTCCTGGCGGAGAGCCGGGATGGCGGCCAGGTTGTCGAGATCTTCCTTGACCGTGATGTTGAGCTTTTGGCCGAGATCGTCGGTGACCGGCCAGGTTTCCCACTGCGCATCCTTGTCGTCGGAAAACCACACCATGGCCTTCATCTCGACCAGATCGACCATGCCGCGGAAATTGTCTTCTGACCCCAGCGGAACCTGGTAAACCAGCGGACGGGCGCCCAGCCGGGTGCGGATCATCTCGACGCAACGACGGAAATTGGCGCCGGAGCGGTCCATCTTGTTGACGTAGCAGATACGCGGCACGTTGTAATTGTCGGCCAGGCGCCAATTGGTTTCAGACTGCGGTTCGACGCCGGCGACGCCGTCGAACACCACCACGGCGCCGTCGAGAACGCGCAAGCTGCGATTCACTTCGATGGTGAAGTCGACGTGGCCGGGGGTGTCGATGACGTTGATCTTCTTGTCACGCCAAAATGCCGAGACGGCTGCGCTCTGGATCGTGATGCCGCGCTTCTGTTCCTGCTCCAGATAGTCGGTCGTCGTCGAAGATTTCAGATCCTTGGTGTCATGAATATCGACGATCGTGTGCTTGCGGCCGGTATAGTAAAGGATGCGCTCGGTCGTTGTCGTCTTGCCGGCATCGACATGGGCGATGATCCCGATGTTCCGAATATCTGAAAGTGGCGTGGAGCGGGGCATTATTTGTTCCATTGCGATAGGGTTGGAGGTGAGTCAATCGGTGCGAAACGTAGGGAGGCCTCCTCCGTTCCACGGCCCAGCCGGGTTGGCTAATCCGGATGTGCGGATAATGCAAGTGGTGATTTTGTGATGGCGGCGCGACGGCCCGGAATCGCCGCAATTTCGAGCCGGCGATTTCGGTCAGCCTGGACCGGCCAATGCCAGGCTATCAGCAAGAAATGTGGCGGCGGCAGGCCTGGTTGCAGCAACGCTGGGCTTATCAGACGGCGCAGCGCCGGGCAGCCACCTACGGGTACGCGCCCGGCGAATATATGGGGCTTATCGAATGGCATGGAACAGACCGGTTGCCCGCGGTATGTGGGTCGGCGGATACCGATAAGAACCTGATCAGTCGTCCAATGTTCGTTCGCCTGTGTGCTCGCTGTGCCATGACGATCGGCGTCACGCTGTCTCACGCAAGCACCAGTCCACAAAACCCAAGGCCTGACGGTCGAACCGGCGTCAGGGCTTGTGCTGTTCGGCCATCTTGCGGGCGGGCTTGCGGAACATCTCGTCCGCTGCGCGCTGCTGCTCGGGCGAGAGACTGGCGTAGAGCACGCCCAGGGCGGCCGAGAGCCGTTCGACGTTCTGCGCATGTTGAGCACTGATGGCAGCGTAATTGTCGAGAATCTGCGGAGCGCTGAGCTTGCCGCGATCGCCGCCATGCTGCTGCACCGCCATCTCCATCGCCTGCGCGTTGTCCAGCATCACCTGGGCAAAGGCATTCCATTCGGCATCTTGCGCCTTGGTAATGTGCAGCGTCGCATACATGTCGCGGATGCGGTGCTCCACCTTGGCCTGATGATCGTCCGGCGCGGCGGACTGGGCATAGACACCCGACGAACAAACCAAGGTCAGCGCAAGCGCAACCGGCGCGATGAAGGGAAACGTGGATCGCATGACATGGGTCCCATTCTATTGGCAGTGGCAGAAGCAGGCGGATCAGTCGTCGTCGCCGTAATATACGGCGGGCGGCGGATAGGCGACCTGCGGCGGCGGGTAATAGATCCCCGGCGGGGATGTGTAAGCCGGTGGCGGTGCATACACCGGCGCGGGCGCATAGGCCGGCGGCGCATAAACAGGGGGCGGCGCGGAATAGACCGGTGGCGGTGCCCCGCCGGATATGGCCGCGCCCACCGCGGCCCCGACACCAAGCCCAAGCAGCGCGCCGGCGATACCGCAGCCGCCGCAGCCACCATCGCCGCCCCAACCGCCCTCGCCCCCCCAGTCGCGTCCGCCGCCCCAACCGCCGTCGTGATGCCAGCGGTCCCAGGCACTGGCAGGGGTGGCCGAAGCGACGGTCGCGGCTGCCAGCGTCAGCGCGCCGACGAAACGCAGTGCCGCAATTCTGGTCATGTCACTCTCCCGCTAACCAGGTTTTCGAAATCCTCCCACAGTTCGGCGGATTTCGGAAACCTGCGAATTACAAGAATCCGCAGAACTGCCTTGATTGATAGGTAGTGTGAGGAAAGTTCTGCAAAAGCCCTGAAGCGGGCGGTCATGGCATGCTGGTGATGTTCTACGTCACCGATCCTGGGAAAGGATGCACGCCATGACCGAGAAGAAGGGTATTCAGCCAGTCACCCAGCATGGTGCTGGCCGTCTTCTCAGGGTTTCTCCAGTAATATTTGGCGGTGGATGGTCCTCGGACCAAAAGGCGCCCGGCTTCGCCGGCAGGCACCTCGCGGTCATTCGCATCCAGGATTACCGCCTCGTATCCCTCGACCAGCTTGCCGGTCGAGCCCGGCTTGTGCTCGCCGATTCGATTTGAAATGAAAATGTGCAGGACCTCGGTCGAACCGATGCCGTCTAGGATAATGGTGCCAGTGTGAGCTTTCCAGCGCTTGAAAACCTCGGCCGGCAAGGCTTCGCCCGCCGAGACGCAAAGCCGGATGGAAGACAGGTCGGGCTTCATGGTCTCAAGGGCGGCCAGCTGCGAGGCATAAAGCGTCGGGACCCCGAAGAACAAGGTCGGTTTGAACAACTCGATGGCGGCAAACGCACTTTCCGGCGTCGGCCGCGCCGCCATGAGGACCGAGGTCGCTCCCGCCCATAAGGGGAATGTCATGCCGTTGCCCAGACCATAGGCGAAGAACAGTTTGGCCGCCGAGAAGCACACGTCGTCTTCGCGCACGCCGAGCGTCTGTTCACCATAGTAATAACTGGTGACCACCATGTCTCGATGCAGGTGGACGGCGCCCTTTGGCTGACCGGTCGAGCCTGACGAATACAGCCAGAAGCATTCATCGGTGGGGGACGCCGAAACCGCGGTGAACTGGTCGGATTGCCGGACCAACTGGGCCAGCAGGCTGTCGCTGTCCACGCGGAACACACGGGTGGGCTTGTGGGGCGAGGCAGCCAGCCCCTGCTCGACCTCGGACGCGAATTCCGATGAATAGACCAGACAGGCACAAGCCGAATTGTCGATGATGAAGGCATAGTCCTTGGCCTTCAAAAGGGTGTCGATAGGAACCGGAATTACCCCAGCCTTGATCGCTCCCCAGAAGACGAAGAAGAACTCCGGGCAATCCTTGATCAGCATGAGTAGGCGTTCGCCACGCCCGATGCCAAAGCTGGTGAGCAGGTTGGCGCATCGGTTCACGCTGGCGGCCAGTTCGGCGTAAGTGACGTCGCCCTCGATGCTGCGAATTGCTACCTTGCCGCCGCGCCCTTGCGCCAGATGGCGGTCGATGAACTCGACGGCGACATTGAATCGTGGGGGGAACCGAAGTTCCAGCCCTTCACCCGGCTCAACCAAATGCATCTGTATCCTCCCTGGTTTTGAAGCGGCTCTGGGGCCCGGTGGTGCGGGCCATATTTTCATCATTCCCGGCCCCATCCGCCTCCTGTGGCTTTGTAGAAGGCGATGACGTCGACCACCTCGCGCCACTGGCTCTGCACCACCGCATCCTCAAGCAGAACGGTCGTGCGCTGGCTGTCGAGCACCTTGCGGATGTCGGGCCGCCGGCGCAGAACATCCGACGGCAAAATATTGGGAAGTGGCGGTGGCGACGGAACACCGGGCTCAGCGGCCTGGGCCAACTCAGCTTGCAGATCACCCGGAAACCGGTTCAGAACCGGATCATGGAAGCCGCGCCACCACAAGGCCGGGGGCGGCGTGCCCCGATGATCCGACACCGGCAGCTTTTCGCTCCATTGGCTGGGCAGATCAGGGCGGGGCGCTACGTAGTCGGGACCAACGGTGCAGCCGCCCGGCAACAAGGCGACAACGACCGTCTGCAGGAACCAACCTCGCATGCCGTGGCCCGCCTAATTCAGGATTTCACCGAGCCAGACCAGCGTCTCGCCGATCCAGGCTCGCTGCCCGGGCCGCAAGTCACCTGGGACCCGGCCCCGCCCGGCGCCGACGGTGACCGTGCAGGTGGTTCCAGCCACCAGATTGACGCCTGCGGGCACGCGGTCGATATGCAGCCGGACGGGGATCCGCTGCGCCAGGCGTACCCATGAGAAGACCGGGTTGACGTCGGGCAGCCCGAAGGCGTCCGGCCGGGTATTGGGATCGCTGACACCCCGCCCGATGCTTTCGACATGCGCCGACAAGGGCGCCGGGTTCCCCATCAACAGGACCAGTGCCGGGTCGCCCAAATGAATCGCCCGCAACCGGGTTTCGTCGAAATATCCGACAATCCAGAAGGAATCGGCATCGAGAACGGCAATCCGGGGCTCTCCCACCGAAATGTAATCACCGACCCGCAGATGCAGGTTGGTCACGTACCCGTTGACCGGGGAACGTAACCGGGCCCGATCAAGATTGAGTCTGGCGAGATCGAGGCTCGCCCTGGCGGCGTCCACGGCTGCCGCTGCGACCCGTGCGGCGCTATCGAAACGTTCGATTTCCTCGGTCGACACCACGTCGCGCAGTCCGGCGCGGCGGCGGGCGTCGGCGGCGCGGATCCGCAGTTCCTGGCTGCGTCGCGCAAGTTCCGCTTCGGCCAGCGCCACGGCCAGGCGGAATCGGGTCGGATCGACCTGGGCCAACGAATCGCCTTTGTGGACGAACTGATTGTCGCGGGCGTCCAGAGCTACGACGGTTCCGGCCACCTCAGGCGCGAGATCCACCACTTCGGCGCGCACCCGTCCGTCGCGGGTCCAGGGCGAGACCATGTAATAGCGCCACAGGGCGGCGCCAAGAAAGACCGCGGCAGCAGTCAATGCCAGCGTGACAGCCACGCGGAAACCGTTGATCAGCATGGGTCTGTCTTTCAGGCGAAGGGAAGCAACATAGCGAAAACCACGACGAACAGCGCCGCCTCGAACAGCGCCAGATACCAGACCCTACCCAGCAGCCGGCTGCGGCCGAGCGCCCAACGGCAGACGAAGAAGAGAGCCGCGGCCAGCAGCAGGCGAGGAACCAGGGAGGCGAGATAGATGCCGCCGAGATCGACGTCTTTCAGCAACGCCTGTCTCCCGTCATTTCGACCCGGTATCCGCCAGAATGTCGCGGCGGCCTCTCAGCGACGAGGCGATGGCCGCCAAGGCGGCGGCCGCCCGAGCCAGGTCAGGAAATCTTTCGCCATCGTCCCGGGCGGTCATGCGCAACAGGCGCATCGCCGCCTTCTCGGCCAGGCCGGCAACCCGGTCCGGAGCCCGGTCGATGGCGCGCAAGCCACGCAATGCCCGGACCACGACCGTGTGCCCGGCGGAGTGCTCCGGCAGGTTCCCGGCCAGGCCGCGCAAACGGATAATCTGGCGTCCAAGGCGCAAAGCGGTGTGGCCGCTGCGCAAACCATTCTGCCGCGAGTTCCCCGCCGGAAAGCAGTTGGCCAGCCGCAACAGTCGATCCTGCATCCGCATTTCCCAGGTCTCGCGACGCACGGCTTGACGCCCCCGCAGCAAGGCCAACAGGTCGGTACGGATGGCGCCACGCAGGCCGCGCGCCTGCGTGGCCGGGTTGGCCGGCAGGACTAGCCGGTAAATCAGTGCCGTCAAACCGGCCCCGCAGATCACCGCCAGGGACAGGTTGAGCTGTGCGGTCATGTCGTAGCGCATGACGTTGGCGGGTGACAGTTGCACCAGGAAGAACACCAGGAAGCCGGCGCCGCGCAAGGTGCCCGTCGCCTTGGTGATGCCCAGCGCTCCCAGAAACAGCGGAACCGCCAGGGCGGCGGCAAGCGTCGGAAAATCCGCCAGATAAGGAAGTAGCGCCAACTTGTAGGCTAGGGCGGCGATGGCGGCCAGTGCCACACCCTCGGCAAATTGAAGGGAATCCCGGGCCGGACGGTCGTGCAGCGACAGCAGCACCACATTGGGGATGGCGGCTGAAATCATCACGGAGCCGGTCGGCCAGGCCGTGGCGATCCAGGCCGCTCCGCACAGCCATACCGTCATGGCCGCACGCAAGCCGTTGGCGGCGGCTCGTCTCCAGTCGTGATGGTAGGAGCGGCGCCCCACCTCCTCCATCGGCCTGCGGGCCGAGGGCTGCAGGCGTTCGATGCTCTCGGCCAGATCGTCGAGAAGTTCGTGCAGCCGGTCGAGCACGATCAAGGACGGCAGATGTCCGGGGATGATAGCCGCGCCAACGCGGCTGCGCAGAGCCCCAAGATGCGCCAATGCCACGGAAGCCATGTGGGGGGCCTGCTCTTGTGCGCCCGCCGCGGCATCGAGTTCGGCCAGGACGCGGCGAGTGTCGTCGCGTAGTCGCGCGGGAAGCCTTTTTTCCGCGCCAGGCAGGACTTCGTGCAGGCCGCCGGCGGCGGTAAGAGTGGCGAACAGCGACATCACCGACAGCCGCTGGGCATCGGCGAACGCTGCCGCTTCGGGGGCTTCGGCGACACCGAACTCGATCAGAGCATCGATCGCGGCGATTTCAGCCCTCAGCTTGCATCGACGTTCTTCCATCACATCGGCAGCCGGGTCGGTCAGGACGAAGGCGGTGAATTCGCATAAATCGCGCAAGGCGATCGACAGGCGCCTGTTGACGACACTGGCCGTCGAGCGCCGGGTAAACAACGAGGCCACCAGGGCGGAGCAGACGATGCCGAGCGACACTCCCGCAATGCGGGCCGCCGTCACCTCGAAGATTGCCTGCGGAGCGGTGTCGATGCCGCCTGGAAAGGAAATGAGTCCCACCGTATAGCCCGCCAACATGGCAGCGTAGGAACGAAAATTGCGCAGCAGGGAGGCCGTGCCGGTGCATAGGGCCAACCAGGCGCCCAGCCCCAGGAGGTACATTTCCGGCGACTGGGCGAACAATCCCGCCAGCGCCAGCGACACCAAGCCACCGACTAAGGTCCCCAGCAGGCGATAGATGCTCTTTGACCACACCATGCCGTGGATCGGATGGGCCACGACCAGGACCGTGATGGCGGCCGATGACGGCGTGTCCAGTTCGAACAAATAGGCCAGGTACAGCGCGCCCAGGGCTGCGGCACTCGTCCTGGCGGCATAGAGCCACGAGCCTGGAATGCCGGCGCGAAAATAGGAAGGCCGAGGCGATGGGGGGCTCGGGCGCGGCCTTCCTTTTCTTTCCCACGCGAGAAAACCGTTGCTCAATTTGTTGCGTTCAACAGGATTGCTTGATTTCAGCGCGACGGATCAATTGTCCACGTAGACCTGAACGACTTGGCCGTCCTTGACCGCCACCCCGTTCCAGCCGGACCGCACCGGGACTTTTTCCGGGTGATCGGTAAGCGAGGAGATAAGCTCGGGATGCGGCGTGGCCGGGGTCGCCGCGACCGCACTGAGATGGATGTCGCTGTAGCCTTGCGACCGCAGCATCTCTGCCAACTGGGACTGACTGGTCACCTTCTGTACCGCCAGGTGAACGGTCGGAGCCATTCCGACCAGGGTTTCGGCCGAAGCCGCGCTGGCGCCCAGAATTAGGCCGGCGGCGGTCAAGCCGGATATCAGGAAGCTGCATTTCAGAGGAGACATAAAAGCACCTTTGTTCAATAGGGGGTGATGTCCTGGGCATGCACTATGCCTCCCGGCGTTTCAGTTGATAATACAGAGATTCATTCCTACATTATGTCGTGAAAGTTCATAATGAGGACAAGGATGGATCGACTGGCCAATATGACCGCATTCGCCAAAGTGGTCGAAACCGGCAGCTTCACCGGCGCAGCCCGGCATCTCCGGGTGTCCCCGACGATGGTGAGCAAGCAGGTGCGCGAATTGGAGGACAGGCTCGGCATCAAGCTGCTCAATCGCACGACCCGCCGGGTCAGCCTCACCGATGTCGGCAGCCTGTTTTACCAGCGTTGCGCACCGTTGCTGGACGAGATCGCCGAACTGGAATGCCTGGCAAGCCAGATGAACACGACGCCGCGTGGCCTGCTGCGCGTGAGCGCCCCGCTGGCTTTCGGCGCAACACGCGTCGCCGCTGCGCTGGCGGATTTTACCAAGCACTACCCGGATGTGCAGGTCGATCTGGTTCTGACCGACAGAATGGTCGACCTGGTGGACGAAGGGTTCGACCTGGCGATCTATGTCGGCGATCCGGGGAACTCGAGCCTGATCGCCCGCCGTCTTGCCGTCTACCAGACGATCCTTTGCGCAACGCCGGCGTATTTGTCGGAGCATGGTGCCCCTGCCGTCCCGGAGGATCTGACGAGGCACAACTGCCTGACCCATCCGAACGAGGAACTATCCAAGCAATGGACATTTGCTGGTCCCGGCGGCGAGCCCCATACCATCAAGGTCTCGGGCAATTACCGCACCAACAGCATCACTGCTCAGATTGCGGCCGCGTTGCGCGACCAAGGGGTGATGCTGCAACCTACCAACATGGTCGCCGAGGAAATCAGGTCCGGGCGACTGGTGCAGATCCTGTCGGAATTCAAGTCCCCGGAACTGGTCGTGCGTGCGCTGTATCTGCCGGGGCGGCACCTGTCGACGAAGATCCGCGCCTTCATCGATTTCTTTGCGGCAGAATTGGCGGAGGTGGAGTGATAAATGGTTCGACGTTATACGTACCCCGGATGGCGCTTGTGGGCCCATGAGCGGTCCTCACGGCCAACCGTTCCCGCGCCGGGGGCAGCCCCTAAAACAAACGCGGTTCATCGGCCTCCCGCGTCACGTGGCGATCATCTTCCGGACCTCTTCGCCTTCCCGCCACCGCGGTCGCCGACAAGCGACAATTCAGAAACCCTACTTCATGATCCGCAGCAGGAATTCATCGAATAGCGGGACGGTGAACGCGGTGTCGCCATGGGCAGGGCTGTGCGATCCTGTGCATCGCCATGATGAGGGCGCTCAGTTCTCGTTCCTTGAGATACTGCAGTTCGTCGATGATGAGGGCGACCGCGGTGCCTCGGGCTTGCCCCGCATGGGCAAACTTTGGCGGATTCCAGATCGAAGTCTGACGGCCCTTGCGGAATGTCAGGCCTCTGCTCTCGCCATCCCCAGGCGCCCCAGGTTGCAAGAAACCTTCGGGATGCGACTTGCTGAGCGCGGCGATTTGCCCATATGCTACGTGCATATTGCCAAGGAGATCGAGCATGAGCCTGTCCCCAACGTTTGCGCGGCTGGTGCGCCAAGCCACCGGAGATACCGCCGACGTCAGTAGCGGGCTCGGTTTGGCCAACGCCATTCGTGGCGGGCTGCCGGCTAGCGCTGTTGACAACATCGTCCGGAGTGGGAAATTGACTTATAGGGAAGTCGACAAAGTCGTCCTGCCCCGAAAGACACTCGCCCATCGCAAGTCCATTGGCACGCTGACCGCCGATCAATCGGACCGCCTGGTCCGCGTCGCGCGTATCATTGCCCTGGCCGAGGACACCTTCGCCAATCCGGACAAGGCCGCGACTTGGCTTCGCCGGGCCAGCGCCGCTTTGGAAGGCGAAACACCCCTGGAGCTATTGGATACCGAAGAAGGGGCGCGAGAGGTCGAAACCCTGTTGACGCGGATCGGCCACGGGATCGCCGCCTGATGCGGATTTGGCGGGTGGCCAAGCGCGCCTTTGCGGATCTCAGCGGCGAGGGGGCTCGCCTGGTTGGCGGCCGTTGGAACAGTCCTGGCCGGCCGATGGTGTACGCAGCGGCCGAAGCTAGCCTGGCCCTTCTCGAAGTAAGGGCTCACCTCGATCTTCCGTTCGACCTCGTGCCGGACGATTTCGTGTTTATGGAAATCGAAACCGGCAGCGCAGAGGTCGAAGACATGGCGCTCCCTCCTGCCGCGGCAGAATGCCTGCATAACGGAGACCGGTGGCTCACCGAAGGCCGCACACCCTTGTTGCGCGTGCCTTCGGTTGTGGTTTCCTTTTCTTCAAATGTCTTGATCAATCCCCGACATCCCGGCAGCAGAGATGTTTCGATTGCCGCACTGCACCCATTTCAGTTTGATCGCCGCTTGTGGAGCAGCGGCACGACGTGACCTATGGTTGACCGCCGGTCGGCATCGGTAACCAAGATTGCGCTTTTTCGCTCGCTCTTTCGTGGGCGAGACGATGTCTACGCTCGCCGATTTGACAGTCGTAAATTCGGCAACGTTTCGGATACGGGCAAAATGCGCCCGTTCCGGGCGTTACGGAGGCCAGCGGACACCTCCGGATAGCGGTCATTCGCAGGCGCGGCACAGGTTCAAATCGCAAAGGTGCAATCGGCCGAATTAGTTAATGTAGCGATGTCCGCCGGTCACGCCAGTGGTTCTGTTGCGTTGCCACACAGCCGCTCGCAAAGCTCGACGAATCCGGATACCTCAGCCTTGATCCTTGCAGCCCGACGCTGAAGATCTTCGGGCTCGGGGTCATAATGCGATACCAGTCAATCATCCAAGGCCCGATTGATCGTCTTGCCGGCGAGACGCGCGGCCTCGCCCAAAGGGTTGACCAGCGCTCCAAATCGCCCCACCACCGACGAATGGGTCTTTGGTGCCGTCCCCGTCCGGGCGATCAACACGGCCACTGCCCCGTGGTACATCGCATAGTACCCAGCGTCGATGACGATCTCGGGTTCAGAAAGAGGATCGTGGCTCATCGCCTGACGCAGAAACACGTTCGCACGATTGAGTCGCGACTGGACTTCCGGCGTCAAATGCGGCGCCCTTCATTCCGGATGCTTCGCATCAGCAACGTATCCTCACTCTCCCGTTCTGCTCTGATTGCAAGGGGCTGAATGAACGGTTCGCCGCCCATCTCCATCATCATCTCATACGCCGCATCGGCCAGCGCCCATTGATCGGCGGCAGAAAATGGTCCCGAGACGAAGACCGCAAAATCCCAGTCCGAATCAGCACGCGCGTCTCCGCGGGCACGGGAGCCGAATAGCACAATCTTGGAAACTCGCCCGGGCAGGGCCGCTTCGGCCCGCCGGCGAAATTCGGCCGGCAACTCGCTGTGCAACGCTTCGCTCATGACGTACACCCGCCTGGCATGTTCGACCCACCGCCTTTCCACCGCGATGAACGCTGATGCGACGGCATGCGGTCACATTCTCCTAGAGCTTTAGGGCAAATTCAACCCGACCATTATGCGCCTCGGGAACAGGGGCGAGTTCGCGCCCGTTATGGTCGTTGCACGGATCGGGGCCGTTTCCGGATAGCCGACCTTCCCCGGTTTCATCCGGACGTCGTGGTTGGGCCAGGAGCGGTCAGTCAACCGTTTATCGTCGTTGTCGGCATCCCATCAAATCCACTTGAAACGTCGAGGAGCCATCAAGTTTTGATTCAAGAAAAAGAAATCAGGTGATGGTCATGTATCGTTCCTGATAGCGGCGTTCGTCCTCCGCCTGTGCTTCCAACGAGGCGCCCACGATTTCGTCGTAGTCATCGGTCAAAGCCTCGACAATGACCGGTTCAAGCAGCTTCTGCGCAGACATGTTGCGCAGAGCCGAAATCACCGTCTCTTTATTCCCCTGATCTCGATAGGGACGGCTCTCGGCAATCGCTGAGGCAACGTCGGCCACCGCCACAATCTTGGCCCCGACATCCAGAGCATTGCGTTCCAGCCGACCCGGATAGCCACTTCCGTTCAATCGTTCGTGATGATAGGAAGCCCATTCGGCGATCTGCTCAAATCCGCGTACCCTGGAGAGGACGCGATAGGTATAAAACGGGTGTTGCCGAATGATGGCGTATTCCTCGGCCGTCAGACGCTCTGGCTTGCAGAGAATTGCGTTCGGCACCACCAACTTGCCGACATCGTGCAAAAATCCGGCGATTTCGATCTGCTGAAGATCCTTGCCCGAAAATGCCAGACGCTGGGCCAAACTGCGGGCACACGCCGCGACGCCAGAAGAGTGGCTGGCGGTGAAACGCGAGCGAAAGTCGGTAATGTCTTTCAGAACGACGGCGATGGCACGAGCCGCCTCAAAATCGAGATCGATGGAACGCAGCGGACAACGCTGTTGAAGACGCAAGGCGAGATCTTTTGAAACAAGTTCCAGCCAGAAATCCTCACATGTGGAAACCTGCCTAAGCAATTGGATCACGTCAGGATGCAATATGTCGCCCGAAAGCTGCGAAACCTGCGTCCGAAGCCTGTCACTCTGATGCAAAATGAACTGGCGGCGATCAATCCACCTTTCCAGATGATCGGCCAGTAGCAGAAATTGGGCGGCGAGAACATTGTCATCGGCGAAACTTCGTCCCTCTTTCTGATGTTGCGAAATCGGCGTGTGGTGCCAGTCAACAATCTCGCCAGCCGGGGCCAGCCAGAATGCCTCCCGAAACAGCTTGCCGCCGCGCAGACAATGCGCACCGGGAAAAAGGTCTTCCGCGACGTGCACGCCTATTTTTTCCTCAGGAGACAAGGCGCCGATGTCGTGAAGCATCGCCGCCATGAACAATCGTTCTGACAGTTCGTGATCCAGATTGGCAGCCCTCGCCAGTTCCGATGCAATATATGCTGTTCTAACCTGGTGATCGACCAATGAAGGATCCGGCAAATCCATTGTTTCTGATACTGAGAACAAGATGTCTGTAAGATTTACTTTCAGATGAGCCCACATGGTGACTCCCCCTGCCCATTCTCTAACATCGGTCTTGCTTGGCTCGGCAAATCATCGCATGACAGCGCGTCATTCCAAAAGTGGAAACTCTTCAGGTCAATGTCGCTCGATAAGGTGGGCGTATTATGGCCAAGTCGTAGCGTCTCTTATGGGTCAACTGCCGTCGAAGCCACCTTCGTCGCCAATGTCTGCTGACCCTATTTCCCGTCCGATACGAGACATTCCCCTCACGGCCCGACTACGTCGGCAAATGCGCCTCCGCGGCTGGGCCGATCCAAGGCCATGACGGAACCGGTCGGGGATGGTCGATGGGTTGGCGGCGGCCTCGGGGGTCGCCTTGAGTCTGGGCCGACATTATGGGCCGAGGTGTCGGGTCGGCTTCGGTCCGTCAGTCCGGAATGGCTGCCACCTTCTCGATGGCCGGCTCCGGCGTCCCTCGCCAGCGAAGCCGCCAGACGTCGCCTTGGGCGACGGACTGGACGGCGCTCGGTCTGAGGGCGACGACGCAAGTCCCGCCTGGCCGGCGTACCGACGAATAGATGATCCCGTTGTGGCCGGCGGCTCGCGCCTCGGCGGCGACGGCATTGCCTTTCGGATAGGCGAAGGCCGGGTCGGGCGCCAGGCAATCGGGGGGCGGGGCGACAGTCCGCAGATCGACGAATTGGCCGGCGAACGAGGCGAACAGTTCCGAGTATTCGACGACGGCCTCGTACACCCCCACGCGCTCCAATTCCCGGGTCATGTGAAAGGCCACCTCGGCCAAAGCCGTTTCGATTTCCAGCGCCGCATACCAGGCCCCGCGGCCCGGCCCGTTGAAGCGGTTCAGTTCGCGGGGCAGCCAGTAGGCGAAGGCGGCATTGATGAAGTGGGCATGCGGCACCCCGGCGACGAACTCCCGGGCGCCAATCTCGTCCGCCCCCTGGTTCTGGGCCACCAACCGGCCGCTGGTGGCGCCTTCGATCTCGGCCAAGGCGTCCAAGGTCGCCTGATCGGCCGCCAGCCGTCGCAAGACCGGATCGCGCAGACGGGCGGTGGTCACCAGCCGAACCGTCCGGGCCAGCGCGACCCGTTCGACGGGAAAGCTCACAAGCCGCCCCGCAGGGCGTCAATATAGCGTCGCACCTCGATCATCAGCGGAATCCCCCCGTCGATCATTGCCTCGACCGGGGTCTGGCCGTTGAACAGCGGGCCGGAGTTCCGAAGGCTCGGCCAACGGTCGGCCATGCTGTCGGCGAACAGCAGGTTCAGTCCCTTGAAAATGCCGATCAGCGCCGAGGCGCGGACCATCTGGTCCTGGCTGAAGACCGGCCTGCTGGTACCGGCCAGCATGCGGTCCCAGGCACTGGGCGACAGGGCCAGCAATTGCGCGGTCTGATCCCGCGTCAGCTTCCAGGCCTCGGCGATTTGCCGAACTCCGACGGTGGCGGCCGGCGTCAGCCGCGCCCGATCGCTCTCGGACCCGAAGGTCTGCGGCTTGGCCGGCCCTGGCGCGAAGCCCGAGGCATAGGCGATAGATGTTGCCATCGAACCCTCATAGCATCCTTTGATGCTGAATATAGCGCCAGATGATGCCATCGACAAGGTGAGCGGAGGAATCCGCAGGTGATGCGGGGCAGGGGCCCGGCTGGTTGACGTGGCCCGCCGAGCAAGACCCAAGACCCTACTCAAGGTATTGATTATCCGTTCGAAATCCCCGATCGGGCGAATACCTTGGTGATGAAATCGGAAGATTTGGCAAGCCCTGCGGCAGTATGCCCGGTGCAACCGTCAAGGGTGTCCAGCGCAAATGCTACCTTGCTACGTTGGGATGAACACCGCTAACGGAAGGGCATCAATGACCGACCTGATGACCGGACAAGAGCCACAAGCGACCGAAATCAGCCTTCCGCCTGCTTTGCGCAAGCCGCGCCTGCGCCGTTGGGAGGCAAGCCAATACCTTCTGCTGGTGTACGGCATAACGATTGCCCCGTCCACCTTGGCCAAATATGCCACGGTCGGCGGCGGTCCCTGCTTCAACCGCGCCAGAAGGGTGCCGCTCTACCCCATCACGGAGTTGGACGCCTGGGCGATGGCGCGGCTCGGCGACCTTGTCGGCTCGACCTCCGCGGCGGATGTCCGGCAGCCGAACACAGAAGATCTTCCCGCCGAATAGCGCGGGTCAGGGTCACAGGTTCAGATCGGCGGTGGGGCGGAACCCGAGCCCTGCGCCTCTTCCCATGCTCGGACGGCTGACGTCGGCCGTGACGCCGGTGCTGCGCCACGAGCGGTATCGACAGGGCGTGAGTGGCCAGCAAATTCGGGGGTGCCGTGAGTGGCGGGTGAGTGCCGGAGGATTTTCCGGTTTCCCGCGGTCTTCGGCGGGTTTCTTAGCCGGCGCAGGCATCTGCCTGCCGCAATCACCACCGCTGACTGCTGGAGATCCATCTGGTAGCTGATGAAATCGTCGGGATGGATGGCGTCGAGGTTGAACCTGGCCAGTTCGGCGGTCGGAAAGTCCTTCAGGTTGAACGTCACGACGGCATCGGCCCGGCCATGAATGGCAGCGGCTACCACATGCCGGTCATCGGGGTCAGGCAAGGTAACCAAATCGATGAGGTGGCCGTAGCCCTGCACAAGACAGTCGGGGACCGCGGCATCCATCAATGTACAGGTTCGACGCAACTGTTCCGGGGTGAGGTCCGGTCGATCGCGCAGGACGTTTCTGACCCATTCGTCATGGATACGTTCGGTCCATTTGGCCCGAAACAGCTCCACCGTTGCCAACTCGATCAGCAGGTCCCGAAGTGGCGCGGGGTAAAGGCAGCACGCGTCATAGACGACCGTGAAGCGCGACACGTCAATAGCCCAGCCCGAGGCCTTGCGCTTGCGCTGTCAATTCTTCCAAGGCTTTCGCGGTCGCATTCGCCGATTGATCCTTGAATGCCTTCAGGTCGAGGAAACGGATGCGCCGATGGGACCCGACCTTGTGATAGGGCACCGCGCCGCTTTCCAGCAACTTGACCAGATAGGGGCGGCTGACGTTCAGGTAGTCCGCCGCTTCTTGGGTCGTCATCTCAGCATGGATAGGTATGATGGTCACAGCGTTGCCATGCGCCATTTCCGTCAGCAGGTGCGACAGCAAGCGCGCTGCCGCTTTGGGCAGCGTCAGAACCTGGCCGTCAGCGAGCTGCACGCGGAGATCCTCTTCCGGCTGCTTCGACGCCAGAATACGGCTCGACTCGGCGGCGAGGCGCGCATCTTCTTCAGAGGGAACAATGGTGTCCGGCTTTTCTAGCAGTGGGTTCATATCAGCTCTCCCGCTTGCTCAAGATATGGCGTATCGTGAGCATAAACGCAATAAACGAAACAGCGCAGGGTCGGGAGATTGGCTCTCGCAAGCGGCCTGCCTGCCGATGCCGAGAGGTTCCAAGCGAAAACTGTCGTGTGAGCGATCCAGCATAGGCTCATGGTAGACTGGCGCTCTCCCTCTGAGATGAAAGTGGCGCTCTTTCGCTCCCTCTTCCGGGGGCGGCCGGATGTCTATGCCCGGCGCTTTGAAAGCCGAAGAACCGGTAAGTCGGGTTACCAGCCCGCCTGCGGCAACGAGTGGCTTCGCGGAATCTGCGGAAAGCCGAAAAGCAAATGCACTGATTGTCCGCATCAACACTTCGCGGCCGTCACTGATCTGGCCGTTGGATGGCACCTTCTTGGTCAGGATGACCGTGGCGAGAGTTTTGTCATGGGCGTTTATCCCATGCTGCAAGACGAAACGTGCTTCTTCCTGGCGGTGGATTTTGACAAGACCAGTTGGCGCGATGATGCGAAGGCTTTCCACGAAACCTGTGATCAACTGGGCATCCCTGCCGCCCTCGAACGTTCGCGCTCGGGTAATGGTGCGCATGTTTGGATCTTCTTCGACGAGGCCGTTCCGGCTTGGCTTGCGAGGAAACTGGGGGCGCACCTCCTGACAGAAACCATGGAGCGCAGGCCGGAACTGGGGCTGCGATCCTATGACCGGTTCTTCCCCAATCAGGACACCCTCCCGAAGGGAGGATTCGGCAACTTGATCGCCTTGCCACTGCAAAAAACTCCGCGTGAGCAAGGCAACTCGGTCTTCCTTGATGACAGTTTGGCTCCCTATGCCGACCAATGGGCATTTCTCTCGTCAGTCCCGAGACTGGCCCGGCAGCCGATCGAGTGGCTCCTCGCCAAGGCAGAAGCAGCGGACAGGATCATCGGGGTGCCTCTCGCTGCGTCGGAGGAAGACGAGGATGCTCCCTGGTTGGCGCCTCCCTCGCGGCGGCGAAAGAAACCCGCCATCGTCGGACCGTTGCCCAAGACCTTGGAACTGGTGCTCGCCGATGAGATCTACATTGCCAAGAGTGCGCTGCCGCCCGCCCTCCATAATCGCCTTGTCCGCCTGGCTGCGTTCCAGAATCCCGAATTCTATCGCGCTCAAGCGATGCGCCTGCCGGTGTACGACAAGCCACGGATCATTGGCTGTGCTGCGGATCATCCATCCCATCTGAGCTTGCCGCGTGGCTGCCTGGACGATGTGCTGCGCCTTTGCGCCGACCTGAAGATCCAGGTAACGGTGCTTGATGAAAGGAACGCCGGCAAGCCGCTGACGGTGGCGTTCCAAGGAGAGTTGCGGCCGGATCAGCAATTGGCGGCACGTGCGCTGCTAGCGCACGACAATGGCATTCTGGCTGCCACCACTGCGTTCGGAAAAACGGTGATCGCCGCCTGGTTGATCGCGCAACGGGGCGTTAACACCCTCGTTGTGGTGCATAGACAACAATTGCTGGACCAGTGGGTGGAGCGGTTAGGCTCCTTCCTCGATCTGCCCGGAAAGTCCATTGGCCGCGTCGGCGGAGGACGCAAGCGTTTTACCGGGGAGATTGATGTCGCTGTGATCCAAAGCCTGGTGCGGCAGGGTGTCGTGGATGATCGAGTGGGAGACTATGGTCACGTCATCGTCGATGAATGCCATCACCTGCCCGCATTCAGTTTCGAGCAGGTTAGCCGACGCGCCAAAGCCAAGTTCGTCACCGGATTGACCGCCACAGTGACGCGAAAAGATGGGCATCACCCCATCCTGTTCATGCAGTGCGGGCCCATCCGCCATCGCGTGAACGCGCGACAGCAGGCGGCTGTGCGGCCCTTTGATCACCGTGTCTTCGTTCGTCCGACGGCGTTTCGTTCTCTGGATGAGCCTGCTGCCGACCAAAGGCTGCAATTCCAGAACGTTTGTGTCGAGCTTATCAACGACGAAGCGCGCAACAGGCTGATTTGCGGCGACGTGATCGATGCCGTGCGCCAAGGACGGTCGCCCATCGTGCTGACCGAACGCAAGGAGCACCTCGATCGCCTGGCGGGCTGCCTTTCATCGCAGGTACGCCACCTGATTACCTTGCGCGGAGGCATGGGCCGCAAAGAGCTAAAGGCCGTGAACACGCGGCTGAAGGAAATCTCTCGGTCCGAGGAACGGGTTCTGCTGGCAACCGGGCGCTACGTTGGCGAGGGCTTCGACGATGCCCGGCTGGACACGCTGTTCTTGACCCTCCCGGTGTCGTGGCGGGGAACCATCGCCCAATATGTCGGACGGCTGCATCGGCTGCATGAGGGGAAGCGGGAGGTGCGCGTTTATGATTACGCCGATCTGAACGTTCCGGTGCTGGCGCGCATGTTCGATCGGCGCTGCAAGGGCTACGAAGCTGTCGGCTACAGCATCCTCCTCCCTGGCAGCGCCGTTCCAGGGTGGCCAGTCGAAGTTGAGCTGCCGATCGACCCCCAATGGAAACGGGAGTATGCGGCAAGTGTGAAGAGGCTGATAAGAGACGGTGTCGACGTGCCGCTTGGCACCCTTTTCGTCGGTGCCGTCAGGATATTCGCCTCGGATGCCGAGGGGGTCGATCGAGCCAGAAGCGCGATGGAGGCTTTCCTCTATCGGCGGTTGGAGAGCTTGCCGACAACGGCGGGGCGTTTCAACCTCAACGCCGAGCTGCCAATTCCTTTTGGCGGTTCTGGCCGCATGGAGGTCGACCTCCTTTGTCGCGACGCCAACGTGGCCGTAGAATTGGATGGATCGCAACACCTGGGCAGTGCGGATGCCTACCGAAGCGACCGTGCTAAAGACCATTTGTTGCAGGAGGCAGGCTACCTAGTCCTGCGGTTCCTCGCCGAAGACGTCGGGAAAAGGCTGGATCTCGTATTGGATACGATCCAGAGGGCGCTCGTTTCCCGATCTCGTCGTTGATAACTGATGCCGCTAACCCCTTGGTGCCCCAGGCCGGACTCGAACCAGCACGCCGTTGCCGGCAACAGATTTTGAGTCTGCCGCGTCTACCATTCCGCCACTGGGGCACCGGGAGGTAGGAGCGCAGATCATAGCCAAGCTTCGGTGCCGGTCAATGGCTTGTACGCGTGGCTGCGCAATTCACCCCATTCGCTCGTTGCCTTGCGGGGTGGGAGGCTGTTACACCTCCAGGCTCCGCGGCTCTTGAACGGGATCATCGATGCTGCAGCGCACCTACGACCGGATGATGCGGTTGGCCAGCCATCGTCATGCCTTGTGGTGGCTTGCCGCTGTCGCCTTCATCGAGAGCTCGGTCTTCCCAATTCCGCCCGACGTCATGCTGATCCCCATGGTGCTGGCGGCGCGCGACAAGGCCTTGCGCTTCGCCGCGGTGGCGACCGTGGCCTCGGTGATCGGCGGCTGGCTGGGCTACGCCATCGGCTATTACCTGTACCAGGCGGTGGGCCTGCCGATCATCGACTTCTATCACCTGGAGGCCGGCTTTGCCGTATTCCAGGCCAAGTTCAACCAATACGGGGCATGGATCGTGCTGATCAAGGGCATGACTCCGATTCCGTACAAGCTCGTCACCATCGCCTCGGGCGTGGCCCATCTCGATCCCGTGGTGTTTACCCTGGCCTCGATCGGCTCGCGCGCCATGCGCTTCTTCCTGGTCGCCGGCCTGCTCTATTTCTTCGGCGAGCCGATCCGCGACTTCATCGAGCGGCGGCTGACCCTGGTCACTACGACCTTCGTCGTGCTGCTGGTCGGCGGCATCCTCGCCATCAAATTGGTCTAGCGCGCCATGACGTCCACCCGTCTGTTTCCCTCGCTCATCCTCGCGGCCTGCGTCGGCGCCCTGGCTTCGGCGCTGACCGCCCAATACGGCTTCGGGCTGCGGCCGTGCGCCCTCTGCTTGTACCAGCGCGTTCCCTACGTGCTGGCCGGCCTGCTGGCGGCCATCGCCTTGCTGCCGGCCGTGCCGGTGCGCGGCAAGGCGCTGCTGGCCGCCCTGTGCGCCCTGGTTTTCCTGGCCAACACCGGCATTGCCGTCTTTCATGTGGGGGTCGAGCACCATTGGTGGGCCGGGCTGGCTGCCTGCACCGGCGGCGCTCCGCAGGCGCAAACCGTGGCGCAGTTGAAAGCCATGCTGGCTGGTCCGCCGCCGCCGCGCTGCGATCAGGTTCCGTGGGCGCTGTTCGGCATATCGATGGCAGGTTACAATGTCTTCGCGTCGCTCGCCCTGGCGTTGTTCGCCGGCTGGGCGGCATCACGTCTGACGAGGGCCGCATGACCAAGACCACCGGTGACGGCTACATGTACGGCGATCCCTCTCCCCGCCAGCTGCTGGAGCGGATCATAAGGGTCGATCAGGCCGGCGAATACGGCGCCGTCCGCATCTATCAAGGCCAGCGGGCGGTGCTCGGCCGGCATGCCTCCTGTGCCGAAACCCTTCGGCAGATGGAGGAGCAGGAACGCCAGCATCTCGATCGCTTCACCAAACTGGTTGCCCAGCGCCGGGTGAGGCCGACCCTGATGCAGCCGCTATGGCATGTGATGGGCTTTGCCTTGGGCGCCGGCACGGCTTTGCTGGGGGAACGGGCGGCGATGGCCTGTACCGTTGCCGTCGAGGAAGTCATCGACGAGCATTACGCCCGCCAGGCCGAGAAGCTGGGAGATGACGAGGCCGAACTCAAGCGCACGGTCGAGGAATACCGTGCCGACGAGGTGGCACATCGCGACACCGCCCTGGCCCTTGGGGCCGAGCGGGCACCCGGTTATCCGGTCCTGAAGTCGGCGATCAAGGCCGGCTCGCGTTTCGCCATCTGGCTGTCGGAGCGGCTATAGGCCGTCAAACCGGATCCAGTTCGGTATCCCAATAGAGGAAGTCTCTCCAGCTTTCATGCAGGTAGTTGGGCGGAAAGGCCCGTCCATGTTCCTGCAGCTGGAAGCTGGTGGGCTGGGCCGGCCGGATCAGGGGAAACATCCCGGCTTCGCGCGGCAACCGGTTGCCTTTGACGAGATTGCACGGCGAACAGGCGGTGACCACGTTGTCCCAGGTGGTGTGGCCGCCGCGCGACCGGGGGACCACATGGTCGAAGGTCAGATCGTGGGTGGGCAGCGATTCGCCGCAATACTGACAAGTGAAGCGATCGCGCAGGAATACGTTAAAGCGGGTGAAGGCGGGGCGCCGTGACGTCGGAATGTACTCTTTCAGCGAAATGACGCTGGGCAGGGGCATTTCCCAGGTCGGCGAGCGGACGATGCGGCTGTAGGAGGAAACGACGTTGACCCGTTCGGAGACTACTGCCTTGACCGCCTCCTGCCACGACCACAGGGACAGAGGATAATAGCTCAGCGGGCGAAAGTCCGCGTTGAGAACCAGGGCCGGGCAGCTTTCAAGCGCCAGCGACAAGATGCGCTCCCCCTGATGCTTGGGGTTACAACATATAGGGTATCTACCAGAATCACGCGCCGATCAAGCATAACAATTCCGTGACAAGCGCCGAACCGCCGGTGCCCCATGGTGGTCCGGCGACGACGCAGGCCATAGGTAATACGCAGAAGCGCCCCTACTGCCCTGACCCATACTGACCGTTCAGTTCGGGTCCGGGCAGTAGGGCGTCGAGGCGCCGAAGCCTTCGGCAACGAAGCGAATGCCGGCCATCAGCCCTTCATCATTGATGCCGTGCCCCAAGTCCGGGTAGGACAGCGATACCACCGGGACCCCCATCAGCTCCAGTGCGCTCTTGGCGAGTGGCAGAAAGCCATGCGGCACCACCTCGTCGACTTCACCATGCACCAGAAGAACGCGAGGCCTGACCTTGATCTCGGCGGGCAGAAGGTCGGGGGCGGCCAGCAGCCCGGAATAGCCGACCACCGCGGCGCAAGGCCGAGGCCGCCGCAGGGCGACGTAAAGGGCCATCATGGTGCCCTGGGAAAAGCCGACCAGCGCCAGGTTGTCCTCGGTCAGGCGGCGCGCCGCCAGTTGTTCGTCGAGGAAGGAATCGAGCAGCGGCGCCGCCGTCCGGATGCCGTCCAGGATGGCCTGGGGCGAGCGGTCCTGAAGGCTGAACCATTGATGGCCGGCTGGGGCCATGTCGAAGGCGAAGGGGCCGTTCGGCGACAGGAACTCGGCGTCGGGCAAGGCTTCGGCGAAATAAGGCGACAAGGAAATCAAGTCGTCCCCGTCGGCGCCGACACCGTGGAGGAATACCACCAGCTGCCTGGCCGGTCTGCCCGAAGCCGGTGCGACGCCTGGGCCGCGCAAAGGGTTCGTCGGCATGGGCCTTCCTCCATCAGAACGATACGCGCCTGCCGCGTCATCGATGATCATAAGCGTTAACCGGGTCGGGCATTCCCTTCAAGGTGGAATTGGGTTATGGGTCGGCCATGGCTCCGGTCGTTACCCGTTTCGCCCCCAGTCCAACCGGTCACCTGCATCTCGGTCACGCCTATTCGGCGCTGTTCGCCGCCGAAGCCGCCGGCCGCGCCGCGGGGCGTTTTCTTCTGCGCATCGAGGACATCGATGCCGGTCGCTGCCGACCGGAGTTCATCGTCGCCATCGAGGAAGACTTGGCCTGGCTCGGGCTGGTCTGGGAGCAACCGGTGCGCCGCCAATCCCGCCATCTCGACGCCTACGCCGCCGCCCTCGACCGATTGCGCCGCGGCGGCCTGCTTTATCCATGCTTCTGTACGCGCGCCGACATCGCCCGGCAGGCCGCGGCATCCGGCGCGGCGCCCCACGGTGCGGACGGTTGGGTATATCCCGGCCTTTGCCGCCACCTGTCGGCCGATGAAGCGGAGCGCCGCCGGGCAGCAGGCGAGTCCTTCGCCCTCCGCCTGGACATGGCCAAGGCTGTCGCCCAGGCCGGTCCGCTCGTCTGGCACGACGCCGAAGCGGGACCAGTGGCGGCCGACCCGATGCCGTTCGGCGATGTGGTGCTGGCCCGCAAGGACGTCCCCACCAGCTATCACCTGGCGGTGACCGTCGACGACGCGCTGCAAGGCGTTACCCTGGTCACCCGGGGCGTCGACCTGTTCGCCGCCACCCATGTGCACCGGCTGCTCCAGGCGCTGCTCGACCTGCCGGTGCCACAATGGCACCACCATCGGCTGCTCGCCGACGCCGACGGCAGACGGCTGGCCAAGCGAGACAGGGCGGCGACATTGCGGTCGTTGCGCGACGGCGGCGCGACGCCGGCCGAGATTCGCCGGATGGCGGGCTTCTGAATTTCTATTCCTTCTTCTTCGCCAGCGGATGATGCCGGTTGACCAGGCTTTTCAGACGGTCGTCGAGGACGTGGGTATAGATCTGCGTGGTGGCGATATCGGCATGGCCCAGCATCTGCTGGACGCTGCGCAGGTCGGCGCCATGGGCCAGCAGATGGCTGGCGAAGGAATGGCGCAGCACATGCGGCGACACCCGCGACGGCGGTATGCCGGCGGCGACGGCCAAGCGGTCCAGCATTTTGGCAAAGCCGCTGCGGCTCAGATGCCCTCGGCCGTCCTCGCCGGGGAACAACCATGGGCTGGCTGGCGGCCGGCGAACCTCGATCCAGGCGGTGACCGCCCGACAGGCCGGATCGCCAAGCGGCACCATGCGTTCCTTGTCGCCTTTGCCGCGGACGATCAGGACCCGTTGGCCGCGGGCCACCGCGGCGAAAGGCAGCGCCACCAGTTCCGAGACGCGCAGCCCGGCGGCGTAAAGAATCTCGAGCAACGCCGAGGCGCGCCGGCCGGCCACGCCGTCGAGCCGCCCCGCCGCGGCGATAAGCTCTGCCACCTCGTTCTCCGCCAGATATTTCGGCAAAGGCTGGCCGAGGCGCGGATTGTCCAGGCTGGTGGTCGGATCGTCGCCGCGCAGCCGTTCGGCGAACAGGAACTGGTGGAATTGCCGCAGGGTCGACAGGTGCCGCGCCGCGGTGCGCGGCGCCAATCCGCGACGGGCCATGTCGCCGACATAGTCGCGCAGCGCCGTCAGGTCGGCCTGGTCGGCGGCCATCCCGCGGCCGGCCAGGAACTCGGCGAAGTCCTCAAGGTCCCGGCCATAGGCCTGGCAGGTGTTGGTGGCGGCGCCACGCTCCACCGCCATCATCTCGAGGAAGGCTTCGATCAGGTGCCGGCCGTTATCGATACCGCCCACCGTCAGACCCCGTTGGCGATGGCCGCCTCCACCGCCAGGGCGCGGGCGTCGGCATCGAGGCCGATCAGCCGCAGGGCCGCCACCACGCGGTAAAGCTCGTCCGGATCGGCCTGGGCAAGCCCCGAGTCCCCCAGCGAAGCCAACGCGAACATGACGGTCTCCGCCAGGCGCAGATCCTCGGTGGCGATTCTCAGTCCCTGCCACAAGGCCGGGCGCGGCACCCGGCTGGCGACCAACGGGGGGCCGTCGAGCAGCGGCAGCCATTCGTCGGCCGGCAATCGTTGGCCCAGCGCCGACAACAGGTCGAACAGGACGGCGCTGCGGCGCTGCTCGGCTTCCGCCGGCAGGGCGCCGCGGGACCTGTGCCACGCGGCAATGGCCGCCGGGGATAGCGGTGCTGCGTCGTCACGGCCGGCCAGCCAAGCCAGCGGCGCCAGACCGGCGGCGGCTACTGCAAAGCCGTTGCCGGCCGAGGCCTGGCTGCGGGCATAGGCCAACCAGGCGCGCGCCGCGTCGGCCCGTTCGGCGGCAAACAGGGCGCGGGCTGCCGGATAGGCGAACCAGGCCAGGTCTGCCGCCGGTTTGATCCCGGCGATCTGCGGCGCGTACACGCGCGCGGTGGTGAAATAGCCGTTGGGATCGCCAGCCAGGCTCAGCGCCTTGCCGATGATCTCGGCCTTGGCGGCCGGCATGGTCTGCTGCTCGGCGGCGCGGAACAGCAAGGCGCGGCTGCGGAATCCCTTGTCGGCGGCGGCGGTGTCCAGCGGCGCATTCAGTTCCTCCGGGGTGAAGGTCACCATCCGATAGAGCTGACGCAGGGTGTCGGTATCCACGGCGCCGTATGGCTCGGCCTTCTCGGCGGCCAGCAGGCGGGCCGCCGGCGTCGCCGACGGCATCAGTGCGATGGCCCGCAGCAGGCCCGGTGACGAGGCATGCATGGCGACGCTTTCCGGAAGGGGAAGCTTGGCCGCCCCCGCCATGGCCAGGGTCAGAGGATTCGGGTCGGCAAAGGCCCCCATTCGGCCGGGAGCAATCCCTGCCAGCGCGTCGGCCGCCTCGAAAAAGGCAGGGTCATCGAGCTTCTGCTCGCGCAGCAGGTCGACGCCGAGGCCGGCTTCGCTCGCCTTGCCGCTGGCAAACTGGCAGAACACCTGCAGCTTGGCCGCGAAAGGGTCGGCGGGGGCGGCGGTCTTGAGCGACGGGGCCTGGTCACAGGCGGCGGCAGTGTCGCCGGAGAGCAGCGCGGCGTCGGCCAGCCGTCGGCGCAGGTCGGCGGTCATCGCCGGGGTGGGAACGCCTTTCAATAGTGCGACCAGTCCGTCAACATCGCCCAAGGCGAACAGTTTTTCGGCGCGGAGTTCGATCAGCGGAGCGCCCTCTGGCTTGCCGGCCGGGGCGGCGGCCGTGCTCAGCAGCAGCTTTCTTTCGAGCCGGCGCAGGCTGAGCCAAGGCGTGGGCGCCGGCACCAGTGGCAGCACCTTCTGCACCACGGCCATTCGGGCGCCCGCCCACATATCGGTGCCGAATCCGCCGTGCGCCTCATCGAGAACGCCCGTCGCGTCGGGATCGGGGGCCCCGAGAGCCTGCACCTGCACCCGTTCGTCCCGCGGGTTGCCCGGACTGGGGATGCCTCCCTGGCTTGCCGCCGGCGATTCCAGGACCATATCGGGCGGGCGCGCCGCGTCTGGCGCAGGCGCCGGCAGCGGCGCCGGGCTCGATGGCAAGCCTCCGGCTTCGCCTTGCGGCAGCAGCGGGATTGGCGCGCCTTGCGCCAGGGCGCTGCCCAGCGGCAGCAGGGCCAGCAGCGCGACTGTCATCCCGAGCCCCCGGGCTCCGCCAAAGGCGGGCCCGTGGACGGTCTTCGCGAGGGATCTCGTTGCCTGTCCGAGATCTCCCTTCCCCGCAGTGGTCGGGATGACCGGTGCGTCAGTGCTGGAACCGGTCATCCGGGATGACTTTCACGATCTTCGTGGTCGGGGCCGGGATGTCCCACATCGCCAGGGCGGCGGTACCACCGACCACGACGATCAGCAACAGGAGGACAACAATACGAGTCAAACTGCTCATCGGACTGAACCTGCTTTATGCAAGACGGTGGACACGCCATGGAGAGGGCGCGTACAAGCGTTTGTGATGGTTATGTTAGATTCTTGCCATGGCGAACGAGCGGAAGTGTATCGGCACGGCAGACGGACTTCAATGTCGCCGCTACGAATGGGGTGCCGCTAATGAGTGACCCCCTGCGCCTTCCCCGAACGGTGGTGCTGATCGGCCTGATGGGTGCCGGCAAGAGCTGCATCGGCCGGCGATTGGCGGCGCGCCTCGGCGTGCCGTTCGTCGACGCCGACGCCGAAATCGAGGCGGCGGCCGGCTGCAGCGTTGCCGAGATCTTTGCCCGTTACGGTGAGCCGGCCTTCCGTGAAGGTGAGCGGCGGGTGGTTGCCCGTCTGCTGGGCGGCCCGCCCTGCATCCTGGCCACCGGCGGCGGCGCCTTCATGGATGCCGACACCCGTCGTCTGATCGGCACATGCGGCATTTCGGTATGGCTCAGGGCCGAATTGGATGTCCTGGTCAAGCGCACCGCCGGCCGCGACCATCGGCCCCTGTTGAAGACCGGCGACCCCCGCGCCATCCTCCACGGCCTGATGGAGAAGCGCTATCCGATTTACGGCGAAGCCGATATCATTGTCGATTCCCTTGATCAGACGCCCGAAATGACAGTCGAGGCCGTTCGCCGGGCCTTGAACGACTATCTTTCGGCCCCCAGCCGCACGGCCCGGGGCTGAGTTAAATCCAGGCGAGCTCGAGAGACCCTGCCACCATGAATAGCGACATCCGCGTGCTTCTCGGCGAGCGTTCCTACGATATCCGGGTCGGTCCCGGCCTGCTGGCCGAGGCCGGCGAAGCGATCCGCCCGCTGCTGCCCAGCCGGCGGGTGTTCGTCGTCACCGACGAAAACCTCGAGCGGCTTCACCTGGCCAAGCTGCGGGATTCACTGGACGCGGCGGAGATCGAGAATCACGGAGTGGTTCTGCCAGCCGGAGAGCACACGAAGAGCTTCGCCCATCTGGAAAGCCTGCTCGATGCCATGCTGGAGGCCCGCTGCGAACGCGGCACCACCATCATCGCGTTCGGCGGCGGCGTCATCGGCGACCTGGCCGGCTTCGCCGCCAGCATCCTTCTGCGCGGCGTTCCTTTCGTGCAGATCCCGACGACCCTCCTGTCGCAAGTGGACAGCTCGGTCGGTGGAAAAACAGGGATCAATACAACGCAGGGCAAGAACCTGGTCGGCAGCTTCTACCAGCCACGCCTGGTGCTGGCCGATACCGAGGTCCTGGCCACCCTGCCCGAACGCGACCTGAAGTCGGGCTATGCCGAAGTGGTGAAGTACGGGCTGATCGACGACCCGGAATTCTTTTCCTGGCTCGAGGCCAACGGCGCTGCCATGCTGGCCGGCGATTCGGCCGCGCGCGCCCAGGCGGTGCGAACCAGCTGCGCCGCCAAGGCCCGGGTGGTCTCGGCCGACGAGCGGGAAGGGGGGCGGCGGGCGCTGCTCAACCTCGGCCATACCTTCGCCCATGCGCTCGAGGCCGAGACCGGATTCGGTGATCTGCTGACCCATGGCGAGGCGGTGTCCATCGGTCTCGTCCTGGCGTTCGAGCTGTCGGCCCGGCTGGGATGCTGCCCGAGCGAAGACGTAGGTCGGTTGCGTCGGCATCTCGATGCCCTGGGCCTGCCGGTCGGCCTGCCCGCCTTGCCCGACCGGCCGTGGAGGGCGACACAGCTGGCCGCCCATTTCGCCGCCGACAAAAAGGTCAAGGACGGCCGGGTTACGTTCGTCCTGGCCAAGGGCATCGGCCAGGCCTTCCTGTGCGACGAGGTGCCGCCGGAGGTGGTGGCGGAAGTTCTGGAGAGGGCTGTCGCGGCCCACCGGATGTCGTCATGATCCTTGGCCTCTCGCTGATCTTCCTGCTGCTGCTGCTGCTGTTCTTCTTCAGCACGGCGGAAACCTCGCTGACCGTGGTTTCCCGGCCGCTGATGCATCAGATGGAGATCGAGGGTGACCGCCGTGCCGCCCTGGTCAATCGGTTGCATGACCGCAAGGAACGTCTGCTCGGCTCGATCCTGCTCGGCAATACCCTGGCACAGATTCTGGCCTCGGCCCTGGCCACCTCGGTCGCCATCGCCCTCTACGGGGACGCCGGCGTTGCCTACGGCACCGGCATCATGACCGTGGTGGTCCTGGTGTTCTGCGAGATCCTGCCGAAGACGGTGGCCATTCACCACGCCAACAAATTGGCATTGTTTCTGGCGCGGCCGATGCGCCTCGTGGTGTGGCTGCTGGGGCCGCCGATCCATGCCGTCCAGGCCTTGGTCAACGGCCTGCTGCGGCTGTTCGGCGTCCCCCTGACCACCGAAGCGGACCTCGAGGCGACGCTGGCCGAACTGCGCGGCGCCATCGACATCCACGCGGCGGAGGAGGAGGTGAAGCACGAGCGCAAGATGCTCCGCTCCATCCTCGACCTGGCCGACGTGGAGGTCGGCGAAATCATGACCCACCGCAAGGGCCTGGTCATGATCGACGCCGACCAGCCGGCGGCGGCGCTGGTCGACCAGATCACCGCCAGCCCCTATACCCGGCTGCCTCTGTGGCGAGGCGAACCCGACAACATCGTCGGCGTGCTGCACAGCAAGGCTCTGCTGCGCGCCCTGCGTTCCCACCAGGACGAGGCCGCCGAGATCGACGTGGTTGGCCTGGCCACGCCGCCATGGTTTATTCCCGAATCAACCTCTCTGCTCGACCAGCTCCAGGCGTTTCGGAAGCGCCGGGAACATTTCGCCCTGGTGGTGGACGAATACGGCTCGCTGCTGGGCGTGGTGACCCTTGAGGACATCCTCGAGGAAATCGTCGGCGAGATCTCGGACGAGCACGACGTGTTGGTCTCCGGGGTGCGGCCGCAGCAGGATGGCTCATTCCTGGTCAACGGCGATGTCACCATCCGTGATCTCAATCGCGAATACGACTGGCGTCTGCCCGACGAGGACGCCGCCACCATCGCCGGCCTGTTGCTGCATGAATCGCGGATGATTCCCGAGGTCGCGCAGGTTTTCCTGTTCTACGGCTTCCGCTTCGAGGTATTGCGTCGGGTGCGCAACCAAATAACCTTGATCCGCCTTACTCCCCCGCGCGAGGGGGGTGGTGAAGAAGGAGCCTGATTTCTCATGTCCTTGACCGATCCCGCGCCCCGCCATCCGATTCATCGCCGGCAGGTCACCTGCCAGGGTTTCCAGCGCGACGATGGCCTGTGGGACATCGAAGGGCACCTGGTCGATACGAAGACCTACGATTTCACCAACCGGGAACGGGGAACGATCGCGGCGGGTGCTCCCATCCACGAGATGGTGGTGCGGGTGACCGTGGACGACGACCTGATGGTGCACCGGGTCGAAGCCGTCACCCTCCATTCTCCGTTCTCCGTTTGCGGCGACATAGCTCCGAGCTTCGCCGCGCTGGCCGGCCTCAGTCTGACCAACGGATTTCTGCGCGAGGTGCGGGCACGCTTCGGCGGCGTCAAGGGATGTACCCACATCGTCGAGTTGATGGCGCCCATCGCCACCACCGCCTACCAGACGGTCGCTCCGCTGCGGCACCTGAAGACCCGGGAAGGCCGCGACAACCTTGTCGACAGCTGTCACGCCCTGGCGGCGGACGGCCCGGTGCTGGCGCGGGAATTCGCGAGGGAGAAAAGCTAATTCCGCTTCGCCGCTTCGTCGGGCGTGAGGGTGACCAGCGACAAGGCATGTACGCGGTCGCGCAGTTCTTCCTCCAGAAGGGAGTACACCTGGCGCTGCCGGGCGACCGGGGACTTGCCCTCGAAGGCTTTTGATACGATCTCTACACGGAAATGGCTCTCACCTTCGGGGTGAGCTCCGGCATGGCCGTGGTGGCGTTGCGACTCGTCGACGATGTCGAGCTTTTGCGGGGCCAGGCCGTCGATCAGCTTTCGTTCCATCTTGTCGCGCACGAGCATGCGAGGGTCCCTCGGTTACCCTCAGGGATTTCTCTTGCCGGGAGCCCTTCGGGAGTGGATATCTACTGGGTGCTGGCGCTCATAGTGAGCCATCATGAACGGACATTCACGAAAATTTTGGCCCCCAAAAAGTAAGGAGTCGAACCTCGCCGGTGGGCGTCCCTGCGATCATCCCGGATGCGATCACACGGGGGAATACCGCGCGCCGAAATCCCGCGACGCGCTCCAGGACTACTACTGGTTCTGCCTCGACCACGTGCGCGCCTATAACGCCGCCTGGGACTATTACGCCGGCCTTCAGCCGGAAGAGATCGAAGAGATGATCCGCTATGACGTCACCTGGCAGCGGCCCACTTGGCCTTTGGGACGGACCGGTCGCGGTGGCCGCTTCGACCCGGAAAAAGTCAAGGACGTATTCGGGCTGTTCGATGAGGATATGTGGCAGAGCCGAGCCGAGCCGAGTCGCCCCGCCTCGCCGGAAGAAAAGGCGATGCGGGTGATGGAACTGAACGGACCGGTGACATTGGAGAGTCTGAAAGCCCGCTACAAGGAACTGTGCAAGCTCCATCATCCCGACGCCAACGGCGGCGACAAAGGGGCTGAGGAGCGCTTCAAGCAAATCGGCCAGGCTTACAAAACATTGATGGAAAGCCTAAATGCCTGATAATGCCCATGCTCGCTAAGTTGGATACCGTATTCCCATGACCGAAACCACCACGTCTTCCCTGGCCTCGGACCACCCTTTGGCGCTGCCCGACATCCAGATCTCGGTGCGCCAGACCTTCGGCCTCGATACCGACATGATGGTGCCGGCTTTCAGTTGCGGCAGCGAGCATGTTCCCGACCGTGACGACGCCTACCGGTTCGACCACGACACCACCATGGCGATCCTGGCCGGTTTCGCCCATAACCGCCGGGTCATGGTGCAGGGCTATCACGGCACCGGCAAGTCCACCCATATCGAACAGGTGGCGGCACGCCTCAACTGGCCTTGCATCCGGGTCAACCTGGACAGCCATGTGAGCCGCATCGACCTCATCGGCAAGGACGCCATCGTCCTGCGCGAAGGCCAGCAGGTCACCGAGTTCCGCGAAGGCATCCTGCCCTGGGCGTTGCAGCATCCGACCGCCCTGGTATTCGACGAATACGACGCCGGGCGCCCCGACGTGATGTTCGTCATCCAGCGCGTGCTGGAAGTCGAAGGCAAGCTGACCTTGCTCGACCAGAGCCGGGTGATTCGTCCTCACCCCGCCTTCCGGCTGTTCGCCACCACCAACACGGTCGGCCTGGGCGACACCACCGGGCTCTATCACGGCACGCAGCAGATCAATCAGGGGCAGATGGATCGGTGGAATATCGTCGCCACGCTCAACTATCTGGAGCATGACGCCGAGGTCGATATCGTGCTGGCCAAGCTGCCCATCCTCGACACCAAGGACGGCCGAGACATCGTGAGCAACATGGTGCGCGTCGCCGATCTGTCCCGCCAGGGCTTCATCAACGGCGACATTTCGACGGTGATGAGCCCGCGAACCGTGCTGACCTGGGCCGAGAACGCGCAGATCTTCGGTGATGTGGGATTCGCCTTCCGGCTGACTTTCCTCAACAAATGCGACGAAACCGAGCGCCCGGTGGTCGCCGAATATTACCAGCGCTGCTTCGGCGTCGAACTTCCGGAGACGATGGCGCGGGTCGCTTTGAGCTAGCCCCGGGGCGCTGTCATGGATCGGGGCGACGGAGGCGACAAGCGGTTGTTCGGTGGGGCTGAGGAGGCACCGGGCGATCTGGTCAAGCGGGCAACCACCGCGGCGTTGCGGGCGGTGGCCGGCCGTGCCGACCTGATGGTCAACTATGCCAGCGGAGCGCCGGCGCTGCGCGGCAACCAGGTCCGCCTGCCGCTGCCGCCTCGCCAGATGCATCTCGATGACCTGGCCCGCCTGCGCGGTGCCGCCGACGCGGTGGCGCTCAGGCTGCGGTTCCATGATGAAGCGGTGCACAACAAGCGAATGCCTCTCGGCGAGGCGGCCAAGGATATCTACAACGCCTTGGCGCAGGCCCGGGTTGAAGCGATCGGCGCCCGCATCATGCGCGGCGTCGCCGCCAATCTGGCGGCGGCGCTGGAAGGCCGGTACCGTTCCGAAGGCTTCGATTCCGTCACCCGCCGCGACCAGGTACCGCTGGCGGAAGCCGTTCGGCTGATCGCTCGCGAGCGGTTCTCCAACCAGCCGGTGCCGGTGTCGGCCCGGCAGGCGGTCGAGCTGTGGCGGAGCCATATTGATACCAAGGCCGGCCGCAAGCTGTCGGCGTTGAAGGAGCTGCTGGCCGACCAGGAGCAGTTCAGCCGTGGCCTGCGCGAGCTGATTGCCGCCCTCGACCTCGAAGCGATGGAGGACGAGCCGGCGGAAGAGGAAACGGATGAGCGGCAGGACGCCCAGGGCGCCAATACCGGACCCGAGGAGCGGTCGACTTCGGCTGAAAGTTCCTCCAGCGCGGCCGAAGGCGGTGGTGACGCCGCCATGGGAGAGGCGGAAAGCCTGGGTGCCCAGGATGGCGAACAGCAAGGTGGCGAAGCCATGCAGATGCCTGGCCACGGAAGCGAGGAGGCGGGCGGACCCACCCGCCATCGCCCCGGCCAGGGCGCCAATCGCCAGGAGCCGCACGAGCGCCCGTACACGCCTTACACTTCGGCCTTCGACCAGGTGGTGGACGCCGCCGACCTGTGCGATCCCGATGAATTGCAACGCTTGCGCCACCAGCTTGACCAGCAGCTGACGCACCTGCAGGGCGTGGTCAGCCGCCTGGCCAATCGCCTGCAACGCCGTCTGATGGCCAAGCAGACTCGCGCTTGGGATTTCGACCTCGAGGAGGGCCTTCTCGACTCCGGCCGGCTCGCCCGCGTGGTCACCAACCCGCTGCACAGCCTGTCCTTCAAGCAGGAGAAGGATACGGATTTCCGCGACACCGTGGTCACCCTGCTGATTGACAATTCCGGATCGATGCGCGGGCGCCCCATCACGGTGGCCGCCGTCAGTGCCGATATCCTGGCCCGTACCCTGGAACGCTGCGGCGTGAAGGTGGAGGTTCTGGGCTTCACCACGCGGGCCTGGAAAGGCGGGCAGTCGCGTGAGAAATGGGTGGCGGACGGCAAGCCGGCCAATCCGGGTCGCCTCAACGACCTGCGCCATATCGTCTACAAGGCGGCCGACATGCCGTGGCGGCGCGCTCGCAAGAGCCTGGGCCTGATGCTGCGCGAAGGCATTCTCAAGGAGAATATCGACGGCGAGGCCTTGCTCTGGGCACACGCCCGCCTGCTGGCGCGGTCCGAACAGCGGCGTATCCTGATGGTCATCTCGGACGGAGCGCCGGTGGACGATTCCACGCTGTCGGTCAATACGGGCAGCTACCTCGAACGCCATTTGCGCGATGTCATCGCCTGGATCGAGGGGGCGTCGCCGATCGAACTGGTGGCCATCGGCATCGGTCACGACGTCACCCGCTATTACCGCCGTGCCGTGACCATCATGGATGCCGAAGAACTGGGCGGGACCATGCTGAAGCAGTTGACCTCGCTGTTCGAGGAAGAAACCCCGAGCGAGCGGCGCCGGGCGGTCTGAGCAAAAAAGGGAAACCGGATCGTCTGGGGGAACGATCCGGTTTCTATGGTCGACTACGCAGTGAGGAGTCCTTGGCGGACCCGGTCGGGCCGGCAAGTCGGGGAGGGTGTGGGGGGCTTCCCTCGCCTCGACTGCCGTGTCCCTGCTCGCTCGCTGTCGACCTTCCTGGGGGGGATACGCTTGGGGGAGCGAAAAGGTCGACCGGCGAAGGAGCTGTGGCGGATGTCCGGTGAAAGCCTTCAAGCTGCTCCGGCAGGGGGAACCGGGGGGCTCTCATTTGGCTTTGCGGCACATCCGGTATCCGCCGCTGAGGACAATTTCTATCGGGACACTGTGGCAGGAATAGGGCGGGGATGGGGAAAGGTTAGGGCAGCCCTATCTTCCCCATATCGAGAAACTTGTCGCGCCGCCGCGCCCGCAGCACCCCACCCTCAACCATGGTCAGGCTTTTCAGGGCGCGATCCAGGTGTTCGGCGACGCTGGCGATGGCCATTTCCGGATTGCGATGCGCCCCGCCGAGAGGTTCCGGGACGATGTCGTCAATCACCGCCAGCCGATGGAGATCCTGGGCGGTGAGATGCAGCGCCTCGGCGGCCTCCTTGGCGGCATCGCCGCTCCGCCACAGGATCGAGGCGCAGCCCTCGGGGCTGATCACCGAATAGATCGAGTGTTCCGGCATCAGGATGGTGTTGCCGGCGGCAAGGGCGATGGCGCCGCCTGATCCGCCTTCGCCGATGACCACCGAGATCAGCGGCACGCGGATGTCGAGGCAGGTCTCGATGGATCGCGCGATGGCTTCGGCCTGCCCGCGGGCTTCGGCATCGACGCCTGGATAGGCGCCGGCGGTATCGACCAGGGTAATCACCGGAATGGCGAAATGATCGGCCATCTCCATAAGTCGACGCGCCTTGCGGTAGCCTTCGGGCCGGGCCATGCCAAAATTGTGACGAACCCTCGATTCGGTATCGCGACCCTTCTCATGGCCGATCACCATTACCGACTGACCGCGGAAGCGGCCCAGGCCGCCCAGGATCGCCTTGTCGTCGGCGAAGGCGCGGTCGCCGGCCAGCGGCGTGAAATCGGTGATCAGGCGCTCGATGTAATCGGAGGCGTGTGGCCGGTCGGGATGGCGCGCCACCTGGGTCTTTTGCCAAGGCGTCAGCTTGCCGTAGGTAGCCCGCAGGAGCTTGTCAACTTTCACCTGAAGGCGGTTGATCTCTTCGGCAATGTTGATTTCGTCGGAGTCGCTTAAGTGGCGCAACTCCTCGATCTTGCCTTCAAGCTCGGCAATGGGCTTTTCGAAATCGAGAAAATTCATGGCTGCGGCTTTTAACACAGGCTGCGCCAAGGGGAAAGGGGTACCCTGGAATCGACGGGTGCTCATCCCTGCGTCAGCTGGAGGGGGCGGCATCTTCCTGCGACACTGGATGATCCGAAGGGACCTTTGTGCAAGGAGGAGGCCATGCCGCGCCATTTGTTATTGTCGGCAGTCCTTGTCCTGGCGGCGATCAGTCTGCCCGGCGCAGGCGTCGCCGCCGACCTGCCGTCGCCGGACAACAGCGGCGCTGCCAATTACCGGATCCCCGTCCCCCCGGATCTGCCGAAACGGCAAATCGAGGCCGGCCGACGGTCGGCCGCGCAACGTCAGCTGCAGTCCGAACTCCAAGCCAAGGCCAGGCCGGAGCCGCCGCAGCAGCCGGCGGAGCCGCCTTCCGAACAGCCGGAGCCGACGATGTTGCCGCTGAGCGGGTTCGTGTATCGATAGTTGTCCTTTCGCCGGGCGTTGGGTTAGGGTCCATTCCGATGCCGTCGGAACGGGGCGGTGTCGCCACCCCGTTGTTTGCCCGAAGACCGATTTCCGTGCTCGACCTCTTCCGCTTGGCCGGCCCCCTGGTCCGCCTGTTCGAACCCGAGAAGGCCCACGCTCTGACTCTGGCCGCGCTGAAGTGCGGGCTGGTGCCGAAGCAGCCGCGCCACGATGATCCGATCCTGTCGATCCGCCTGTGGGGGCGCGATTTTGCCAATCCGGTCGGCCTTGCCGCCGGATTCGACAAGAACGGCGAAGTGCCGGACGCCATGCTGACGCAGGGGTTCGGTTTCGTCGAGGTGGGAAGCGTGACGCCGCGGCCGCAGCCGGGCAATCCGCAGCCGCGGCTGTTCCGCCTGGTCAAGGACGGCGCCGTGATCAACCGCATGGGGTTCAACAACCAGGGACTGGACGCCGTGGCCGGCCGTCTGGCGCGGCGTCGGCGCGACGGCATTGTCGGGGCCAATCTCGGTAAGAACAAGGATACCGAGGACGCCGCCTCCGACTATCAGAAAGGGGTGGCGGCGCTGGGGCCGCTGGCTGATTATCTGGTGATCAACGTCTCGTCGCCCAACACGCCGGGACTGCGCGCCCTGCAGGGGCGGAGGCCGCTGGAGGATCTGGTGGGGCGGACCCGCCAAGCCTTGCTGGCGCTGGCCAAGCCGGTGCCGCTGCTGCTGAAAATCGCACCTGATCTTACCGACGAGGACAAGCGCGATATCGCCGAAGTGGCGCTGGCCGGAGGTCTGGACGGCCTGATCGTCACCAATACCACCATCGACCGCCCCGCCACGCTGACCTCTGCCGCGAAGGGCGAAACCGGCGGTCTGTCGGGGGCGCCCTTGTTCGAGCCGTCGACCCGGGTGTTGCGCGACATGTTCGCGTTGACAGGCGGCCGCCTGCCGCTGGTCGGGGTGGGGGGCATCGGCTCCGCCGAACAGGCCTATGCCAAGGTCCGCGCCGGCGCGTCGTTGCTGCAGCTTTACTCGGCGCTGATCTACCAAGGGCCGGCCCTGGTTACGCGGATCAAGCTGGGTTTGGCGGAGTTGCTGCGCCGCGACGGTTTCGGCTCGCTGGCCGAGGCGGTCGGCGCCGAGCATCGGGCGTAGACGTGGCGGAGGCGGCGTTGTCGATTTCCGTCCTTTCCGGTCTGCGCGACATCGCTGACCGCTACGATGGCTTCATCCTCGACCTGTGGGGGGTCGTTCACGACGGGGTGGCGCCTTATCCCGGTGCCGCCGACAGCCTGGCCCGGCTGCGCGACCTCGGCAAGCGCACGGTCATGCTGTCCAATGCGCCGCGCCGCGCCTTCGTCCTGGTGGAGATGATGGAATCCATGGGGATCAGCCGCGATCTCTATGGCGCGGTGATGAGTTCCGGCGAGGCGGTTCATCTGGAATTCGCCCGCCGGACCGATCCCTGGTTCGCCGCCCTGGGCGAGCGCTGCCTCCATATCGGGTCCGCCGCCGACAGCATCATCTTCGAAGGTCTGTCGCTGCAGCGCGTGGAAGACGTGGCCGACGCCGATTTCGTGATGAATACCGGGCCGGATGGCTTCATCGAGACGATGGACCGCTACATCCCCTTGCTGGACGCCGCGGCTGCCCGGCGCCTTCCCATGGTTTGCGCCAACCCCGACCTGGCGGTGATGCGCCGGGGCCGGCGCTATGTCTGTGCCGGGGCGCTGGCCCAGTATTACCAGACGAAGGGTTGCGAGGTGCGGTATCGTGGCAAGCCGGATCCGGCAATTTACCAGGTCTGCCTGGATCTGCTGGGAAATCCGGCCCGCGCCCGGGTGCTGGCGGTGGGCGACGCCCTGCATACCGACATCGCCGGTGCCGACGGGGTCGGCATCGACAGCCTGTTCTGCACCGGCGGCATCCATGGCGCAGAACTTGGTGCCCACTATGGGGAACGGCCGGACCCCGAGCGGGTCGAAGCCCTCATCGCCGCCCACGGCGGCCTACGCCCGACCGCGGCGATCGGTGGTCTGGTCTGGTAAGAAGTTTAGGGCAGGAACTGCTCAGCCAGGATGCGCTCCTCCAGGTTATGCTCGGGGTCGAACAGCAGGTCCAGGCCGACATTGCGATCTTCCCGGATTTCCACCTGAACCACGTCGCGCACCTCGGTATAGTCGGCTACCGCCGACACCGGGCGTTTTTCGTGCTCGAGGATTTCCAGGCAGACCGTCGACTTGTGCGAAACCAGGGCGCCGCGCCAGCGGCGCGGGCGGAAGGCGGAGATCGAGGTGAGCGCCAGGACGCCGGCGCCCAGGGGGACGATCGGTCCGTGGGCCGACAGATTGTAGGCGGTGCTGCCGGCCGGCGTCGCCACCAGGACGCCGTCACAAATCAGCTCTTCGAGGCGCACCCGCCCGTCGATGCGGATGCGGATCTTGGCCGCCTGGCGGGTTTCCCGCAGCAGCGAGACCTCGTTGATGGCCAGCGCCTCGTGAACCTTGCGGTCAGCCGTCACCGCCGCCATCGCCAGAGGATGGAGACGGACTGTTTGTGCCCGCTCCAGGCGGTTCAACAGGTCCGTCTCGCTATAGGCGTTCATCAGGAAGCCGACGGTGCCGCGGTTCATCCCGTAGATCGGCACCTCGCAGTCGATGTGGCGGTGCAGCGTTTCCAGCATGAACCCGTCGCCGCCAAGGGCGACGATGACGTCCGCCTCCTCCGGCGGGGCTTGCCCGTAGGTGTGGTTGAGATGCCTTAACGCCCGTTGCGCGGCCTCGTTGTCGGTGGCGACGAACGCGATCTTGGCGAACTTCATGGCGGCCCGTCCCGGGATCGAACGCGCCGGAGTATACCCGAGCGGCGGCCAAGCGCCAGGGCTAACCCCCGGTGACGCTCATATGGCGGGCGAGCGCGGGCCGCTGATGCTCGCGGTCGATGACGAAGTCATGGCCCTTCGGCTTGCGTCCGATGGCCTCGCGGATCGCCGCTTCGATCGCCTCCTCGCCCTCACTCTGACGCAGCGGAGTGCGAAGATCCGCCGAATCCTCCTGGCCGAGGCACAGGTAGAGGCGCCCGGTGCAGGTCACTCTGACCCGGTTGCATCCTTCACAGAAATTGTGCGTGAGCGGTGTGATGAAGCCCAGCATGCCTCCGGTTTCGGCGATGCGGACATAGCTTGCCGGTCCGCCGCTGCGCATCAGCGAAGGTTCCAGCGTCCAGTTCCGGGCAAGTTGCCGGCGGACCTGGTCGAGCGGCAGATAGTGCTCGTTGCGGCCGCCTTCCACTTCGCCCAAGGGCATGGTCTCGATCAACGTCAGGTCATGGCCCTGCTCGCCGCACCAGCCGACCATAGAGTCGATTTCGTCTTCGTTGACCCCCTTCAGCGCCACCATGTTGACTTTCACCTTCAACCCCGCCGCCTTCGCCGCCGCGATGCCGTCCAGCACCTTGTCGATGCGGCCGAAGCGGGTCAGGCGGCGGAAGGTTTCCGCATCGCGCGTGTCGAGGGACACGTTGATCCGCTTCATCCCGGCGGCTTTCAGAGCGTCGGCGAACTCCGCCAGCCGCGTGCCGTTGGTGGTCAGCGTCAGTTCGTCGAGGGTCCCCGCCTCGACCATCCCGCCCAGGTGCTCCACCAGGGCCATGACGCCGCGCCGCACCAGCGGCTCCCCGCCGGTCAGCCGCAGCTTGCGGACGCCGAGCCGGACGAACGTGCGGCACAGCCGTTCCAGTTCTTCGAGCGTCAACAATTCGGCTCGGGGCAGGAATTCCATTTCCTCGCCCATGCAGTAAACGCAGCGCAGATCGCAGCGGTCGGTCACCGACAGGCGAAGATAGGTAATGGAACGGCCGTATGGATCGAGCATGGAGACGAGCCGGAGCAGGAATTTTTTCTAGCAACTCAATATGGCGATGGCGGGCCCCCCGTTCCAGATCATTCCGACTCCGCCGGTCCGGCGATTGTTCAGAAATGACTGCGCAAGTTCCTGGCGAACGCCAAATCCGCGCATGGCGCGAGAAATTGCCGCCTGGCCGCCGAGGCCGTGTGACCTTGCCAAGAACGGCGCAAGGGCCGAAGCTGCAGCGGGTGGTCGAGGAAAAGGAGAAAGGACCATGCGGGGTGGGGACGTCGTCGACCTGGCCGAACTCCTATGCGCCCGACTGTGCCATGACTTGGCCGGCGCCATCGGGGCCGTCGGCACCGGTGCCGAATTGCTTGCCGACGACGGCATGGACGCCGCGTCTTCGGCCGAAGCCCTGGCGTTGCTGGCGTCGAGCGCCGCCGTGGCGGGAAACCGGCTGCGGTTTCTGCGCCTGGCCCTGGGCAGTGGCGGCTCCTCCGTCGTCACGGCCCAGTTGCGCGAACTGGCCTTGGGGTTCGTCGGCGGCGGCGCCGGCGGCAGCCTGACGCTGCGTCTCGATTGGCCCGAGGCGGGAGACGAGAGCTGGCCGGCCGATGCGGCCAAGCTGCTGCTCAATCTGGTGTTGCTGGCCCAGGATTGCCTGCCGCGCGGCGGGGACATCGCCGTGCGCACCCGGCCCGCTGCCGGGGTCCTGGCCAGCGTGATAGCGGCCGGTAACGGCGCGGCGGCGGGCGATGCCGTGGCGGGACTGTCGGCCGGCGGGTCGGCGGGCCTCGGGCCGCGAAGCGCCCAAGGATACTATTCCGCGCGGTTGGCGGCTCGGCTGGGCTTGGCGGTGCAATGCAGCAATGAGGGGGGCAGGGTGGTTCTTTTGGCCGCGGCCGCCAGACCTTCGAAAGAATAGAGACAATTTTGGAGAAGCTGCGCTTTCTCCCGGATAAGCACGCATGCTATTAATTGGCTGAACCGACAACCGGGATACCGGGTGGAGCGCAGGGGTGCGCACTGCAGAACCGGGACGAGGGGCAGAGCATGGATGATCTGTTAAGCGAATTTCTTACGGAGACGGCGGAAAGCCTCTCCGTTCTCGACGTCGAGCTGGTCAAGCTCGAGCAAAATCCCGAACCGCAGATCCTGTCGAATATTTTCCGCCTGGTCCATACCATCAAGGGAACCTGCGGCTTCCTTGGGCTGCCGCGCCTCGAGCATGTCGCCCACGCGGCGGAGAACGTGCTGGGCAAGTTCCGCGACGGCGAACTCGACGTGACGCCGGCTGCGGTCACACTGATCCTCACCTCCATCGACCGGATCAAGATGATCCTGTCCCACATCGAGCAGCACGAGGCCGAGCCGGAAGGCGACGACAAGGATCTGATCGCCCAGCTCAACGCCGCGGCCGAAGGCAAGCTGCAGGGAGCGGCGACGGCCCCGTCCGCAGTCGAAGCGGCGGCCGCCCCGTCACAGCCGGAGCCGTCGCCCCCGCCGGAATCGGCGTCGCAGCCCGCCGCCACCACTGCCGCTCCCGCTCCGGCACCGGCCCCGGAACCGGACGAGGAAGACGACGACGCGGCGGCTTCCGGTGCTTCCGTTCCCGCCGCTGTGGCGCAGGTGCCGGCCACCACCGCCGCCCATCCCGTGGCGCCGCCAGCGGCACCGGCACCGGCACCGGCACCGGTCGCCGAAGCGCCGAAAGAGCCCTCGGTGGCGTCACAGACCATCCGCGTCAATGTCGAGTTGCTGGAAAACCTGATGACGCTGGTCTCCGAACTGGTGCTGACCCGCAACCAGCTTCTGCAGATGGTGCGCGGCAAGGACGACAGCGAATTCGCCACGCCCTTGCAGCGTCTGTCGCATATCACCACCGACCTGCAGGAAGGCGTCATGAAGACGCGCATGCAGCCCATCGGCAATGCCTGGGCCAAGCTGCCGCGCATTGTCCGCGACCTGTCGGTCGAAATGAACAAGAAGATCGACCTGCAGATGATCGGCGCCGAGACCGAGTTGGACCGCCAAGTTCTCGAGTTGATCAAGGATCCGTTGACGCACATGGTACGCAACTCGGCCGACCATGGGCTCGAGCCCACCGAGGAGCGCCGCCGGATCGGCAAGCCGGAGGTCGGCAAGGTGGTGCTGAACGCCTTTCACGAAGGCGGCCACATCATTATCGAGATCACCGACGACGGCCGCGGGCTGAACATCGGTCGGATTCGCCAGAAGGTCCTGGCCAACGGGCTGGCCACCGAAGCCGAACTGGACCAGATGTCGGACCAGCAGGTGGCGCAATACATATTCCGTGCCGGCTTCTCCACCGCCGAAAAGGTCACCTCGGTATCCGGGCGCGGCGTGGGCATGGACGTGGTGCGGACCAATATCGAAAAGATCGGCGGCACCATCGAGTTGAAGACCCAGCAGGGCAAGGGCACCAGCTTCATCATCAAGATCCCGCTGACCTTGGCCATTGTCTCGGCGCTGATCGTTGAATGCGCCGGCGAGCGGTTCGCCATCCCGCAGATCAGTGTGTTGGAACTGGTGCGCACCACGGCCAATTCCGAACACGGCATCGAGGTGATCAACAACGCCCCGGTGCTGCGGCTTCGCGATCGGCTGCTGCCCCTGGTTTCGCTGCGCAGCCTGCTACGCCTCGGCGGCGACGAGCAAGGGCGCAGCGAGACCTTCATCGTCGTGACCCAGGTGGGAACATACACCTTCGGCATCATTGTCGACCGGGTGTTCGATACGGAGGAAATCGTCGTCAAGCCGGTGGCGCCGATCCTGCGCCACATCAACATGTTCTCGGGCAACACCATCCTCGGCGACGGCTCGGTGATCATGATCCTCGACCCCAACGGCATCGCCGGGAGCACCGGCGAAATTGCCGGCACCAGCCAGGCTGCCGCGGAAGCGACGGCGGCGCGCGATGTCCATGCCGAGGACCGCCAGTCGCTGCTGGTGTTCCGCGCCGGGACCCCGGATCTCAAGGCGGTGCCGCTGGCGCTGGTGGCGCGCCTCGAAGAGATCGAGGTTTCCGAGATCGAACGCTCGCACGGCAAGCCGGTGGTCCAGTATCGCGGCAAGCTGATGCCGCTGGTCTCCATCGACGGCGGTTTCGACCTGAAGAGCGAAGGGCAGCAGCCGGTACTGGTGTTCGCCGACGGCGACCGCAGCATGGGCCTGGTGGTGGACGAGATCGTCGACATCGTCGAAGAGCAATTGAAAGTGGAGCTGTCGGTCGATGAACCCGGCCTGATCGGAACAGCGGTGGTGTCGGGCAAGGCCACCGACATCATCGACGCCGGCTACTATCTGACCCAAGCCTGGGGTGACTGGTTCGGTTCACCGGAGAAGGAGTTCCAGGGCAAGGAGGACACCCGACGGATCCTGTTGGTCGACGACAGCCCGTTCTTCCGCAACCTGCTCACGCCGTTGCTGTCGGTCGCCGGCTACGACGTCACCTCGGTGGACAGCGCCGACAAGGCTTTGTCGCTGCGCGAGGCGGGCGATGACTTCGACGCCATCATCAGCGACATCGAAATGCCAGGCATGAACGGCTTCGATTTCGCCCAGGCGGTGCGCGCGGAGGGCCGCTGGTCGAGCGTACCGCTGGTGGCGCTGTCCTCACACGCTACGGAAAAGGACTTTGAACGCGGTCGCGAGGTCGGCTTTACCGATTACGTCGCCAAGTTCGACCGCGATGCCCTGCTGCAGACACTGGCGCAAACCCTTAAAGGTGCCGCATGAACCAGATCGTCCCGTCCACGGGCAAACGAGGGTCCCAGGAGTTGGCCTCGACCGAGGACCACCAGGAATTCGTCACCATGTTCATCGAAGGCCAGATGTTCGGCATTCCGGTGCTGATGGTGCAAGACGTCCTGGGGCCGCAGAAGATCACGCGCATCCCGCTGGCCCCGCCGGAGGTGGCGGGATCGCTCAATCTGCGCGGCCGCATCGTGACCGCCATCGACGTCCGCCTGCGGTTGCGCCTGCCGCGCCGCGCCGATGACAAGGGGGACGGAATGAGCGTCGTGGTCGACATGAAGGGCGAGCTTTACAGCCTCCGGGTCGATTCAGTGGGAGAGGTCTTGAGTCTTCCGGCCGCCAAGTTCGAGCGCAATCCGCCGACACTCGATCCACTATGGCGCGAGTTCAGCAGCGGGATCTATCGTCTGGAAGACAAGCTTCTGGTTATTCTCGATGTTCCCCGCTTGTTGGATTTCTCCAAGTCCGAAATAAACTGAGTCGCGTTGGCCAATCCAGTCGGGATCCTGCTGAAAGCGAAGGGTGGCATGAAGTCGTGTTTGATCGTTGATGATTCGAAAGTCATCCGCATGGTGGCCAAGAAGATTCTTCACGAGCTCAGTTTCGAGACGGAGGAAGCTGAAGACGGCAAGGTCGCCCTGGACATATGCGTCAAGCATATGCCTGATGCGGTTCTGCTCGACTGGAACATGCCCATCATGAACGGTATCGATTTTCTGCGCGAGTTGCGCAAGCTGCCGGGCGGAGATCGGCCGGTGGTCGTCTTCTGCACCACGGAGAACGACATCGAGCATATTCAGGAAGCGATCACCGCGGGGGCCAACGAATACATCATGAAGCCCTTCGACAGCGAGATCCTGCAGGCGAAGTTCTCGCAAGTCGGGCTACTCTGACGCGGTGGCCGATCATGAAATTCGATTCAGGCGGGGCTCGGCCCGGCGGCTTTTGTTCAGCCGCGGACCCAGTGCGCGTGATGGTGGTCGACGATTCGGCGGTGGTTCGCGGGCTGATTACGCGAATGCTGGAAGAGGATCCCGGGTTTTCGGTGGTCGCGTCGGTCGGCAACGGTCAGATGGCGCTGTCGGCGCTGGAGCGCCACGCGGTCGAGGTGGTTGTCCTCGATATCGAAATGCCGGTGATGGACGGCCTGACCGCCTTGCCGCTGCTGCTGAAGGCCGACCCTGATCTGCAGATCATCATGGCCTCGACGCTTACCCTGAAGAACGCCGATATTTCCTTGCGCGCATTGGAGGCCGGCGCCGCCGACTATATTCCTAAGCCGACCACGTCGCGGGAGATTATCGGTCCCACCGAATTCAAGCACGAACTGCTGGAAAAGGTGCGGGCGTTGGCGGCGGCCCGCCGCCGGACGGCTCGGCGCGGCCGGCTGCCGGGCGCGCCGGTGCCCACATCGTCGCCGCCGGCACAGGCTTCGGTACCGGCCGGGGCCGCCTTGCGCCCGGCGCCGGCGCCAGCGCGGCCATCCCTGCTCCATCCGACCGGGCCGCTCTCCCTTCGCCAGCCTTCCACCGAGATTCCGGATGTCATCGCCATCGGCTCTTCCACCGGCGGTCCGCAAGCCCTGTTCTCGGTCCTGGGGGCGATCAAGGCGGGCAGCCTGCGCCAACCCATCCTGATCACCCAGCATATGCCGCCGACCTTCACCACGATCCTCGCCGAGCATATCTCGCGGGTCAGCGGGTGGGAGGCGGCGGAAAGCAAGGATGCAGAGGTGATCCGCTCCAACCGTATCTATATCGCCCCCGGCGACTTCCACATGGTGGTGGAGACCAGAGGCGTGGACAAGGTACTCCGCCTCAACAAGAACCCGCCGGAAAATTTCTGCCGTCCGTCGGTCGATCCGATGTTGCGCAGCGTGGCCGCGGCATGGGGCCGGCGAGTGCTGACGGTGATCCTCACCGGCATGGGCTCGGACGGCCTGAAAGGTGGGCAGGCGGTGATTGCCGCCGGAGGCACGCTGATCGCCCAGGACGAGGCGACCAGCGTGGTTTGGGGCATGCCCGGGGCCGTCGCCACCGCCGGGATCTGCAGTGCCGTTCTCCCGCTGACGGAGATCCCTCAGTACATCATCCGTATGGCGGCGGGGCGCTGACATGCTGCGGCCGGACGATTTCGACTTCCTCGCCCGCCTGCTCAAGGAGCGCTCGGGCCTGGTCATCACCACCGACAAATCCTATCTGCTGGAAAGCCGTCTGATGCCGCTGGCCCGCCAGCGCAACCTCAAGGGTATCGAAGATATCATCGCCAAATTGCGCAGCCGCGACGAAGCGCTGGCGCGGGATGTCACCGAGGCGATGACGACGAACGAGTCGTTCTTTTTCCGCGACGGCAAGCCGTTCGAACAGTTTCGCCAGACCATCCTGCCGCAGCTGCTGGCGTCACGGAACCCCAGGAAATCCATCCGGATCTGGTCGGCGGCCTGCTCCAGCGGCCAGGAGGCCTATTCGCTGGCGATGATCCTCAAAGAGGACGCGGCAAAACTTGCCGGCTGGCATGTGGAGATCGTCGCTACCGACATTTCTGTGGAAATGCTGGAGAAAGCGAAAGCCGGCCTGTATTCCCAGTTCGAGGTGCAGCGCGGCCTGCCGATTCAGCTGCTGGTCAAGTATTTCAAGAAGAAGGACGAGAGCTGGCAGATCGATTCATCGCTGCGCGCCATGGTCCAGTTCCGCGAATGCAACCTTCTGCACGAGCTGCGCGCATTGGGGCAGTTCGACGTCGTATTCTGCCGGAATGTTCTGATCTATTTCGACCAGCCGACGAAGGCGCGGGTGCTGGAAAGTATCGGCAAACTGTTGCCGGAGGACGGTGTCCTCTTTCTCGGCGGCGCGGAAACGGTTCTTGGCATTTCGGATCGCTTCAAACCCATGCCCAATCAGCGCGGCATCTACTGCATCAACAATGGTGCCGCCGCAAGTCCGGCCTTTCCGCTCAAGGCGACGAGTTAAGCGGGAAAAACAAAGAAAACTGGCGGCGCCGTGGCGACCGCCAGTACAGAATCCGCTCCCCTGCCGGGCGGTGCGCGGTGGCCCGCGCCCTGCGCCCGGGGGAGGCTAGTAGAGTATGCCCGAATCTACATAGCCTCATTAGGACTGCAGCAGCTTCAGCAGTTCTTGCGGCAGCTGGGCGGCCTGGGTCAATGCCGCCACCGACGCCTGGGTCTTGACGTCGTTGGCCGACAGGGAGGCTTTCACCGAAGCGACGTCGGCGTCCATGATCACCGAAGCCGCGGCAGAGATGTTCTGCACGTTGGTGGCGATGTCCTGGCCGCTGAAGTTGAATTGCGACTCGAAGGCACCGGCCAGCGCCCGGTCCTTGGTGATGGTATTGATGGCCGAGCCGACCGCCTGGATGGCGTGCAGCGCCGCCGAAGCGGTGGCCACCGTCGAGCCGGTCTTGCCCAGCAGCGTCTTGGCGCTGGCGTGGGCGGTGCCACCGACCGAGATGGTTGCCAGCGACACGGTGATGAAGTTGGTGCTCTGGGTGCCGATGAGGAACTTGACGTTGTGCAGGAACGACCCGCTCAGCAGCGACTGGCCAGCATAGGTGGTGCTGGTGACGATGCTCTGGATTTCGCCCTTCAGTTGCTGATATTCGGTGTTGATGTCCTGCGACCGCTGGGTGTTGGTTACCTGGCCGGACGCCGCTTCGGTGGCCAATGCCATCATGCGCTGCAGCACATTGCTGATCTGCGCCAAGGCGCCATCGGTACTCTGCAGGATCGAGGTGCCCTGGGAAATATTCACCGCGTCCTGCTGGAAGACGGTGACGTTCGCCTGCAGCTGGGTGCCGATGGCCAAACCGGCCGCATCGTCCATGGCCTGGACGATGCGCGAGCCACTGGCCAGCTGCGCGATCTTGTTGGTCTCCTGCGACGAATTCAAATTCAGATAGTTCAGGGCGGCATTGGCCGCGTTGTTCGTTGAAATGACGGGCATACTAACCTCCTCTGCCACACCGTCTTGCTCGCGGCAAGGTTGAAATGTGGTTCTCGGGCCATTTTAGCTGCAAGGGGTATGCCAAATATCCAACGCGTTGATTTGCAATGGTATTTGGTTGGAGGCGGGAGGCAGAAGAGAGGGGGTGGCGGAAATTTTCGGCCCTTGCGCCCCCGCCCGGTGTGCAAAACTTGCCGGGCTGTCGGGGGGCGCGGTTGTGCCGAGACGGCCTTTCGGGAGAAAGGTGGGTGCCTTTTACGCGAACGCCTTTTCGATGGCGTCGCAGAGCATATGGCCGAGGAAGATATGCATCTCCTGGATACGCGCCGTGGTGGTCGCCGGAACGATCACCAGCGGGTCGGCCACGCCGACCATGGCGCCACCGTCGCGCCCGGACAGCCCGGCCGCGACGGCACCCAAATCCTTGGCGGCCTTGAGCGCGCGCAGCACATTGGGGCTTTGCCCCGAGGTGCTGATGCCGATCACCACATCCCCCGGCCGGGCCAAAGCTTCGACCTGGCGCGAAAACACCTCTTCGAAGGAATAGTCGTTGGCCGTGGCGGTCAGCAACGAGGTGTCGGTGGTGAGTGCGATCGCCGGCAGGGCGCGGCGGTTCACCTTATAACGGACCACCAGTTCGGTGGCCAGATGCTGGGCATCGGCGGCACTGCCGCCGTTGCCCAGAAACAGGATCTTGCCACCCGCCTGGACGACCTCGCGGCAAATCGTGCACAGCCGGAGAAACGGTTGCTGGACGCCCTCGCGCAAGGACTCGAGGACCTTGGTGTGCTCGGCCAGTTCCGTCTCGAAGAATGCTGCCAGGTCCATCTCGCGCTCCAGGCCGGGTGGCCGCTACCGATCTCTACAAGGCGTGGGGCGCGTCACCCTCGGCGCCGAGCCGGGCTGCCGGGCGTTCCTCCGAATCACGCAATACGTAGCCTCGCCCCCAAACCGTCTCGATATAACTGGTCCCACCGATCGCGTTGGCAAGCTTTTTCCGCAGCTTGCAAATGAACACGTCGATGATTTTCAGTTCCGGTTCGTCGATACCACCGTAAAGGTGGTTGAGGAACTGCTCCTTGGTCAGGGTCTGGCCCTTGCGTAAGGATAGCAGTTCGAGGATGCCGTATTCCTTGCCGGTCAGATGCAGCGGCTCGCCGCCCACTTCGACTGTTCGCTTGTCGAGGTTGACCGTCAGGCGCCCCGTGCGGATGATCGACTCCGAGTGTCCCTTCGAGCGCCGCACGATGGCCTGGATGCGGGCTACCAGTTCCGCCCTGTCGAAGGGCTTGGTCAGGTAGTCATCCGCCCCGAAGCCGAGGCCTTTGACCTTCTTCTCGGACTCGGATAGTCCCGACAGGATGAGGACCGGGGTTTCCACCCGCGAGGCGCGCAATCGCCGCAAGACCTCATAGCCGTCCATGTCGGGTAGGATCAGATCCAGCAGAATGATGTCATAATCATAGAGCTTGCCAATCTCCAGCCCATCTTCGCCCATGCTGGTGGCGTCGACCACCATCCCCTCGGCACGGAGCGCCAGCTCCAGGCTCTTCGAGGTCATCGGGTCGTCTTCGACGATCAATACACGCATCCCGCGGGTTCCCGGTGTCTATTGATGACGTGGTAACCATAAGGGGGTAATCTCCCCTGGCGCAAGGAAACAGGGCACCTTGCCGGGGCGCGATTCGGTATAGTTTACCAAGCATTAATGCCAGGGCGCTAGCCTATACGAGGGGCATAAGGGGCGAGTGGTGGCCTTTCTCGTCAAATCATTGATCAGCGATCTGGAACGGCTGCCGGCCATCCGCCTGTTCGGACGGGTCGAGGGCGTGCAGGGACTGCTGGTCGAGGCCAGCGGCTTGAACCGCAGCCTGTCGGTGGGGGATCGCTGCCAGATCGTCGCCCGCGATCGCCGCATCATTTGCGAGGCGGTCGGTTTCCGGCAAGGCCGGGCACTGCTTATGCCGTTTTCTTCCTTGGATGGCGTCGGCCTGGGTTGTCGGGTCGAGGTGGTGGACGCCAACCCGGTGCTTTATCCCCATGCGGGCTGGCTCGGGCGGGTGATCAACGCCCTCGGCGAGCCGGTGGACGGCAAGGGGCCGCTGCCCGTTGGCGAGAGCGCCTATCTGGTCCGCAACAAGCCCCCCTCGGCGCATTCGCGGCAGCGCGTGGCCGGCAAGCTCGATCTCGGTGTACGGGCGATGAATGCCTTTCTCACCACTTGCCGTGGTCAGCGCATGGGCATCTTCGCCGGCTCAGGCATCGGCAAATCGTCGCTGCTGTCCATGATGGCCAAGCACACCGCCGCCGATGTCTCGGTGATCGGTCTGATCGGCGAGCGGGGGCGGGAAGCCAGGGAATTCATCGAGGACGACCTGGGGGAAGAGGGATTGGCCCGTAGCGTTGTGGTGGTCGCGACGTCGGACGAATCCGCCCTGCTCCGCCGTCAAGCGGCCTATGTGACGATGGCCGTCGCCGAGTATTTCCGCGATTTGCAGCGCGACGTGCTGTGCCTGATGGACAGCGTCACACGCTTCGCCATGGCTCAGCGGGAGATCAGCCTCTCGGTGGGCGAACCGCCGGCCAGCAAGGGCTACACGCCGACGGTGTTCGCCGAGTTGCCGCGGCTTCTGGAGCGGGCCGGCCCGGGCGCACCGGACCAGGGTTCGATTACCGGCCTGTTCACCGTTCTGGTTGACGGCGACGATCACAACGAACCCATCGCCGACGCGGTGCGCGGCATCCTTGATGGCCATGTCGTCCTTGACCGGACCATCGCCGAGCGCGGCCGGTATCCGGCGATCAACGTGCTGCGCAGCGTGTCGCGCACCATGCCGGCCTGCAATTCGCGCGAGGAGAACGACCTGGTCGGTCGGGCCCGGCGGCTGCTGGCGCTGTACGACGACATGGCCGAACTGATCCGCCTGGGGGCCTATCGCCGCGGCAGCGACGCCACCGTCGACGAGTCGATCCACTATTACCCAATGCTCGAGGCTTTCCTGGCGCAGCGCAAGGACGAGCCGACCGACTTGGCGACCAGTTACGCCATGCTCGGCCAGATCTTCGGGCAGTAAGGGAACAGCGCCGGTGACGCGCAAGGCCAAGGACCTGGATTCCCTGCTTCGGTTGCGCAGTTGGGCGGTCGACGAGCAACGGCGCGAGTTGGGGATCCTGCTGGCGCGCGAGGAAGAGCTCGTCCGCGAGGGCGAGGAACTGGTCCGGCAATTGATCCGCGAACAGCAGGTGGCGGCGGCCGACCCGACCAATGCGGGCTTCACCTATGCCGCCTTCGCCGAAGACCACCGCCGTCGGCGCGAGCGGTTGGCGCGCCTTAAGGCCGAGCTGGCGGTCGAGATCGACGCCGCGCGTGATCGGTTGGCCGACGCCTATCGGCAGCTGAAGGTCCTCGAGGAGGTGCAAAAGGAGCGACGGCGCCAGGAGCGCGCCGAGGAGGCGCGGCGAGAGCAGGCCGCCTTCGACGAAATCGCTCAGACCCAGCACAGAATGCGCAATCCGCCAAGCCAGGGCGGATCCTAACGGGGGCATTTCCTTGCTCGTCATTGCCGTCCCCCGGCTTGACCGGGGGATCAACCCGGCAATCCATGGCCCCCCGGGCCAAGCCCGGGGGTAACGAGAAGAGAAGGCGATTCCGCCTGACCAGGCTGGTCAGTTGTCCAGGAAGCTTTCCAGCGGCAGCGGGCGCGACTGTCCCGGGTCATTGCCGACGGGCGGGATGACCAGCGAGAAATCTTCCTGGCCGCGGCCCGGAGAGTCGGCCGGAAACACCTGGACCGCCGGTACGATGAAGCTTCGCATGTCATCGAGGAAGATGCCGCAGGCCCGGCTGTAGTCGTGCCCTGTGGCGAACACGGCGCGGAACCTGCCGTCGGGGATGGCGCTCATGACGGCGTCGGCGCCTTTGGCCAGGTAGAAGGCGAGAAGGGTCCGGCCGTTCGGCGTCTTCAACCGTATCACCACGTCATTGCCCGAGGCATTGTGAACCGTCAGCCGATGCTCGCCGCCGGTGCGGCGCAAAAGCTCGTCGCCGTTCTTCAGCGGCTCGCCCCTCTGCTCGGAGCACCAGCGGCTTTTCGGACCGCTTCCCGAACCGGCGAACAGGAACCGTGACGGCACGTAGCCGGTAACGCCGTTGGCGGTGAGGATCCGGGCCCATTCGCCGCCCGACACAGAGTCCACTACCTGGACGGTGGCGAAACGGTCCAGAAGCGCTACCACCGGCTGGATGGAATCCGGACCCTGGCGCAATTTCAGCATTTCGACGGCGACATAGCGGGTTTCCCCCGACCTGACCGGCTGCACGGTGATCATTGCCGTGGCGCTGTCGGTCTGGCTGCGCAGGAGCAGCGCCATCGCTGTGATCATCGCGGAGATCGCCAGCGCACCGAGCGGCAAAGCCTGCATGACCGATGCATAGGTCCAAGGCCGCCAGCGTGTCTTCAGCCGGCGCATCGCCTTGCCCTTGCCGCCGGCGGCGCGGATTATCCCGGCGATGCGCGACCTCTCGTCGACGTCCTTGGCGAATCCTTGCGCCTGTTCGGCCAGGGAACGGGCGATATCGTTGTCTCCGCGGGCCAGGAAGGCGCGAGCCTGGTGGAGCAGCACCCACAAGTTGTCGGCCGCAGGCATTTCGCCGCCACGCAAATTCCTCCACAAGGCGCGCAGCGTCCAATAGGGCCCTTTGATGCCCCACCACCCCAGCATCCAGGTGGCCGTGCTGGCGAAAATGGCCGTGCGGTCGGCGCAGTCCCGGCAAAAAATGCCGTGCACCGCGTTGCGCTGGGTCGATAGCAGGAAGCTTTTCACCTTGTGGAAAATGACATAGCGCGGTTGCGCCGTAATCTTTCCACAGCGCGAGCAGGACAGTGGCTCGGGGGCTGGGTCCTCGGGGTCAATCAGCCTGGCCGGCGGGGGCAGTTGCGCCGTAGCATCATAGCGGGCTCGACTCTTCGGATCGCGAAGGATGCGGTAGGCTTCGACGACCCGCTGGAAATCCTGGCTGGCTTCGTCCGAAGGGTTGTGATCGGGGTGCAGCAGCTTTGCCTTGTCGCGATAGGCCGCCTTGATCTCGACGGCATCGGCCAGAGGGCCGATTCCCAAGGCGCTGTAATGGCCCAAAGGATCAGAGGGCGAATTGTGCAAATTGCCATACATGATTTCAGCCAAGCCCTACGATCGCTGCGGCCGTACCCCGACCGTTTTCCAAGCAATTCCTATGCCGTCGACCTCGCCGGAGGGCTGAGGACGTCGAAAGGTAGGGTGTCCACACGAATATCGTGATCCGGCCCCTGCCGGCAAGCCATGCCTTTGGATCTGGCTGATGATTCTTTAGATGATGACGCCGGGAGTGGTCGCCGGGCCTGGCGGGATGGGCTCGATAAAATTTACCGTCTGCTGGAAGGATGCCGTGCCGGTCATGCCGAAGCCTTCCAGAGAGCGGCAAAAAATGCCGGTGATGTCCCGTCGGATGTCGCCGGCCAAGGCCGCGTGGGTACGGATGATCAGGTCGAATCGGCGGCTGGCGCGCTTGACCAGGCCATCCAGCTGCAGCGGCCCCAGGCGGCTCATCTCGAGATCGACGAGGAACCGCGTTCCCTCCCGATCGCGCATCGCCCTTTCCCTTTCATCCTGCGGCGGGCGGCGCATGGTCAGCCGGATGCGCTCGATCCGCTGGTCGAGCAGCAGCGGCAGTTGCAGGCCCAGCCAGTCGCCACCGCTGGGCATCCGCACCTCGGATTTCATGCCGGCCAGGTCATCTTCGAGGCGGTCCAGCAAGCCGGCGCGGCCGGCCCGCTCCAGGGCCTTGGCGGTTTTCTCGCCCAGCCAGTCGCGCAGGCTCGAGGACTGCGTCGCGGAGACGAGAAGGAACAGCGACAAGGCCAGCTGCGGGCCCGGTTGCGGCAAGTGCTGCAAGATTTGCCGTGCCGCCTGCGGATCGGTCTGCTGGAGGATCTCCACCGCTTCGTCGAAGGCCGGCCAGCCGGCCGGCGACAGCGGCCCCATCTGCTGGCTGCCATTGGCCCGCCCGGCCGGGGTCTCGGGAAGGGCCGGCCGACCGACCACCATCAGATGTAATCGGGTCCCGGCAGGCAATGTCACGCCGGGCTGCAATGCAACAAGGCCAAGCGGGGTCTGCACCAGGGTCTGGCCGACATGGCTGTTGGCGGCGACGGTTCCGGTCAGGTCGGGCGGCAGTGTGAGGGGGGCGTCGATGACATCCGGCAGCGGGTCTTGCGCCTCCGCCAGGAGGGGCGGCGGAGTCTCGGCCATCGGCGCCGGCTTCGGCGTCGGCGGGTTGTTCGGGGGCACCGCGGCCGGGTCCTGGGCAGGAGTAGCCCCGGTATCCGGCCCCACGGCGTCCGGCACCGGTGCCTGGAGGGCTGATAGTGGCCGGCCGGGCGGGTCAGGAGGGCGCTGCGGGAGTTGAGGCTGTTCGGCGCTAGCGATGCGCACGGTGAAGCTGGTACCGGGCGGCAGGGGCGACCCACCGGCGGGCGGCATGGCGGCGGGGCGGACCAGCGTCGCGGCGATGCCCGGCGCGGCGCCGGGGAGGCCGCCCGGCTCGGTCGGCGACGATCGCGGCAAAGCCACGCTCCCATCGGGTTGATCGGCGGTCGCTTCACCCGCCGCCATGGCCTGCATGGCCGCTTTCCCGGCGCCGGGCGCGGTCTCCGGCGTCTCCGGCGGAGCTATGGCTGCTTGGCCTCCGGAGGGCGTCGGTCGACCGTCGACGGTCAGAAGACGCAACAGCAGGGCGGGGGCCGGGCTGACCACCTGAAGGCGAACGCTGGCTCCGGGCGGCAGAGGGATTGGCAGCCTGACCAGCAGCGGGCCCGCCGGTGTCTGCAGCTGCACGAGCCCGGGGCCTTGCGGCATCGGTCGTACGGTGGCCTCGATGACGGCATCGGCCGGCAGGGCGGCAAGTTGGGCCGGAATGGGGGAGCCGCCGATGGCCGCCGCCGCTGCCGGCGCGGGCCCGGGCCCGGGGGGAGGCAGCGTCGGCGGTAGCGGGCTCATCGCCCTCTCAGCAGCTTCTCGACGATGGCTTCGACGTCGGCCGCGGCTTCGCTGTTGGGCGATCGGGTGAGCAACGGCGTCTGGTTGCGGATGGCTTCGCGGACCTTCAGGTCCCGGCGGATGACCCCGGCCAGCGGCGGTGAAACCTTGAGGAATCCTTCGCAGGCTTTGAGCAGCGTGGTGTAGATGCGCTCGCCCTCCCGCGTCGAGTTGGCCATGTTGACCACCACACGCATATCCGTGCCCGGTCGCTCGATCTGCGTGATCTTGATGAAGGCATAGGCGTCGGTGAGAGAGGTCGGCTCATCGGTCGTCACCACGAGAATGGTGCCGGCATTGTTGGCCAGCGCCCGTACCGTCTTTTCGACACCGGCACCGAGGTCAAGGACCACCCGGTCATAAGCGCAGGCCAGCAGGTTAAGGTCGTCTCCAAGCAGCTGCAGGCGCGACAGAGGGATATTGGCCAGCGACCCCGAACCGGAACGGCCGGCGATGACGTCGAAGCCGCCGTCGGCATAGGCCACCGTGGCCTGGTTGAGGGTCAGCCGGCCGGTTACCACGCTTCCCAGGTCGTGCTTGGGCATCAGGCCCAACTGGATGTCCACATTGGCCAGGCCCAGGTCGCCGTCGAACAGCAGCGCCCGTTGCCCCGCCCGCGCCAGGGCGTGGGTCAGGGTGATGGAGAACCAGGTCTTGCCGACCCCGCCCTTGCCGGAGGCAACGGCGATCACGTTGCGCCCCTTGGCCCGTTGGATGGGGCGGGGGGCCATGGTTGGAGCGGACATTCCGGCGGTCATGAGGGCGCGACCTCTGCTCTCGAGGGGACAGTCTTCGAACTATCGGGAGTGTTGGGCAACAACATGCGGGCCATGATTCCAGCGTTCACCGCCATCACTCCGTTGACGACATGCGGACTGGCGCTGACGTCGCAGAACATCAGAGGTCCGGCGTCAGCGGCTGCCATGATTGACCCGAGCCGGCGGGTGGTGTCAAGCCGCGTGGCCAGAAGCCTTGTCGCGCCGACGCCGGCAAAAGCCTCTCCAACTTCGCCGGCCTCGGTCGGATCGCCGCCAGCGGCCAGCACCAGGATGGGTTCTACGTTGGCCGCTTCGATCAGGGCGGTTAAATATTCCAGGTCGGTTTGCAGGAAAGGGTTGATGCCGGGGCTGTCGACGAACACGATGTCATAGCGTCCGAGGCAGCCTTCGACGGCACGCTGCAGCGATTCCGGCCCGCGGACAGTGAGCAGTTCGATCTGCAGGATACGGGTGAAGGCCGACAGTTGCGCAGTGGCGCCGGCCCGGATGTTGTCGGCGGTGATGACGCCGACCCGCCGGTTCTTCAATGCCGAGCGGGCGGCCAGCTTGGCCACCACCATGGACTTGCCGTTGCCCGGCGGGCCGATCAGCATGAACGGCCGCGGTGCTCCGTGGTCCGGCAGCGGAGCGAAGGCGAAGCCCGTCTCCAGGGCCGCCGCGCAGGCCAGAAGTCCGTCGTCGATGGCGCCGGTCTGCACGGCATTGACCAGGCGCTCGACCAGGCGGCCCGGCACCCCGTGCTCGACCAGCGCTTCGCGGACCACTTCGGCCGTCGGCGTGCGGCCCGCCTCGGCCAGCATATCGCTGATCGCATCGTCCACATCGGCCGGTTCGAGAGCCGCGGTGATGCGGACTCCCTTGCCGCCCGCAGCCCGCTGAGTGGAGACGATGATGGCATCGTCGCCCAGCTCCTGGCGAACCATATGCATGGCCTCGGCCATGCTGGGGGCGGTGTAGGATTTCAGCCGCATCGGTCAGGGCCGCCCTTTGCCATTTCGACGGCCGCAGGGAGGCGGCACCCGTCGGGCCGCCGATGTCCGTCGCAAAGCTCGCCCTCGGGCTCGCCGGCGGCAGGTCCCCTTGGACAAGGGATGGCAGCCGAGCGACATCATATCTGCCCCATGGTCTTGATCTTGGCCTTGGGGTGGACCTCCGACTGCGACATTACGACCGTGGTCGGGCGGAACCGTTCGACGATCGAGCGTACATAAGGCCGCACCGTGGGGCTGGTCAGCAGCACCGGCGTTTCGCCCTGCATGGCGAAGCGCTCGAAGGTCTGGCGGGTCTTGGTGATGAATTCCTGCAAACGCGACGGCGCCATGACCAACTGCCGCTCTTCGCCCGCGCCCTGGAGTGCTTCGATGAAGGCTTGCTCCCATTCCGGCGACAGGGTCACCAGCGGGATGAACCCTTGCATGTTGGTATTGGCGTCGCTGATCTGGCGGGCCAGGCGGGTACGCACATGCTCGGTCAGGATCATCACGTTGCGGCTGTGGCCGCAGGCTTCGCCGACGCCTTCGAGGATGGTTGCCAGATCGCGGATCGATATGCGTTCCTGCAGCAGGTTCTGCAGCACCCGCTGGATGCCGCCCAGGGTGATCTGGCCGGGGACCATGTCGGCCACCAGCTTCTGATTGTCCTTGTCCAGCTCGTCGAGAAGCTTCTGCGTCTCGGCATAGGACAGCAGGTCCGGCATATGGTCCTTGATGACCTCGGTGAGGTGGGTGGTGATGATGGTGGACGGATCGACCACGGTATAGCCGCGGAACAGGGCCTCCTCGCGGCTGGCCGGGTCGATCCACACCGCCGGCAGTCCGAAGGTCGGCTCGCGCGTCTGTTCGCCGGGGATGGTGATGTCCTCGCCGCGGGGATCCATCACCAGGAGCATGTTCGGCCTGAGTTCGCCGTGCCCCGCCTCGACTTCCTTGATGTAGACCACGTAGCGGTTGGCCGGCAGCTGCATGTTGTCCTGGATCCGCACACTGGGCATCACGAAGCCCATTTCCGCCGCGAGCGCACGGCGCAGCGCCTTGATCTGGTCGGTCAGTTTCTGGCCGTGCGGATTGTTGATCATCGACAGCAGGCCATAGCCCAGCTCAAGGCGGACATGGTCGATCTTCAGCGCGGTGGAAATCGGTTCGTCGGCGACCGGCGGTGGCGGCATCTTCGCCGCTTCCGTCTCGGCCTGGGCGGTACGCTGTCGTTCCTGCCGGTCCAGCCAATAGGCGGTGCCGCCGGTCACCAGCGCCAGCACCAGAAACGGGGCCATCGGCATGTCGGGCAGCAACGACACGGCGACCAGCAGGAACGAGCTCATGCCAAGCGCCTTCGGATAGCCGGCCAATTGTCCGAACAGCGCCTTGTCGGTGGCCTCCTGGAGGCCCGCCTTGGTGACCAGCATGCCGGCGGCGGTCGATACGATGAGCGCCGGTATCTGGGTGACCAGGCCGTCACCGACCGTCAGCTTGGTATAGAAATCGGCGGCTTGAGAGAACGGCAGGTTCTGCTGGACCATGCCGATGATCATGCCGCCGACGACGTTGATGAAGGTGATCATCAGCCCGGCCACGGCGTCGCCGCGGACGAATTTGGAGGCGCCGTCCATGGCTCCGTAGAACGCGCTTTCGTTTTCCAGCTCGCCGCGGCGGCGGCGCGCCGCGGTCTCGTCGATGAGCCCCGAGGACAGGTCGGCGTCGATGGCCATCTGCTTGCCGGGCATGGCGTCCAGGGTGAAACGAGCCGCCACCTCGGCGATACGGGTCGAGCCCTTGGTGATGACGACGAAGTTGACGATGATCAGGATGCTGAAGACGATAATGCCGATGACGAAATTGCCGCTCATCACGAAGCCGGCGAAGGCTTGGATGACGTGGCCGGCTCCGGCCGTCCCCTCGTGACCATGCGACAGAATCAGCCGCGTCGATGCCAGGTTGAGGGCTAGGCGCAGCAATGTGGACAGCAGAAGAACTGTAGGAAAGGAACTGAACTCCACCGGCTTTTCGATGAAGATCGCCGTCATCAGGATCATCACGGCAAAGGTCAGCGAAAACGCCAGCGAGATGTCGAGCAGCCAGGTGGGCATCGGCAGGATGAGCGCCACCAGGAGGACGACGACGCCCATCGCGAAGGCCAGATCGCCGCGGCGCGCCGCCCCGGCGAAGCGGTTTAGCACGGCGCTCCAATTGGCGCTGGCGGTCGAGGCGGCTTCGGCGTTTTCAGCCACGATGGGAAGCCCCTGTCAATGGCGGCCGGTCACAGCGCCGGCCGCTCCGCTTCGCCGGCCGGCGGTACGGGAATGCCTTCGTCGATGTACTGGCGGAGCTTGTTGCGCAGGGTCCGGATCGATATTCCCAGGATATTCGCCGCGTGCGTGCGGTTGCCAAGGCAATGCTGCAACGTGTCGATGATCAGGTCGCGTTCCACATCGGCCACCGTGCGGCCGACCAGGGCCTTGGTGGCGCCGCTGGCGGCTGCCGAGGCGGCGACGGCTGCCGAGTTGGCGACGGTGCCGGCATGGTCGTAGGCCGGCTGCGCATTGGACAGCAGGATGGCTTCCGGGCCGATGTCGTTGCCGCTCGCCAGAAGGACGGCGCGGTGCATGGTGTTTTCCAACTCGCGGACATTGCCGCGCCAGACGTGCGACTGCAGGATCCGCTTGGCGGCATCGGCCAGCGGGCGGTTCGGCAGGCCGTTCAGCTCGGAATATTTCTTGATGAAATGCGAGGCCAGGGCATCGATGTCCAACGGCCGTTCGCGCAACGAGGGAAGCCGGAGATTGACGACGTTCAGGCGGAACAGCAGGTCCTCGCGAAAGGTTCCCTTGCGAACTTCTTCTTCGAGGGTACGGTTCGATGTGGCGATAATTCTCACGTCGACTTTCACCGGCGCGTTGCCGCCGACCCGATCGATCTCCTTTTCCTGCAGGGCGCGCAGCAGTTTCGCTTGCAGCCGCACGTCCATTTCGCTGACTTCGTCGAGCAGCAGGGTGCCGCCGTTCGCTTCCTCGAACTTGCCCAGGCGGCGCGCCACGGCGCCGGTGAAGGCGCCCTTTTCATGGCCGAACAGCTCGGACTCCAACAGGTTTTCGGGGATTGCGGCGCAGTTCACGGCGACGAAGCGCTTGGAGGTGCGGCGGCTCTTGCGGTGGACGAAGCGCGCCACCAGTTCCTTGCCGGTTCCCGACTCGCCGCTGATCAGGATCGATGCGTCGCTCGGCGCGACCTGTTCGGCCATACGCAGCACCTGGCCCATCACCGGGTCGCGATAGATCAGCGCGTGGCTCTCTTCGGTGACGGCCGAGAGCACCGCGGCGATCAGTTCGGCGTCGGGCGGCAGGGGGATATATTCCTTGGCGCCGGCACGGATGGCCCGGACCGCCGCTCCGGCGTCGGTGCCGATGCCGCAGGCCACCACCGGAATGCTGATCCGTTCGGCGGTCAAGCTGTCGACCAGAGCCTTGACGTCAAACTTGACGTCGATCATCACCAGGTCCGCGCCCTGGCCGGAGCGCAGCACCTCGAGAGCGGCATTGACCGTGTCGACGTGGGCTACCTTGGCTCCGCGCGACATGGCGATCTGGCTGGCCGCGCCAACCTGACCATCCAATGAGCCGATAATCAGAAGCTGCATGCTGTCTTACCCTGTCCCCGAGACTCGCTCCGTTTCCGTCGCCCCCGTCCACCCCCGGAAGGGAGAGCGATGGTCAGCTGCGGTCCGTCTTGATGATTTCCGTCATGGTCACCCCCAGCCGGTCTTCCACCACCACGACCTCCCCGCGGGCCACCAGCCGGTTGTTGACGTAAATATCGATGGCTTCGCCGACCTTGCGGTCAAGCTCGACCACCGCGCCCCGGCCCAGCTTCAGCAGTTGATTGACCTGCATTGTCGCCTTGCCGAGCACGGCGGACACCTGTACCGGAATGTCGTAGACGGCTTCCAGGTCGCGCGCCGAGCGCGGACCATCCGGAATATCCCCCTCCTGGCCGTCGGGTTTCAGTTCATTCAGTTCGAAGTCCGCCATCGGTTTCTCCTAGGGGGGCGCGGTCAGCCTGAGACCGCGGTGTCGTCACGCTCGGCCTCACCGGCCTCGGCGGCGGGCGGGGTCAGAGCACGCTCCACGACCGCCTCGATCTCGGCCCAGATCCTGGCCTGATCGCGTTCGGCTCCGCCGTCGCCCCATTCGATGCGGCAATCGCCGGGTGCGACGCGCGGATCGGCGGTGCAATGCAGCTTGCCTTCGAAAGCGGCACCGGCGGCGACCTGAGCGGCATGCGCCTTCACCGCGTCGACCTGGAGCGGGTTGACGCGGACGGTGATGCGCAGGTCGCGGTCCAGATGGGACAGGCATTCGGCCATGACGCCTTCGATCTCGTCAAGGCCGTGCCGGCGGGCAAATTCGGGCAACAGCTTGCGCGCCACGGCAAGAGCGACGGCGATGGCGTCGCGCAGGCCGGCTTCGTGGGCCGCCTGCTGCCCGGCGACAAGCTCGGTCAGGCGCTCGCTCAGCGCGGCGAGGGCCGACGCCGCCAGCCGTTCGGTGGCAGCTTCCGCCTCGCGCAATGCTTCCTGTCGGCCGGCCAGATAGGCCTGATCGCGCGCCAGGAGCAGTTCTTCCTCCGAGAAGGTGGGCGGCGGCGGCGCCTCCTCGATCTCGATCATCGCCTCTTCGGGCGGCGCGGCAAATTCGTCGCCGAGGTGCGGCGGGCCCTCGGGCGCATCGAAGTCGAGATCGAACAGGTACTTCTGCAGCTTCGCCATTCAATACACCGAATTTTCCCCTGTCATCCTGCGACCGCAGGGAGGAAGGATCTCGGAGCGCCGTGGAGATCCCTCATTCCCGCTCGAGACGACGTTAATACACCAACTCGTCTTCCTCGCGGCCTTCGGAGATGACGATCTGCCCGCTTGCCGCCAGTTCCTTGGCCATGGTGACGATCAGGCTCTGCGCCTGGTCGACGTCGCGCAGGCGTACCGGGCCCATCGCCTCCATGTCCTCGCGCAGCATCTTGCCGGCGCGTTCGGACATGTTCTTGAAGAACAGCTCCTTGACGGTGTCCGATGCACCCTTGAGCGCCATGCCCAGCTTGTCCTTCTCGACATTGCGCAGCAGCACCTGGATCCCCTGCATGTCGATACGCACCAGATCTTCGAAGGTGAACATAAGGGCCTTGATGCGCTCGGCGGATTCGCGATTGCGCTCCTCGAGGGCGCTCATGAAGCGGTTTTCGGCGTTGCGGTCGAGGTTGTTGAAAATGTCGGCCATCAGTTCATGGGCGTCGCGCCGCGCCGTGCGTGCCAGGTTCGACATGAATTCGGTGCGCAATGTCTTTTCCACGCCGTCGAGGACTTCCTTCTGCACCGCCTCCATGCGCAAGAGCCGCATGATCACTTCCATGGCGAAATTTTCCGGCAGCAGCGACAGCACCCGGGCGGCGTGATCCGGTTTGATCTTGCCTAGGACCACGGCGACCGTCTGCGGGTATTCGTTCTTCAGGTAGTTGGCCAGCACCGTCTCGTTGACGTTGCCCAGCTTGTCCCACATGGTGCGGCCGGCCGGGCCGCGAATTTCCTCCATGATCAATTCGACCCGATCTTTCGACAGGGTCTTCAGCAGCAGCCGCTCGGTGCTTTCCAGCGAACCGACCAGCGACCCGGTGGAGGAAATCTGGTCGGCGAATTCGACGAACAGGCGCTCCACCACGCCGGCATTGACCGTGCCGAGATTGGCCATGGTCTGGGAGATTTCCTTGATTTCCTCGTCGTCCATCATGGCGAACAGCTTGGAGGACTGTTCCTCGCCCAGGGACAGCATGAGGATGGAAGCCTTCTGTGGGCCGGTCAGGCTGCGATAGTCTTCTTTCATGCGGGCCATGGCGCGTCCGTTCCTGCTTCCCTATTCCGAGTACATCCAGGCGCGGATGATCGACAGCGCCTCCTCGGGATGCTTGTCGACGATTTCTCCGATCTTGCGGATCGACGACGCCTTGACTCGCCCTTCGACCTTGTCGATGTCGATCAACTCGTCGACCGTTTCCATTTCCTCGGGCAGCATCCCAGGGGCGGGGGCCGGCGGAACGCCGCCGGGGCCCAGCAGCGGCGGGCCACCGGCCGGGCCCATCAACCGCCGGCCGTCGGGAGTGACCGCCTGGGCCGCCATCGATTCGACGGCGCGGCTGACCAGCGGGCGCAGGACCAGCAGCAGGAACAGGATCGCCACCACCGACAGACCGAGATTGGAGGCCACCTTCTCGACAAAATCGCGATCGAAGCCGAACAGCTTGTTGTCGGGCTCCACCGGCTCCGGCTGGTCGTGGCCGGCGAACGGCATGTTGATGACTTCCACCTGGTCGCCGCGCTGCGCGTCGTAGCCGATGGCGCCGCGCACCAGCGCCGACAGCTGTTCCATTTCCTGTTCGCTGCGTGGCTGAAAGGTCAGTTTCGTCTGGCCCTTGGCCGGCGGCCCCCAATTCCCGTCGACCAGCACGGCGGCGGTGATCCGCTTGATATCACCCATCTCCTTGACCTCGTTGCGCGTGGTCTTGGAGATCTCGTAATTGACCGTCTCCTGGTTCCGGACCTGCCTGCTTTGGCTCCGTGCCCCCGGATTGCTCGATCCGGCGTCGGGCAGGTTCTGCTGGACGCTGATCGAAGAATTCTCCATGTCCTGGGTCTGCTGGTTGTCTTCGACGGTGACGTGCGAGCGTTCCACCTTGCTGTCAGGATCGTAGATTTCCTTGGTGGTGGCGACGCGATCCAGGTCCACTTCGACCGACACCTGGGCGCGTACCCGGTCCGGCCCGACGCGGCGTTCGAGCAGATCCTCGATGGTGCGCCGCAGCCGGTCTTCGGTGGCCAGCTTCATCTCGTCGGCCTGATCGGCCATGGCCTGGTTGTCGTCTTCCGTGCCGCGGGCGAGCAGCGTCCCTCGTTCGTCGACGATGGAGATGCGCGAGGGTTTCAGCTTCGGTACGGCGGCGGCGACCAGATGCTCGATGGCTTGCACCTGCTGCTTGGTCAGATGCTTGCTCCCATCCATCCTGAGCATGATCGAGGCGGACGGCTCCTGGGTGTCCCGGCTGAACACTTCGCGCTTGGGCAGGACCAGATGCACTCGGGCCGATTTCACACCGTCGATGGAGCGGATCGTCCGTGCCAGCTCGCCTTCCATGGCTCGGAGGAGGTTGACATTCTGAATGAAGCTGGTAGAGCCCAGCATGTCGCCCTTGTCGAACAGCTCGTAGCCGTTGGTCACCGAGCCGCCGCTGGGCAGTTCCAGTTCGGCCATCTTCACCCGCAGGTCCAGCTTGCGGTCCTTTGGTACCCAAATTTCGGTGCCCTCGTGGCGCAACTCGTAAGGGACCTTGTCCGTCTGCAGCTTGGTGACGATCTGGTTGGCGTCCTGCAGGTCAAGGTTGCCGTACAACATCTCCATGGGCGGCGACGACATGCGCGCCAGCAGATAGATGATGAAGGCGAGAACCGCGACGCCGCCCCCCGCAATGGCGGTCAGTCTGGTTGCCCCCAGATTCTTGAGGGATAGAAGGAACGAGTTCACGGCGGACACCCCAGGGCGCAAGGCAAATGCGCCGCTCATCCATTTGGATCGACGCTATACTCCGAAAGTGAAAGAGCAGTTAATGTGCCGGCAAATATTGCCGGGTGGGTAAGCCGGTCAGACGCTTATATCGACACCGCTGTCGGCGGCGGAGCCGCTCCCGTAGGCCGATCCTTGCGGCGCGCCGACGGCGTCGATGGCCGTGGCGGCCGGGCCGGCGCGGCGCTCGCGCGGGGCGCCGCGGCCCTCCCGGGCGCCCTGCCGTCCCTGCTGATCCCCGCGCAACTGGAAGTTCAGCGAATTGGCATCGGCATTGAGACCGGCGTTCTGCAGTGCCTGTTGCAGGTTGCCGGCATCGTTCTTCAGCATCTGCAGGGTTTCCGGTCGGTCGGCGGTAATCGTCGCCTTCACTTGACCGTCCCGCATCTCCAGCTTGACTTCGACTCGGCCGAGGTCTTCGGGGTGCAACTGAACACTGATGGTGTCGTTGCCTTCCTTGAGGTTGCGGGCGAGTTGCACCTTGATCTGGTCGGCTGGCGTAACGACCAACGGCTGCCGGGGAGGCGGGACGGCGGGGGTGTCCCCGGCCGCGTCAGCCTGGGCAAGGTTCTGCGCGCCTGCCGGAGCCACCGGGAGCGTTGCCGTGGCAGCGGCGTCGTCGGCATGGCCGGCGGTCGCGCCGGTTGCGGCGACCACCTGGCTTTCCATGGAATTCGGGCTTGCCGCCACTGCCGAGGTGCCGCCAGCGGCCAATCCGGGCGTGAAGGGTTGGGCGGCGGCCATTTGCGCCGCCTGGCCCTGCGCGGCCTGGGTTTGAGCCGATTGGTCCTGGCCTCCGGTATCCGTTCCAGAACCGGAATCGGATGAGGTGCCGGGGTCGCCGGCCGATGGGGCGGAACCGGAATGGCCGTCGACCGCCGCGCCGGCGGCAGCGCCGGCGTCCGGCGAAAACAGCTGGTGCAGCGAGGCGGCGTTGGTCACCGTTGGTGTCGGCGCGTCGCCACCGGCCGCTTTGACCGTGACCTTCACGGTTCCGCGGGCCGCGCTCCCCGCCGCCTGGGCCAAGGCCGCCGCCTGCGTGGCCGCCAGCCCGCCGGCGGTATCGGTCGCCGCCGGCGGCTGGGGCGCCGTTCCGTTGCCGGTGGCCGCGTCGGCGGCGGCCGGATGACCCGATGCGATCCCGGCTGTCGAGTCAGGGCCGTCGCCGCCGTTTGCCGCGGCAGTCAGCGCAGGGTCCGCGGACGGGGACGCTGACTCCAGCGTCGTCGTCGCCTTCGCTTGGGCCATCAGGTTCGGTTGAGCCGCCATCGGGACTGGCGCCGAGGGATCGGTCTTCCGGCGGTCGGCTGGCTTGGATTGCTTCTTTACCGCCGGCACTCGGTCGTCCCGGCCATTGGTGGCCGCGGTACGGGCGGCGTCGGGCGGCGTGCCGGTCGATGGCGCGGAAGACGGGCTTGGCATCGCTTCCAGCGGGTCGGGCGCCGCGGGCTCCGGCGGTTGGGGGGTATCGTGGCGGGGCGGCTGGGCGGCGGCATGCTTGTTGCCGGAGGAGTCGGCGTCGTCGAGTGCGGCGACCAGGGCGTTGAACGAGGTGGTCCGATTCGATTGGGCGGCTTGCTGCAGCAAGGCGTTGAAGCCGGAGCCATGATCGAACGCCGCGATCGCCTCCGAGGAGGCTTTCTGCATGAACTTGCGCGATACCGGCGCGGCAACGGCCTCCACCGTCATGACTGGGTTCCCCGACTGATCAAACGACAGATTCCAGCAAGCAAGTTTCAGGCCAGGTTCATTGCATTGATTGTCAACGGTATTTTTTCGGTAACGGGAGATTTTTGCCGGGCCGGCCGAGCAATTCCTGCCGCCAGGGGTGTCAATGAACCGATACGCCCAGGCTACCGAACAACTGGGCCATGGTCGAGATGACCTGTGCCGAATCACGATAGGCCTGCTGATAGGTGGCCAGATCGGCCAAGCTGCCGCTCATGGTGACGTCGCCGATGCTCGCTTGGCGGCCGGTCAGGCTGCCGACCAGCGCTTGCTGATAGGTCGCCTGCTGTCCGGCCGCTGTCGCTGCGGCGGTCGCGTTCGTGGCGATATTGTCGGCGTATTGGGCAAGGTTGTAATTGCCACGCGGCAGGCCGCCCGCCGCGGCGACGGCGACCGGCCCGCTCAGCAGGTCGGCCAGGCGGTTGAGCAGTTCGGGGTTGGCCAGGCGCGACGGCTCGGCCTGCAGATCAGGGTTGATGGCCAGCGACCGGGCGGTTCCCGGCGTCGCGGTGGTGGTGAACAGGCCGGTGGGTGCCTTGGTGTCGAACGCCTGGGCGGGGTCGGCGACGAAGATGTCGTTGAGGCCGAGGAAGTTGGCGAAGCCGGATACCAGTTGGGTAGCCGGCGGGGCGAAGTCCAGCGCATCTCCGGCCGTGGCGGAGGGGGGGACAGCGATGGACTGGCCGGGCGCGGCGGACAGCTTCAGCGCCACCTGGTTTCCCACGGTGACCACCGACGCGCCGATTCCCGCCCCCTGTCCGGCCGCGGCGATCCGGGTGGCGAGGGTGCTCAGGCTCCAGGCCGGGTCGACGGTCAGGTTGACCGCCGTCGCCCCGTTTTGGTCCTCGAGGGCGAGCGTTCCTTTCACCCCCAGAGGATTGGTGGCGCTCGGCAGCAATGCGCTGGTCAGGGACGGGCCGCTCCGCTGCGCGACGAAATTGACCGCCACGTCCTCGGCCGGCTGGTCGGCTGCCGGGGCCATTCCCAGCTTGGCCACGACGTTGGCGCCGGCGGCGTCAGGGGCCAGGCTCAGATCTGCGGTGACCGAACTGGCCACCGTCAACTTCATCCCGCTGCCCGACGGTGTCAGCTCCGCCTTCAGCCCTCCGACGGCGTTGAGCCGGGCGGTGATGGCGGCCAGGCTGTCGCCCGGTTGCACGTCGCGCGGAGACGTGGACATCCGGTTGCCGAGGTTGTCGGTGAAGGTGAGGCTGCCGGACAGGCCCAGCGGCTTGCTGGGGTCGGCCGACAGGGTGGACTGGTAGACGGTGCTGCGCTGATCGCGGAACGCAAGACGGCTGCCGGTCGCGGCAGGCAGGTCGATGGACAGGCGGCCGTCGGCGCCGAAGCCCAAATACGATGCCGAGCGGGTGCCCAACTGCCCGTTCAGCCACCCATTCAAGGCGGAGGTCACCTGCTCGATCGACCAGGTGCCGGTGGCCGGCAACCCTGACGCCTGTTGAAACTGCTTCACCAGCGCGGTCAGACTGGTCGAGGCTTTCGCCGCTCCATCGGTTCCCAGCAGGGCGACGATGGTGTCGCCGCCGGATAGCGAAAGGCGTTGCGTGGAGGGGGCGGCGAAGCGGCGCGTGCCCAGATAAGCCGATCTGGCATCGGCATCGGCGATGCTGCGGTTGCTGGTCTGGTTGACGCGCGCCTGGAGAGTTTGCGCCAAGGTGTCGAGTTGGCTTTGCAGGTTGGGCAGGGTGGTATCGCGGGCCTGCAGCAAGGCGTGGATGGTGCCGGCGGAAAGCTGGCCGCCGATGTCCGTGCCGTCGACGGTGACCCCGCTCAACGACCCGTCGGCCGGCACCGAAGCCGGTGCGACGCTGGCCGCGGCGGCAAAGGCCAGAGTGGCTGCCTTGCCGTCGACCAGCGGTGTTCCCGCCTTGGTGAAAACCGCCGCTGTCCCGTCGCTGCGGACGAACGACTGGAAATCCAGGCTCGCCGACAGTTTGGCCAGAGCTGCGTCGCGCTGGGCGGCGAGTTCGCCGGTCGGCGAGCCGGCGGCGCCATTGAGCGCAATCTTGTCGTTGATGGCGGCGACTTGCTGAAGGGTCGACTGGGCCGCGTTGACCGCCGTGGCCAACTGCTGGTCGACCTCGCCGCGCAACGCCTGGACGTCGTCTGTCGTGGCGCCCAGCCTGCCGGTCAGCGCCGATGCGGCGGTGGTGACGGTGGCGGCGGCCTGAGTCGGCTCGGCTGCCGATGCGGCCACCGCCTTGACGAATTCCTGCGTGGCTGCGCCGAGGGACCCGGCATTGCCCGGATCGCCAAGGATTCGCCGCAACCGGGAACCGAGTTGGCTGTCGAAAGCGAAGCTGCTCAGTTTGGCGGTGGCGTCGCGCAGGCTGGCCTTAAGTCCATCGACGACGCCGGGTTGGATGGCGGTGATGGGGAACAGCAGGCCGGCGCCGCTCGCGCCAGAGGCGTCTCCGGCGGTCGCTTGTTGCGCCGGCGGGGCCGGAATCTTGCGGCTTTCGGCCGTCGCGGCGGGCGACGGCGGGGAGGACACAATCCCGCCGAATGCCGTGTCGATGATATTGACCGCCATGACGCCGCGTCCCCGACGACCGCCCGCTCGGGAGCCGGTCAGATCGTGTTGTTGTAGGCCAGCGAGGCGCCGTTCCGATTATAGGTTTCCCACAGCCGGCCGCCCTTGGAATAGGCCACCTCCTGGCGGCGCATTTTCCGTGTCGCGGTATTGATCACCTCGAATAGCTGTTCGATGGCGCTCATGTTCGCTTTGAGCAGGATGGCATTCTCCTTGGCCCGTTCCTCGAGCCCCCGGACCATGCCGATGACGGCGCTGCGCTGATCCGGATTCATCCCGCGGGTGGCTTGGCTGTCTCCGAGCAAGCTGCGCAGCCGTTCCTGGTAGAGGCGGGTGGCCGCCATCTTGCGGTCGAGCAGGGCGGACACGCCGTTCGCGTCTCCTGCCCGCAGAAAGGTGTTCTCTTCGGTCAACAGGTCGTCGTAGAGCCGGATCGCCTCGACCATCGGTGCCAGGCTGGCCGGCAGTCCCCGGATATCTGCATTGGCGGAGGGGCGACTCGCCGGTTGCACTGCCGGCTGGCCGGCCTGCGGTGTGCCAGGCCGCTGCGGCGTCGCCGGGGGCGGGGCCGCGGCCGCAGTCGGCAGCGGCGGCAAGGTGCGCGGCGCGGGCGCCGGCGATCCGGGCCGCCCGACCGGTGGTAATCTGGGTGGCGGCTTGGGCAGATTGGGGTTCTGCGGGAAGCTCATTTCGTCTTCTCCTGCTGGGCGATGAGACTCCGCATGACGGCGTCGGCGATGCCCACGCCGCCACGCTTGGCAACCAGCTTGCCGTATTCGTCGATGAGCATGGGGCGGAACATGTCTTCGGCCTCGCCGCCGCCGAACACGCTGTCGGTGCCGATGCCCTTGAACATCTGGCCAAACATCTGCGACAGGAACACGGCCTCGAAATTCTGCGCCGCCTTCCGTACCGCCGCCAGGTCGGTCGGATTGCCCAGCTTGGGCAGCGGCTGGCCCTGGGTCATCGCGAGTTGGGCCTGGGCGGTAAGCGCCGAGCCGGGGTCGGTGGCCACCATCACATCACCTCGATTTCGGCTTGCAGTGCCCCGGCGGCCTTGATCGTCTGAAGGATGCTGATCAGGTCGCGTGGTCCGATGCCCAGGGCGTTCAGCCCATTGACCAGTTCCTGAAGGGTGACGCCGTGCTGCAGCACGCTCATTTTCTTATCCGAGCCTTCGTCCACATCGACCTGGGTGCGCGGCACCACCACCGTTTGGCCGGTGGAGGAGAACGGCGTCGGTTGCGAAACCTGCGGCGTTTCGGTGATGCGGATGGTGAGGTTGCCCTGGGCGATGGCGACGGTACTGATGCGCACGTTCTCACCCATGACGATGGTGCCGGTATGGTCGTCGATGACGACGCGCGCCTCCTGGTCAGGCTCGACGCGCAGCTGTTCGATGTCGGTCATCAGGGCGACGGCATTGCCGCGGTATTTTGACGGCACCGTCAGCTGCACGGTGGCCGGATCGGTGGGCCGGGCGGCCGCGGTGCCGAGATAGGCGTTCACCGCCTGGGCGATGCGGCGGGCCGTGGTGAAGTCGGGATTGCGCAGGGCCACCTGGACGACCTGCATTTTGGTCATATCGATGGCGACTTCGCGCTCGACCACCGCACCGTTGGCGATGCGCCCGGAGGTCGGTACGCCTTTGGTCACCTGCGCGGCGGCGCCGCCGGCGGTGTACCCCGAGGTCAACTGCCCCTGGCCGACGGCATAGACTTCGCCGTCGGCGCCGACCAGTGGCGTCACCAGCAGGGTGCCGCCCAGCAGGCTGGTGGAATCGCCGAGCGCGCTCACCGTCACGTCGATTCTCGTGCCTTGGCGGGTGAAGGCGGGCAAGGTGGCGGTGACCATCACTGCCGCGACGTCCTTGGGCTTCAGGTTGAAGGTGCCGGTCGGCGTGGTGGGGCGGGAGTTGACGCCGAGGCGTTCCAGCATGCCGATCAGGGATTGGCGGGTAAATTCGGCGTTGTCCAGGGTGTCGCCGGTGCCGTTGAGGCCAACGACCAGGCCATAGCCCACCAGCATGTTGTCGCGCACGCCTTCGAAGTCGACCAGATCCTTGATCCGTGAACTGGCCTGTGCCGGTGTCACGGCCAGCAGAGTGGCCGATAGCACCAGGCCACCCAGCCAGGCTCCAACGGTTCTGAAAGGACAGGCAACAACCCCATGCATCGCATTCACTCCGGCGCAACTCGCGGCCTTGCCGACGGGACAGGAAGACATCGACGGCCAAGTCCTTGCGAATCGCGTGCCACCCGGCAGGAGGGCGGAAAGCCTTCTCCGCCGGCGGTGTGATGGCGAGCGGCGGCAACATCGTCCTAGCGACGGCGGCAATTTCTGCCCCGGGGCGATGGATTTACCGGCTTTTAACCCGGGTTCGCCCAGTGTACACTCTCCGCTGAAAGTCCAAGGTTTTGTAGGCAGGTATGAAAGTTTCCGGCATCGGTGCAACCGCAGGGTCTGGTCAGGCACGCAAGACGGCCAAGACCGACAGATCCTCTTCCGGCGGTTTTGCCGAGAAACTGGCCGAGACTTTCGAGTCCGCCGACGACTCTCCTGCCGTTGAGACCTCGGCCGCTGTCGGCGGGATCGACGCGCTGCTGGCGACCCAAGGCGTCGGTGACGCCTTGGACCAGGAGCATCGGCGCCGGCTGGTCGGATATGGCGAGGACCTTCTCGATAAGCTCGAAGAGATCCGACACGGTCTGCTGCTTGGCTCGATCCCCAAGGAAAGGTTGATCGCTTTGGCCCAGATGGTTCGGACCCGCCGCGACAGCGTTGCTGACCCGCGACTGGCGGCGATCCTGGATGAGATCGAGCTGCGCGCCGAAGTCGAGCTGGCAAAGCTGTCGCCGCGTATTCCGTGAGTCATTGCCGAAATGTTGCGATAGCCTGCCATCCGGGGAAGGTTCATTCCTTCCTTGCGGGGAAACGGCTCCATCCTTATATTCCGCGGCGTAATTCGCACTCGAATATGGGGAAGGTATGACCGTCACCCTGCCGCCGGATTATCGTCCGAGTGAGGACGAGCCCTTCATGAACGAATATCAAGCCGAGTATTTTCGTCAAAAGCTGTTACGGTGGCGTGGCGAACTGTTGCGTGAATCCGACGAAACGCTGCAGCATTTGCAGGAGGGGGGCCTGCAGGAGCCTGACATCGCCGACCGCGCCCAGGCCGAAGCCGATCGGGCGTTGGAGCTGCGGACGCGCGACCGGGCCCGCAAGCTGATCGCCAAGATCGACGCGGCGCTGCAGCGCATCGAGGATGGCAGCTACGGCTATTGCGAGGAAACGCACGAACCGATCGGCGTCCGCCGGCTGGAAGCCCGTCCCATCGCCACGCTGTCCATCGAGGCGCAGGAACGGCACGAGCGGCTGGAACGGACGCACCGGGACGAATAGGGCCCCGGAAGATAGAGCCTCACCGCAATTCAATCGGGCGGCCCCCTGGAAAAGCGAATGGGGGGCGATGCCCCCCATTCGTCGGCCCCACCGATCTCCTGTCAGCGAGGCCTTACCGCATGCCCGCGGTATTCGTCAGGCCTGGATCAATTTAAGCAGTTCCGTCGGCAGCTGCGACGCCTGGGTCAGAGCGGCGACGGCGGCCTGCGTCTTGACGTCGGTGGCCGACAGCTGAGCCTTCACCGCCGCCACGTCGGCATCCATGATCACCGAGGCGGAGGCCGTGATGTTCTGGATGTTGGTGGAGATGTCCTGGTTGGCGAAGTTGAACTGCGATTCGTAGGCACCGATCTTGGCGCGGTCCTTGGTGATGGTGTTGATCGCCGAGTTAAGATTGGTGATCGTCTTCAGCGCGTTGGCCGAGGTGCTGACCGCGGTGGTGAGCGAGGCGGTGGTGCCGAGCAGCGTCTTGGCCGCCACCGCGCTGACCGTCACCGCGATGGTGTTGGTGCTCTGGGTGCCCACCAGGAACTTGACGTTCTGCAGGAACGAGCCCGACAGCAGCGTCTTGCCGGCATAGGTGGTGCTGTTGACGATGCTGGAGATTTCGCTCTTCAGCTGGGTGTATTCGGTCTGGATGTCCTGGCTGCGCTGGGCGTTGGTCACCTGGCCCGAGGCGGCCTCGGTGGCCAGCGCCATCATGCGCTGCAGGACGTTGCTGATCTGCGCCAGGGCGCCGTCGGCGGTCTGCAGGATCGCCGTGCCTTGCTGCACGTTGGTCGAATCCTGCTGATAGACGGTGAC
>JAJXWP010000039.1 GCA_021781575.1 Pseudomonadota bacterium
TCCTTGGGGGTGTAGTGGGGCTCCCAATAGGTTTCCCGGTATTCCTTCACACCGGCCTTGTAGGTCTTCACAGCCATTGCGGGCATCTCCTCAATCTCTCCTGACGGCTGGGACCGCCCTTCCGTCGGTTTGCGCGTGAGGGAGACTAGCGCAGGGTATCGATAAACTAAAATTGATGTTATTAATTGATAGGATCAACGATTGTATATGGACCGCCCATGCATGCGACGTTGCAGCAGTTTCGCCTTTTCGCCGCCGTAGCGCGGAACCTGAGCTTCACCAAGGCCGCCGAGGAGATGCACCTGACCCAGCCGGCCGTATCGATTCAGGTTCGCCGGTTGGAGGAGCATGTGGGGCTGCCGTTGTTCGAACAGGTCGGCCGGCGGGTCTACCTGACCCCGGTCGGGCACGAACTCTATGCTGCCTGCCGCGACATTTTCGAACGGCTTGGCGCCTTCGAAAGCGCGGTGGACATGTTGAAGGGGGAAGTCGCCGGCCCCTTGCGCATATCGGTGGTCACCACAACCGAATACTTCTTGCCCCATCTGCTCGGAGTGTTCCTGCGCCAGCATCCCCAGGTGCAGCCGGTTCTTACCGTGACCAATCGCGCCACCGTGCTGGCGCGGCTGCAGGACAACGAAGATGACCTGGTGGTGATGGGGCAGGTCCCGGACGGCGTGGACGCCGAGATCCTGCCTGTCCTCGACAATGTGCTGGTGGTGGTCGCTCCTCCCGGCCATCCGTTGACCGGCCGCCAGCCGGTGCGACTGGAGGAACTGGCCGGCGAGCGCTTCCTCGTGCGGGAACCAGGATCCGGGACGCGTATGGCCGTGGAAAAATTTTTGGCCGACCGTGGCGTCTCGATCACACCCTTCATGGAGTTGGGCAGCGCCGAGGGCATCAAGCGTGGCGTGATGGCCGGCCTCGGCCTCGCCGTTCTACCCAGCCACAGCCTCACCGTCGAACTGGCCGTGGGGCTGATCGGCATCCTCGATGTTGAAGGCTTCCCCATGCGCCGCCCGTGGTATGCGGTCTACCGGAAGGGCAAGCGCCTTACGCTGGCGGCACGCACCTTCATCGACTTCCTTGCCACGCAGGGGAAGGAGGTGGTCGCCTCTTTGGGAGAGCCGAACCGCCAGGCGAGGGTCTTTGATAGACCGTCGTGATTGCCTTGTCGGGGACAGGCGCGGACAATGGAGTGTTAAAGCGGTTTCGAACATCGTCCTAAGGCCGGGGCAATGGCCGCCCGAGCCGGAAGCGCGGCGACATGAAACAGAACACCGGCATGCGGAGGGTTTTGGTCGCTGTGCCGTCGCTGCTGCGACAGCAGTATCGCCGCCTGGGCAGGCCCGAAGCGAAGGCCCAGCGGCTGCTGATCGGATGCTTGCTGATCATCGGCGGATTGTTGGGGTTCCTGCCGGTGCTGGGCTTCTGGATGATACCGCTCGGCATAATGCTGATCGGCCGGGATATTCCTTTCGTTCGCCGGGGCACCGCCTGCATCCTGGCATTTGTACGACGGCGCCGGAACGAGCGGAACGGGCACTGACGTCCTCGCCGTTGTCGCTATGTCCGGCGTGCCGCCGATGCGACCTGACAGCTATGTTTCGTACAGGTAATCGAGAGCCGTCATTTCCTTCAGCAGCCCCTCCTCCGTCAAAAATGCTTCCACCGCATCCGGATCGAACTGGCTGCCGGACATCCTGACGATTTCCGCTTTGGCCGTGTCGAACGGCAGCGCCTTGCGGTATGGGCGGTCAAAGGTCATGGCGTCGAGGGTATCGATGATGGCGAACAGGCGTGCCGGAAACGGGATCTGGTCGCCTTTCAGCCCCCGAGGGTACCCCGAGCCGTCGTAGCGCTCTTCGTGGCAAAGGACGAGTTCCGCCGCCAGCGAAAAAAAAGGGAGCTTCCGGAGGATGCTGCTGCCGTCCTCCGGGTGGCGGCGCATGATCTTCCACTCGTCCTCGGACAGCCGTCCCGGCTTCAGCAGGACGGCGTCGGGGACCCCGATCTTGCCGACGTCGTGCAGCAGGCTGCCCCAATAGATCTCGCGTAACGCTGCCGGATCGGCAAAGTAATGGCGTGCCAGAACCAGCGTATGAGATGCCACCCGTTTGGAATGCAGGCCGGTTTCGTGTTCGCGCAGGTCAAGGGCGGCAGCAAGGGATTCAGCGAATTCCTCGTAGGGATGGGCGTCGGTCAGCCCGGCAAGCTGCTTCCTCGACTCCAGAAGGCAATGCTCGCAGGTCAATCGCTCCTCGGCCCAGTGGTATTGCCGGTCGCGGGACGCGGTGCCGCAGACGGAACAATCGGCCTTTTCGCCCTTTCCCGGAAAAGTGACTTCGCCGTCCGATGGCATGCTTTTCATCATTCACACCTCGTCGCCATAGGGCATGTTTTCTTGCCGGCTGCCTCCGGACCGTTGCCGCGCCACATTCCGTAGTGCGGTCGCCCGGCCCGGTCACTGGTTGACGGCATTGCGCAATGCCGTGCCCGGTACGAATTTGGGGAGCTTTGCTGCCGCGATGTGGATCGGCGCGCCCGACCGGGGATCGCGAGCGGTAAGTGGCGCGCGATCCCGGACGGAGAAGCTCCCGAATCCGAGCAGACGGACCGTTTCACCCCGTTTCAAGGCATCCGCGATACCCTGAAAAATGGCCTCGACGGCCTTTTCGGCCATCGGTCTGGCCAAGCCGGAAGCCGCGGACGCCGCTGTTACAAGGTCTCGTCTGTTCATTTCACCTCCTAGTGATGAGACTCTGACCGATTGCATCTGCGCCCTCCGCCAAATCCTCATTACAGTTCAGTCGGGCGCCCCAGGAGTGGTGAGAAACCGACGGATGGTGGCCATGCCATCCGGTCAGAATGCCTCCTCCCAATGCCGAGACAATCGCATTGCGCAGTTGATGAGGCCGACCATCGAATAAGTTTGCGGAAAGTTGCCCCACAGTTCGCCGGTGTCCGGGTCGATGTCCTCCGACAGGAGGCCGAGACAATTGCGGTGCGCCAGCACAGTCTCGAAGAGGTCGCGCGCCTGCTTGCGGCGCCTCAGCGCGACCAGCGCGTCGATGTACCAGAAGACGCAAATGATGAAGGCGGTCTTCGGCCTCCCGAAGTCATCTTCGCCGACATAGCGGAATAGGAAGTTGCCGATGCGCAAGCGGCTCGCCACCGCGTCGACGGTCGAGGCGAACCGCGGATCATCGGCGGCGAGAAAGTCCACCTCATGCAGGAGCAGCAGGGTGGCGTCCAACTCGGTTCCGCCGAAGGTGGCGACGAAGCTGCCCAACTCGGCGCTCCATGCGTGCCGACAGATGGTCGCATGCAGGCGATCAGCCTGCTTGCGCCAGTACCCCGCTCGTTCCACCAGGCCGATGTGGCGGGCGATCTTGGCCAAGCGGTCGCAGGCCGCCCAGCACATCACCGCCGAGAAGGTGTGCACTGCGGTGATGGTGCGCAGTTCCCACGGCCCGGCGTCGGGTCTGTCGAAGACGGCGACGGCTCGATTGCCCAGGCGCTCCAACTGTTCGAACAGGGCCGCGTTGCCCGGCAGGATCAGTCGCTGATCGAAAAACGCATGGGTGGAGGCGAGTACCACACTGCCGTAGACGTCATTCTGTACCTGCAGGTGGGCCTGATTGCCGATGCGGACCGGGCCGAAGCCGCGATAGCCGGGCAGATGCGGAATGATGCTCTCGTCGATCGTCGACTGGCGGGTGATGCCGTACACCGGCCGCAGTTGGCCCTCCGTGGCGTCTTCGACGATGTCATTGATGAAGCGAAGATAATCTTCCATCGTCCGGGTGACACCCAGGCGGTTGAGGGCATGAATGACGAAATATGCGTCCCGCAGCCAACAAAAGCGGTAGTCCCAGTTGCGGGAGGTTTCAGGAGCCTCGGGAACCGAGGTGGTGAGCGCGGCGACGATGGCGCCGGTCTCCTCGAAATTGCACAGCTTAAGAGTGATCGCCGCCCGAATCACCGCCTCCTGCCATTCGAACGGCACCGACAGGGACCGGACCCAGCTCCGCCAGTGATCGAGGGTCCGCTCCAACAGGTCGCGGGCGGTCGATTCGATGCCGGCTTGCAGGCTTTCGTCGCTGCCCAGCAGCATGTCGATGGGCCGGTCGAGGACGAACGGCCGTTCCTCCAGTATGTAGGATACCGGGGCATTGGTGCTGAGGCGCAAGGTCTGCGTCGGCGAAACGTAGCGGATGTGGTTGCTGCCCCTGGTGATCTCGGGGCTGAGTCGGCCGTTCTCGAAGCGGGGCCGCAGCCGGACGACAAGGCGGGGCCGTCCCTGCAGAGGCCGGATTCGCCGCACGATCATCGGCGGCCGGTAGATCCTCTCGTAGAGAGCGAAGCGCGGGGCAAAATCGGTGATCTCCGCCACGCCACCCTGTCGGTCGTAGAGGGTCGTGCGCAGGATCGCCGAATTGGGCAGGTAGCATTGTTCGGCGTTGGCCTGTTCGGCAAGTTGCAGCGCGAACAGACCCTCGGCCGAACCACCAGCCGCCGGGTGGCCATCGAGCAGCGACGAAAAGACGGCGTCACCGTCGAGCCTTGGGAAGCAGGCCCAGACGATCGTTGCATTGGCATCGACGAGAGCGGCGATATTGCAGTTGCCGATCACCCCAAGTTCAAGGGTATTCATTCGCGACCATCTCTTTCGGCAGGAGGCCGGCCTTGCCCGGGGCCAGGGTTCCGCGCCCTTGCGTCGGTCGGCGGCTGCAGGTTTTCGCCAGCCTTTGGCCGCCGGGGCGCCAAGAGTCCTTGGCGAATCGCAACTCGAACAGTCGGCTCTTGCCTGTCCAAGCGGTATCCACCGGCATCAGGCCTGACGGTGAACAGATGTTATGCTTCCGGCCCCTGTCGCGCATCAGCTTCATACTTGGGTAAGAACGAATCCTGCTGGAGATGCTCGGATGGTACCCCGATCATGCGGGGGTCTAATCTGCGTTGTCGATATCACTTATTTGATTACGCGATTATGACAAAATGGGGGGCGGTCATTCAACGGTTCTGTTCCCCAGTGGTGGAACCTGACGGACCAATACCCACACCATCCGGCGGATTTTCCCCGTAATTCAATTCGTCGGGGCGCTCGGGACCCGGACGCGAGCCGGCCAGGAACATCCCGCGGTGCTCGCGGTTATTCAGCTTTGATCCCGCCTTCGCCGAACTGGAGGCTGCGTCTATCCCCCTGGCATGGAGAACAGCATGAAATCGGGTCAACTGAAGGAACTGGTCCTTCAATCACTGGAGCACGAACGCGGTGGCGTCCTCATCTACCAGACGGCCCTCCAATGCGCGGTAAATGACGGCCTGCGCAACGAATGGGAGCATTACCTCGATCAGACCAAGTCCCATGTGACGGCCCTGGAAAGAATCTGCGCCGCGCTCAGCATTGATCCGGCGGAACAAACGCCGGGCTGCCGCGTCGTACGCCATATTGGGCAGGCCCTCGTCGAGGCGATGAACATGGCTCTGGCCGATGGAGGCAAGGATGCGGCCGAACTGGTGGCTGCGGATTGCGTCGCGCTCGCCGAGATGAAGGATCACTCCGACTGGCAGCTATTGGGCAAATGCACCGCTGAGTTATCGGGTGATGCCGCTGACATGCTTACGGACGCCTATAACCGGATCGAGGACGAGGAAGACGAGCACCTTTATCACAGCAAGGGCTGGGGGCGCGAGTTATGGCTCCAGTCTCTGGGGCTGAGCGCCGTGCTGCCGCCCCCGGAGGAGACGGCGCGCGTGAAGAGCGCCTTTGGCGCCACCAAGGCGGAAAAGGAAAGCGAAGCGTCCCGGCGTCACTGAAGGGTTGCGTCCTTCACCATTCTCGGCGCGGGGCGGACCATAGGCGCTTGTGCAGGAATTGCCCGCCATTTTTGAGCGGATGCCAAGCCCGAGCGACGTCTGAGTTCGGCCGTCTCAGGCGCCGGCCCGCGCCGGAAGGTGACCGGTCTTGCGGTATATCAGGCATCCGCTCGCCGAGAACGGGGCATTCCGGAACAGGTGCGGGGTGCGAATCCAGGTGCCGGCGGGGTAATCGCCGAATTCGTCCTGAAGCATGCCTTCCAGCACCAGGATTTCCTCCCCACCCGGCTGGCCACGGCCGGTCAACCCGGCTCCCGGTGCCCAGCGCACCAGCGCGACCTGTTCGGCACCGAACCGATGCAGCGGCAAGATGGATAATCCGGGAGTGCTTTCGGCGATGAACTCGGCGGAGTTCGTGTCGATGACAACACGCGCCGAATCGCCGGCCGGAAACTGGTGCAGCTTGACGAAGATCGTGCATCCGCCGGCACTGGACGGAGCATGCCGACTGCCGATGGGGTTCCGGACATATGTACCGGCCGGATAGTCGCCCGCTTCGTCGGAAAACACGCCGTCCAGCACCAGGAACTCTTCACCGCCACCGTGCACATGGCTGGAGAACCTCGATCCCGGCCCATACCGCACCAGTGACGTGGCCCGGGCGACTTCATCGCCGATTCGGTCGAGCATCATCCGCTCGACTCCGGGCATGGGCGATGGAACCCACTCGATCTGGCCAGGGCGGATTACCACCCGCTGCAAGAAGTCTGCATTGATCTGCATGCACGGTCTCCGTCCGTCAGAATCTCACTACTAAGCTGGCGACGGGAAGAGTCTTCTGCCCTATCCCATTTTGGTCGAGGCCGGTGGAAAGGACGTCACGACATGGTGCCCTTTCGTCGACAAAGGGAACCTTGCCCCGGGCAATCGATTTCGTTCTGTGAGAAGCCCCCATCGGAGGACGATTCGCATGCCGTCGCGCAGCATTCACCTGATAAATCCGAAAACGGATTCGCTGACCACGCGCCCGATCTATTTCAACCGAGCATTGTATTCGCCGCTGGCCGGCCTGCTGGCTGTGGCCGCCGCCATTCCGCCGAACCGTTACGAAGTCATTCTCACCGACGAGAATATCGAACAGGTCGATTTCTCCATGCCGGCCGATCTCGTCGGCATTTCGGCGATGACCAGCTACGTCAATCGCGGGTACGAGATCGCCGACGCATTCCGCGCCAGAGGTGTGCCTGTCGTAATGGGGGGCGTGCACCCCAGCTTCATGCCTCGGGAAGCCCTGCGCCACTGCGATGCGGTCGTCGTCGGCGAGGTGGAGTTGGTGATCGGGAAACTACTCGACGATCTTGAGCATGGTGTCATGCGGGGGATCTATCGATCGGACCGGCTTCATCCGATGGTCGGATTGTCGATGCCGAGGTACGACCTTCTGAAGAGGAACCGCTACGTCAACTGCACCTTCGTGCAGACCTCCCGCGGCTGTCATCAAGGTTGCACATTTTGCGCCGAACCGCTGATGAACGGCCTTAAATTCCGCTATCGGCCGGTCGACGAGGTGATGCGCGAGGTCGAGCAATGCGGAGCCCGAAATATTTCCATCAACGATGCCGACTTCTTCGGCACTCCCGAGCGCCCGAAAGAAGTGATGCGTGCTTTGCGAGGACGCAACATCCGCTGGCAGGCCGGAGTGACCTCCAAATTGGCGCAGGACGACCGCATGCTCGAACTGGCGGCCGAAAGCGGATGCACGATGCTGAGCATCGGTTTCGAGTCGGTCTCCCGCGAGACATTGAGAAGTGTGCACAAACACGTCAATCGGCCTGAGCAGTTCGCCGCTTTGGTGGAGAAGATTCATTCCTACGGCATCATGGTGTTCGGCCTTTTCATGTTCGGCTTTGACGGCGACGAGCCGTCGGTGTTCGAGGATACGACGCAATTCAACATCGCAGCGGACTTCGATGCCTGCGCCTTCTCGGTGCTCACGCCCTATCCCGGCACATTGACCTGGTACGAGATCAAGCGGGCCAACCGGATTCTCTCCTTCGACTGGACCCTCTACAACCAGGGTCAAGTGGTGTTCCGGCCGGCTCGCATGTCCGCGGACCAACTGTACGACGGCGCCCAATATGCCTATCGGCGGTTTTATTCCCCATCGTCGATCGCCGCTCGCTTCCCGCTGCGCCGGCCTCGGCACCGGGCTCAATGGTTGCTGTACAACCTGTTCATGCGCAAAGGTTCGCGAGGCGAACGGCAAATGGTTGCGGCCCCCACGCCGCCCCCCGATACTCAGCCGATGCCGCCGATCCTCCCGGTGAAACAGGAATGGCGCGCAGCGGTCCTCGAAGCGGCGGAAAACCCGGAGACGGATCCGGCGACGTCCACCGGGTAGCTGTGAGGCGCCGATTGAACGTCGTGCGGAGTTGGGGCAAAAGGCCGCGCGAAAAATTGTTCCTCTTCCGGAAGATGGTTCGAGACGCCGCCTCCGGTGGCTCCTCGCCATGAGGAAAATTCTCGTCCTGAGGAGGCCCTCCCGAGGGCCGTCTCGAAGCCTTAGCGAGTCTTGCCCCAACAGTTACCTTGACTGCTCCGGCGGAACAGGGCCCTTCACCAGATGCGCCGCCCAGAATGGCAGCTGCCGCCAAAAGACATGGAGATTGGCGGAAAAGCTGCCGAACCTGAAGCCATGCCTGGCGCCCAGCAGGAACAGGCTCTTACGCGAGAAAAGGCTGACATGGCCGTTGCGAGGCGCGGCGTACCACCAGCTCAGTCGCTGGCGAGGTGCGATGTTGCCATCCGATGCCAACGTACTGAAGATGATTATTCCGTCATCAGTCAGCAATGAACATAGGTTGTCCATGAGGGTTGAAGTATTGGGCGAGTGCTCGAACACTTCAAATGCCGACAGAAGGTTAAAATGGCCCAGGCTGCTCAAGTCCTGCCGATCTTCGGCGAACGGATCGAATGATGTGGACGTCCACTGCTTTTGTCTGAGCAATTTACTTAGAAGATGGTTTCCTCCCCCGAAATCAAGGTGCGTTATTGAATCTTTGTATATTCCGAATAGCCTGTCAAGTAGCTCTGCATTGTTTCTTGGTCGAATGTCAGTATAGTCTGGATCAATATAAGTGTATTGTTCATTGTAAATATGTTCCAAGAAATCGCTTTCTTTCCAGTTTTCGAATTCCGGTGCAAATGTAAACTGGCACTCTCTGCAAGTGAAGTAGTAAATTGCTATTCCTGACAATTCCAAGAATTTTCCCCGTAGTTCTTCGCATGACTTGTTGAAATCGACGACATCAAGGGCAAAGCATCGTCCACTGCATATGGGGCAGATGACCGGCGGTCGTGTCGGCGGGGTATGTCGGAGCGGGGGCATTGCGTCGGGGCGGAGGCGGGCAGGCTTCAGGTCGACGGGATGACCGTGCCCTGCAGGCGTCGCGAACGTCCGCGAAACAGGGCGAGGACCTCGCCGTTCTGGTTGGTGACGGTGACGTCGTACACTCCGCTCCGGCCGGCAATATGCCGTTCGACCGCTTCGGCGGTCAGGATGTCGCCCTCGCGCCCGGCCGCCGGGTACACGATGTCGCAACCGGTGGCGACGGCGTTGCGGTTGTACGAATTGCAGGCATAGGCGAAGGCCGTGTCGGCCAAGGTGAAGCTCATTCCACCGTGAAGCATGCCATGGCTGTTCAACATGTCTTTCCTGACTTGCATGCTGACCCGCGCAAAACCGGGAGCAATCCGCTCGAGCGTGATCCCGAGCGCATGGGAGGCGTGGTCTTGCGCATACATGTGGCGGCCGACCATTTCGGCAAGATGCTGAACGTCATTGGCGGTGCTGTCGGGCATGGTGGAACTCATCTTCGAAAACGTATCGAGGACAGTCTAGCTCGGTTTGGACTCGAAGGTGGAGTTCGGCGTTGAGTGTTCCGAACGGGCGCCTCTTGCCCCCTTTGTCCCATGGCTACCTGCCGGCTCGTTTGGGCATCATCGATTGCCGTAGCGACCGGACGCTGAGGCGATGAGGGATCCGATGGCAATACATAGGGCAGCGGTATTTGTTGTGGTAATCGCCGTGGGGCTGGCGACAGGCCGGCCGATCTCGGCCCAGGTCTTGGACCGGCACGGATTTCGCCTGGTTTTCGATGATCATTTCGCCGAGTTCCGACTGCGTTCGGCGCAGGATCCCGATGGCCGATGGGATACCAAATTCGCTTCCGGTGACCGCACTTTGCCGGCCAACGGCGAAAAGGAAATTTACGTCGACCCAGACTATCTGGGGCTCGGGCTCAATCCCTTCTCGGTGGCCAACGGAATGCTGACCATCACGGCCCGGCCGGCTGGCGGCACCCTGCGCCAGAGGCTGGGCGGCCATGACTACATCTCGGGGCTGCTGACCACCGAGCATTCCTTCGCCCAAACCTATGGCTATTTTGAGCTTCGTGCCCATCTTCCGGCGGGCAAAGGCTTGTGGCCGGCATTTTGGCTTCTGCCGCTGGATGGGGAATGGCCTCCCGAGATCGATGTGTTCGAAGTGGTCGGCCAGGATCCGAGTACGGTGCACATGACGGTCCACAGCAAGGCCGTCGGGACGGTTGGCTTTCCCGTGCCGGTGGTCGATACCTCGGCAGGGTTTCACGATTTTGGCGTGCTGTGGGGAAAGAGCGACATCCGCTGGTATGTTGACGGCGTGGAGCGGGCGCATCTGCCCACCCCGTCCGACATGCATAAGCCGATGTATCTCCTGATCAACCTGGCAGTAGGCGGCAAGTGGGCAGGCGAGCCCGACGGCACCACGGAGTTTCCAGCAGAGTTCAAGATCGCCTATGTGCGGGCCTATGCTACTGCGGAGACCATTCCTGCCATACCCGAACAAACGCGTCGTCGGTGAGTCGCGGCGACCCGTATTGCCAAGCTGCGGTGATCGGAACCGACCGCCGCACTCTCAGTCGCCGGGCGGATTTCTCCAGCCCTCGGCTACCGCCAACGGTGGGGCGGGACAGCCAAGTCTGGATGAGTTTCACGCATCGAGACCTGGCACAATCACAGCAGGAAGAAGTACTGAACCAGCCACATGACGGCCGCAGTGGTCACGAAGGATGGCAAGGCGGCCCACGGATGGGCGGTCAGCCAGCCGACAAGGGCGGCCAGCATGGCGGGGGCAATCAAGGTCACAAGGATGTAGGTTTTAGGCCGGGCGTTAAGCAGCCGCGCGGCACCCAGGCCGGCGAGCCGGCCGCCGCGTTCGGGCGATGTCGCTGGCTGCCTGCCGGATCCCGCCATAGGTGCGGCCATCGCCGGTTCGGACATGGCGGGATTGGTTCGGGGCGCGTCGTCGCCGAACTCCGGATGGGCTGCCGCCCAATCCAGCAAAGCCGCGCGGTGCCACAGCACCAAAGTCTGTCGCGGCCGAAATCTACCCTGTTCGTAAAGCCGCCGGCGCTTGGCGCTGCCGATCAGGAACCCGGCGCCCGCCTCGGCGATTTCCATTTCGACGAGATAGGCTCCCTGCTCGACGAAAAAGTTCCGCACCCATGCCAAATGAGGGAAATGTTCGCCGACAACCGGGGAATAGAACCAGGATGCGGCCATCACTCCTTTGACTTGCGGCTGCAGTTCCAAAGTCTTGGCGATGCGCCAGAAGGACAGACGACTCTCGGTCTGCAGAATGACCAGCGGGTTGGGGCGCAAATAGCAGAGATGGGGCACGGCGAACGGTCCGAACCCACCGAACCTGGTGATCAGTTCCGTGACCAAGCCGGGGAGAGCCAGGGGGTGGACCTTGAGCATCCAAGACCGCGGCAAGGTGGTTATGTCGAAGGACAGCTGACCGGCGGTGAAGCGGCGCAGGGTGGCGATCTTGGCCATCTCGGAGAAGGGATCGCTGGTGTAGTCGAAATAGCCGGCCAACCGCGTATCGTCGCAGTCGATTCTCCGGCTGGTGGCGCAATAGAGGCGCTTGACCGATTCGTCCAACGGCAAAGAAGCCAGGCGGGGCAGGGCGGCAAGGTAGGCTTGGAGAATGGCGAAACATTCTATCGACCCCGGTGGCCAGCGGCCGCGGTCGACGCCAGCCGACCGCATTGCCGAGAATCGTCGCATGGCTCCGCGGTCTCCCGGGATGCCGGACAGTAGAGCGAACCACCCCTCGGCCGAGGTCGGGGCGCCGGGCAGGCATTTGTCCAGATCGGCAAATCTCGCGTCCAGGCATTCGCGGCAGGACGCCGCCGCGACTCGTGCTTCCTCGTCAATTGTCGGCAGGGATCGGTCGACCCGTGCTGTCATCGGTTGGCTCCGGTTGCCGCAAGGCGTTCGGGCGGTCGGCCAGGACCAGAGCTTGCCGCAGGCTGCGGGCGGCAACGCGCCGCTTGCCGTCGAAATCGCGGAAGATCTCCCTGGTCTGTTCGGCGCTTAGCCCCAGCGCTGGGGCCACCTGTTCGGCGGCCAGGCCGTTCGCCAAGCCGTGCAAGGCCACGTCCGCCCGGTCATAGGACAGGGCAAAATAGAATTCCTCCTGGGTCTGCGGCAGGCTGTAGGTATCGGTACTGGGCGGCTGGCGCCGGATTTCCTCCGGCACGCCGAGATATTCCGCCACGGCATAGACCTGAGTCTTGAACAAATGGGCGATGGGCTTGACATCGGCCAGCCCGTCGCCACCGCGCACGAAGAAGCCCAGTTCGTATTCGAGCCGGTTGGGGGTGCCAAGAACGGCGTAGTTCAGCCGCTCGGCATGGAAGTATTCAAGGTTCTTGCGCAATCGTTGCTTGAAGTTAGTGGCAGCCACCAGTTGAAGATAGATGTCGGTGGGCAGCCGCTTCGTCATCTGGCGGCCTTCAGGCGTCTCGACGATCACGTCAAACCGGGGTATCCGGCCGTTCCCGACGGCGGTGAGGGCGATCTTGTGGCGCCAGCCGGGGCCGTAGTCGGGGAACAGGCGGCGCAACGCCTCGTCTCGGCGGTCATAGCAGCCTATGCCGGCAAGCCCCTCGGAAATGTCTTCGATCGCATAGCCGATACCCAGGCTGTCGCACAAGCAACGGGCGCGTTCGGTGGCATCCGACGAGGATTCGCGTTCAGGCATCAGCAGGGCGAACACGCGCTCGCGGCCAACGGCGCGTGTCGCCAGGGTCGCGCAAACAGCCGAATCGATGCCGCCGCTCACCCCCAATACCAGCCCACGCCGGTTGAGTTGGCGAGCCGTCGTCTGGACGAGGAAAGCCTCGATGCGGCTCACTTCCTCGGCGCAGTCGATGGCCAGCTCCGAGGCGATGGCCTGGTGGATCAGGGCTTGTCTGTCTGTATGCATAGTAACCTCGCTCAGGATCGGCCCGCCGCCAGCGGCGGCGAATTGTTGGCGTCGACCGAAGGGATGGTCGCATGGTCGATGAATACTTCCGGTGTGGATCGATCGAACTGCAGGCGCGCCTGTCTGGCCCGGTCGGCGAAATCCCTACGGAAGGCGATGTCGAGAAGGCGCAGCGTGAGCGCGCCGACCAGGCCCATCTCTTCTCTCTCGCCGGCGAGATCACCGCCGACGCGCTGAGCCTTTCGCAGCAGCTGGCTGGTGGCCGGCCGATCGAACAGTCCGCTCGCGGCCAAGCCGTCCTCGGCGAGAAGATCGCCGAACTCATCGGCGTCGGGACCACAAAGGGCTCGGCCGATGGGTGCGCGGAAGGGTTGCTTACGCCGATTCCAGATCGCTTCCGGCAGATGTCGCGAGGCAACCCGGCGCAGCGCAAGCTTGTCCTTCAGGCCGAGCATCTTGTGCCGTCGCGGCAGCGCCAAGCAGAAATCGACGATGTCGGGGTCGAGGAACGGATAGCGGGCCTCGATTCCATGGGCCATGGCCACCCGATCGCCCTGGCAGGACAGCAGATAGGCCGACATGAATCCCTGGATCTCGATCCATTGGGCCCGCGTCAGCGGATCCCACGATCGCCACCCCGGGGGCATGGCCGCTTCGGCCCGTTCGACGGCCGTGTCGAGGCCGCCGGCGGCACGGATGTCGGGCGCCAGCAGCCGCAGGCTCCAAGCGGTGTTTTGCCAGCGGATCAAATGGGAATAGAAGGGGTGCCCGATATCGAGCAGCCCACGGCGGAAAAAGGTCTGCCACAAGGTGGTGGAGCGGGCATCTTCTCCGCCGACATAGTGATGGATCCGGTTCAGCAGGGCTGGGCGAAGCCGGGATTCTGGTTGGCGGGCCCAGAAGCGGCGGATCTGGTCTTCCTTGAAAATGGTGTAGCCGGCCAGAAGTTCGTCCGCTCCTTCTCCCGTCAGGACTGTCTTGATGGCGCTGTCGCGCACCCGCTGCGACAACAGGAACAGCGGCACGGGAGATGTGCGCAGCAAGGGGGTCTCGCAGTGCCAGACGACCTCGGCCAGCGCGTCGCGGATATCGGCTCCACGGCAATAGAACTCGTGGTGGCGGGTTCCCAGGTGGTCGACGACCAAGCGCTGCTCCGACGTCTCGTCGTACCGCGGATCAGCGAAACGGATGCCGAAGGTCTCCAGGGGGGTGCCGCTCTGCCGCTTGGCCATGCTGGCGATGACCGAGGAATCAAGGCCGCCACTGACATAGGCCCCGACCGGCACGTCGGCCCGCAGCCGGAGAGCGATCGATCGCTCCAGCCGTTCCTCCAGGGCTTCCGCCGCTTGCGCCGCCGATAGCCCGCAGAGATCGAGGCCGGCCGGGTCGGGGCGCCAATATGTCTGTTCGCTGACGCAGAGGGACGAGTCGAAACACAGCGCCGTTCCCGGCAATACCTGTCGCACCTCGGCAAAAACCGTGTGGGGGGCGCTCGCCGACCAAGTGGTGAAGGCCTGGGCAAGACCGGCGGGGTCGAAGCGCGCCGACAGGCGTCCGCCGGCGAAAATGGCCTTGGCCTCGGAGGCGAACACCAGATGCCCGTCCGCCCGCGCATAATGTAGGGGCAGGATACCCAGGCGGTCGCGCACCAGCCACAACTGGCGTTTGCCGCTGTCCCACAGGGCGAAGGCGAACTGGCCGTTCAGCATTTCCCAGGCGCGGGGCCCGTACTGTTCATAGCAATGAACGATCACTTCGCTGTCGGTGGTCGTGTAAAAGCGATGGCCAAGGGAAAGAAGCCGCTGGCGAAGCTCGATATAGTTAAATATCTCCCCATTGAAGCTCAGCCACAGGGTCCCCTCGGCGTTGCGGATCGGCTGAAAGCCGCCGGATAAATCAACGAGGGATAGCCGCGCATGGGCCAACCCGATTCGATCGTCGCGATAAAGACCATGCCCATCGGGGCCGCGATGCGCCAACATCGCCGCCATCCGGCGGAGCTCCTCAAATGAGACCGGCGGGGCCGACGGGCCCGCCATGACTCCAGCAATGCCGCACATGCACCTCGCCTTTCCAAAAACTTATCTAGGTATCTCGCGCCGTCTTGACGACCGACGGTTGGGCAGACCTCGACTTATGGGAGAACCTTCGCGTCGGATAGAGTGACGGTGGCAAAGTCGGGCTAGGAGCTGGCCGCTGCCGCCTTGCGCAGCACGGTCTTGGTAATCTTCCCCGAGTCGGTCTTCGGCAACTCGGGGCACAGCTCGAAATATTTCGGCACCAGGCGGGGCTCGAGGCGGCCGAGGCAGTGCCTGCGCAACTGCTGTTCGGATAGTTGGCGCCCATCGCGAACCACGACGTAGGCCTTGATCGCCATGCCGTCGATCGCGTCGGGAACCCCGATGACGGCCGCTTCCGCCAGCTCGTCGAGTTCATAGAGGACGCTTTCCACCTCTTTCGGGCTGACCTTTTCGCCGCGGCATTTGAACACGTCGTCGCGCCGGCCGAGAAAATAGAGATCACCATCCTCGTCCATTTCGAACAGGTCACCGGTATAGAGCACCTTCTCGCCGGGAATCTCGCCGTCGCGCAAGGCCCGCGCCGTCTCCTCCGGGCGCTTCCAATAACCCCGCATGACACTGGTCCCGCGGACCACCAGTTCTCCCATTTCCCCGGGCCCGCAACGCCGCCCGCCCTCGTCGACGAGGTAGGTCTCGGAGTTCGGCATGGCGCGCCCGACCGACGTCGGCTTGGCCGCCAGGCGTGCCGGATCGAGATAGGACACGCGCGTGCATTCGGTCAGGCCGTACATGGAGTAGATCGTCGCCTGCGGCAGCAACTCGCCAAGCCGCGCGATATGGGCCGGAGGGAACGGTGCCGCCGTATTGGACAGATATCGGAGCGAGGAAAGGTCCAATCCTTCGAACGGCGCAAACTGCAGCAAGGTGGCGAAGATCGTCGGAACGCCGGGAAGTCCCGTCACGCCGAACGCGCTGATCCGCTTCAGAACCTCGTAGGGATAGGCGAACGAGCGCTCGACGAGCACGGTAAATCCGACGCGGGCGCCGGTAAGAACCTGGAAAAGCCCATAGTCGAAGGATAGAGGCAGAACACAAAGGACGACATCGTCTTCTGTGTTTTTCAAGTAAGTCGATATGGACCAGACGTTATTGACGATGTTGCGATGCGTCATCATCACCCCTTTTGGGTGGCCGGTCGAGCCCGAGGTGTAGATGATGAAGCACAGATCCTGGTCGATAAGCTGGGGATCATCCGGCACCTCATGCGGGCCCGCCAGGATATCGGCCAAGCGGCGGCCCGGTGCATCGGCCGCATCTCCCACCCAGATGACCGTTTCCACCGTCGGAACCTCGGCCAGCGCCTCACCGACGCGGTGATGCAGCTGCGCCGGGGCGACGAGGCATTTGGCTCCGGCATCGGCCAGGATGAAAGCCAGTTTGTCGACCTTGGTCCCGTGATTGAGCGGTATGAACACTGCCCCCGCCTTCAACGCAGCCCACAGGCCGATGATCATTTCCAGCGAGTTGTCCAGCATCACGGCGACCCGGTCGCCGCGGCGCACGCCGGACCGCTGGAACTCGCGCGCCAGCCGGTCGCTGTGTCCGGCGATTGTGCGGAACGAATAGCGTGCGCCGGCGGCGATGACGGCCGTCTTTTCCGGAATCCGTCGCGCGGTATCGGCCAGGTAGTCGTGCAGCAGCATCGGCGTCATGCCTCCTGCCGGCTGCCGGCACGTTTCCGCGAGACGAGGGCGCAGATGCGATCGATCGAGTCCAGGTTGTCAGCAATGATTTCCGTATCGGTGATGCGGATGCCGAACTCCTGTTCAAGGAAGGCGACGAGTTCCATCGCGCCGGTCGAGTCCAGTATCCCCGCGTCCAGCAACGAGGCGGACTCGTCCAAATCGTCGGCGGCGCCGAGCAGGAGATTTTCGACGATGTAATCGTAAACCTTGTCCCTGATCTCATCCTGCTGGCTGACCATCTCTTGAGCAACACCGTGCATTACTTCCTCCTGGAAGACCGAAAAACATTGATGTGTTCAGCAATCAATGCGCTCGAATTTTGCTCATTTGTTAGTGGCGCAGTAAATATAACAGAGCGTGTATATTTATTGATGACTATAATGATCTAGCGGTGTCCGGATATGCGTGCTACCCCTTGAAGCATCTCCCACTGGCCGTTTCGGAGGGTGGGCGCCGATCGGGGTAGCCGCCCCCACAATCGATCATAGCCCTTCGCCGGGCGGGCGCATCCGCGCCCTCAACGGGTGCTGGAACAAGAAAATCAGCCAACCGGCCGCCATTGAGGCGGCGGCCGAATCGTAGTGAAGATCTGCGCGGAGCGCACAACGGCCCGGATGGCCCCGCCCGGCGAGGCACTGGTACTGGCACCAGTGCTCCGTGGCGACGTGCCTCAGCCGAGGTAATATCGGTTGAGTGACTTGTGGTAGACGATGGAGTCGCCATAGCCGTCGGCGGCGTGCCGTTCGATGTCGACTTGGGCGAGGACCGCGCCGATCCGGCGGGGGTCGACCGACTCGAACAGGTGAACCGCCGCTTTCACCGATTCCCGGGTGGTGTCGGCCCAGCGCACCACATGGATCACTCGGTCGGCCAGGCGCGCGACGATCAGAGGGTCGACCACGGCCAGGCTGGGTGGCGTATCGATGATCACGTGATCAAATTTTTGGGTGAGCCCTTTCAACAGGTTCTCGACCAACTCGGTGCGCACGACATTGTTGAAATCGCTGCCCCGTCCCGCGGTGACGACCGCCAGGTTAGGCATCGGGTGCTGGATCACCTCGTTCAGTGACGAGCATTCGCCCGACAGGTATTCCATGACGCCGGGGCCAAGGGGTAGGCGCAGGATATGGTGGAGCGACGGGCGGCGGGTGTCGAAATCCACCAATACGACGTTACGGCCAAGCGATGCCGCCAGCATGGCCATGGACACCGCCGTCGTGGTCTTGCCTTCGCCGGACAGCGCCGAGGTCACCACCACCGAACGCGGCAATGGCCGGTCTGGTGGCGCGATGCGGATATAGAGGTTCTTCACCGCCTCGGCGAAGCGCGAGCGGTCCTTCGTCATCACCGCCAACTGGTCGACGCTGCGCGTCGTCTGGAAGCGCGGCAGCATGCCGAGGGTGGGGTACGGCACCAGCGCCGCCAGCTCCTCGGTGCTGCGGATCAGGCGCTCCTGCAGGTCCCGCCACAGGTAGAAGGCGACGCTGAGGATGGCCGAAATGAAAACGGCCAGCACCGACATCGGCAGCATCTTGGGGAATGCCGGTTGCACCGGCAGCGGAGCCGGGGAAATCAACTGCGCGTCGGCGGTCTGCAGCGACACCTGCGCCGCCAATTCGTTCTGCCGGCGCAACAGGGTGACCAGGAGGTCACGGCCGGCAGCCACTTCCCGCTGCAGGCTCAAGAGGCCGACGCTCTCCCCACTGGACGACTCGAGGCGAGACTTGGCCGATGCCTCGGCCGCCTTCAGCGAGGCCACTTCATTGGACGACAGGGCCGCCTCCGAATTCAGGCCGTCGGCGATGTGCGACAGTTCGGTCCTGATGGCCGCTTTGAGCTCCTGCATTTCCCCTTCGATCCGCTGGATCCGCACGCTGTCAGGCCCGTACTGCTGCATCAGCGTCGCCCGCTCGATGGACAGCCTGGCTTCGCGCTCGCGCAGCGCCTGCAATGCCGGAGATCCGATCGTCTCGGGCAGCGCATTGGAAAGGGTGCCGGCGCGTTGCAGGCGCTGCACCTCGTCGGCCCGCGCCTTGATCGCCCCGTACTCGGTCTGGGCGGCGGTCAGGCGCCGATCGATATCGGCGATCTCGCCGTAGGGAAGCAGCATCCGGTTGCCATTCTCAAGGAGTCCGCTGCGAGCGCGGAAGTCTTCCAGCTTATGTTCATTAGATTCTACCTGCTGGCGGATGCGAATTATTTCTCCATCTACCCAGTTCTTGGCAGATATGCTTGCCTTTGTTTTCTCAAAGACCTGACGATCGATGTAGGCCTCGGCAAATGCGTTCGCCACATTGCGTGCCAGCTGTGGCGATCCCGCGGTGAACCGGATCTCCACGACGCGGGACCGGCCCATCGGCCTGACGCTCTCGTTGGTCAGCAGGTAGGTAATGACCCGCTCCTCCGGGGGGAGCGGTGCTCCCTTGATCAGCCTGTCCAGCCAGCCCTCAATTTTGTCGACGATGGCTCCGCCGGCAATTTGCATCTTCGTGTCTCTGGACCCTGGTACGGTGGTCAGATGAAGGCGTTCGGCGACGGCACTGGCGATCTCACGTGATCGCAGGATTTCGACTTGGCTGGCCAAGCCTTCCACATCGAGTGTCAGCGCCGGAGCGACATCCTGGATGTTGACCACGTTGGGGCGCGACTCGACCATCAGGTAGGCGTTTGCCGAGTATTTGGGCGGCAACAGCGACAGAATGGTGATCGTCGCCGCCGAGAGGCAGGCCGTGGCGATCAGCGCCTTCCGCCAATGGCGGCGGAGGCTGCGGTTCAAGACATCCAGGCCGTTTCGTTCGGCGAACGCAGAGGTTCCCCTGTCTGGTGCGGTGTTCGTGGAGAGCGCGTGAGCCAAAGGAACCTCCTATGATCGTCCCGACGTCCGTCAATAGGCGCCGCATTTGCCCAGAAACACTTTGGGCGTTACCAGAATGATCCATACGTCCCGCCAAAGTGCCCAGTGACGAACATAGCGGCGGTCGAGCGTCACCCGTTGCGTATAGTCCACATCCGAGCGGCCGCTGATCTGCCACAGGCCGGTCAGCCCTGGCCGGCAGTAGGCATAAAATCCGAAATCGGTACCGTAGAAGGCGATTTCCTCGGCAACGATCGGCCGCGGCCCTACCAGACTCATTTCGCCGACCAGCACGTTGAACAATTGCGGCAGTTCATCCAGGCTGGTCTTCCGCAGGATCCGGCCGAGCGGCGTTACCCGCGGGTCGTTCTTCAGCTTGAAGGTGGCGTCCCATTCGGCTCGTGCCTTGGGGTCGGCCTCGAGGTGTTCTTGCAGCATTTCGCGGGCGCGGATGTGCATCGTCCGGAACTTGAGGCAGAAAAACGGGCGCCCGCGAGCCCCGATGCGTCGATGGCGAAAGATGGCGGGGCCGCCATCCGATTTCACCGCGACGGCGATGAGCATCATGACCGGTGCCGTCAGCAGGATCAGCAAAATGGCCCCGATCAGATCGAGCCATCGCTTCGATGTCTTGTCGCATAGTCGATCGGTATTCGGCGAGCGGAGGATCAAAGGCAGCCAATCCGCCGTTGCGTTGCCATTTGGGGCGATCGCGCGGTACGCTTCCATCGGGCCCTCGGTGGCTATGGGTTGGTCGTGCGGATTGCACGGGATTGCGGAGGGCGCCAGGTTTGAAACCGCTCTCCCCTTAACGATCGCAGGACACCGACCGCGGTTCCGGCAAGGGCCAAGGCAATATCGCGCAGGCGCTGGAAGGGCGCCGGAACCGGGCCGGTGACCAGGAAGTCAACGCTGGTTGTCGCCAACACCAGGATCAGAAGACCCACCGGCCAGGCAAGCCAGGTGGCCATGGCAAGGGCGAAAAACAACGTGCCGACGGACGCGTTGAGCGGCGAGAGCCACCGCAGCAGCTTGTGCGACACGTATTTGTAACGCAAAGTCCAGTGGAGCGACCGCAGGCGGCGGCGCATCAGCCGGTGCACGTTGAATGCCTGGCAGGCGATGCGGACTTTGCGCCGATATTCGTCCGCACTGTCGACGGCCGAGGTTTCGGTGGCCCGGACGTCGTCGGCTCGGACGACCCGGTGGCCGTCGCAGAGAATGGACAGCGACAGGTAGAAATCGTCGATGATGTCGTCCGGCACCGGACGGTGCAGCGATGCGCGGATGGCGAAAATCGACCCGTCGGCACCGATGACACCGCCGGTCTCGCTGTCCAGTTGCTTCAGCTCCTCCTCGCTGCGCCAATATGCGGCGCCGACGGCGGCCGTGCTCGTTTCGGTGCTGTTGGTGTATACCAGATGGCCGCAAACGCATCCCACGGTCGGGTCGGCGAAATACGGCTGCAGCCGCGTCAGCGCATCGGGTTCCATCATGACATTGGCGTCAGTGAACACCAGGATATCGGCCGTGGTCATGCCGACCAGGCGATTCATGCCGGCTGACTTGCCGCGCCGTTCCGTTGCCACCAGGAGGTGCAACCGGTCGCTGTAGGGCCGGAGAATGTCCGCAGTGCGATCGGTGGCCGCATCGACGTAGACCAAGAGATCCACCGGGAGCTCGGTGTGCCGCCGGAGTTCCAGAAGGTTGTGGATTTTTTCTTCAATCACCGCCTCCTCGTTATATGCGCACACGCAGACCGCAATGGAGCGAATAGGACGATCCGCGCCGGGTACGGCACGGGCAGGGCACCTCACACGCAGGTTTTTTAAAAGGAAAAGTGATGGTTTATATGTCAAGAATGGGTGTCCGAAAGATGCAGAGAAAACGGCAGAGATGACGAAGTAGATCATGCTCGTCGTCATTTTTTCACCGCTGTGCTCGAGATCCATTTATACACATGAGGGTGCTTATCGGGCCTTTTCTGAATGGGCTGTTTTGTGAATAATTAGGCATGTATATTTCATACTTTATAGCATCGAAGGCGCGGCGGGATTAACCGAAAGAAGCCATGGGGCCTTGTCCATCGCTCTTCCGGGGATGGGTAGTGCCTCGGCCGGTGGACGGAAGTCCGATCCGCCTAATCCGTCTGATGGGCAATCTAGCCCGTTTGACTGATTCCTTGCCGGGCATTCCCAGGCTTATTTCAGGGGCGGGGGTGACGTGGAGGCAGGCGTGGGCATACGCGTATCGGTAGTGATCCCTGTATGGAACGGCGAAGCGTTCGTCGCCCGGGCGGTCCACTCCGCCCTTGCCCAAACCGTGGCCGACATCGAGGTCCTGGTTGCCGATAACGGGTCTACCGACGGCACCTGGGAGGTGCTTCAGCGGCTGGCGCAGGAAGACAAGCGGGTTCGCCCCCTGCAGGCCCTGAGCGGCCGGGGGCCGGATGTGGCCCGCAATGCCTGTCTTGACGTGGCGAACGGTGAATGGGTCGCCGTGCTCGACGCCGACGACGTCATGCATATGACCCGTCTGGAGCGGCTCCTTGCCTTGGCTCAGCTCAAGAAGGCCAAGCTGGTGGCTGACAATCAGCGGCTGGTCGAACCGAACGGGAAGATCCTGCGTCTCGCCTGGGCGCCCGACAAGCTGCCGGATCAAGTGGACGCCGCGGCATTTGTCGAAGCCAATATTTTTGGGCAGAGGGTGATGCCCTTGGGCTACGTCAAGCCCGTGTTTCATCGGTCGTTGATCGAAACATGCGGAATGCGATACGCCGCGCGTCCGCGTGTCGTAGAGGATTATCATTTTCTCTACGACCTGCTTCGGCGGGGGGCGGTTCTACATCTGCTCCCGGAAGCCCTGTATGACTATGTCCAGATGCCGACCTCGCTGTCGCGTTCCTTCGGCATGGAGGAAATTCGGGACATCCGCGCGACGACCAAGGCTCATCTCGACGGCGCCGGCTCGGACCAGCGTTTGCGCTCGGCCTTGCTCAAACGATTGCATTCGGTCGATGCGGCTCTTGCCCATTGCGCTTTCGTCAGTGCGGTGAAGGAGCGCCGGATCGGGCGCGCCTTGGCGGTGCTGCTCGAGCGGCCTACAGCGGTCCCCCTGGTGTTGCGCTACGGCGGCGAGAGCTTCGCGAAGCGCCTGAAACGCCGGCGCGCCGTCACCCCCTCCGCCGCTTCCTCGGCCATCGTCGGCTATTTCGGTCAGGACTGCACCGACAATGCGGTGATTCGCCGGATTACCGCATTTCGTTCAGTGGGGTTGGAGGTGCTGGGTTTCACCTTTCGACGCGAAAAGTTCAATCGCCGCTACCAGCCGAGTTGGGAAAACCTGGCATTGGGCATGACCCGCGATCGCCATTACGGCGCCCGCTTGGGTAAGTTGCTGCGAGCCGCCTGGGTGATTCTGAGCAACCGCCATCGGCTTGCCGGCGTTTCGATGTTTTACGCGCGCAATATCGACATGGCGCTGCTGGCTTGGTTTGGCCAACTCGTTGCCCGGTCGAGAGCCCCATTGGTCTACGAGGTGCTGGATGTGCAGCGGGCCTTTCTCGGCCCATCGGTGTCGGCCCGGCTGCTGCGCTGGGTGGAGCGACGGATCCTCGCCCATTGCCGTCTCCTGGTCGTCAGTTCGCCCGGCTTCATCAGCCACCACTTCCTCTCGACACAGGGCTATCGGGGAGACTGGTTCCTTCTGGAAAACAAGATCCTTGGCCCGCAGTTGCGCGCCATGCAGCCGCGACAGGCGGATGTCCTGGAACGCCTGGCGGCGCGCCGCGCCGGCCGGTGGGTCATCGGCTGGTTCGGGACGCTGCGCTGCGTCGAAAGCCTGCGCATGTTGGCGGCCATCGCCGAGACGCTGCCTGACAAGGTGCTGATCTACCTTCGGGGCTTCCCAACCGAAACCGGGCTGGCACCGTTTCTCGCGGTGATCGGCCGGCATCCGAATATGATCTACGAGGGTGAATTCTTCAGCCCGCGTGATCTGCCCACCCTTTACGGCGCCGTCGATTTCGCCTGGGGGTTCGACTTCCTGGACACCGGAAGCAATTCAGACTGGCTGCTGCCCAACCGCTTTTACGATGCCGGCTACTTCTCCGTGCCGTTGCTGGCTGCCGCGGGCACCCAGACCGGATCCTACGTCGCCGAACTGGGGGCGGGATGGACCTTCGAGCCGCCGCTCGCCCCGGCCGTCGCCGACTTCCTGCGCCGGGTCACCGCAGAGGAAGTGGCGGCATGCCGCGAGCGCATATCCAATCTGCCGCGCTCACTTTTCTGTGAGGAAGACGACACCAGGCGCCTGGTGAACATGGTGCTGGCTTCGAACTTGCAGCCGGCCACCGAGGTTCCGGCGACAGCGTCCCGTCCGGCCGAGTAATGCGGTTTCGGTCTTCGCCAGACCGCCCGAAGCGCGACAAAGCGGTGGAGCCGCTTTGGCAATTTGCGAAGGAGGATTCGGTTGACCCAACGACGTATCGTACCAGTGGTCCTGTCGGGCGGCGCCGGCACGCGTCTGTGGCCGATGTCGCGGGAGCAGCACCCCAAGCAGTTGCTGCCGCTGGCCGGCCAGGCCAGTCTGTTGCAGGAGACGTTGCTACGCTTCTCCGATGGCAGGCGGTTCGCCGCACCGCTCGTGGTGACGGCGGAATCCCTTCGGTTCTCCGTGGCGGAACAGCTCCGCATGTCCGGGCTGCCGGGCGGGGCGGTGGTGCTGGAGCCCGTCGCGCGCAACACTGGGCCGGCGGTGGCCGCGGCGGCGCTGTTGGCCGGGGAGAACGATCCTGATGCGCTGCTGCTGGTCGCCGCCGCCGATCATCTGATCGAGGATGCCGATGCCTTCTTGCGCGCTGTCGAGGTCGCCACGCCGGCGGCTGCCGCCGGCCGGCTGGTGACATTTTCGATCCAACCGACGCGACCGGAGCCCGGATACGGCTATATCCGTCGGGGGGCGCCGCTGGCCCGACATGGTGGGGTCTACGAGGTGTCGAGCTTCATCGAGAAGCCCAATGCCGAACGGGCCCGGCGCTTCGTCGAGGCGGGCGACTATTCGTGGAACAGCGGGATGTTCCTGTTCGGCGCCGCATCCTTCCTGGCCGAACTGGAGCGGCATGCACCGGCGGTCCTCGAATCGGTCCGTCGGGCCGTTGGCGAGCGGCGCGCCGACCTCGACTTCATCCGGCTCGGCGAGGCGGCGTTCGCCTCGGCTCCGGCGGTATCGGTCGACCATGCGGTGATGGAACACACCGACCGCGCCGCCACCGTGCCTTGCGACATCGGGTGGACCGATGTCGGGTCGTGGGGCGAGCTATGGAATATCGGCGCCAAGGATGCTGCCGGCAACGTCGCGATGGGCGACGTGGTTCTCGAGGATTCCCGCAACTGCTATGTGCGCAGCGAGCATCATCTGGTGGCCGCCCTCGGTGTGGAAAACTTGGTGCTGGTCGCCACCGACGACGCCATCCTGGTCATGCCCCGCGAACGCGCTCAGGACATGCGCCAAGTCGTCGAGCGGCTGCGCCGTCTTCGCCGCTCCGAACTGATCCATCACCGGCGGGTATCGCGTCCGTGGGGGGCGTTCTTGTCGATTCATAGTGGCGAGCGCTTCCAGGTCAAGCAGCTGACGGTGAAACCTGGCGCCAAGCTGTCGCTGCAGAAGCATTACCACCGGGCCGAACATTGGGTGGTGGTAAACGGCACCGCCTTGGTCACCCGCGGCGACCAGACTCACATCCTGCGCGAGAACGAATCCGTCTACATTCCCGCCGGGACCCTGCATCGCCTCGAAAACCCGGGAAAAGTAACACTGAACCTGATCGAGGTGCAGTCAGGCTGTTACCTGGGAGAGGACGACATCGTTCGGGTGGACGACACCTATGGCCGCGCCGAAAGGGTGGAGAGCGGCCGGTGAGGTGAACGCCTTGCCGTCGGTTTCGTTCCCGCAGTCACGCCGGGCGCCTCGCCCACGCCTGGCCTATTAACCGCAAATCAAGGCTATCGGAGTCAAGCCCGATGCAGCCCGGCCGCAGTATATGCCTGATTTCGCGCCAACGCGTCGTCGGTCGAACCAATGGCAGTTCGGTTTATCTGCTTAGTATCGTCGCCTTCCTGAAGGCGAAGGGGTACCGGGTTCATTATTTGTCTCCATCGCCAGCCACCTTCGGGCGCTGGCCGGCTATCTGGCTGCAGCCCGAGATGGGGGTGTTCGACAGCATCCGTATTCGCGGCTCCGTCAGGCTGGGTCGACTTCTGGTCGCCCTCGATCCGACGGTAGCCTGGCGAGCCGCCATCGCGTTGCTCGATCGCGGGCTCCGCCATTTGCGTCCCGACGGCAGGCCAATCGGGCGGCCGGCGCCCTATGCCATCGCCGTTCCGCTGTCGTCACGGGACAAGGCGTTCATCGCCCGCTACGCTCCGCCGTTGGCCGACGTCGTGTTGCTGGACTACGCGTTTCTCACCGAGGCGATCGCCCATGTGGGGCGGCCGGATGCTCCGAGCATCGTCATCATGCACGACCTGTTTTCGGCCCGGGCGCATCAGTTCCAGGCATTGGGGCAGGTCGATTCAGTGGCCATCCTGGACCATGCGCAGGAGATGCGACTCCTCAACATGGCCGATCTGGTCGTGGCGATTCAGGATGACGAGGCCTCGGTCGTTCGGGCGCACCTGCCCGGCAGGTTCGTCGCGGTGGCGCCGATGGCGGTCGAGCCGGCCACCGAACCGCATCCCGGCGATGGGGATCTGGTGCTGTTCGTCGGCAGCAAGACGGCACCGAATGTCGATGGGCTTGCCTGGTTCATCGAACGGGTTTGGCCGGAAATTCGCGGGGCACGGCCTTCCGCCCGCCTGCTGGTGGCCGGATCGGTGGCGCAGAGCTATGCCGTCGCCTCGCCCGGAGTGACATATCTCGGCCAGGTCTCGCGACTGGACGATCTGTATCGGCGTGCCGGGATCGTCATTTCTCCCTTGCGCCTCGGCAGTGGGTTGAAGGTCAAGCTGATTGAAGCATTGAGTTGGGGGAAGGCGATCGTCGCCACCACGCCCACCGCGCAGGGGGTTGTGGAGCTGGTCAAGGATTGCATCGCCTTGGCCGATGACCCCGGGATTTTCGCCCAAGCGGTGCTGGGTCTGATGGCGGACGAGGCACGCCGTCGCGACATGGCCGGCAAGGCGCTGGCTGTTGCCGCGGCGCATTTCAGTGCGGAGGCCTGCTACCGGCCCATCACCGATTTCATTGCGGTGAGCGATCGGCCAGGTGCGTCAGGCCTCGTTCGGAACTGACTGCTGCCGTTTCCAAGCGGACACTCATACATGGCGTGATCGGCGGGCGGCTGCTCTCCTTTTCTCCTGGGGCGCGTTTTTTTCGACGCCGTCGCCTCTTGGAGAGCAGCCACCCGCCGATCACGCCAAGTATCAGAACGTCTTGTAGACGATGTCGGGGGCGGGTGAATGCGTCAGCATGACGACGGAAACGCATAGAAATCCCAGCATCACCGCCCAGACGGTCCGGGTGTAGCGCGACACCATGATCGGCGTGCCGTTCCAGCGAAGCCTTCCGGCCGCCGCATGTAGCGACTCGGCGAGGGACAGGACGATCGTGCTGACGGCAAGCAGCAGCAGAATTCCCGCAGCGATCCCGACCGGGCCCAGCGCATCGACGATGAGTGTCGCCTGTCGGGCGTTCGCCCAGAAACAGACCATCGATATTGCATACCAAGTGAAGGTCAGGCCCCGGCAGCCGGCGCGATAAGCCGGGCGTCCGGCCAGCGCGCGGTATTCCTTGCGGCCCCACAGCTTGAGCAGAGCCGTCTGATACAGTTTGTTGAGGCTGATCCCCACCGCAAGGAAGATGCCGTAGGCGACGAACATGGTGGTGGGGCCGTGCCAGATGCCGATGAGGAAGAACGTCACGAAAAATGCCAGAGTCGCCAGGAACGGGTCCAGCGCCGGCTTGGCGATGCGGGTCATCAGGAGGCGAAGAAGGGGGGTGTAGACATAATCCCTGAGCCAGTTGGACAGGGTCATGTGGTAGCGCCCCCAGAACTCGATGAAATTCACCGAAGAAAACGGCCGATTGAAGTTCTCCGGCAGTTCCAGGCCGATCAACCGGGCGACGCCGATCACGATGTCCATGTAGCCGGAAAAATTGAAATAGAGATAGATCGGGTAGATTGCCACGGCGGCCGTGCCGAATCTCAGTCGCTCGGGCCAGCCGTGGCGCGCCAGCAGGTCCGCCGTCGCCTGATGATGGAGACTGGAGGCGATGGCGGCCACCACCAGCACCTTGAACAGGCCGATAACGATGCGTTCCGCCGCCCGGCCGGCAATACACAGGTCCAGGGGCGGCACCACCTTGGTGAAATCTTCATAGCGCTGGATCGGGCCGGCCACCAGCGCGGTGAAGTTCAGCGTGTAGTTCAGGTAGGACAGGATGCCGGGTCGGCCGGCTTTGCCGCGGCTTTGCGCATCGATGACCAGATGCATGACCCGAAAGAAAATATAGGAAAGTCCGATGGTGACGTAGGGCGACGGAATGAACCCCAGGCCTGCGAGAAACCAATACTTCTTCAGCCAGCAGAAACCAATGGTGAGGCCGATGAGCAGGAAGGCCAGCAGCGTCCCCGAGGCTCGACGGCTGCTCAGTTGGATGGCGCCATAGCCGGTCGCCAGGAAGGTGGCGAAGGGCATAAAGGCGGCAGGCTCGGAGGAAACGGTGGCAAGGTAGGCGAGATTCGCCGCAAGCAGCACACTGTCGCGCCACAGGCGATGGCGCGACAGGCCGCAGGCGCCGCAGGCAGCGGCGATCGCCATCGAGAATAATAGAAATCCGGCTGATGCCACTGGCATGGGGCGTTCAACCGGCAGGGCCGGCAAGCCTGCACCCGGCAAAGGGTGTCCGGCTGTGGCCGACCAGGGCGTCCACCACGGCATCGGCGATCACCCGGCCAGCCTTGCCGCCGGGATGTCCGTCGACCGTGTAGATCAGCGTCTCGGGATGGGCCAGCCGGGCGAAGGACTGGCCGCTATCGATCATCTGCACGCCATGGCTGTCGGCAATTTGCCGCAAGCGGCGGGACAAGGCGCGTGGATCGACGCCCGGCGGTAATTCCTTCGAGGTCAACAGCGCCGCCTGCGCCCGTTGCGGTGCCAGCAGCAGGGCCATGGGAACACCGGCGGCCCGGCTTTTTGTCGCCATTTCGCCGAGAAGCAGGTCGAAATCAGAAAGGCGTCTCTGCCAGGGCTTGGAAAATGGAAAGCGCAAGAAGTCTGTGTTTTCCCCCGACATGAGGTACGATTTTATGTAAAGATCTCTGTCACTAAAAATGAAATGTCTCGCTATTGTTAAAGCGCGTGATGCTTTCGCCATCTTTGCAAAGGCAAGGATGGGAGACCGGTGCATTTCTTCGGCGCGGGGCGGGATGGGATGGAGTCGCATCTTCACCTGGTCGGGGGGTAAGCCTTCCTCCAAGTCGAAGGGCATGATGGCGATCAGCACCAGGTCGGGTTTGAGCGCCAGCGCCTCGCCCATTTCATGGTAGACGCCCACCAGGTTCGTGCCGTAAGCGGCCAGGTTCTGCACTTCGACCTTGCGCCCGCAACGGTTGCTCAACAGACGTTCGATGCGCGCTCCGAAGGTCTGTTCGTAGGGAACGACATATCCCTCGCCGAATGAGGCGCCGAGCAGGGCGATCCGCCAAGTGTTCGGCGGTTTCGGCCCGCAGGGGGCGGTGCTGCGGTACCCGCAGGCGTTGTAGGAGTAGACGACTTCCGGCCCTTCTGGAATTTTACCCGTTTCCACGCAATGGGGCCTCCCGTGGCTGAAGCCCAGGGTACGGTCGGTGACCAGGCAGGACATGTGCTCCTGCGCCGGCGCGTAGATGCGGGCGCCGATCTCGCTGATGCCGGCCAACAGGACAAGCGTGGCGAGCGCCAGCAGCGGCAGGACGTACAGGTCACGGCGGGGAAGTCCGCCGAGCCATGCCGGTTGCCGCCTGACGGGAGGCGGGATCTGCAGCCGGTCGCGAAGCCCGCCGGCCTCATCGCGCATCGGCCACCTCGTCGGTGTCGAGCGAAGCGAAGCCGCTCCGCTCGACCTCCATTGGGGTGGCGTGCGCCGGAGCGGCCGCCACATCGAGCCGCCAGCTGCTGCTTCCGTCACGCGATTGTTCCAGCGCCGTGAAGCCGAGCTTCAGATAATGATCGGCCACCATGGCATTGCGCTCCGTCGGCCGATAGCGTCCGATAATGCGGTGAATTCCCCGCCGCCGGGCGTGATGTAGAATTTCCTGCAGGACAGCCAATTCAACCTTGCGGCCGAGAACCCGGCAGCTCATCAACCATGTGTCGATCTCCCAGTCGGCCTCGATTGCGCGACAGATGATCACACCGATCATGCCGTTGTCGCCGAAGGCGTCGGCCAGACGAACCTGCAGCGTGAAACAGCCGGGATCGGCCTGAATTGCCCGGACTTCAGCTTCGGTATAGCGCCTGGTTGTCAGATTGAATTGGTTCGACTTGTTGATCAGTTGGGTGATGCGCGCCCGGCCGGTGTCATCGAACGGCCGGAAATGGATCACCATGGCGAGGGAGGTCAGATAGGCATCGATGTCGTTGCATTGGCTCTGCAGGGCGACCCGGCGCGCATTGGTCTGGTAGAACTCGGCCCGATGGCGGTCTTCGGCGGAAAAAGCGGTGGTGGCGAAATAGCCGGCTGCCGACAGCGTACGGGAGAACAGGGCGGGGTCGTCGGGAAGTTCCGGCACAGCCACCTCGGGCAGGAAGCGGCGGACCAGATCACGCTCCACCGGGTTGTCGTCGGTGAACGCCAATGAATCGATACCCAGCGACAGTTCTTTGGCTATCGCCCGGATATTCGACGCCTTGTCGTCCCAGTTGGCTTGGAATACGGCAATGTGCTCCTCTCGCAGGAGCATTTCCGGATGCTGACGGAACGGCAGCCGAGCCGTCTCTTCGTTGTTCTTCGACGAAATCGCCAGGACGATCCCGCGGTCGCGCAGCGCCAGCGCGGTGCGCTGAAGCTCGAGATGAGCCTCGCCGGTGGCATCCCCCTGGCCGATAACGATGCCATCCAGGCCATCGTCGCCAATGACGCCCCCCCATAAGGTGTTGTCGAGGTCGAGGACCAGGCAGCGGCGACTGCGGCCCCGCATCGCCGCCAGAAGCCGGCAAGCGTGCTCTGCGTAGAGCGGGAGAAACGTGTTGGAGAACGGGACCTTCGCCAGGTTCCACAGCTTCGGATCGTGCCACTGGGCCAACCCCACCGTCTCCGCCAGGCCGGCGACGTCGAACAGAATGTCGGAACTGCCCACAAGCCGCTCGGCCAACCCGCGGTTGATCGCCTCGATCAGGCTGCGCATGGTGCCGGCAAGGGCGAAATCGAGATCGCCGAAAATCGCTTCAGGCGGACGAGGTATGGTCTGCATCACGCAGATGGCGTCACTGTGCCGATGGATCCCCTCACGTATGGTATCGAGGTGGCGCAGACATGCGGCGACGGTTGCCGACGCGGCGTCAGAGTCGCCTGGCGATGGCCGCAACGGCAGCCCCCGATAATCGAGGGCGACCAGAGTGGCGGCAGGTTGGAAGCTATTGATGGCGGAATCGGCAGCCAGGGCTTGCTGCACGGGTTGATCGAAATCGGCCTCAGCGCAGTCGAGGGCCATGCCATGGCGTGCCGCGGTGGCTATCAGTGCCGGCACGAGGAAATGTGTCGTGGCATTGCTGACGATGCCCAGGCGAAATGGGACCAGCGGCGCGAGCGACGCGCCGCGAGCGCCGGCACCGCCGATCACCTTGGCCAAACGAGCCAGGGCGTTCTCGTCCAGAGCATAGGACGCCAGCGAATGGACCCGCTGCCCCAAAGCTTCACCGGCTTCGGCCGCGGAGCGGCATCGCGCGTCGAAGTCGGGCGGCATCCTGGGAAGCCATGCGAGGTCGCGATAGAGATTTTCGCTCATGGGTTCCGGTCCTGTCTTGGTGTCAATTTGCGTTGCCCTCGTCGAGCAGCTCGATGAGGCCGAATCCGGGGATGTGGTGGAACGACACGGCACGTCCGCCAAACAATGCGGCGGGGCGCGGCTCGCGGACCAGCAGCAAGTCAATTCCCGCCGCCTTCAGACCGGCTGCCAGGCCGGCCGGATCTTTGGTGCCGTAACAAAGGTGGTAGATCCTGCCGTCGCCGCGGCGGATCAGGTTATCGATGGGGGACGGATCGTCTCCCGGCCAGATCACCTCCACATCAGGCAGGTTCGCGTGGTGCCGCATCGCGAGATTGACCTGCTGCAGCGGGTCGTACAATTGCTGCCCGGCACCGTAGCCGAGGGCCGCGAGATAGCGGAATGCCGCCTCCGGTCCGTGTACGGCCAAGCCGAAATGATGGAAACTCAGGCCGAAAAGATTCACGGCTGCTCCTGGAGCCATGGATGACAGCGGGATCGAACGGCCGGCTATAGCTTCGTTTGGATCAAGCCGGCCAGCTCGCCGACATTCTTGAGCTTTCCCGTCTCGGAGGCGGAAAACCTTACGCCGAAGCGCTTTTCGACGGACAGCACCAAGCGAATATGACTGAGGCTGTCCCATTCAACGACGTCATCCGCAGTCAGATCTGGAGAGACGACGATTGTGTCGTCACCGAAGACGTCATGAAATATGTCGGTCAATGCCGTATATATATTGGCCATTTCCATGCACTTCTCCAGCCTCTGCTGTGGACACCTCAGATATATGAGGTTAATAGCACCGTGTTGTGTTTTGATCAAATATCCTTATGAGGTCTTTCATTGTGGTTATCTAATGGTAGTGTTCATAAATATTTGCGGCATATGCGGTAATGCCTAGTCGGATTTTGATCTGCAGTCTCGGCTGATGTAGCCCAAGGGGAGATTGTTCGAGGCCGTCGGTTAGCGGGGCCTATCCGTTATAGTCTCTGTCTAAACAAAATAGACTTTGAATTTATGAATACGCTGCAAAGAAAAGTCTCGTCACGATGGCATGTGTATTGTAGTGGCGCAGCGATTGGCATTCGCAATCAACTCTGCGTTACATATGTCAGTTTGTATTGGATGTTTGGTGTATTTATTTATTATATGTGGCAGTAGTACCATATCCATATTATGGCATCAAACATATTTATGATGATTTTGCCGTGAATTAACTACCTGTCCTGTCTTGTGCATGGAATGCGGCAGCTACCATAGAAAGGTCCCGCCATGGTCTCCGCGTCGGCTGAACAGGTATCTGGACAGTCAGGAAAAATGCAGTGGATTATTCGGCAAATATTATTTCAAGCAATAGTTTCATCAGCTAAATATATTTATGGGATGTTTCGCGCATCTGGGTCAGGGAGTAGAGAACGTGGCAATAATGCTTTGCGCGCCCTCGATAAATGGTTGGGCATTCCTCTGGTCGCCCTGTTCGGCCTGATGCGGACAAGACGGGGCCTGCCGCAGAATGTGGACAGTATCGGCTTGTTCATGTTCGGTGCTATCGGCGACAGCCTGATCGCCGGTTCGGTGATCGCCGATCTCAAGTTGCGGTTTCCCGCCGCGTCGATTGTCGGCTTCATATCAGAGGCGAACCGCGGGATCATTCAAATCCTGGATGGACTGGACGAAAGCGTGGTGGTCCCGATTTCCCGCCCCCATAGCGCGGTCCGCGCCATTCGCCGGCGGCCGGTCGACATCGTTCTCGACTTCAGTCCCTGGCCGCGTACCGGTGCGATCCTGAGCGCCTTGGCCAAGGCCCGCTATACTGTGGGGCTGCGCCGGGAAGGGCAATACCGTCACTATGCCTATGATGCGGTCGGCGAGCACCGCAAAGACCGGCATGAAATCGAAAATCTTCGCGATGTGGTCCGGTGCCTGGGAATTGATCCGGTCGGAACGCCGAGATTGAAGGCTGCGCTTTTCGATCAGCCGCTTCCAGCCGAATTGTCGCGGCCCTACGTCGTGTTCCATCCTTGGGCTGCGGGGTATCGTCACGAATTGCGGGAATGGCCGGATCAGCACTGGGTCGAATTGGCGCAGGCGCTAATCCGTGATGGGTATCAGATCGCCCTCTCGGGCGCACCTCATGATCGCAGCCGTTCCCTGGCCCTGGCCCAGGCTGTCGGTGGCCCGGCGGTCGTCGTCTTGGCGGGGCGTACGACGCTCGGCGCGATGGCGGCGGTACTGGCCAAGGCCGAGGCCGTCGTCTCGGTCAACACGGGCATCATGCATCTGGCCGCGGTTCTGGATTGTCCGCTGGTTGCATTGCACGGCCCGACCAATCCGCTCCGCTGGGGCCCTCTCGGCGCGCGGTCGAAAGTGCTTGGGCCGGGAGCGGAGGACGGCGGGGCTTACCTGGATCTGGGTTTCGAATATCCGCCCGATGCGCCAGAGATCATGGGGTGCATCGCGGTGACCGACGTGCTCGCCTGTCTCCGCGAACTGCTGCGTGGCGCCGCCGGCGGGTTGTCAGGCGGCACCTCAAGCCTGGAGGCCGTGTAAAGCCCTCCCGGCGATCGTCCGCCCATGGGCCACCTCCAGAAGCCGTTGTCCAATCAACAGGCTCCCGCCGGGTTTGTTCGCTAAGGCTGCTTGGGGGCCGCCGCTCCTTCCCGCGCTCTTGCCGAACAAGCGCCGAACCCACGACAAATGCGCCGGTTGAGCGCAGGCCGACGATGTGGAGAGGATGCCGGTCAGGCAGGGTGTCGGTCCATCAGCCAATCCAGGAGGCGGCGCGCGCTGTTGGACCAGGCGAACGTTGCGGAGCGCTCGCGGCCTTTGTCCACCATCTCCGCTCGCAATGTCTGATCGGTGAGAACGCGCTTCATTCCCCGGGCGATATCCCAGGGATCCAGCGGGTCGAAATAGAGGGCGGCTTCGCCGCATACCTCGCGGACCGGTGGGATGGACGAGGCGACCACCGGGCAGCCGAGGGCCATGGCCTCCAGTGGCGGAATACCGAAGCCCTCATAGAGGCTCGGAAACACCAGGGCGACCGCGTGCCGGTAAAGCGCAACGATTTCCGCGTCGTTCAATCGCCCCGGCATGATGACGTTGGCCGGCGCTTCGGCCGCCTTGTCACGAAATACCGCTTGCTCCGTCGCCCCGATGAGGACCAATGCCGCATCGCTCCGGCCCAGAAGTGAAAAGGCCTGGATCGCGCGGCCGAGATTCTTGTTCGGTGTCAGCGACCCGACAAAGAGGAAATATGGCCGGTCGCCGACCATCAAGCGGTCGAGGGCGCCATCATCCGGCTTGATCTCGAGGATATGATCGTGGCTGTTGGGGATGATGAGGATGTCTTGCTTGCGCAAGCGGAGCACCGCACTCAGTTCGCTATTGGAAAATTCGGAGACCGTCGCGATACGGGATCGCCGGGCCAGCAGCCGACCGAGTGTGCGGTGCAGTATCCCATAGGCAAGGGAGTAGTTCGACGGAGCCCGGTAGACCGCGGCATCGTGAATGACGGTGACTTGCCGTGGATGCAGCAACGGGCCGCTATTCGCCAGGTTGACGAGGGTGGCGCGGCGGCTGGTGCGGTAGAGGTCCCATTGCTCCCAGGAATGTCCTCGTCGGCTGCCTACCGTTCGGAAGCGGATGCGGCTCAACCCGGCAGGTGGTTCGGTCCCCCGTGGCGCCAGGAGGGTGAAGGACAGGCCGGCCGCCCTGCAATCAGAAAGCTGCAGTTCGACGTCCAGCGCGAGGACAAGTTGGCGGGCGAAGCGCTGAACGCCGGTGGTGCGCTGGGTAAGGAAGCGACCGTTGATGATCACCTCCCGATCCTGTCGATCAACGTGGCTGGCGCAGGGGTGTCTGGACCGGGCCGCGCCACCCGAGCAATATTGCCGAGGCTTCTCGGCTGACAGGGGGTCTGTCATCGACCGATATCGTCAGTGAGGGGTGAGGGAACGGTAGATGTCGAGATATTCGTCGGTCATGCGGCGCACGCTGAATTGCCGAGCGAAAGATGGCGCATTACGGCGGATGGCCGTCAGCAGGGCCGGGTCGCCGGCCAGGTGAAGGATGGCGGCAGCCAAGGCATCGGCATCGCCCGGGGCGACCAGCAGGCCGGTCTGCCCATCGACGAGAAACTCGGGAATTCCGCCCATTCGGGAGGCGATCACCCCGAGGCCGTGGGAGGCGGCCTCGATGAGGACCAGCCCCGCGGTCTCGTGCCAGAGCGAGGCGACCAGCAGCAGGTCGGCCGCGGCGAAGGCCTGCCGCTTTTCCTCGCCGCGCAAGTAGCCGCGGAAAGTAATGCGGCGATCGGTCTCGGCCGCGGCCCGTACGGCTTCTTCCAGCGGTCCTTTGCCCAGTACCGTCAGGCGGACCGGAAAATCCGGAGGGAGCCGGCGCATCGCATCGAGCACCACCAGTGTTCCCTTTTCGGGGGTGAGCCGGGCGACGAAGAGCAGTTCCACGGTGTGGTCCGCGTGCCCGGGCGTCGCGAGGCCGGTGTCCGGAAGCGGAATACCGTTGTTCACCACGCATGCCCGTCCGGCCTTGAGACCGCGCTGGGTGAAATAGTCGAGTAGAAAGCGCGATGGACTGCAGAACACGTCGATATGGCGAGTCGTCGACAAATGCCATGCCCGAAAGGCTCGGCAGCCAACATTCGGTGCCGTGCACACGGCGCCGCGCCGGGTAAGCAGCGTCGTTCTCGGACAGGCCAAGTGATAGTCGTGTGCGGTATGCACCGTGGGCACCTGGGCACGCTTGGCCGTTGCCCAGATGGCGGGAGAAAAGCCGCTTGTTGCATGGCTGTGCATCACATCGGGCGGTGCGTCATCGATGATCCGGCGGACGCGCCGCGCGACCGCCCCGTTCCACGAATCCCTAAGATGCCACAGGGCGCGCAGCGGCAACGCTCTTTTTCCCGGTTCGAAGCCCCAATAGAAATTGCGTGGGAAGAAGCGCAGCACGTCGACTCCGTTCACCCGTTCGATCGGGCCTTCGTCTCCCGGTGCGCAACTGGAGAGGACGGTGACCCGGTGGCCACGCGCCGCCAATTCCTCGGCCAAATAGCTGGCGACCAGTTCAGCGCCGCCCACGACAAGGGGCGGGTAGAGGCTGCTCACCAGCAGAATGTGGAGCGTGCGTTGCGGACCCGGAGCCATAGAGGCGATCCTCCGATGAATGCCGAGCCGTGCCGGGCGAGGCGAGGTGCAAAATATCAAGGCGGTATATTTGTCTCAATTATATCTAGGTGGTAACTAATTATACTTTTGAGTTGTCAAATAAGTATTGGAATTGTCAGTGTATATATGTCGTTTGCCTTCTGGCAAAGAACATACCTGGCATATCAAGTATTAAGTTTGCAAATATCATTATATTTAATACGAATATACGTCATCATTCGCAATGATGCATCCATCTGTGTGTATCTAGATTGTCAATATGCCGTAATGTTAAAATTAATATAATGAATTCTGCGTTATATTGTGCGGCTAATGCTGGGAGATTTTCATCTCTTTGTGATTCCCATTTCTGCAAGTGGTCCGCCACCGGCGCTTGACTCTCTAGCGCGCGGTAAGGCGGACCGCCAACTTGTTGAGTTGTGGCTATAATTTGGCGGATGGCGGCGGTGCCGCATGTCAGCGTCTCGCGGCCAGGGCCCTCGGCTGTAGGGAGCGGATCGAGCTCTTCACTTTTCTGGAGAACCGGATGTCGGAGCGGCGGCAGTCATGGCTTTGGCGCTTAGCAAGCAGGTGCGTGGACGAGAACGTCAGGCGGTTGTTCCTCGGCGGCTCCCTGGCGCAGGTGGTGACCATTGCCGCTTCGCCGATCCTGACACGCCTCTATACGCCGGGCGACCTTGGTCTGCTCGCATCTCTCATGTCGGCGACAACGATTCTGGCGCCGCTGGTCACCCTCAGGTTTGAAATGGGATTGGCGCTGGCCACGTCACGCGAAGAGGCTGCCGCGGTCGCCAGCCTGGCGGCCTCCACTGCGACATTGATGTCGATCGGCCTGGCCGCCTTGGCGCTCTCTCTTCCTGTCGCATGGGCGCGTCATCTAGGCCCGCTGGCACCCTACTGGTGGTCGCTGGCCCTATCCTTGTTCGGCAACGCCATCTACGCGATTTCGGTGTATGAGGCGACGCGCATCGGGGGCTACGAGGAAATCGCCAGATCGAGAGTGGCGCAGGCCGTCATCACAGCCACGGTGACGATCGCCCTCGGTGTCATGGGGGTGCACCATTATGGGGTGTTGGCCGGCTTCTTGCTGGGGGTGGGCGTCGGACCTGTCCTGGTGATACGGTCGCTCTTGGCGACCGGCCAGAGCACCCTTGCCGGGATCACGCTGGGAAGCATCCGGAGTGCTGCTGCAAAATTCCGTAATTTTGCCCAATACTCCAGCTGGTCAGAAATTGTCGATTTGGCTGGTGGCCAGTTCTCAAGCATTATTGTGCTAACAGCAATTTACGGCCCGGATGTCGGCGGTTATCTGTTTCTCGCGGATAGGGTCATCGGTCGACCGCTAATGCTGGTAAGCACGTCGATTCTCCAGGTCTATGTGGGAGAAATTGGCGCGCTTTTTCACGCGGACCGCGCTGCTATCCTTCATCGGTTCTTGAAGGCGAGCATTAGCCAGATGGTCGTATCGGGCGGCTGGCTGGTGACGATCGTGCTCTTGTCTAAATTTATTGTCGTCCCTCTTTTCGGGGAAAAGTGGGCTGCTACCGTGACATATATGCAAATAATCGCGTTGGGGTATTTTCCCGCAACTGTTGTGCATAGCGTTTTTCATACGCTGACGATAATCGGCAAGCAAAGAATATACGCCATCTGGAGCGTGATACGCGTGGTTGTGATGATCGGGGTGTATGTGTATTGCGTGAGGGCGGGGTTATCGCCGATTCAGGCTGTCGCATTGGTCACGGTCACGCAGGCCTTGGGGGATGTTTTTCGCTACGGAGTCACGTTCCGGTTTGTGCGGCGCCTTCAATAGGCCTATTGCAGAAAGAAATATTGGAACAGCCACATGAAGACGAGCGCCAGGGCAAATACCGGCGGGGCCGCCCATATGCCAAGCGCTATCGCCGCTGCGGTCGCCGCAACTGCCGCCGGCGCAATCAGCACGGACAGGAGGTAGAGCCTGGGCTGGCCGTCCAGAAAGCGGGTCGCCCGGACCAGCGTGAGTTGCCCGCTCCGGAATTTGTGGCGGCGGATCTTCGTGGCGGCGGGCTGGTGCCGTGGCGCGTCGTCCACAAGGTCTCGCGCCGGAAGAGGAGACCGGCTTGCCGGGTTCCGTTCGCGGGTCGGCTCGCCGAGTTCCGGGTGGGCAGTCGCCCATTTCAGCATTTCGGTACGGCTCCAGAGAATGATCGTCTGGCGCGGGTGGAACTTCTTCTCGGCATAAAGGCGGCGGCGCCTGTTGCTGCCGACGAGAAAGCCGGCATTTGGGTCGGCGGGTTCCATCTCGATAATGAATGCACCGCGCCTTGCATAAAATTCACGAAGCCAGGCCAAGTGAGGAGATGTTTCCCCTACTTCTGTCGAGTACAGCCAGGAATCGGTCAGCAACCCTTTTATTTCCGGCTGCATTTCAACTGTCTTGGCAATGACCCACAGTGACCGCTCGTACTCAGCCCTCTGAAGGCAGAAACTATTTTGACGCCAACGGCAAATATGCGGCCGGATAAAGGGGCCGAATCCTTCGTATTTGTCGATCAGTTCGGTGACCAATTGGGGCAGGTCCAGCGGATGGGTCTTGGCAAGCCATGCGCGCGCAACCTTGCCGATCTCGAATGACAGCTCGCCGGCGAAGAAGTAGCGCAACGTCGCCATCATCACCAGTTCGGCATAGGCCTCGGATAACTCGTCGAAGTGGGCCGTCCACCGGCGTTGGCCTGTAGCGATCTCGGTGCAAAGGGTGTGAAACAAGCTTCGAGCGCTGTCGGCGATCGGCATGGTCGAAAGACGTGGCAAGGTGATCAGGAATGTCTGCAGGAGAGCATAGCGTTCGATCGTCTCGGCCGGCAAGGTGGGGTCGGCTGCTTCCGCCGCCTTCTTGATTCGTGCCAGCCGAACTCCGCTGCGCGGCCGGCCGATGACGATTTCGCTCAGGACCTCAAACCAGCCTTGCGGATCGTGAGGTGCGTCGGGGATGCGCAGATCGAAGTTGGCGAATTCTTCGTTCAGCGCATGTCGGCAAATCGCCAGCGGCATCAGCGTCTCGTCACGGATTTGCATCGTCATGTGACCTGAATGCTCCCTATTGGGCGCGCTTGCCCTGTCCGGTCAATTAACTTGAACGGCGAGACCAAGATGCTGCGCTGATTGGCGTGCGAGGCGAAGGCTTCACTCTTCGCGCCTCGCGAGCCCTCGCGGCTGGGCGGCGCTTCTTTGTCAATAATATTTGTTAATTATAGATTATGAATGGCGTTTCGTCAAATATACAGGTAGCGGTATTTTGTTTGATTTGATGTAGGATGTGATATATTTACGTATACATACATATGTCATCTATATTGATGTGTGGCTAATTCTGTTATGGGGATGTCGGTGCGGGAAGTCGATCGTCACTATCCGGAAGAGCGGACGACCTCCGATAAAATGAGGGTGCGGCAGGAGCATGCGCTCCTGCCGCGGGCCGCAGGTTTGTCAGGCCCATTGGCCGAACAAGGATGCCAGGTGATGAATTTCATTCGTCAACTGCGAGAGGTCGGTGACGTGAAACACGCTGCCTGAGCTGGTACTGGTAGAGCCGCTTGGCGCCGGAGCCGGAGCCGGAGCCGGTGTCGGTGTCGGGGCCGGTGTCGGGGCCGGGGCCGGTGTCGGGGCCGGGGCGGCGGCCGGAAAGGCCGGCGCCGAGGGATGGGCCGCGAGGTAGGCCTGGACGGCTTGGCCGGCGGCATTCGGCGCGCCGGTGGCGGAGGCGATGCCGTAGTAGGATTCCGGATTGTTGCTGCCCAGCGACGGCTGATCGAGAAGCTCGTAAATATAGGCCCCGGTGATGTGA
>JAJXWP010000040.1 GCA_021781575.1 Pseudomonadota bacterium
ACCGGCCGGCTTCCCGGCAAGGGTGAACTGGTCGTCGAGGCGATCCGCAGCGATCACCGGTTCACGATCCTCGACTGGGAATACCAGCTGCTGCTGGCCTACTCTTCCTGAGCCCCGCTATCAAACGCCAACCGGACCCCGGCCCAGTGGCTCGACGATGCAACGAATCCGCTCGCGCCAATAGCTCACCGTCAATTTTTCCTGTGAACAGTGTTCCCAGCGGATCCGCTGTTCCTCCCGGGCTAGGAATTCCGGTGTGATCCGGTCCCACCGCGACACCGGCAGTATTGGAAGGTCTTCGAACCCCTCCATCCACGGTCCTGCGGGCACGATGGGGATGACGCCGAGGTAAAGCGCTTCCCAGGTGCGATGGGTATCGATGCCGTTGCCGTGGGGAGAGACGCAAAACCGGTGCTCCGCCAATTCCCGCAGGTAGTCGCGGTAGGGAAGCGGGGTGCCGCGGGTGACGAAGGGTTTGTCGGCAAACAGATCGAATATGGGCTTGCGATGACCCGGGTTCGTCCGGGTGTCCAGGTTCAGATAGAGGTCGCGAGTCTTGGGGCGGTTTTCCGACGCTACCTCGATCAGGACTCGGGTATCGCCATGCGGCCATTGTCGGTTGGCCTGCCCTATCGGCAAGGGAGTAAGCTTGGGATGGCGGATGGTTACATTTTGGGCGAACCAGTGAAGCAGCCGGACATCGTCGAGGAACGGCCGGTGCCTCTCACCGATTGCGTCGTCGCTGCTGTGGGTGATGAGGACGAACCGTTGCGACAGGTGCGGCAAGACATGATTGATGAAACTGTCAAGCAGATGGGTATAGACAAAAATAACGCTGGCTTTCTGCAGATCCCGGATTCGCCCAGGGCCGTCGACGATCAGGTGATTCCGCGTGCCGGGAAGATGGCACAGAGGAACCTGGTGAGATTGGTGAAGCCCGGTGTGAAAGGCGCGAGTGCCATCGTCGATCACCGAAATGTCCGCCAGCGCCTGCAGCCGCTCGGACGAGATCACCTCGGGTTCGTCGATGGCGGTCAGGCCCGGCGGCCGGCGGCCAGCCAGCCGTCGGGCTGCGGGACGGGGGCGCGGGCGTGATAGAAATCCGGCCAGATTCTTCGAATGAAGGTGCAGGTTGAAGATCGGCCAGCGGTTCGTCTTGGTGAGCAGATGCGGGACACGCCGGCCTTTGCCATCGGTCACCAGCATGTATCGATATCGGTGCGCCCAATAGCAGGCCTGCTCGTTGAGGAAACCCATTGTCTGCCGGCCGGCGTTGTTCCGTGGATCGATCCCGTCCAGGAACTGCCCCAGGGCGGCGGCGTCGAAAACACCCCGGAATTGATCGAAATGCCTGGTGTAGAGCTCAGGATTGGCGGAAGGACCGGTCCACAGGCTGCAGAGGGGGCCGGGATCATCGGCCGGCACCACGGGCAACGAATCGAGGATGACGGGCCCGAAATTCTGTCGCAGCAGGCCGAGCAGCTGCATGTCATTGGCTTGAAGCCCAGGATTGTTCACGAATACGTTCGCCAGGAAAAATGAAAGCTTCTCAAGTATTTGTTGGTCCTTGAAATACATGAAGCCGGCAATCGCAATAAGGTCTCCGCTGAATGGGACTGCCATTCCTTCGTAATGTTGCCGAAAGACCGCCAGCAGCTCGGACAGGTCGACATAAAGAAGAACGTCCGTTTCCAGATGGAAAAGGTTCTCGACCTCGTATTGCGAAGCGAATGAGCTGAGATAGAAAAACCGCTCGATGACGTAAGTCCAGAAGCCGAACCGAAACCCTTTATCGACCTGAGCACTTTGCCGGAATGCCGTGTGGGCCGGAGAGATTGGCAATTCCTCGACGGCGATCGCTTCGACCCCCAAGGCATCATCCAGCGGAGACGCCGCAAGTGCCGCCCGTTCTGCCAACATAAATACAGGGCATTCGTTGAAGAGCCTAATCTGGTAAAGCGTATCGGGAAGATGGGGGGGCAGTTCTTCACCCAAATGGACCAGGGCGATGGCATGGGACATGGTGCAGTTCCCCAGCACACAATTTCTCAAGGGATCGGGGCGGTCGGCAAACGCAGCACGGCGCTCTCCATGACCAGAAGGTCGACGGTGAAGCCGAGATCGAACAACAGAGTGCCGTCACCCAGGTCCCGCCAAAGCGGCCGATGCAAGCGCCACGGCGAAGCGGGGGCGAGGACGATCGCTTGGTGGAAGCAGGCCTCAGCCTCTTCGCGACGTCCCGCCCGCATCAGGGCGACGCCATAGTTGTGGTAGGCATCTGAAGAGAACTGCGTCCGCTGGACCACGGCCGACAGGCACGATAGCGCCGCCGAAACGTCGCCGCGATCCAGGGCGATGCCACCCAGTAAGGTACGGAGGACAGTCCCGCTGACGACGTCACTGCCGTCGAGTGATTCCCGGCAAAGCCTTTCAGCCTCATCAACGCTTCCTGCACAGTAACTACGTAATGCCAGCGCGACGACATCTTGTGGCATCCGATCCTCTTACCAAAGTTATTCGCGAAAATAGGCCGATACCATCACAATCACAAGCATTACGCGTCAGAAAGACGCCTGCATTAACTATTTTTTAACTAATGACTCAATATATGCCAACTTGGCTAGGTCACGGTCCTGGCGACGCTGAGGGCAAACTCCACTCGTTTATCCATCAATTTTATGCCATCGTCAATGAATGGCCTCTGAATGGTGGTCATCGCAACGAAGTCCTAGGAGACATCTTTGGCCAGAAAAATACTGTCGATTGAAGGTTGGCGATTTATCTGTCACTCCTATGCCATCTTCAATCAGTGGCAGTTGCTCTATCTGCACCATCGCGGCGATGTGGAACTGCGCTTCACTGACGTGCCGTTCGCTCACGGGTCTTGGGCGCCGCTCGAGGGATTGTTCAGCGAAAGTGATATGAGGATCCTGAAGCAACTCGCCCCCTTGGCCGCCGACGAGCAGCCCGACGCGACCCTGCGGGTAGCCTTTCCCTACAACTTTCGCCGGTCACATTGCGACCGCAGCCTAGTCTTCGGCACTTCCGAATTCCAGATCGTCCCGCCCGATCATTTCGTCGGTATCGAGCGCCTTTCCGACCTGGTCCGGCGACCGGACGTCACGGTCATCACGCCGTCGAACTGGTCGGCAACGGGTTTTCGCTCCGCTGGTGTGCCGGACCGACAGATCGTCACCATCCCCCACGGCGTCGACACCACTCTGTTCACGCCGGCCGGTGAGGGCCGCCAAACCCTGCGCCGAAACTTAGGCTTGTCGGGCTTTGTGTTTTTTGCCAACGCTGGATCGTTAACCTGGAACAAGAACATCGAGCTCGTTCTCAAGGCGTTTTCGACAGTCGCCCAGGAGCGGAAGGATGCTCGCCTTCTGATCAAGGGAGCGGACAGCCTTTATGCGTCAAGCCGAATGCTGAACGATGCGCTCAACAGCCTGTCGCATCGGGAGGTGGAAATCGTGCGGGAAAAAGCGATCTATCACGGGCAGCCGTTATCGATGAGCTCCATGGTTTCGCTGTATCAAGCCTCGGACGCCTATGTCAGTCCCTACCGGGCAGAAGGGTTCAATATGCCCGTCCTGGAAGCCACAGCCTGTGGCCTGCCGGTGATCTGCACCGGCGGTGGTTCGACCGACGATTTTGTCGCCGAAGACTTTGCCCGAAAGGTCAATGCCAAACTGAAACACATTGAAACACAAGATGGAACTGGAAACTACCTAGACGCCGATCTAGACCATCTCATTCATCTGATGCTTGAGGTCATGGACGACGAGGCATGGCGACGCTCTGCCGTCGGGGCCGGTCCGGCCCATGCCGGCCGGTCGTTCACCTGGGACAGCGTAGTGGATCGATTAGTGAAGACGGCTTTCCCGGCGTAAGGCCGAAACGTTCAGACGACCAGGCCCCGCGTCCCGCCATGACGTTCTCGGCGAACGCCCGAAATCTTTCACGCAACGCCCCCAGGAAAACTGCAGTGCCTGCCGCAAGTTCTCATCATCTTACAAACCTATTATTAACCAGTTATTTACCATAATGTCAGTTAAAGAAAGGGGGATCCTATTCTTGGCTGCAAATGTTGCTGCGCCCGAAGATTTCTGGACACTTATAGGATTGCCGCTGTCGCATAGGCCATGCAAGGAGCAAGGGGAGAGATGAGCCGCAAGCCGCGCCGAGCCGCCAAAGTGCCGCACGCAGTTGCCGAAGAAGTCCCCCCCCCAGATCTCCGGCAGCTTTTTCCCGAGGCCGTAGAGCTTCATCAAGCCGGCCGACTGGATGAAGCTGAAGCCATCTACCGGACGATTCTGGCGATCGATGCCGAGCAATGCGACAGCCTGCATCTGCTGGGAGCCATCGCCCACCAGAAAGGGCAGCCGGAGCTTGCCGTCGAGCTGATCGGCAAGGCAATCCGGATCAACGATCGCTTCCCGCTATATTATTCCAATCTGGGCAACGCGCTGCGGGAGTTGGGTCGGCTCGACGAGGCGGCGGAATGCTACCGCAAAGCCCTCGAGATCGATCCGGGGTTCGCCCAGGCGCATACCAATCTCGGCAATGTTCGCGGCGACGCCGGAAGGCTGGACGAGGCCGCCTTTCATCATCGCAAGGCGTTGGAACTCAACCCCAACCTGGTCGAGGCCCACTACAACCTGGGCAGCATTCTGAAGGCCCTGGGCCGTCCCCACGAATCTGTTGCCGCCCTGCGCCAGGCCCTGGCGTTGCGCCCCGATCTGGTGGAAGCCCATGTAAACCTGGGCAACGCCTTGCGCGACACGGCGCGAGCCGGCGAGGCGATCGAATGCTATCGCCGCGGTATCGCGCTGAAGCCTGATTTCGCTGAAGCCTACCTCAACCTCGGCAACGCCCTGCGGGACCAATTGCAGCCGGACGAGGCCATCGCCTGCTTCCGCAGGGCGACCTATCTGCGCACCGACTACGCCGAGCCCTGCAACAATATGGGGGTGGTGCTGCGTGAGGTCGGGCGGCGCAGCGAGGCGGCCGAGGCTTACCACAGGGCGTTGGAACTGAGGCGGGACTATCCCGAGGCCTATTCCAATCTCGGCAACCTGCTCACCGACTTCGGCGATGTGAATGAAGCGGTGGCGGCTTACGAGAAGGCCCTTGCGATCACTCCGGATTACGCACCGGCCCACACCAACCTGCTGTTGGGACTGCAATACGCGACGGCGTATTCCTCGGACTACCTGCTGGCCGCGGCCAAGCGATTTGGCGAGCGCTACTGGCGCCCAGCGGCGACGAGTGGGTTTGCCAACCACCGGAATCCCGGCCGGCGCCTGCGCATCGGCTATTTCTCGCCGGACTTCCGCAAGCATTCGGTCGCCTGGTTCCTCGAACCGCTGTTCGGCGCCCACGATCGCCAGGCGGTGGAAATCTTCTGCTACGCGGAAGTGAAGAACGCCGATGCGATGACCATGCGGTTCCACGACCTGGCGGATCATTGGCGCAACACGGTGGGCGCACCCGACGAAGCGGTCGCCGAGCAGATCCGGCGGGACGGTATCGACATTCTGGTTGACCTGGCCGGCCACACCGACAACAACCGCCTGCCGGTGTTGGCCCTGAAGCCCGCTCCGATCCAGCTTACCTGGCTCGGCTATCCGGGCACCACCGGCCTGCAGACGGTGGACTACCGGCTGGTGGACGCCATCACCGACCCCGAAGGGGAGGCCGACGGCCAAGCCAGCGAGACCCTGTTCCGCCTGCCCGACGGATTTCTTTGCTACGGCCCGCCGAGCGACGCGCCGGAACCGATGGCGGCCGCCTCGACCGATGGATCGATCACCTTCGGCTCATTCAACAACCCGGCCAAGCTGTCGCCATCCACCCTCGACGCCTGGGCATCGCTGCTGACCCGCCTGCCGAATTCGCGCCTGCTGCTCAAGGGGATTTCCTTCTCGGATCCGACCATCCGGGCCCTGTTCCACGAACGCTTCGCCGCCCGGGGCATCGCGGCCGAACGCATCACCCTCCAGGGCTTCGTCGCCGAAACGGGGCATCACCTGTCCCTGTACAACCAGGTCGACGTCGCCCTCGACCCCTTCCCCTACAACGGCACCACCACCACCTGCGAAGCCCTGTGGATGGGCGTTCCGGTGGTGAGCTTGCGCGGCGATCGGCATTCCGGCCGCGTCGGCGCCAGCCTGCTGACCCGCGTCGGCCTGCAAGACCTGATCGCCGAGACCGTCGACGACTACATTACGATCGCCGCCGAGTTGGCCGAAGACCGCATCCGCCGCGACGATCTGCGCCGCTCGCTGCGCTCGCGCATGGCGGCGTCGCCGCTGTGCGACGCACCTGGATTCGCCCGGCGGATCGAAGCGGCCTATCGACAGATGTGGCAGAAATGGTGCAACGAAGCGCCGGTCCCTGCTTCTCCGCTACCCAACGGCTGGACGGCGCCCGAGGGCATTCGCCTTCATATCGGGGCGACGGAGCCGCATTCCGCATGGACCGCGGTCGGCGACGGCACCGATCTGGCATCGATCGCCGATGGCAGCTGCGCCGTCGTGTACACCTGCCATCTGTTGCAGCATCTGGGCTACAACGGTGCGCTGTCGGCCACGCTTGGCGACATCTTCCGGGTGTTGGCGCCTGGGGGCCTGCTGCTCGCCAGCGTCCCGGACCTCGATGCGCTGTGCCGGATGTTCGTTGCCCCGGACAGCGGATTTGCCGAAAAATTCATCCTGATGCGAATGATGTTCGGAGGAAGGATGAGCGAGGCCGATGTCAATCATACCGGCCTCAATTACGGTTTCCTGCAAGCCTTCCTTGATCAGGCCGGGTTTGTCGATATCCAGCGCGTGCCGCGCCTGGGCTGCTTCAACGACGCCAGCGAGATGCAGTTCCGCGGCACACCGATCAGTGTCAATGTTTCGGCGCGCAAGCCGGGTTGAATTTTATTCAAGGGGGAGGCGAACCGATGCCTGATGAATTCTCTCTTGCCGGAAAAACGGTTTGGGTTGCCGGCCACCGTGGGATGGCCGGTTCGGCGATCGTGCGCCGGCTGGCCCGCGAAGATTGCCGGATCCTGACGGTCGGACGCTCCGACGTGGATCTGCGCCGCCAGGCCGAGGTCGAGGCCTGGCTCGACGCCAATCGCCCGGACGCGGTGTTCGTCGCCGCCGGAACGGTCGGCGGCATCCATGCCAATTCGACCCGGCCGGCCGAGTTCATCTATGACAACATGATGATCGAGTTCAACGTCATCCACGCCAGCTATCGCGCCGGAGTGAAGAAGCTGTTGTTCCTCGGCTCGTCTTGCATCTATCCGCGCCATGCGCCGCAGCCGATCGCCGAGGAAGCGCTGCTCACCGGACCGCTGGAGCCGACCAACGAGTGGTACGCCGTCGCCAAGATCGCCGGCATCAAGCTGTGCGAGGCCTATCGCCGCCAGTACGGCTGCGACTTCATCTCGGCCATGCCGACCAATCTCTATGGGCCGGGCGACAACTTCGACCTGATGCAGGGGCATGTCGCCGCGGCGATGATCGCCAAGGTCCACCAGGCCAAGGTCGACGGACGACCGACCATCGAACTGTGGGGCACCGGCACGCCGCAGCGGGAATTCCTTTATGTCGATGATCTGGCCGACGCCTTGGTATTCCTGATGAAGCATTACTCCGACGAGCCGCACATGAACGTGGGGACCGGCAAGGAAATCTCCATCCGCGAACTGGCCGAACTGCTGTCCCGCATCGTCGGCTACGAGGGGTCCATCGTGCTCGACCGGACCAAGCCGGACGGCATGCCGCGCAAGGTCATGCGGGTCGACCGCCTGGCCGATCTCGGCTGGCGGGCGCCGACCGAACTCGAGGAAGGCTTCCGCCAGGCCTATCAATGGTATGTCGAGCATCGGGGTGATGCGAGACGGTAGCCCGGAGGGCGAACACGGCGGCATATACTTTGCGTCCGCCAATAATCAGGGTTAGCATCACCAGGAGTTTGCGCCGCCAGGGACTCGGAAGAGGGCCGAATTGCCGGTCATTTCAAGCAACTATGCTGCAGCCGCTTCGCTGTATTATCTGAATAACAATACGGCGGACGAAGCGCAGTCGACATCGAGATTGGCCAGCGGGTCGCGCATCGTCAATGCGTCGGACGATCCTGCCGGGCTGGCCATCGGCACGCAGCTGGCGGCGGGCGGCACAATTCTGCGGCAAGACCTTTCCAACCTGCAACAAGGCCAGGCCCTTCTCCAGACTGCGGACGCCGGACTGGCGCAAATCAGCCGGGTATTGTCGAGAATGTTCGCCCTGGCGGCCGAATCCGCTTCGGCCCAGGTCACCGACGCACAACGCAGCCAGGACCTGGATACCGAGTATCAGCTGCTGGCCCAGCAGATCAATTCGATCGCCGGCTCCACCCAATATGCCGGGCAGGCACTGCTGCTGGCCGGCACCACGGCCACGGCCGGACCGTTCCCCTTCAACACCAGCAGCGTGCTGGCCAATTTCTACCTGGCTCAGCAGTATCGCGACGCCCAGGGGCCGCTGACCGCCCAGCAGCAGGCGATTCTTCAGGAATACACCTCGGGCGCCTACGGCCTGCCCACCGGCGACACGGGGACCTTCAACGCCGCCTCTTACGAACAGAACCCGTTCGGCCCGGTGGATTTCCTGGTTGGCACCTCGTCGGCCAACACCATCGCCGTCACCTTCGGCGCGGTCAATACCGCCGCCCTGGGCTTTGGCACCGACACCGTCTCCTATGCCGACTCGCCGGACACCAACTACGGCACGATGCCCAATCCCGCTTACAATTCGTCGCAGCCCACCGGCCCGGGCAACGAGCCGACCATTCCCGCCGACTTCGCCTATTGGCAAAGCCAGCATCCGGGCCAAGCGCTGATGGGCGTCGTCAATTTCACCGTGATCTCGCCGAAGTCGAACATCGCCACCCAGTCGGCCGCCATGCTGGCCTTGACGACGGTCTCCGGCGCCATCGGCAAGCTCACCCAGGAAAGAGCCCAGATCGGCGCCTATGAATCGCGTTTCCAGTTCAGCAGCCAGGATATCGCGACAAATATTCAGAATACGGACGCCGCCGCCTCGGTTATCATGGACGCCGACATCGCCGGGGAGAAGGCGCGATTGTCGGCCGCCGATGTGAAAGCCCGCGCCTCCGTCGCCGCCCTTACCCAGGCAAGCCACTTGCCGTCCGAACTTCTCAAGCTGATTCAGGCCCCATAATTTTCCATGTCCCGTCCGATCGATCGTCTCCTCGCCATTATGGCCCGCCTGCGAGACCCAGAGGGCGGCTGCCCATGGGATCTTGAGCAAAATTTCGCCACCATCGCCCCGCACACCATCGAGGAAGCCTACGAGGTGGTGGAAGCCATCGACAGCGGCGACCGGCGCAGCCTGAAGGATGAACTGGGGGACCTGCTGTTCCAGGTGGTGTTCTATGCCCAGATGGGCGCCGAAGAGGGCTGTTTCGACTTCGAATCGATCGTCGAAGGCATCTGCGACAAGATGGAACGGCGCCACCCGCACGTCTTCGGCCGGACCGAGATCGCCGACGCCGCCGCCCAGACCATCCAATGGGAAACCCAGAAGGCCGCCGAGCGCGCCGCCCAGGCGCAGGGCAGGCCGCACAGCGCCCTGGACGGCGTATCCTCGGCCCTGCCCGCCCTCACCCGCGCGCTGAAACTGCAGGCCCGCGCCGGGCGGGTCGGGTTCGATTGGCCGGAGCCGGCGCAAGTCTTGGACAAGATCGCCGAAGAACTGGACGAAGTGCGGGCGGAAATCGAGCAGCAGGCCGAGCATGACCGGCTGGAAGACGAGATGGGCGATTTGCTGTTCGCTTGCGTCAATCTTGCCCGTAAGCTGAAGATAGACCCGGAAACGGCGCTGCGTCGCGGCAACCGCAAGTTCACGCGGCGTTTCCGCTTCATCGAGGAAGGTTTGGCGGCGCAAGGCCGCCGACCCGAGGACGCCACGCTGGATGAGATGGAAGCCCTGTGGGTGGCGGCCAAGGATCGGGAATAAGGAAAGGAGAAACGATGGGCGATCACCGCCCCGCCTGCAGGAGAGGGAGAAGCCGACGGGCCTGGAGCGCCACCATTGCTGCCCTCGCCTTGGCCGCCCTGCTTGCCGCCTGCTACCTGCCCAACAATTTCGAGGCGGAAGTCCGCCTGGGACGCAACGGCGATTTCGCCCTGCGCTATATTGGCGAGCTGGTCTGGGCGCCGCTCTACCGCGACATCCAGCAGCATCACGTCAAACCGGACGAGATTCCGCAGAAAGTTGCCGAAATCCAGCAGGACCTGGCCCGCGACCACAATTTCCACTATATCAAGTCCTTGGGCGACGGACGCTTCAAGGTGGACTACCAGCGCGAGGGCCATCTCCGGGACACCGCCCTGGTGACCTTCGTGCGGCGCAATGCCATCATCCTGGCGATCCACGCCACCCCAGACGGGCGGATCACCATCGACGGCAACACGATGCGACCCAGCGACGCCGAATCGGCCACCAACATGGGCCTGAACGTCAAGGGCGAGTTCCGCATCGTCACCGACGCCATGGTCCTCGAGCACAACGCCACCACGGTCAAGCCCTTCGGGCATTATCTTCTTTATATCTGGACCATCCAGAACGCCTTCTCACCGGCACCGCACTTCGTCATGCAGCGCGAAGGAGCTTGGCCCATGATTCCGCAGGAGCACCAATGACCGATCTCGCCAACGCAACCGTGCTGATCACCGGGGCCACCTCGGGCTTCGGCGCCGCCGCCGCGAATCGTTTCGCCGCCGACGGCGCCAGGCTGATTCTGGTCGGCCGACGTAACGAGCGCCTGGACGAGTTGAAGAGCAAGCTCGGCGTCCCGGTCCTCCCCTTGGCCCTCGACGTCCGCGATCGCCAGGCGGTCGCCCGGAGCATCGCCGAGCTGCCCGACGCGTTCGCCCGGATCGACATCCTGGTCAACAGCGCCGGCCTTGCCCTTGGCCTTGAGATGGCGCCCAAGACCTCGCTCGACGACTGGGACGACATGGTCGACACCAATATCAAGGGCCTGATGTATTGCACCCGCGCGATTCTGCCCGGCATGGTCGAGCGCAAGCGCGGGCATGTGATCAATCTGGGTTCGGTGGCAGGCAGCTATCCCTATCCGGGCGGCAATGTCTATGGCGGCACCAAGGCCTTCGTCGAGCAGTTCTCGCTGGGTCTCAGGGCCGACCTGCTGGGCAGCGGCGTGCGGGTGACCAATATCGAGCCGGGCATGTGCGAAACCGAGTTCTCGGTGGTCCGCTTCAAGGGCGATCCCAGCCAGGCGGCCAAGGTCTATCAGGGCATGAAGCCGCTCTCGGCGGACGACGTGGCCGAGTGCATCCATTGGGTGGCGGCCCTGCCGGACCATGTGAACATCAACCGCATCGAGGTGATGCCGGTGCAGCAGGCATTCGGCGGATTCGCGGTGAACCGCACTCCCGCCGGCGCGGAGGCCGGCGCTACTGCGAAGGACCGGTAGCGCCGGCGTCCGCATGTTCGGACCTAACAAACCTCATTCCACCACCAGCGGCGCCAGCGCTTCCCAGCTGGCACGGCCAGGGGTCAGCAGCATTCCGCCATCGACCGGCCGCGGGCGATAGGGTTGGCCATCCAGCAGGGCGCTGAAGCCGCCGGCCTCGTGGTGGAGCAACACCCCGGCCGCATGATCCCAGGGATGAAGACGGCGGAAATGGGCGAACTGCAGGCGCGCTTCGACCAGCGCAAGGTAATCATGCGCGGCGCTGCCCTGGTTGACCAGCTTGGCCACCGCCTTGCCCAGCCGTGGGCTGCGCCGCCAGCCGGCCGAGCCGGACATCTTGGCCACCGGTCCGTCGTCCGAGACCCGCAACCGCCGCTCGCCCATCCAGGCGCCGTCGCCGGCGGCGGCGATGGCGGTGCGATCGGCCAACGGATCGTGGATCCACCCTTGAACCGTCCGTCCTTCCACCACCAGCGCGACGATGACGGCGAACAATTCGCTGCCTCTGGCAAAATTGGCCGTACCGTCCACCGGATCGATCACCCAGACCGGAGCCTGCTCGGCCAGACGGTTGAGGACGCTCGCATCGGCGGCCACCGCCTCTTCTCCGACCACCCGCGAGCCCGGCAGCAGATCGCTCAGCCGCCGCGACAGGTCGCGCTCGGCTTCGGTATCCGCCACCGTCACCAGGTCGCCCGGGCGCTTCTCGCGCACCTCACCGGCCGCCAGCCGCTTGAACCGCGGCAGGATCACCGCCTCGGCCACTTCCCGAATGACCGAAGCGACGCGCAATGGATCGGTGATCGCCATCAGTGCCGTCGCTCGAAACGGGCCGCATCGGCGGCATCGAGGCGGACCACCAGATGGGCCCGATGTTCGTCGTCGTCGCGCCGCAACACCTCCCCGTGACGGTAAAGCCAGGCGATGGCGGCTCCGTCGGTGAGCGGCACATCCAGGTCGACGACCAGCCGCTCGGCGGCCAAGGTCCGGTCGAGCAGGTCCGGCAAGCGGACCAACCCTTCGCCGGTAATGGCCGAAAGCGGCACCAGCCGCGGGTCGCGCTGCGCCTGATTGCCCACCTCGTCATAGCGCGCCGCCGGCAGCAGATCGACCTTGTTGAGCACCTCGACCAAGCCCCGGTCAACCGCTTCGGCCAGCCCGAGTTCCCTCAGGACGGTTTCCACGTCGACCCGCTGCGCCTCGCTGTCGGGATGGGCGATGTCGCGCACATGCACGATGATGTCGGCCTCCAGCACCTCTTCCAAGGTCGCCCGGAAGGCGGCCACCAATTCATGCGGCAGGTCGGAGACAAAGCCCACCGTATCCGACAGGATGACGGTGCGGCCCGACGGCAGGGTCAGCGCCCGCATGGTCGGGTCGAGCGTGGCGAAAAGCTGATCCCGGGCCAGCACCTCGGCCCGGGTCAGCGCGTTGAACAGGGTCGATTTGCCGGCGTTGGTGTAGCCGACCAGGGCGACAATGGGATAAGGCACGCGGCGCCTCGCCTTACGATGCAACTCGCGCGTGCGCTTGACCTCTTCCAGTTCCTTTTTCAGGCGGACGATCCGTTCGCCGATCAATCGCCGGTCGGCTTCGATCTGCGTCTCCCCCGGGCCACCCAGGAAGCCGAAGCCACCCCGCTGGCGCTCCAGGTGGGTCCAGGACCGAACCAGCCGCGAGCGCTGGTACGACAATGCCGCCAGTTCAACCTGCAGGCTGCCTTCCCGCGTCCGCGCCCGCGCGCCGAAGATTTCCAGGATGAGACCGGTGCGGTCGATGACCTTGGCGTTCCAGGCCCGCTCCAGGTTACGCTGCTGGACCGGAGACAGATGGGCGTCGACCACCACCAGGCCGATCTCCTGCTCCTGGACCAGGGCGGCCAGCCGTTCGACAGTGCCCAAACCCAGCAGGGTGGCAGGACGTGGCTTGCCAAGGGGCACCGCTTCAGCGGCGACAATATCCAGATCGATGGCCTCGGCCAGCCCGACCGCCTCGCCTAGGCGGGCTTCCGGCTGCCGCGCGCCTTCCCCGGCCCGCGGCGCCGGATGAACAACCATCGCACGCGATGGCGATGCTGCGCCGCCATCGTTACTGCGCCCCAGGGACACTACTCTTCCACACCCTCTTTGATCGGCGGTTCGAACAGGCTGATCGGAGCGCCCGGCATGACAGTCGAGATGGCATGCTTATAAACCAGCTGCGTATGCCCGTCACGGCGCAACAAGACCGAGAAATTATCGAACCAAGTGACAATCCCCTGAAGCTTTACCCCATTTACAAGGAAAATTGTCACAGGTGTCTTGTTTTTTCGGATGTAATTCAGGAATACATCCTGAACATTTTGATTTTTTTCCGATGACATGGTTTGGCTCTTTGTTATTGCGGTGGCCGAAAACCGGCCAAGATTGCCTGAAGTTGCCCCTAACGTCTCTTCGTTAGCATCAAATCGGGGATATGGGAACCAATAGTTCGCTGACAAGATCGGCGAAATCACCGCAACAAAGGATGTGCCGGCGCGGGGGATAGCGATCGAATTCCCCCTGACGCAACTTTTCCTCGCGCATTAAAATTCCTACACAACCCGCATTTGCCGCACACTCCATGTCGACCGCCGCATCGCCGACGAACCACACACCCTCCGTCCCGGCGACGCCCATGGCGTCGAGGACCAGCCGCACCGGAGCAGCCGACGGTTTGTCGGCCGCCGCGTCGGTAGCGCCGACCAGCGAGCGGAACAACCCGTTCCATCCCAACCGATCCGCCTCCTGGCGCAGGAAACCGCCATTCTTGTTGCTCACCACGGCCATCTTCACGCCGAGATCCGACAGCTGGCGCAGCATGGCTTCGACCCCCGGCAGGGGACAGAGATAATCAAGGTGGATGGCGGCGAAATTCTGATAGAAGACATCCCGCGCTTCCGTCCATCGCTCGCCGAACAGCACCGGGAAGGAATCCCGCAGCGACAGCGCCACCCGCCGCTTGATCTCTTCCATGTCCCATTCGGGCTGCCCCATGGCCGTCAGCGTGGCGTTCATCGCCGCCTGGATACAGGCCCAGGAATCGACCAGAGTGTTGTCCCAGTCGAAGATTACCGCCCGCGGCGGAGATAAACGCTGGGTCATGCCGGCACCGCCCGCAGATACGCCGCGCGCAGGCCCAGGGCCACCGAACCGGGGCGGCCGTTGCCGACCGGCTCGCCGTCGATCGACACCACCGGCAGCACATAGCTGGTGGTACTGGTCAGGAAGGCTTCCCGCGCCGCCTTGGCCTCGGCGGCGGTGAAGGGACGCTCGCAGACGGTCAGCCCGGCGTCCTGCGCCAGGCGAAGGATGGCGGCGCGGGTGATACCGCTCAGGATGGCATTCTCCAGATGGCGGGTCACCAACTCGCCGTCCGCCGTGACGATCCAGGCATTGGTCGAGGTTCCCTCGGTCACCCGGCCCTGGCCATCGACCATCCACGCCTCGTAGGCGCCGGCCTGCCTGGCCGCCTGCTTGCCCAGCACGTTGGGCAGCAGGCTGACCGACTTGATGTCGCAACGCTGCCAGCGGATATCGGGGATGGTCACCACGGCGGCGCCATTGGCCAGCAGAGCGGCCGGCACCGGCTTGCTCCGACGCACCGTCATCACCAGGCTGGGCGCCACCCCCGCCGGAAAGGCGTGGTCGCGACGGGCGACGCCGCGGGTGATCTGCATATAGAGGATGCCGTCGGCAAAGCCATTGCGGCGGATCAGTGTTTTCATCACCAGCTGCAAGACCCGCCGCGACACCGGCCAGGCGATCGACAGCTCGCCGAGCGAGCGGTCGAGGCGGTCGAGATGCGGCGACTCGTCGATCAGCCGGCCGCCGACGAAACCGATCACCTCGTAGACGCCGTCGGCGAACTGATAGCCGCGGTCCTCAACATGGACCGCAGCCTCGCGCAACGGCAGGTAGCGGCCGTTGACATAGGCGATCCGCGACATCTCAGAAGAACTCCAAACGCACCGAAAACAGCTTTTCCACCTTTTTCACCGCATCGGCGGCGGCGAACAGAACCACCCGATCATTGGCCTGGACGATGGTCATGCCGCGCGGGCTGATCACTTTTCCGTCGCGAACCAGGGCGCCGATCAGCACCCCTTGCGGCAATTTGATCTCCTTCAGCGGCTTGCCCACCAGCGGCGAGGTCTCCAGCGCGTCCACTTCCATCAGTTCGCCGAAGCCTTCGTGCAGGGCGTGCACCGCATGGACACGACCGCGGCGCACATGGTGCAGGATATTGGACACGGTGATCGCCCTGGGCGAAATCACCACGTCGATGCCCAGTTGGCTCATCAACGTCGCGTAGTCGGTCTTGTTGACCAGCGCCATCACCCGCTTGCATCCCTGACGCTTGGCCAGGAGCGCCGCCAGGATATTGGTCTCGTCGTCATTGGTGACGGCGACCACCGTCTCGGCCGCACCGACACCCGCCTCTTCAAGAATGTCGGAGTCCAGGACGTCGCCGTTGATCACCACCGTCTGCGCGAGGTTTCTCGCCACCTCCTCGGATCGCTCGCGATCCAGTTCGATGATCCTGGCGGTGACGCCGGATTCCAGCGCTTCGATCTGCTGGGCCAGGAACTGCCCGATGTTGCCGCCGCCGAAGATCACGATTCGCCGCGCTTCCGGCTCTTCATGGCCAAAGGCCGCCATGGCGCGGCCAATATGCTGGCTGTCGACGACGAACATCACCTCGTCGCCGGGCAGCATCTGATCCTCGGCCTTCGGCACGATGGCGCGACCCTGCCGGACGATACCGACAATGACGATGTTGAGGTCGGGGAACAGCACGGTGAGCTGGCGCAAAGGCGTGTTCACCAGCGGCGTCTCTTCGCTGCAGCGCACGCCGATCAGGTGCACCCGGTCCCCGGCCAGCGGAATGACCTCGATAGCGCCGGGCACCCGAAGGCGGCGGATGATGGCCCGAGCCACTTCGATTTCCGGCGAGATGATGACGTCGATGGGCAGATGGTCGTGGGAGAACAGGTTGGCCCAGATCGGCTGCAGGTAGTTCTGGTGCCGCACGCGGGCGATGGTGGTCGTCACGTTGAACAGCGAGTGGGCGACCTGGCAAGCCACCATGTTGACTTCATCCGCGGCGGTGACCGCGATGATCATATCGGCGTCGGCCGCTCCGGCCTGCTCGAGCACCGGTGGGTGCGAGGCATGGCCCAGGATGCACCGGACGTCGAGGCTGTCGCTGACTTTGCGGACCAGTTCCGGGCGCTGGTCGACGATGGTGACGTCGTTGTTCTCTTTCGCCAGGTAGCGGGCAATGTTGAACCCCACCTGCCCGGCCCCGCAGACGATGACTTTCATGCTCGCCTATCCACGCTGCTTTTCGTCGGAATTGACCCCCAGCAGCTTCAGCTTGCGGTGCAGTGCCGAGCGTTCCATGCCGACGAAGGCGGCGGTGCGCGAGATGTTGCCGCTGAAACGGGTGACCTGCGCCAGCAGATATTCCCGTTCGAATACTTCGCGCGCGTCCCGCAAAGGCAAGGTCATGATTTCACTGGACTTCTCCCAGCGCAGGACGGCCGGGGTGATGGCTCCGATCTCCGGCGGCAGCATATCAGCGCGGATCGGTTCGCGTGGATCGCCGGGCGCCATGATCAGCAACCAGTCCATCACATTGCGCAATTGCCGCACATTGCCGGGCCAGTCATAGGCTTGCAGCGCCACCATGGCATCCTCCCCGATCGGGCGGGCCGGGAGGCCGGCGCTCTGCGCCGCCCGGTACATGAAATGGTTGGCCAGGATGGGGATGTCCTCACGGCGATCCCGCAACGCCGGCAGACGCAGCGGCACGACGTTCAACCGGTAGAACAGATCTTCGCGGAAACGCCCGGCGGCGATCTCGGTGGCGAGGTCGCGATTGGTGGTAGCCATGACCCGGACATCCACCTCGACCCGCTTGCCTCCTCCGACCCGGTCGAAGGTCTGCTCCTGCAGAACGCGAACGATCTTGCCCTGGGTTTCCAGCGGCATGTCGGCCACCTCGTCCAGCACCAGGGTTCCGCCATGGGCCTGTTCGAAGGTGCCGATCTTGCGTTCCTCGTCGAATGCCGGTTCGGTGCCGAACAATTCGACTTCCATGCGCTCGGGATGCATGGCGGCGCAGTTGACTACGACGAATGGGCCGCCCGAGCGCTTCGACGAGCGGTGCAGCAGCCGGGCGACCACCTCCTTGCCGACCCCGGCGGGGCCCGTCACCAGCACCCGCGAGCCGGTCGGCGCGACACGGTCGACCGCCTGACGAAGCTGGGAGATCGCCGGCGAAACGCCAAGCAGCTCCTCTTCTCCGCCGGTCCTCTGCTTCAGCTCTTCGATCTCGCGGCGCAAGCGCGCCGACTCGATCGCCCGCTGGACGGCCAGAAGCAGCCGATCGGCCTGGAACGGCTTTTCGATGAATTCGTAGGCCCCCTGCTTGATCGCCGCGACGGCGGTTTCGATGGTGCCGTGCCCGCTCATCATCACCACCGGGACCGCCGGATGGTCGCGCTTGATTTCGGACAGGATGGCCAAGCCGTCCAGTCGGCTGCCCTGCAACCAGATATCCAGCAATACCAGACTTGGGCGACGGAAGCGGATCGCCTCGATCGCGCTGTCACTGTCGGCCGCTTCGCGCGTCTGGTATCCCTCGTCGGCCAGAATGCCGCCGGTCAGCAGCCGGATATCGGACTCATCGTCGACGATGAGGATGTCATGCGTCATGGGTACCCACCGTATCGGTCGCGCCACCCACATCCGCCGTGGCGCGAAAGACCAGGCTGACGCGGGCGCCTGCTCCGTCCAGGTCTTCCAACATCAGCTCTCCGCCATGGTCTTCCATGATTTTCTTCACGATGGCAAGGCCCAATCCCGTCCCTTTGGCGCGTGTCGTAACATAAGGCTCGGTCAATCGCTCGCGCTGTTCGACCGGCAGGCCCCGCCCGTTGTCCTCCACTATGACTGCAAAAGTGTCTTTTCCGTGATCAACCCGTACGAGAATCCGCCCCTCCGGCAAACGCTCGCCCGCGGCCTCCCGGCCGCGAATCGCTTCGACCGCGTTCTTCAGCAGATTGGTCAGGGCCTGCCCGATCTGCCGGCCGTCGCAGGGAATGCGTATCGGACCGTCGGGCAGATCGACGTCGAAGCGCACGTCGCGATAGCCGGTGCGAGCCAGGAACACCGCCTGCCGCACCAGGTCCAGAAGATCGTCCTGCTTCATCACCGGCGCCGGCATTCGAGCAAAAGCCGAGAATTCGTCGACCATGCGCCCGATATCGCCGACCTGGCGGATGATGGTGTCGGTGCAGGAAATGAACGTTTCGTGGTCGGAACTGATCTGCTTCAGATATTTGCGCTTCAGCCGTTCGGCCGAAAGCTGGATGGGCGTCAGCGGATTCTTGATCTCGTGGGCGATGCGCCGGGCGACGTCGGCCCATGCCGCCTTGCGCTGGGCCGACAAAAGCTCGGTGATGTCGTCGATGGTCACCACATAGCCGGTCACTTCCTCGGCGGCGCGCTCGGCGACGATGCGCACCAGGAGCACCAGTGATTGCCCGTGCCGCCGCAGGTTCAGCTGCTCCTGCACCGATCGCTCGGGGCGCCGCCGGGCGGCATCCAGCAGCTCCGCCATCTCCGGAACGACTTCGGCCAGCGGCCGGCCGATCATCGCCATCGGATCCACCGCCAGGTATTCGATGGCCGAGCGATTCGGCAGCTCCACATTGCCGTGCCGGTCAAGGCCGACGACGCCGGCGGAAACACCGGCCAAGACCGCCTCGGTGAACCGCCGGCGCTCGTCGAGCTCGCGGTTGGCCTCCACCAGGTCGGTACGCTGCGCCGCCAACTGGCTGGTCATGCGGTTGAAGGCACGGGACAGCGAGCCGAGCTCGTCGGTGGCGCCTCCTTCATCGACCCGGGCCGAGAGATCGCCGGCGCGGACCCGCTCCGCCGCATCGATCAGCCGGATGATCGGCGTCGCCAACTGGGTGGCCAGCGTCAGCCCGATCCAGATGGCGGCCACCAGCAGCAGCAGCGCCACCACCGCGAAGATGGCGGAAAAGGTGATTTCGAGACCCGAACGGGTGCCTTCCAGCCGCTGATATTCAGCGACCGCCCGGTTCGTCCGTTCCATATGGTCGATGACTTTGGGATCGACGAAGCGGCCGACATACAGGAAAGCCTCGGGCAGCCCGCTTTCCAGCTTCACCAGCGCCCGCACCCGCTGGTCACCCGGGCTGGTCATCACCGCCACGTCGCCCGAGCGCGCCCGATCGAACGCCCATTGCGGAATGCGATCGATCGACAGCTCCATGGAAAACGCCAAGCCGGCGCGGGCCAGCACGCGGCCTGTGCTGTCGAAGATGATGGCCTCGGTCAATGCCCGCACCGCCGCCTGGGTGCTGACCATCTGGGCCAGCCAGGCCGGACTGCGCAGCAGCGTCGGCCCTTCGCGATTGATGTCGTTGGCCATGGCGAGGGCATCGCCGCCGATGACCTGCTGGTGCTCCTCCAGGTAAGCCTTGGCCACCTCCAGGGATTCGTCCAGCGCCGTGCTGACCCGCTTGTTGAACCACTGCTCGACGCCGTAATTCAGCACCAGGGCGGAAAATACCGCCACCAGGATGGCCGGCGTGACCGCCACCACACTGAACATCACCACCAGGCGCACATGCAGCCGGGCGCCGGCGGCGCCGGCCCGGCGTTCGGCCCAAACCCTGGCGATGTGCCGGCCGATCAAGGCGACCAGCAGCAAAAGCAGGACCAGGTCGAGAGTCAGCAGGCTGAATACGGTGGCCGGATTGGGCCCGCGCAACGGGCCCGAACCGGTCAGCACGGCGAAGGTGGCGAGCCCCGAGACGATCACCGCCACGGTCAGGCCGATAGCCAGCTTGCGGGCCAGGTCGACCTGCCCGGGCCCACAAGGTCAGCCGCGCCATCAGGCGCCGCCAGTTGATCCTGTTGCTCATTCAGACAGACACATTGGCCTCGTCATCCCCGCGCAAGCCGGGATCCAGCCGAAGGCATGGATCCCGGCTTGCGCGGGGATGACGGATGAGGCGAGATATCGTCACTTCAGCCCGCGCACGACCTGGATATCGAGTTCCCGGATCTTCTTGCGCAGGGTGTTGCGGTTAACGCCCAGAACCTGGGCGGCCTTGATCTGGTTCCCACGGGTCGCCTCCAGCGCCAGGCTGATCAACGGCCGTTCCACCTCGCGCAGCACGCGGTCATACACCCCTGCCGCCGGAAGGCCGTCGGCATGAGCGGCGAAATATTCGCGCAGATGCCGCTCGACGGTGCTGCCGAGGCCTTCGCTCTCCGCCGGCGCGGCCGGCTCGGCGGCGGGCGCGCCGCCGGACAGTTCGGCCTCGATCACCTCGATGCTGATCACTTCCTGGGAATAAAGCGCGGCCAAGCGCCGCACCAGGTTTTCCAGTTCACGGACATTGCCCGACCAGCGATGGCGCTTCAGCCGCTCCATCGCCGTCGCGTCGATCGTCTTGGGTGGCAGGCCCTCGGCCGCAGCCAGGTTGAGGAAGTGGCGCACCAGTTCCGGAATGTCCTCGGCCCGTTCGCGCAATGGCGGCAAGCGGATTGGCACCACGTTCAGCCGATAGAACAGGTCTTCGCGGAACAATCCCTGGCGGATCAACTGGGTCAGGTCGCGGTGGGTGGCGGCGACGATCCGCACATTGGCGCGGATCGGAGTGCGTCCGCCGACAGTGGTATATTCCCCCTCCTGCAGCACCCGCAACAGACGGGTCTGCGCCTCCGGCGGCATATCGCCGATCTCGTCGAGGAACAGGGTGCCGCCTTCGGCCTGCTCGAAGCGGCCGGCCGCCCGCTGGGTAGCACCGGTGAACGCCCCCTTCTCGTGGCCGAACAGTTCGCTTTCGATCAACTCGCGCGGGATGGCGGCCATATTGATGGCGACGAAGGGGCCGTTCCGTCGCTTGCCGTAGTCGTGCAGGGCGCGGGCGACCAGTTCCTTGCCGGTCCCCGACTCGCCGGTGATCATCACCGTCAGGTCCGTTCCCATCAGGCGGGCCAAGGTCCGATAGATCTCCTGCATGGCCGGCGACCGGCCGATCAGCGGCAGTTGCTCTTCGTTGTCCCCCGGCGGCGGCTCGACCGACGCAGCCCGCGGCGTCGACAGGGCTCGCTGCACCAGATTGACCAGTTCGCGGATATCGAACGGCTTGGGCAGGTATTCGAAGGCGCCCCGTTGCGCCGCCTTGACGGCGGTAAGCAGGGTGTTCTGCGCGCTCATCACGACGATCCGCAGGTCGGGCCGGATCTTCTTGATGCGCGGCAACAGGTCGAGCCCACTCTCGTCGGGCATCACCACATCGGTGATGACCAGATCCCCCTCTCCATCGGATACCCAGCGCCACAGGGTCGCCGCATTGCCGGTGGTGCGCACCTCGTAGCCGGCGCGTCCCAAGGCTTGGCTCAGGACGGTGCGGATGCCGCGATCGTCATCGGCAACCAGAATGGTCGAAGCGGCGGTCATGATGGAAGTTCCTCGTCCTGCACCATGGGCAGCATCACGCGGAAAATGGTGCGGCGCGGCTGGCTGTCGAATTCGATCACCCCGCCGTGATCGCCGATGATCTTGGCGACCAGGGCCAGGCCCAGCCCTGTGCCCGAGACCTTGCTGGTGACGAAGGGATCGAACAGATGAGCCCGCAGGTCTTCAGGGATGCCCTGTCCATTGTCCTGCACGCTGACGACCAGCGGCAGATGCATCCGGCTATGGCTGCCGGGCACGGCCAGTCGCACGCCATGCTGGAAGGCCGTGGTCAACACCACCTCGCCGCCCTCGGCGGGCACCGCCTCGGCGGCATTCTTCACCAGGTTGAGAAATACCTGGATCAACTGGTCGCGGTTGCCCAATACCGCCGGCAGCGAGGGATCGTAATTCTCGACGAAACGGACATGCCGCCCGAAACCTGCCTGGGCGACGCGCCGGACATGCTCCAGCACACGGTGGATGTTCACTGCCGTCCGCTCGATCGGCTGCTTGTCGGAGAACACCTCCATGCGGTCGACCAGCGCCACGATGCGGTCGGATTCGTCGCAGATCAGCTGGGTCAGGGTGCGGTCCTCGGCCGAACAGTTCTGCTCCAGCAACTGGGCGGCACCGCGGATTCCCGACAACGGATTCTTCACCTCATGGGCCAGCATGGCGGCCATGGCGGTCACCGAACGGGCCGAGTTGCGATGGTTCAGCTGCTGCCCGATCTTCAGCGCGATGGACTGTTCGTGCAGCGCCACCACGACGCAGCCCGGCTGCTCCAACAGCGGCGAGGCCTGGATATCCATGGTCCGATAGCCGGTGCGCGGACTGTCCAGGGTGACGCCGTATTCGGAAACGCTGGCGGCGCCGTTGCGAGCCTGTTCGATCAGGCCGAACAGGGGGCAGTCGGCGGGAAGGATCTCGGTCAACGCCGTGCCGTACAGATGGGCGGCGCTCGATTCGAAGAGGTTCTCAGCGGCGGTGTTGACGTGCTGAATCTGCCCGGCCTCGTCGACCACCAGCACCGCCGTCGCCAGAGCGTTCAGCACCGATGAGGGGTCGATCTGCGACGCCGGTCGCCGGCGCAGGAAGGCGAGCCGTTTACTCATGCGGCGAGCCGCTCCAGCAGCGGGCCGTAATAGCCGGCGATCATCCCGCGCACCGTCGCCGCATCCAGCGACTGGTTGACCGCGGCGCGAAATTCCGCAGATCCAGGCAACCCCTTGGTGTACCAGGCGACATGCTTGCGCCCCAGCCGGCAACCCGTATCGCTGCCGTAATGCTCGATCATCGTGTCGAAATGTTCGAGCAGGATGGCCAGCTGCTGGTCCAGCGAAGGGTCCGGGCGGCGCTCGCCGGTCGCCAGAAAATGCGCCACCTGCCCGGGGAACCAAGGCCGCCCATAGGTGCCTCGGCCGATCATCACGCCATCGGCCGCCGATTGGGACAGCATCTCCACCGCGTCTTCGATGGAATTGACGTCGCCATTGCCGATGACGGGGATGCGCACGGCCTCCTTGACCAGGCGGATAAACCGCCAGTCGGCGCGCCCGCCGTAGAACTGATTGCGGGTCCGCCCGTGCACCGTGACCATCTGAATGCCGGCGTCCTCGGCGATCCTGGCCAGGCGTGGGGCGTTGCGATTGGCCTCGTCCCAGCCGGTGCGCATCTTCAGGGTGACCGGAAGGCTCACCGCCCCGACCACCGCCTCGAGGATCCGGCCGGCAAGGAGTTCGTCACGCATCAGGGCCGAACCGGCGTCGCCCTTTACCACCTTTTTCACCGGGCAACCCATGTTGATATCGATGATCGCGGCGCCCCGGTCCTCGTTCAACTTGGCAGCCTCGGCCATCGCCTCGGGCTCGCAGCCGGCCAACTGCACCGCCATGGGAAATTCCTCGGCGCAGGGCGAGGCCATCTTCATCGTTTGCCGGTTGGCGCGGATCATCGCCTGACTGGCGATCATCTCCGACACCACCAGCCCGGCGCCGCTGCGCTTCACCAGGCGGCGGAACGGCATATCGGTCACCCCGGACATGGGTGCGAGGATGACCGGATTGTCAAGTGATACAGAACCGATGCGGAATGTCATCTTTTTTGACGAATCTCCCCAGCGAGCTGCATGCTAATTGTGCAAACGCTCGCGGGCAATGCAAAAATAGGCCTATTATTCCGGCAGAGGCAGGGCAATGCCTACGAAAGAAGCACCTGCTTGACGAATTTGACGCCGAAATAGCCGAGAATCACCAGGGAATAGGCCAAAAGGGCCACCCGGGCCGCCATCTGCCCGCGCACGCCGCACACCCGCCGCCCAACCAGCAGCAGTCCGATGATGCCGAAGGCCATCAGGGAAAACAGCGTCTTGTGGTTCATGCTGAGCAGGCTGCCGGTCTCGTCGTATTGGGTGGCCATGCCGCTGACTACGCCCAGCCCGAGCACAATTTCCGACAGCACCAGCAGGCGTTCGAACAAGCGGTCGCTTTCGCTGACCGCCGGCAACATGCGGGTCAGGCTGTTGGGCCGCTTGACCTTCAGCGCACGAGCTTGCAGGAACGAGGCCAGGGCCGCCGACGCCGCCACCGTGAGCAGGCCAAGGGTGATAATCGACACGACGATATGCAGGTCGAGCCAGCCGGCGGGCGCGTCGCTGGCCAACGGCTTGCCGGTGGCGTACCCGAAAAGCGAGGCCATCAGGCCGAGCAGCATCATGTAGGGCATCATCAGCGGGGTCAGCCGCCATGCCTGGCGGTGGAAGGCGGCGATGCCGGCGAACAACACCAGGCTGGCCGCCACGCCTACCCATAGATCGGTTGACAGATTCGTTTGCCAGCTGCCGGAAATCTGGCCCAGGACCCACAGCAGCGGACCGGCGATCGCCAGGCCGAGCAGCCCCCAGAACAACCCGTCACGGCTGCCATTGCGGCGCAACGGCAACAGGGAGGCCGGAACAAGGGCGGCCAGCGCCGCCAGATTAAAAGCGATCGAATTCGACATGAGCCCGACTATAGCGGTGACTGAGGCATCCGCAAAGGGGCCCGTCGCCGCCACGATGACTCTCTTGGCAAGCCGTCGGCGCCCGAATAGGTTACGGACAATGTGAATGCAGACGAGGCGGTGGGAATGGCCAAGTGCATGGCTCTGGTGGTGGCGGCCGGTCGGGGCAGCCGGTTCGGCGGGGAGCTTCCCAAGCAGTGGCGCGACCTTGGCGGACGCCCCGTGCTTCGCCACAGCCTGGCGGCCTTCGCCGCCCATCCCCAGGTCGACGCGGTAAGCGTCGTCATCCACCCTGACGACCGCAACCATTACGACGCCGCCGCGGCCGGGCTCGGCCTGCCCGCCCCGGTGTCAGGCGGCGCCACCCGCCAGGATTCCGTGCGTCTTGGCCTCGAGGCCTTGGTCGGGCAAGCCCCGGATGTGGTACTGATCCACGATGGCGCCCGCCCCTTTGTCGATTCCGGCGTGATCACCAGGGTCATCGCCGCTTTGGACCGCCACCCCGGCGCCATTCCCGCCCTCCCCGTTCACGATACCTTGAAGCGCGGCGACGGCGGGCTGATCGGCCAGACGGTGCCGCGCGACGGACTGTTCCGCGCGCAGACGCCGCAGGGCTTCCGCTATGCCGGGATCCTGGCGGCACACCGCGCCGCCGCCGGGCGGGAACTGACCGACGACGCGGCTGTGGCCGAGCAATACGGACTTGCGGTGGCGCTGGTGGCCGGCAGCGAAGACAATGTGAAGATCACCACCGCCGAAGACCTCACCCGGGCGGCGGCCCGCTTCGCCGGAGCCGGCGAAACCCGGGTGGCCACCGGCTTCGACGTGCACCGCTTCACCGCCGGCAGCCATGTCACGCTGTGCAATCTCCAGATCCCGCATGACGCCGGCCTGGAGGGACATTCCGACGCCGACGTGGCCTTGCACGCACTGACCGACGCCCTGCTCGGAACCATCTCGGCCGGCGACATCGGGCGCCATTTTCCCCCCACCGATCCACGCTGGAAGGGTTGCGACTCGGCGGTGTTCCTGGCCCATGCCGGCAATCTGGTGAAGGCCCGCGGCGGCCAGATCATGTTCCTGGACCTGACCGTCATCTGCGAGCGGCCGAAAGTGGGCCCGCACCGTGCGGCCATGGCCGCGCGCGTCGCCGAGATTCTCGACCTGCCGCAACACCGGGTCAGCGTCAAGGCGACCACCACCGAAGGCCTGGGCTTCACCGGCCGCCGCGAAGGAATCGCTGCCCAGGCGGTTGCGACGGTGCGCCTGCCCTGAGCCGCACCACCGCATCCCCCAGAACAGCCTCGCCCCTGACCGAAGATCTACTCTTCACGGTGAACCGTCTCCGCGTCGATCCAGTCGAGGAACGCCTGATTGCCCTCGACGATCGGCAGGGCGACCACGCACGGGCAGGAATATTCGTGTAATTCCTTGACCCTGGCGACGACAGCCGAGACCAGGTCTGAGCGCGTTTTGGCGATCAGGATGGCTTCCCGATCCTCCTGCATGCGATTGTCCCACCAATAAACCGAGGTGGCGCCGTCCACCACATTGGCACAGGCGGCCAGCCGTTGCTCGACGAGCGCGCGGCCGATCTTCAGCGCGGCACCACGGTTCGGCGCGGTAACATAGATCAGGTTGTGGCCCATCGGGTCGATACCCCCCGGAAATGAATGAACGACATTTAACTACATGCGCATACAGCGCGCCCCAGCCAATGCGGCGAGAATGCAATCGGCCGCCTCCGCGGCTCCGGTAGGCTCGACCAACGGCTTGCCAGGCAAGGAAAACAACATTCGCAGTCGCTCGGCGAGCGCGGCCTCGTCGAACAGTTCCGCCGCCGCGATCGGCAGGCAGCGGCCGTTGACCGCCAGCCAGTCGACCAGGTAGGGGGCTTCCGGCCAGCCGGGGCGCGGCAGGTAGAGCATGGGCACGCCGTTGACCGCGGCTTCGGCAAAGGTGCCGTAACCCGGCTTGCCGATGACCAGGTCACAGGCGCTCAAAATGTCGGTAAACCCCATGGGGACCGCCTCGCGGTCAATCAGGTCCGGGTGGCCGGCCGGCTTGCCGGTGACCACCCAGTGCCAGCCCGACAGCCGCGGCCAGCGCGCCAACGGCAGGCCGGACTCGAAGCCACCGAAGGCGACCAGCCCGACCCGCGTCGTCTCTTCCACCCCGAGCACACGGCGAAGCCCGGCCCGGTCGGCCTTGCCCCGGGCGGCCAGCGGGCCGATGCGCCGCAGGTTGCCCAACCGTCGCATCGGCATAGCCGGCGCCGGCTGCAAAAACACGGCGGCCGAACCGTAAGCATCCAGCATCTCGGCTTCGATGGCCGGCGCCTCCGGCCGCGCCCCACAGACATGCCGGTAAATATCGGCCCAGTTCAGGCAGGACATCGCCAGGCCGGGAATGCCGGCGCGCCGGGCCGCCAGCAAGGCCACATAGGAAATGTTGGACAGCACGAGGTCGACATCGCGGGCGGCCAGGCCGGCCGCCTCCCGCTCCACCTCCTCGGCCAGGCGGGCATGCAACGCCCGATAATCCTCGGCCGTCCGATCCACCAGGATCTCCGTGGCCGAGCTTTGCCGCAGGCCGAAATCGGCGATGCGGGAAACAAGCTCGAAATCACCCCGGTAGCGGGTCTCGAGCCAGGTCCGTGGGAGCGAAGTCTGCAGCGTCACCCGAAGCTCCGGCAAGCGCCGCCGGAGTTCGGCAACGACCGGCGCGGTCATCGCCGCGTGGCCGTAGCCGTGCGGCGACAGGGCGACCAGAAGATGGGGCGGCATGGCGAAAAGCGCGGGGGGGCGATGTCTCCCTTTATTTCGGAGCGCCGCCGATGTCGACCGCCTGCCCAAGGGCGATCGACCCCAGATAGGCGGTCAGCGCGACAAGATCAGGGCTGCCGGCGGGCGGCGGGCTTCCGCCCAAGCCGCCACGGATGCATTGACGAACTTGTCCCTCCAGGGTGACCACCGCGCCGGCGCCGCGGCTGAAGCGCGGAAAGATCGCCGCGGCGTTGATCAGGCTTGGCAACTGCCTGCCGTCGGGCAGCATGCCGGGCAGCTTGCCACCGCCCGAGTGGCAGGTCTCGCAGGTGTTGCCGTTCCCGCCAAACGTCTCCAGGGAGAACAGGGTCTGCCCCCTGGCCACCGCCTGCGTCAACGGATCTCCGGGTGCCGCCGAATCGCTGTCGGCGTCGGCGCCCGCCGCGACGGAAGCGACGAGCAGCAGCACGGCGGCGCCGGCAGCGACTCCGGCGGTCAAGGTGCGCAAGGTCGTCATGATAGTTCCTCGATTTGGCTTCCCGATCGTGCCCACCGAAGATATCGCACCCGAAGTTCGAAAGACACTGTCCGCTGCACGCCGGATCGCCAACCCGGACCAAAACGAGGGCGCGCGGAGCGGGACGATGCCCTGACCGCGCAACAATCGCACATTCCGGCGACCACCCGCCCATGCCGGCGCGTTGGGCTGCCCGCAGCGAGCACCGAACGGCCGGGGTGGGAGAAATCCGAACTGGCGCTGCCTCAGGCCATTTGTGATAGAAGTATTAGTACAATGAAAAAAGGACGATCTTCGGCTGCATTGTCGCCGGAGGCAGGAGAGCAACGGTGACCGAGCCGCTTCCATTCCCCCAGTTCGACGTCGGCTTTGGTCAGGAATTATGCGAGATTTTGTCCGCCGAACTGGGCCTTGCCTGCATGTTCGCCACCCATGGCGGCCGGATCATAGCGGCCAGCCCGGCCGGAAACATCGGCACCACGCAGGCCATCGCGGCGCGGATCATGGCCGGCGAAATCGACGAGTATGGCGTGACTGCGGACGAGGCCGCCCGATCGTCGGTCATGCGCGAAGGGGTCGCCATGGCCCTCGATATCGACGGCCGCAGGCTGATCAGCTTTATCATCGCCGGCCCCCTGGACGCCGTGTGGCCGATCGCCCGCCTGGTCAAATTCTGCGTCGCTTCGATATTACGCAGCCGCAGCGAGGGGGGCGCGGCGCCGATGGGTGTCCCGGCGACCGCCGCCGTGGACAAAGCGGTAAGACTCTCGCAGATGTTGAATCGGGCTGACCAAGAGATAGAACGCAATCTGACGCTGCTTCAGGACGCCGTTGACAGTATCGAACAAGGGATTGCCATGTTCGATGCCGATTTATGCCTTATCTCGTGGAACAAGCGTTATATCGAACTCAACGAAATGCCCAAGGATTTCATCCGCTTTGGGCTCTCCCTCGATGCCATTGTCCGGTTCAACGTGGAGCGGGGCGAGTATGGCGTCGTCGACGCTGAAGAAACAGTAATCCAGCGCACCACCCTGGCCCATGGACGGCCGGCCTACAGCTATCAGCGGATCCGACCCAATGGAGTGGTCCTCGAAATCGTCGGACGCCGGCTGGCCAACGGCGGCCTGGTCACCACCTATTCCGATGTGACGCGACGCCGCCGAGCGGAAGAGGCCCTGTTGGCCGCCTACAACGAAGCCGAACGCCTGGTGGAGGAACGTACCGGCCGGCTCCATTTCCTCCAGCAGTTGATCGAAGCCATCCCGGGGCCGGTTTTCTACAAGGACGACAAGGCCCGATATCTGGGCTGCAACAGCGCCTTCGAAGCGGTCCTCGGCCTGCCCGCGGATCAGATTATCGGCAAGACACCCCAGGATATCGCTCCCCCGGAACTGGCTGACAGATACCTTGCCGCCGATCGGCAGCTTCTCGACAGGCCGGGCGTGCAGATCTACGAGACCAAGGTGAGATACGCATCCGGCGAAATCCGCGACGTGATGTTCCACAAGGCGACGTTCACTCGGCCCGACGGCTCGGTCGGTGGGCTGGTCGGCGTGATGCTCGACATCACCGAGCGCAAGCAAATGGAGGAGAAGCTTCGCCAGGCCGCCTCGGTCTTCGACAATTGCGCCGAGGGCTTCACCGTGACCGATCCGCGGGGAACGATCATCGCCGTCAATCGCGCCTTCACCGACATTACCGGCTACCACGAAGACGAGGTCCTTGGGCAAACCCCCCGCCTCTTCCGATCGGGATACCACGACCAGGAATTCTATCGTCAGCTGTGGGACGCCCTGCTGCAGGACGGTCAATGGCAGGGGGAGGTGTGGAACCGGCGGAAGAACGGCGAGATCTATCCGCAATGGCTGTCGATCAATGCGGTCTACGACGATCGCCAGCAGATCACCAATTACGTCTCGACATTTTCCGACATCACCCAGAGCAAGCGAAGCGAAGAGCAGATCCACCGCCTGGCGTTTTCGGACCCGCTGACCGGCTTGGCCAACCGGCGGCTGTTGCTGGAGCGGCTGCAGCACGCCCTCGCCACCGCCCGCCACAGCGGCCGACGGGGAGCGCTGCTATGTGTCGACCTCGATGAGTTCCGCCAGCTCAACGACACCCTCGGGCATGCCGCCGGCGATCTGCTCCTCCAGCAGGTCGCCCAACGGCTGACCGCCTGCCTGCGCGACGGGGACACGGTAGCGCGCCTGGGTGGTGACGAGTTCGTCGTCCTGCTCGAGGATATCGGCGAAACGAGCCGGCAAGCCACCCATCTGGTGGAAATGGTGGGAGCCAAGATCATGGCGGCTCTCCGCCAGCCGTACGAGATCGGCGCTGGCACCCATTACCTCACCTGCAGTGCCGGCGTCACGCTGTTCGGCGATCAGCCTCAGCCCGCTGAAGTTCTGTTGCAGCAGGCCGATCTCGCCATGTACCAGGCGAATCGCACCGGGCAGGATAACTTGCGCTTTTTTGATCCGTCGCTGCAGGCGGCGATGGCCGGTCGGGTCGCCTTGGAAGCCGACTTGCGTTCGGCCATCCGGCAAAGCCAGTTCACCCTGCACTACCAGCCGCAGATGGACCTCACCGGCCGGGCCGTCGGCGCCGAAGCGCTGGTCCGCTGGACCCATCCGCAGCGCGGCATGATGCCGCCGTCCGAATTCATTCCCCTTGCCGAGGAATCCGAACTGATCCTGGCGATCGGGGACTGGGTGTTGTCGAGCGCCTGCGAACGGCTGCGAGCCTGGTCGCACCTGCCGCACACCGCTCATCTGACGCTGGCGGTCAACGTCAGCGCCCGCCAATTTCACCAGGCCGATTTCGCCGAAAAGGTCCTGGGCTTCCTGCATCTGCATCAGGTCGACCCGGGCAAGCTCAAGCTCGAACTGACGGAAAGCCTGCTGCTCGACGATGTGGAGGATATCATCCGGAAAATGGCCGAGTTGAAATCCGAGGGGGTCGGCTTTTCGCTGGACGACTTCGGTACCGGCTATTCCTCGCTCGCCTATCTGAAGCGTCTGCCCCTTGACCAGCTCAAGATCGACCGTTCCTTCGTCCGCGAGCTGCCGACCAGCGCCAACGATGCGGTGATCGCCCGCACCGTCGTCGCCTTGGCCCACAGCCTCGGGCTCGAAGTGATCGCCGAAGGGGTCGAGACGGAAGCACAACGACAGTTCCTGGCCCTGAACGGCTGCCTGTCCTACCAAGGTTATCTGTTCGCCCGACCGATGCCCGACGAGCAGTTCGAGGAATGGCTCCTGGCCGCCGAAAGCCGGGGCAGCCTCGATGGCGTTGAGTGAACAGCGTTCCGACCCGGTATCGGTAGAATACTTCCTTCGCGCTATTCCATTATGGTAGGCCCCTCCGGTATTTCCCACTTCTGAAGTCAGAATTGAGGCTCTGGCAGGCGTGAGCAACAACCAGATGGATATGGCTATCGTCGTCGGCAGCACGGAAATCGAAGGCCGGCAATGGTGGATCGTCGAAGCTGAGAGCTCCCGACGGTATCATCTGCGCCCGGACCAGTTCCGCGGCGCCCCGCCGCGCGTCGGCCTGCTTGGCAAGATCGGCTACGTCCAGGGGACGTCCTCGATGATGCAGGTCTTTGTTGCCTGAGACTCTGTCCATCGCTCGCCGGTCAGATGCCAGCCTACGGGCTTGACCAGGGGAAAATCGTCGGTGCGGTGTCGAAATTTTTGACACAATCGCCGCCGGCGGCCCCTGCCGACGACGGCATTATCCGGCATTTCAACCAGTTGCATCGCCTGGCACGGGCGTTGCTGTTGCTCCTTGTAATCAGTTTTGCCATTGAGGAGCGTCCGGATGAAATTTCCTGCCATGACCCTCGGAGCCGCAATTCTCGCCGCGATGTCGGGATACTCGGCTGACGCATTTGCCGCGCCCTGCCCCTCCTCCCCCACCTGCACGGCGGGGGGAGTGACCTTCGATCTGACCGACCCGGGCGACGCATCCCATGGCACGACGGTTGAAATCGACGACAGCGCCCTGACTTTTCTTGCCACCTTCGATCCGGCCAACCAGAGCAACGCGACCGTTGCCGCGGCCGTTCTGGCCTTCCTCGGCGCCGAGGGCCACACCGGGGCAACCTATCTGGGCCGGCAGGACGGCAGCGGCGATCTCCCCGGCACCAGCGTCACCACGTCGAGCAGCGACGGCAACCTGTCGGGCACCTGGAGCTTTGCTCCAGGCTCGACCGATTACCTGGGCTCCTTTATCGCCATCCATGCCGGCGGCAGCACCGGCGATGTCCTCTATGCGATCAGTTCGCCCGGTCTGAGCGGCGTCTGGGACACCAGCGAGAATGTCGTCGGCCCGGGCAACCAGGCTGCGCTTTCCAACTTCGATCTGTTCGGCCAGGCGCAAACGCCGACCACCCCGGTGCCAGAACCCGGCGTCCTGGTGATCCTGGGCGGTGGCCTGCTTGCCCTGGGCGCGCTCCACCGCCGCAAGACCTCCTGACCACCGACGTTAATACACCCTTCTGCGGAACAGCCAGCCGGCGGCAAACAGGCTGGCCGCCGCAACCGCCGCCATCGGCCAGTAGTGCGGAGCAAGCGACGGAACCGTCGCCCCTTCCAGGAACACGCCGCGCACGACCGCCAGGAAATGCCGCATGGGATTGATCTGGGTGAGATCCTGAATCAACGACGGCATGTTGGCGATCGGCGTGGCGAAGTCGGAAAGGGTGATCGAGGGGACCATGAAGAGGAATGCACCGAGCAGGGCCTGCTGCTGGGTGACGGCGAGCGACGAGATCATCAGGCCGATGCCGGTGACCGCCGCGACGAACAGGAACAGCCCGAAATAAAGAGGCAAAAGGCCGCCGCGCAGCGGTACGGAGAACCACAGGATGGCGGCAAGGATGATCACCGAGGCCTCGATACCACCGATCAGCAGGCCCGGCAGCCCTTTGCCGAGCAGGATGTCGATCTGCCGCATCGGGGTGACCAGCAGTTGATCGAAGGTTCCGGCCTCGCGCTCGCGCGCCACCGACAAGCCGATGACCAACAAGACCACCACCTGGGTGAGCACGGCGACGATTCCCGGCACGATGAACCACTGGGAGCTGAGGGTCGGATTGTACCGCGCGCGCATCTCCAACACCGCCGGAGGCGCGCGTCCACCATGGCCTTTCACCCAGCTCAGGCTGAAATCGGTGATGATCGAATTGGCGTAGCCGAGGACCAGCAGGGCGGTATTCGAATTGCGCCCGTCGACGATCAACTGCACCCGGGCCGGGCGATGCAGCAGCAGGTCGCGGGTGAAGCGGCGGTCGACGGACAGCACCATGGCCACCTTCCGCTGGTCGATCAGCTGGTCGATGTCACGGGCGCTGCGCAGGAACGCTTTCGGCTCGAATACCGGCGATCCGGTGAAGCGGGCCACCAGGTCGCGGGACTCGGCGCTGAGGTCCTCGTCGTAGACGGCGATCGGCACATGATCGAGATCGAAGGTGGCGGCATAGCCGAACACCATCAGTTGGATCAGCGGCGGCCCGATCAGCACCAGCCGGCTTTTGCGATCCTTGAGGACGGCCAGCAGTTCCTTGACGATCAAGGCGAACACCTGGTGCCACATGGAGATCAGTCCAATCGCTTGCGGGCGCTCAGCCGGGCGATGCCGAGAAAGATCGCCGCCATCGCCGCCAGCGCCAGCGCATTGGGCAGGATCACCGCCCAGACATCGCCGGCCAGGAAGACCGTCTGCAGGATGGCGACGAAATAGCGCGCCGCCACGACATGGGTAATGAAACGTACCGGTGCCGGCATGCTGCCGATGTCGAAGATGAAGCCGGACAGAATAAAGGCCGGCAGAAAGGTGGTAATGATGGCGATCTGGCCGGCGACGAACTGATTGCGCGCGACGCTGGAGATGAGCAGGCCCATGCCAAGGGCGGCAAGCAGGAACAGCGCCGAGGTAGCGCTCAGCACGGCCAGCGACCCATGGAACGGGACGTCGAACACGGTTGCCGCCATGATCACCGACGCCGCCATGCCACCCATGCCGAGCAAAAAATAGGGCAACAGCTTGGCGAGCAAAATCTCGCGGATGGTTGCCCTCGTTACCATCAACGCTTCCATCGTGCCGCGTTCCCATTCCCGGGCGATGACCAGGGCGGTCAACAGGGCGCCGGTCAGGGTCATGATCATGGCGATCAGCCCGGGAATGAGGTAATCGCGGCTGCTGACGGCCGGATTGAAGCGGACCGTCTGCGTAACGGCGACCGGCAAGGGCGGCGGCGCGCCCCGTTCGGAGGCCTCGGCTTGCAGCCAGTTGGCCCAGGCCTGTTGCACATAGCCTTCGACGATGCGGGCGCTGTTGGCGTCGGTTCCGTTGACGATTACGCCGACCGGCGCCTCGCCGCCCGACAGCGCCCGGCGCGTGAAGTCATCGCGCAGCCAGACGATGGCCGTTACCTCATGGGACGCCAGCGCCTTCTCCGCCTCAGCCATGGCGGCGAACGACCGTGGCTGGAAATAGGGCGAATTCGCCAGCTTGCCGGTGAAGCTGGCGGCAAGCGCATCCGGGTGGTCGACAACCACGCCGACGGGAACGTCATGGGCGTCGAGGCTGACGCCGAAACCGAAGATCAGCAGAAGAAAGGCCGGCAGCAGGAAGGCTACGGCTATGGCCGACGGATCGCGCCGGATCTGAAGAAATTCCTTGCGCAAAAGGCCACGCAGGCGGCCGAGTGAGTCCCTCATGCCGCCCTCCCTGAAGCCGCCGCCTCGATCAGGGCGACGAAGGCGTCTTCCATCGTCGGGTCCGGCCGTTCCTTGGCTCGCAAGCGCGCCTTCAAGCTTTCCGAATCGCCGGCGGCGAGGATCCGTCCCTCGGCCATGATCACCAGGCGGTCGCAGTATTCCGCCTCTTCCATGAAGTGAGTGGTCACCAACACGGTGACGCCGGCCTCGGCCAGGCCATTGATGCGGTGCCAGAACTCACGCCGCGCCAACGGATCGACACCCGAGGTCGGCTCGTCGAGAAACAGGATATCTGGCTCGTGCATCAGGGCGCAAGCAAGCGCCAGGCGCTGCTTGTAGCCCAGCGGCAGGTCCCGGCTGGTGGTCGACGCGACGGGGCCGAGGCCGAACTGCTCGACCGCCCAGGCGATGCGGCGGCGGCGGCGCTCCCCCGTCAGGCGGTAGGCGCTGCTGAAGAAGCGCAGGTTCTGCATCACCGAAAGGTCGCCGTAGAGTGAGAATTTCTGGGCCATGTAGCCGACGCGGCCGCGCGCCGCCGCCGCCGCATGGCCGAGATCGAACCCCGCCACCCTGAGGCTTCCTTCGGACGGCGGCAATAGGCCGCACAACATGCGGAACGTGGTCGACTTGCCGGCCCCATTGGCCCCCAGAAGGCCGAATATTTCCCCTTTTCGCACCGAGAAACTGACAGCGTCGACGGCGCGGAAGCTGCCGAACCGGCGGGTCAGGTTGTGCACCACGATCACCTCTTCTCCTTCGCCCGCCCGGGCGGGCGCGGCTACCGAAGGCGGGCCGGCGGCTGGCGGCGTCCCAGCGGCGCCGCGGGTCGCCTTGAGAAGAGCGATGAAGCTGTCTTCGAAGCGCGGCGGCACGGCGACGATGCGAACATCCGGCACCTCCGGCAACAGGGCGGCGGCCGACGGCAGGGAAGCGGTTTCGGTGACGATGCGCACCTGGGCCCCCTGGATGGTGGCGTCGATGATGCCCGGTGCGCCGGAAAGACGTTCATGCAGGCGCCGCTTGCCAAGCCCTCCGGCGGTCACATGGAAGCTGCGGCCGGACAGGCCGGCGGTAAAACGGGCGGGATCGTCGGCGCCGAGCAGCCTCCCTTCATGCATCAGCAATACCGCCCGGCAGCGCTCGGCCTCGTCGAGATAGGATGTACTGACCAGCACCGTCGTCCCTTCGCTCCGGGTCAGATGGTCGACGATGGCCCATAGTTCGCGGCGGGACACCGGGTCGACGCCGACCGTCGGCTCGTCAAGGAACAGCAGCTCGGGCGTCCCCAACAGGGTGCAGGCCAGCCCAAGCTTCTGCTTCATGCCGCCCGACAGGCGCCCGGCCAGGCGGTCGGTGAACCGCGCAAGTCCGGTCATGTGCAGCAGTTCCTCGTAGCGCGGCCCGCGCGCCGCCGCCGGCATACCCTGCAGTTCGGCGTAGAGATCGAGATTTTCCTGCACGGTGAGATCCTCGTACAGGCCGAAGCGTTGCGGCATGTAGCCGATCCTCGCCTGAACCGCCGCCGGCGCCTGCACGACGTCGACGCCCAGCACCTCGATCCGCCCACGGTCGGGGAGCAGCAATCCGGCGCAAAGCCGCATCAGCGTCGTCTTCCCCGCGCCATCCGGACCGATCAGGCCGGTCACGGCGCCCCGCTCGACCCGCCCGCTGACCTCGTCGACCGCCACGACGCTTCGTCGGCCGGCACGAAAGAGCCGCGTCACGCCGTCCAGCCGCAGCGCGGCGGCAGGTTCAGGAGCGGCCGCCATCGCCTCCTCCGCATCCCGGGGCCGCGGACTGCCCCGCCGCCGCCGGCGACAGGTCGACGGCCACGGTCGCCGGCATTCCCAGGCGCAACTGATTGCCGGAATTGCAGACATAGACGCGGACCTGATAGACCAGCCGGGTTCGCAGTTCGGTGGTCTCCACGGTCTTCGGGGTGAACTCCGCCGTCGGTGCGATATATCCCACCCAGCCGCGATAGCTCCGACCGGGGAAACTGTCGGTGCTGACCGCCGCCGGCATGCCGAGGGCCAGCTTGCCGAGGTCTGGCTCCGCCACATAGGCCCGCACCCATAGCGGGTCGGTCAGGGCGATGGTGTAGACCGGCGTGCTCGGCGAAGCCATGTCGCCCGGCTCGAGGATGCGATCCTCGATGATCCCGTCCGACGGCGCGTAGAGCTTGGTATCGGCATACTCGCGTTCGGCCAGGCCGGCCGCCGCTACCGCCGCCTCGTAGGCTGCACGGGCGGCGGCAATGTCCTCGGCCCGCGGGCCTTTCACCGCGAGACTATAGGCCTGCTTTGCCGCCTCCAGGTTTTCCCGCGACGCATTGAGCTGCGCCGCCGCGTTGTCGCGGTCTTCGGTCGAGGCGGCCCCCTTGGGCAGCAATCCGACAGTGCGTTCATAGAGAATTCTGTTGTTGGCGTAGATCGAGCGCAGTCCCTCCATGGTCGCCTTGGCCTGGGCGATCTCCTCCGGCCGCGAGCCGTTGACCAGCTTGGCCAGCGCCGCCTTCAGGCTGTCCGCCTGTTGCCGGGCCTGGGCCAGACGCGCGGCGTAGCGCGACTCGTCGATGGTGGCGATCAGGTCGCCCTTTTTCACCACCGCGCCTTCCCATACCAGCATTCGGCTGATCACGTCGCTGTCATTGAAGGCCGGCTGGATTTCCCGGATGTCGACGTTGCCGTAAAGCACCAGGGTGTTGGCCCCCATGCCGGCGTGGTTGCGGTGGGTGATCCACCACATCCCGCCGCCGATGACGGCGGCGGCGAGAATGATGACGGCGACCAGCCGGCGGCGTGCGTTCATTTTCCCTCTCCCCTGATGCCCTTTTCCTCGGCATCGGCAACCGGCGCTGCCTCGCCCCACCAGCCACCACCCATGGCCACCACCAGTTGGGCGCTGTCGAGATAGCGCTGAGCCTGGGCCCGGACATAGCCGAGGCGCGCACGCTGGGCGCCGCGTTCGGCATCGATCAGCCGCAGCACGTCGGTCCGGCCGGCGGCGTAAGTGATCCGCTGGAGATCCAGGGCATCGTTGGCGGCGTCGAGGGCATGGCGTTCGGCCTCGACAAGTTCGGCATCGTGGCCAAGGGCCCGCAAGGTATCGGCGACTTGTCCGAAAGCCTGCAGCACGGTCTGCCGGTAGGTCGCCAGGGCAGCCTGGAAGCCGTCGATCGCCTCCTGCTTCTGCGCCTCCAGGGTCCCGCCATGGAAGATCGGCGCGGTCAGGCCTCCACCCAGCGTCCACACCAGGCTCGACTGGTTGAACAGCGAGGTGGCGGACAGGGCGGCGGTGTCGATCGAGGCGGATAGCGGGAAGCTGGGATACATCTGGGCGGTGGCCACCCCGATGGCGGCGCTGCTGGCATGCAGCTGGGCTTGTGCCGCCAGTATGTCGGGGCGCTGACGCACCAGGGCCGACGGCAGGCTGACCGGCAATTCGGCCGGCAGGGTGAAATCGGCCAGGTCGAAGGGCGGC
>JAJXWP010000079.1 GCA_021781575.1 Pseudomonadota bacterium
TTCAGTCCATTGCCGATCCGAAGGCGCGATCGCCCTGACAGGCCGACATCCCAGCCGTCACCCTCGTCACCGTCAGACAGATCGGATGCAAAAAATGTTCAGCCACCGCCTCATTTAGAATTGCTGCCCAGCTATGGGGCGGCCCCTTTGGACCTTTCGCCTAACCCGCAGGATATGGCTGGCAAACGCGGAGATTTTGCACAAAGATTACGTCTTGCTAATGTGTCAACCCTGCCCACATATTGCCGAGCGGCACCAATAGCCGACAGTTGAAGCAAGTTCGCCGTCACCTGGAGAAGCGTCCCATGGACCAAGTCTTGTATCATGCGACCCGGAGCGATTGGGTCGAATTCGTTCTTACCAACGGGCTGAAGCCCAACGGCCCCGACAATGCGCCACAACGCATCCTCCTGTTCCTGGACGAGCAGGACGCCCGGGCGCTGGCGGCGACCGTGTTCGGCGTGACCCCGAACGATGCCTGCATCCTGGCGGTCAATCCGCTCGAGGTGAAACTGGCCACCGCGGAAGCCCAGGACGGTCCGATCGGCCGGCACGTGTTCGCCGTGAACGATATCCCGCCGCGCGCCCTGGCGCTCTGCGACAACTCCTGAAATACGACATCGGTCCACAGAACAGGAAGGATGGACATGCAGCTGAACATTAATGGCCGGACGGTCGAACTGTCGGAAAACGGCTGGATGGAGAACATGGCGGAGTGGGACGAGGCGATCGCCGCGGCGATCGCCGAGAAGGTCGAAAAAGTCGACATGACCGACGAGCACTGGACCATCATCAAGGAAAGCCGCGCCTATTTCGATGAGTTCGGAACGGTGCCGGAAATGCGCCATTTCTCCAAATTGATGAAGGAGAAATACGGTGCTGAGCGGTCGACCCAGCAGTATTTCTATGGGTTGTTTCCCCATGGCCTGATCAAGTCGGCCAACAAGATCGCCGGCCTGCCCCGCCCCAAGGGCTGCAGCTGAGCCACTGGCCGTGCCGTCATTGCGGGCGCAGCGAAGCAACAACGAAATCTATGGTTGGGTCGGGTTGCTTCGCTATGCTCGCGATGACGGTCAATTTCTTTTCCGGAATCTGCCACGATGAACGATAGCGCGGCCTGCCTCTCCTCGCCCTTCGATCTCTCCGACCAGCCGACCTATCTGGCCTGGCGCGAGCGCAAGCTGGCCGAGGCGCCGCGCCAGACCACCGACCTGGTGGTGGAGGTGGAGGACATGGCGCACCTGACCGGCGCCGAGCATGCGGCGCTGTTGCAGCGGGTGCGCCGTTGCAACATGGCGATCTACCAGGAAAGGCGCGCCGCCGCCGGCCGGGACGGCAAGGCGGCCGTTCAGGCGCTCGGCCGGGCCCTCGGTCTCGAGCGGCTGGACGCCAATGTGCTGGCCGACGAGGACGGCATAACCCCCCTCGCCGTCCACCGCGAAGGCAACCGCGCCCGTTACATTCCCTATACCGAGCGGCCGATCGCCTGGCATACCGACGGATATTACAACACCACCCCCGGGCGGGCCGTCCGCGGCATCGTCCTGCATTGCGTCAGCCCGGCGGCGGCCGGGGGTGCCAACCGGCTGATGGATCACGAGATCCTGTATATCCGCCTGCGCGACGAAAACCCGGCGCACATCGCCACCCTGATGCGATCCGACGCCATGACCATTCCCGGCAACGCCGAGGAAGGCTTGGAGCGCGCGGCAACACCGGGGCCCGTGTTCTTCCTCGACCCCGCCGGCAATCTCTCCATGCGTTACACCGCTCGCGCCCGCAATGTGGAGTGGTCCGAGGATCCGGGTGTGCGCGCCGCCGCTGCCGCCATCCGGCGGCTGCTCAACGGTCCGGACGAACTGATCCTGGAGCATCGCCTGCAGCCCGGACAGGGGCTGGTGGCCAATAATGTGCTGCACACGCGCGAACCGTTCACCGACGACCCGGCCTCGCCCCGCCTGCTCTACCGGGCCCGCTTCCACGACCGGATTGCCGGAACCTGATGCTCATTCTTGTCCTTGCCGTCGGTTGAGCGGCGGCCAGAACGCTTCGACCAAATCGCGTAATTCGGTCTTGCGGGCCTGTTCCCCGTCGTCGTTGGCATGGGCCAGGACATGGCTGCACCCCAGCGCTCGTGCTTCGTCCCACAAGGCGTGACCGGTCATGGTCTGACGCAGGTTGGTCGTCTCGCCGAGATAGAAAACCAGCCAGTGGCCACTGTCGGTGTATTCAGCGAAGGCGTAATTGCCGGGAAGCTCATTCCAGCCTTCGTCCATGGGAAAGGCGCTGTAGGAATAGTCGGCGCCGCTGGCGCCCTTGAGGGTGACGGAATTCTCCATGGGCACCTCAGCTCAGTCAGTTGGTGACTCCATACCAACAATTATATAGGAGGCATTTCCCCTCAGGTTGACCGCACAATACTCTTAAGTTATAACTAACCGGTCAGTCATTAAATGCCGGCACCGTCATGTCCGATCAGACCGCCGTTCCGCGCCGGCGCCGTAAGGAAGCGCGCCCGAAGGAAATCCTGACCGCCGCTCTCGGCCTGTTCACCGAGCGGGGGTTCGCCGCCACCCGGGTCGATGACGTTGCGGCGCGCGCCGGCGTCACCAAGGGCACGGTCTACCTCTACTTTCCAACTAAGGAAGAGCTGTTCAAGGCGGTCATTCGCGACGCCCTGTTCCCTGTCATCCAGGCGGTCGAGGAACGCATAGCCGAGGCGGTCGGCTCGCCTTGCGCCGCCGACCTGCTGCGCTCGATCATCCAGGTCTTTCCCGGCCTGGCCGGGACACCGGCCGGTGCGGTGATCAAGCTGGTCATCGCCGAGGGCGGCAATTTTCCGGATATCGCCAGTTTCTACGTCAATGAAGTGATCCGCCGCATGCGCAAGGTGCTGACGGCGATCATCGACGGCGGCGTGGCGCGCGGCGAGTTCCGCCCGGTCGACGCACCGGCCGCTATCATGTGCATGTTCGGCCCGGCCGCCCTGACGTTGTTATGGCAGCACAGCTTCGCTCCCTTCGACGATACCCCTATCGACATGGATTCAGTCTGCCGTACCCTTTCCGACCTGGTGGTCGGCGGGCTGCTCCGCCGGAACGGCGAATCATGATGCGCCTTCGCCTTACCGCCATCGTCTTTGCCGCCGTGCTGGCCACCGGCGCGGGCGCCTGGCTGCTGCTGCGCGGCAACGACAACGCCGGACCGCTGGTGCTCCAGGGCAATGTCGATGTCCGCCAGGCCGATCTCGCCTTCAAAGTCGGCGGCCGCATCCGCTCCATGCTGGTGCAGGAAGGTGATGCGGTGAAGGCCGGGCAGACGCTTGCCGTCCTGGAGAAGCAGGACTTCGAGGCCGATCTGGCGCGGGCCCGGGGCCAGGCCGCCGCCCAGTCGGCACTGCTGGCCGAGTTGACGAACGGCTCGCGACCCGAGGAGATCGAACAGGCCCGCGCGCAGGTCGCCGACTATCAAGCGGCGTTGGTCAACGCCCGGATCAGCTTCCGCCGCGAACAGCACATGGTCGCCGCCGGCGCATCGTCGCATGCCAACGTCGATCTCGCCCAAGCCAATCTGCAGGAGACCGAGGCCCGCCTGGCATCGGCCAAGGCGGGTTTGGCGCTGGCCGTCAAGGGGCCACGGCGGGAACGTATTGATGCGGCGCGCGCCCAGCTGGAGCAGGCAAAGGCGGCCGTGGCGCTGGCCGAGCAGCGCATGACCGACACCACCCTGACGGCTCCCGAAGACGGCGTGATCCTCGCCCGGGTGCGCGAGCCCGGCACGATCGTCGGCGTCGGCGACCCGGTCTACACCGTGGTCTTCACTCATCCCACCTGGGTCCGGGCCTATGTGGCCGAGCCCAACCTGGATCGGGTCCGCCCCGGCGCCAAGGCGGAAGTCCGCACCGACGGTGGTCGTGTCTATCACGGCCTGGTCGGCTACGTGTCGCCGCTGGCGGAATTCACGCCGAAGACGGTGCAGACCCCCGAACAGCGGCCTGACCTGGTCTATCGCCTGCGGCTGGTGGTCGAGGACGCCGACCTTTGCCTGCGCCAAGGCATGCCGGTGACCGTACGGCTGCTCGAAGGACGCTGAGCATGGAACCGCTCATCCGCATCGACGGACTGAGCAAGCGCTTCGACGGCCAGCCGCAACCGGCGATCGACGGCCTGTCGGCGGCGTTCGAGGCCGGCCGCATCAACGGCCTGGTCGGCCCCGACGGCGCCGGCAAGACCACCCTGATCCGCCTGATGGCCGGGCTGCTCGCTCCCACTGCCGGCCGCATCCAGGTCGCCGGGTTGGATCCGGTCGCCGAGGCACAGGCGCTGCGCGCCGCCGTCGCCTACATGCCGCAGCGTTTCGGGCTGTACGAAGACCTGACCGTGCAGGAGAACCTGAACCTCCATGCCGATATCCGCGGTGTCATCGGCGCCGAGCGGCGCCGCCGCTTCGACGATCTGCTGGCCTTCACCGATCTGGCCCGCTTCACCAGGCGCCTGGCCGGTCGCCTGTCGGGCGGGATGAAGCAGAAGCTGGGCTTGGCCTGCGCCCTGGTGAAAGTTCCCAAGCTCCTGCTGCTGGACGAGCCCAGCGTCGGCGTCGATCCAATTTCCCGGCGGGAGTTGTGGCGCATGGCGGCCGAACTGGTCGGCCGGGGAATCGCCGTGATCTGGAGCACCGCTTATCTGGACGAGGCTGAACGTTGCGACGAGGTGCTGCTGCTCAACGCCGGACGCGCGCTGTATGCGGGCCCGCCGGCTCTGTTGACGACTGAACTGGCGGGTCGCAGCTTCCTCGTCAATGGCCTGGGGGGCGCCCGCCGCGCCGTTCTCGAGCAGGCCTTGGACCATCCGGCGGTGATCGACGGCATCGTCCAGGGGGCCAGCTTGCGCCTGGTCGTCGCCCGCCAAGCCGAGCCTCCCACCATCGCCGAACTGCAGGCCCCGGAAGGGGCCAAGCTGGTCCCCACCGGGCCCCGCTTCGAAGATGCCTTCATCGCCCGCCTCGGCCACCGGGCCCATCCCCATTCCCCCTATGCCGAACGCCAAGCCATCTGCGCCGCCGGCACGGTGACCGTGTCGGCGACCGGCCTGACCAAGCGGTTCGGCGACTTCACCGCCGCCGAAGACATCGGCTTCACCATCCACGGCGGCGAGATTTTTGGCCTGCTGGGCCCCAACGGGGCCGGTAAGTCGACCACCTTCAAGATGCTGTGCGGGCTGCTGAAGCCGACCCGCGGCTCGGCTTCGGTGTCCGGCATCGACCTGCTGGGAGCGGCCGGACAAGCCCGCTCGCGCCTCGGCTACATGGCGCAGAAGTTCTCGCTCTACGGCGACCTGTCGGTCCGCCAGAACCTGGAGTTCTTCGCCGGCATCTACGGCCTGGGGCGGCAACGATCGGTGGTAATCGGGCGAATGGTCGAAGCCTTCGGCCTGACACCTTACCTGAACGCCGATGCCGGCGGCCTGCCCCTCGGATTCAAGCAACGCCTGGCGCTGGCCTGCGCCACCATGCACGACCCGGCGGTCCTGTTCCTCGACGAGCCGACCTCCGGCGTCGATCCCCTCACCCGTCGGGAATTCTGGAGCCATATCAACGCCCTGGTCGGCCGCGGGGTAACCGTCGTGGTAACCACCCATTTCATGGACGAAGCGGAATATTGCGACCGCATCGGACTGATCTACCGCGGCCGTATCATCGCCGAAGGGCCGCCGGATAAATTGAAAGCCGACGCCGGCGTCAACTCCCTGGAAGAAGCATTCATTTCCCTGGTGGAAGGCCAGGAGGTGGCGCAATGACGGCAATTGGACGCAAAACCGATAAGAACGGATACCGCTGTGCGGTAACGGAGGGGACAGGAGCCATTATTTTTCTTATTCATCGTTGGCTATTTGTTGATATCCGTTTTCATCCGTTTTCCTCTTACGCAGCAGACGAACATTGCGCCGGCTGACCGCCCTTATCTGGAAGGAATGGCTGCAGATCGTGCGCGACCCCAGCAGCATTCTCATCGCCGTGGTGGAGCCGCTGATCCTCTTGTTCCTGTTCGGCTACGGCGTCAGCTTCGACCTGAAGGATTCGCCGATCTGCGTGGTGTCCGAGCAGCCGAGCGCGCCGGCCGCCGGTCTCGCAGCGTCGTTCCATGCCTCGCGCTTCTTCAAGTCCTATACCGATGGCACCACCGGCCGCTGTATCGCCGAACTGGTGGCCGGCCGCATCAACGGCGTGGTGGTGATCCCCTCGGACTTCGCCGACCGCCTGGCCAGCGGTCAACGGGCCCCGGTGCAGATCCTGGTGGACGGCAGCGATCCCAATACCGCCGGACTGATGGAAAATTACCTGGCCGGCACATTCCGCACCTGGATGGCGATCGATGCGGATATGCGGGCAAGGTCAGCCGCCCCACGCATCTCGGTGGTGTCGCGGACCTGGTACAACCCGGCCAAGGAAAGCCGCCGCTTCCTGCTGCCCGGCCTGGTGGCGATCATCATGACGCTGATCGGCACTATGCTGACCTCGCTGGTGGTGTCGCGGGAATGGGAGCGCGGCACCATGGAGGCCATGATGGCGACCCCGCTCACCCTGCCTGAACTGGTGCTGGGCAAACTCATCCCCTATTACCTGCTCGGCATGGCGGCGATGACGGCGACCACGGTAATCACCATTGTGCAGTTCGGCGTGCCGTTCGACGGGTCGGTGTGGGTGCTGGCCGGCGTCACCTCGATCTTCCTGCTGACCACCCTGGGCCAGGGGCTGGTCATCTCGACGCTGGCCCGCAATCAGTTCGTCGCCACCCAGGCCGCTCTATTCAGCGCCTTCCTGCCTGGCTTCCTGTTGTCCGGGCTGGTCTATGAAATCGACAGCATGCCTTGGCCGATCCGGCTGGCCACCTATGCGGTACCAGCGCGCTACTACGTGCCCAGCCTGCAGACCCTGTTCCTCGCCGGCGACGTGCCCGCGGTGCTGTGGCCCAACAGCCTGGCCATGCTGGTGATCGCCACGGTGTTCTTCACCGTGGTGGTGAGGAAGACGCCGCGGCGACTGGACGGCTGACATGTGGGATCGCATCCTTACGCTGATCATCAAGGAAATCCGGGCCGTCTGGCGTGACCCGAAGAGCCGCGCCATGGTCATCCTGCCACCGATGATCCAAATGGTGCTGTTCAGCTTTGCCGTCACCCTCGAGGTGAAAAACGTCCATATTGCCGTGTTGAACCGGGATGCCGGCGGCCATTCGCTGGAACTGATCCAGCGGATCGCCGGCGCCAAAGACCTGGTCAAGGAAGTGGTGCTGACCCATTCCGAAGCCGAGGCGGGCGATGCGCTGGCCTCCCAGCGGGTGATGATGGTGGTGCGTTTTCCTCCGGATTTTTCGCGGCGGATCGACGCCGGGCAGCCGGCCGAAGTGGAACTGATGCTGGACGGCCGACGCTCCAACGCCTCGCAGATCCTCGAGGGTTATGTCGGCGACATCGTCGACCAGTACGCCTCCGAACTCCGCGGACGGTCGGCAACGTCCAATGCCGCGCTGGCACCCAGGGCGTTCTTCAACCCGAACCTGGAAACCTCGTGGAACACCGTGCCCAGCCTGACCGCCATCCTGACCATGATGGTCGGCTTGGTGGTAACCGGGCTTTCGGTGGCCCGCGAACGGGAGCTGGGAACCTTCGAACAGCTGCTCGTCTCGCCGGCGCGCCCCGGTGAGATCATCGTCGGCAAAACGGTACCCGGCCTGGTCGTCGGCCTTGCCGAGGGCAGCCTGATCATCGCTTACGCGCGGTTCGTCTTCGGCGTGCCACTGACCGGATCGCTCTCCCTCCTCTATGTCGCCATGACGGTGTACCTGGCGGCGGTGATCGGCGTCGGCCTATTCATCTCGTCGCTGGTGGCGACCCAGCAGCAGGCCATGCTCGGCGCTTTTACCTTCGTCGCCCCGGCCATCCTGTTGTCCGGCTTCGCCACCCCCATCGCCAACATGCCGGACTGGTTACAGCCCATCACGCTGGTCAATCCTGCCCGCTATTTCCTGATCATCATCAAAGGCGTGTTCCTCAAGGACATGCCGGCTGTCGAAGTTCTCGCCCAGATCTGGCCGATGGTGCTGATCGCCGCGTTCACCCTGGCCGCGGCATCCTGGCTGTTCCGCAGGCGGATGCAATAAGGCAGCCCCATCTGCGAGCCTTCGACATGGCATTTCACCTGTCGATAGCAAATCAAGTTGACCGGTTTTTGTAGCACGTGGTTTGTCCGCTTTTGGTTCGCCGGGGGTGGGGGTACCCCCACCCCCGGCGGCCGGCGCCGGAGCGGATGTCAGGCGGCCTGCTTGG
>JAJXWP010000080.1 GCA_021781575.1 Pseudomonadota bacterium
GGATGCGGGGATTCTGCCCCAGGGCTTCCGCCCGGCTGTAGCCGGTGATGTGCGAGAAGGTGTCATTGACGTCGACGATGATGCCGTCGGCATCGGTGATGACGATTCCTTCGCGGGCATGGGTGAACACGCTGGCCGCCAGTTTCAGCCGCTCTTCCGCCAGCATCCGCTCGGAGACGTCCTCGAACATCAGCAGCAGATGCGGCTCGCCTCGATTGAGGAAGGTGGTGAGGAGCACCTCCATCCAGACTTCTTTATCGTAGGTCGACCTATGCCGAAAGCGGCCGCGCTGCTCGCCCTCCGACGCAAGCGCCCGCTCCGCGGTGATCCATAGGCCGGAGTTTCTCCATGATTGCAGCCGGCGAAAATTTTGCTCGAGCAACCGGTCGACCGTAGCCCCGAGGATTTTGGCTGCGGCTTCGTTCGCCATGACGCATTGGCCGCTTTCCACCCGATAGCTGATGATGCCGATCATCGAACTGGCGATGACCTTTTGGTTCAACTGGGCGATCTCGTTGGACTGCTGTTGCAGCCGTCGACGTTCCGAGATGTCGACGAAACTGCCCCTCAACAACCTGCGCCGCTGATGCGGTAGGCGGACCAGCGTGAGCTCGCAGTGACGGTCCACTCCGTCTACGCCGCGCACCACACGCTCGCAATAGACGACCTCGCCGGCCAACGCCCGTTGGACGTGGTCGAAAATGCTCTTGTCGATCGGCTGTCCGTCTGGTTGCTCGGATCGATAAAACCGGCGCACACCCCATTTCAGAAGTTCGTCGCGTCGGCAGCCAAACAGCCGCTCGGCACCGGCATTGGCATCGACGAAGCGATCCAGGTCGATATCGTGGACAACGATGGCATCCGGCGCATGGTCGACCAGTTGGCGGAAACGCGCCTCGCTGTCGCGCAAGGTCTCTTCGACCCGCTTGCGGTCGGTGACATCGCGGGCGACACCGAGCACCCCGATGAGCTTGCCGTCCTTGTCCACGACCGGTGTCTTGATGGTCTCGGCCAGTATGCCGCGGCCATCGTCAGCGAAGGTCAGCCATTCCTCGTTGACGGTCGGACCACCCGCCGCCATGGCTCGTTGATCCGCCCGGCGGAAGGCCTCGGCCTGATCCCGTTCGACAAAATCAAAATCGGTCTTGCCGACAATGTCCGCTTCGCGAGCCCCAAACAGACGTTCGAACCGAGGATTGCAGGCAATAAAAACGCCTTCTGAATCCTTCAGCCAAACCAGATCCGGCAAAGCATTCAGAACGGCACGCAGATAGTCGCGTTCCAGATCACCCCCCGCATCGCCCGCAGAACCCCAATGATTGTTTGGCCCGGTGGCGGCGTGTTTGTTCGGCCGCACTTTGCCGCATATCACTTGCGGCAGAGCATACTCATTCCACCTATATTGGTAACCAAAATATTTTTTAAAACTTGCAGTGCGGGGACGACGGCCTTGCTCATGACGGCCGGATAGCGCCGCCAAGCCTTGCCACCGCTTCTTCGATTTCGTCGGCCGGCGTCGCCGCCAAGCCGAGGACGAAGCCGGCCGGGTCGGGTGCCCCCCGCCGCCGCCTCCCCTGACCAAGAGCCTGATTGTTGCCACAATTCGGCACCCCATATGGTCGTCATCAACAGCCGGCGCCCTGAACCGGCGAAAACGGCAGAGGGTGTGTCATCCTGATCGCGAATCGACTCAGGTCGTGGGCGACATTGCTCGCTACCTCGATGCCGTTGGCCTGGGGCCTTGAACGTGCGACTTTGCCGACGGCATTCCTCCTTGGGCCGATGATCGCCGCCATCGGCTTCGGCATCGGTGGAACCAAGCTGCAATCCCCGCCGTGGGCATTCACCTGTGCACAGGCAATCATCGGCTGCCTGGTGGCCAGCGACATGAACGCCTCGATCCTGGCCACGGTGTCGCGCGATTGGGCGACCATTCTCGTGGTCATTTCCACCACCATCGCCGCCGGGGCGACCGCCGGCTGGACTCTGGCCCGACTGAAGGTCCTGCCGGCCGCCACGGCCGCCTGGGGCTCATCGCCCGGAGGCTCCAGCGCCATGGTGGCGATGGCCGAGGAACACGGCGCCGACGCCCGCCTGGTCGCCTTCATGCAATACTTGAGACTCACCATCGTCGTCCTCAGCGCCTCCGTCGTGTCGCGCTTCCTACCCCATATCGGCCCGGCGACGGCGGCAACCATCCTGGCGCCGAAGGCGGCGACCCTGATGGCGCCGAAGGCGGCGACCCTGATGGCGCCGAAAGCGGCGCAGGTAGCCAGCGGTTCGTTCAGGACCCTGCTCAAGACATTTGCCGTGGCCGGCTTCGGCGGGGTGGCCGGCCGCCGTCTTCGCATACCGGCCGGCCCCCTGCTCGTCTCCATGCTGGTGGGTGTCCTTTTGCAGGTGAACGGACTGATCAGGATGGACCTGCCGCCATGGCTGTTGGGCGTCGCCTATACGGCGGTGGGCTGGCATATCGGCCTCGACTTCACCCGCGAAGTCGTCGTTCATGCGTGGCGTGCCCTGCCGCGCGTCCTGGTTGCCACCTTTATGCTCATCGGCCTTTGCGCCGGTTCGGCCTGGGTCCTCACCTGGCTGCTCCACGTCGACCCGCTGACCGCCTATCTGGCCACCAGCCCAGGCGGGCTTGGCTCGATGGCGATCCTTGCCGCTTCCAGCCCGGTGAACATTTCCTTCGTCCTGGCCGTCCAGACCATGCGGGTTTTCGCCGTGGTGCTGACCGGTCCCCCGATCGCCCGGCTGATCATCCGGCTATCCTGAGCGCGGTGGTCCGGCCTCAGTTGAAGACACCACTTGAAGCTGAGCTCTATTCAAAACATGTAAACCGGCCGGAACTATTTCTTGCCGACACATGTCGGAGGGCCAAGCCCGCTCTGGCACAACATGCGACAATGGGTTATAAAATTGCGCGCACACTAGAAATAGTGTAACTAAAAATCTGCGCTCAAAACGAAACACAGATGGGTTGCCAAACCGGCTGTGAAACAGGCCAAATATACAACTAACGTCTGTGTCGGCTATGCCAATTGAGGGGGCACCATGGATGACGGGGTCGGTTCCGCGGTTCAGTGCCCGTTACTGCGTATCGGATACAGCGAAGTCTGGAAACGTGGACCGATACGGGATTTGACTGATTTTGCAATAATTCTAACTCTATTAAATTATCATTGGGAAAATAAGCGCGTCAATATGGTGACCATTTCCGAGATTACGGGAATCAGTCGAGCAACGGCGAGTCGTCGGATAAAATACTTGATCGATAAAGACGCTGTCATATTTAAAAAGTACTGCACATCGACATTTATAGAACTGAGTGATAATGGCCTAGTATTGGCTAATTCTTTGATACAGTCGGTCGGCTGCCCGATGGGTGTGCCAGTATAGGCACGTCGATGCCGCAAGCTCTCATCAAGAATAGTTTCCGACGAAGACCATGCATTTGCGGCGCAGCCATGAAACATTCCGCATGATGCTTAATAAATTCAGGCGCAGAATGCCGCGTCAGCTACCCCATTCAACATGGGTGCCGTTGGTGTTTTTTATGGCATCCATCTTATGGATTAACATAGCGAACCAGGTACAACAGGTGACTGTCCCTGGCGAATTCCCGACGATATCGACCTGGAAGGGCTGGGCTTATCTGCTCCTGGCGAGCTTACTGCTGAAGGTCGTGTTGTTCGCCGAAGAACGCCGGCGAGCCGAAGTCGAGGTCCGCCTTTACAACGAGACGATCTACGATCCGTTGACGCATCTGCTCAATCGCCGCGCATTCGACAGCCACTTTGAAGCGGCAGTGGAACGTGCGCGGCGGAACGGTGCGCGGCTCGGACTCGCCTTCATCGACTTGGATGATTTCAAGAATGCGAACGACACCTTCGGACATGGATTCGGTGACGAGCTGCTTCGAGCTGTCGCGACACGGTTGCGCTCAACGTTGCGCAGCGCCGATATCGCCGGGCGATTGGGCGGCGACGAATTTGTGGTCGTCGTGGAACCCAGCGACGGTGATGGCGCAGAAACGCTGGCAAGGCGGTTGCTTGATACGTTCAGCGAGCCGCTACGCATCGGCGACCGAGCCTATCCGCTGACCCTGAGCGTCGGCGTGGCGCACTTTCCGGATAACGGAGGCCGCCCGGAACAACTGATCCGTGCCGCCGATATGGCGATGTATGCGGCCAAGGCCACGGGGCGGCACCGGTTCGCCCTCGCCGCAATCGATCCGGAGCCTGACACACCGAATTCCTTCCGATAAGGCAGCGTCCCAACTTTATCATGGTTCCAGCCGGCCGGGTGCGGCCATCCGGTGCCTTGCCCGGCGACTCACGGCATATCCTCAGGGCAGTGTGGTTCTGCCCGGGTCTGCGGTATCCTCTGGCCTACTGTTCCCATCACCGGATGCTGGGCGCACTGCAAGGAGATCGAAATGTGGAAGGAATTCCGCGATTTCGCCATGCGCGGCAATGTGGTGGATTTGGCCGTCGGCATCATCATCGGCGCCGCATTCGGCAAGATCGTCACATCGCTCGTTAACGACGTGTTGATGCCGCCTCTCGGCCTTGTGCTCGGCCGCGTCGACTTCTCCAATCTATTCATCAGTCTTTCGGGGACGCACTACGCCTCACTGGCCGAAGCCAAGGCGGCCGGAGCGCCGACGATCAATATCGGGGTGTTCATCAACACGGTGCTGGATTTCCTCATCGTCGCCTTCGCCGTCTTTCTGCTGATTCGTCAGATGAACCGCCTTACCGGACCCAAAGCGGAGCCGCAGCCGGAAGCAGCGACGACAAAGGAGTGCCCGTACTGTCTTTCGACGATTGCCGTGAAGGCCACCCGTTGCCCGCAATGCACCTCGACACTCGTGGAAGAGACGTCTCCGGCGAAGTCAGACGACAAGGTCACGCAACCGTAGTGCCCGGAACCATTCAAATGGTTCAGGGCACCAGGTTGATCTTGCCCCCTCGCCGGGCGGGGCCATCCGGCCCGGCCAGGGACTGGTGATGGCGGCTGACAGCGGTCTCGACTTCGAGTCTGCCGCAGGATAATGTGGCCCCGTCATTGGGGAGTAGCCGCCCTCGTTGCGTGAGGGGCCTGCGTCAACAGACTTGCCACGTGGCATGGCGCAGGCGATCCCAGGATTTGGCGAGACCATTGATCGCGTTGTCTCCGTTTGGCCGGGGACGCAACGCGGTCAATGTCGTGTCCGGCCTGGAGAGTTTCCGATGTTCGCGCACTTCCTCGTATCGACCGGCGTCGTCGCCCTGGCCGAAGTCGGCGACAAGACGCAACTTCTGTCGCTCGTTCTGGCAGCGAAATACCGGAGGCCGGTACCGATCGTCCTCGGCGTGTTCGCCGCCACCCTGCTCAGCCACGCCGGAGCGGGCGGCGTCGGCTCCTTGCTGTCGGGCTTGCTGAGCCCAGCCATCCTGGATTGGACCATCGTCGCATCCTTCCTGCTCATGGCGGGATGGATCCTCGTTCCTGACAAGCTCGACGACGCAGAGAGCGGGGTCTCCAAGAGAACGTGCGGAGTATTCATGACGGTGGCGCTCACCTTCTTCATGGCGGAGATGGGAGACAAGACACAAATCGCCACGGTCGCCCTGGCCGCCCAGTTCCACGATCTCCTTTTCGTGGTCGCGGGAACAACGCTCGGCATGATGATCGCCAACATTCCCGTCATCTTCTTCGGTCACCACTTCGCCGATCGGCTACCGGCCAAGGCGGTCCACGCCATCGCCGCGCTGATCTTCATCATTCTCGGCGGCATTGCCCTGCGAAATGCCCTGTTGGACACACCAATAGGCTGACGCGGTGGCAAGGAGTTGCGCTGTCTCACAGCAAATATGCGAGGACCGGTGCCGCCAATACATTGGCAACGCCAACCAGCACCATCACCAAACCGGCGACCGACCCCTCCTCTCGGCCAATGCCAAGGGCCCTGGCAACGCCGACCCCGTGGGCGCCCATGCCGAACAAGGCGCCACGAGCCAGGCCCGACCTTAGCGGCAATACTTGCACGAGCGCTTCGCCCAGAGTGGCTCCAAGGACACCGGTGACGATCACGAAGATCGCGGTCAGATCGGGGATGCCGCCGATCTGGGCCGATACCGTCATGGCGAAGGGGGTGCTTATGGACCGGGGCATCATGCTCAAGCGCAGGCTGTCGCTGAGACCGAACGCCGCACTCAAGACCCAGACGGATCCCATCGCCGTGGCGCTGCCCGCCGCCGCCCCGGCCAACAGTACGGCCCAGTGGCGCCGGATCAGCGCCCGCTGTTCCCAGACGGGAACCGCAAAAGCGACTGTAGCCGGCCCCAGCAACGCCACCAGCCAATGAGTCTGGCGAATGTAATCGCGGTAGGATTCGTGGAGAACGATTGCCAGGCAAACCAGCGAGATCGGCGCAATCAGCATCGGCGTGGACCACCACTGGCGCAGCCGAACGTGGAGGCCCTTGCCCATCTGGTAGAAGGCGATGGTCGCGACCGACCAGAACAGCGCCTGGAAGATTGAACTATTCCACACCATGACTGTCCTCTTTGGCGGAGCAAACCACACGAAAGCCAAATTCCACCACCACCGCGGTCACGCCCATGACCAGTGCCGTACTGGAAACGATGATCGCCAGGACCTTCAGGCCGACCACGCCCAGGAACTCATGATGGTCGAGCACGGCCAATACCGCAGGAATGAAAAACAGCAGCATCTCGGCGACGAACCAGTTGGCGCCCCGGCGGACGCTGGCTTGGCTGAAGGCTCCGCTGGCCAACAGACTCAAGAGAATGACCATCCCGAAGATGCCGCCGGGGATCGGCCAGCCGGTTACCCGGGCAAGTCCTTCCCCGATCAGCCAAAACACCAGGACCGCGCCGATTTGAAGCAAGCGGTTGGAACGAAGGCTGCGGCGCGCGGTGACGGCGATTTTACGAAGAGGCATTTCCGGCTTCCTTTCCATTGGAAAAAATATAGGTCGCCGCAGATCATGCTGGAAATGAATTGTCAGACTACTATCCAGTCGGATAAGGAATATCAATGGACCTTCGCACCCTGCGCGCTTTTGCCGAAGTTGTCCGCCAGGGAGGGTTCTCTCGAGCGGCCAAGACCGTGTTCGCCACCCAGTCCACGGTCAGCAAGGCGGTCAAAGCGTTAGAAGAGGAAATTGGCCTGCCGCTGCTCGATCGCGCGGGAGCCGGCCCGAGTCTGACGGCAGCGGGAGAAATTGTCTTCCGACGCGCCGTCGCCATGCTGGCCGAACGCGACAGCCTGATCGGAGAATTGGCGGAGCTGCGGGGCCTGAAGCGCGGCACACTGCGTCTGGGCCTTCCTCCGATCGGCTCCAACACCTTGTTCGCCCCCGCCTTTGCCATCTATCGCCGCCGATATCCGGGCATCGATATCCGCTTGGTGGAACAGGGCAGCAAAAGCCTGGAAGAGCTGGTGCTGAGCGCCGATCTCGAACTCGCCGCCTGCTTGCTGCCGGTCGGCGATGAGTTCGAATGGCAGGACGTCACACGGGAGCCCGTCGACCTGCTGCTTGCCACCGGCCACCCGCTGGCGAGTCGGGACCAGATCACCTTGGCGGAACTGGCCGATCTGCCGTTCATCCTGTTCGGCGAGGGGTTCGCCCTCAACCCGATCATCCTGGAAGCTTGCCGCCGCAGCGGCTTCGAGCCGGAGATCGTCACGCGGTCCAGCCAAATCGACTTCATCATCGAACTGATTGCCAGCGGCCTGGGAATCGGTTTCCTCCCCCGCCTGATCGCCCGGCAGCGGGCCCATGCCGGGGTTCGCCATGTCTCCATCGCAGACCCCGCCATGGTCTGGCACATCGCCCTGCTCTGGCGGCGTGGCAACCATCTGTCGCATGCCGCCCGCGCCTGGCTTGATCTGGTGCGAGAGATCCACACGGCCGCCGTGGACGGCGGCGCCTCGATTGCGCACGGAGCGTCCCGGTCCCATGAGCAAGACAGCTGAGGTGGCCCCGCAAAACTGGACAGGCGGCTTAAGTGGAGCTTCTATCCCACCAACACGAGGAAGGAGCACCGCGAATGACGAAGAGAACCCGCCGAAATCACAGCGCCGCTTTCAAG
>JAJXWP010000041.1 GCA_021781575.1 Pseudomonadota bacterium
GATCTAGGGCCGAAGCGCGGGCGGTTGAACTTGCCCGCCATTGGCTGGACAAGATCGACCTGGGCCCCCAGGCAGACTGGCCTGCCGGCAACCTGCCCTATGGCTCGCAGCGCCGTTTGGAAATCGCCCGGGCCATGTGCACCGAGCCTTGCCTGCTGTGCCTGGACGAGCCGGCGGCCGGCCTCAATCCCCGGGAATCGGCGCAATTGAACGAGCTGCTGCTGGACATCCGCGGCGAATGCGGCATCGGTGTCCTTCTCATCGAGCACGACATGACCGTCGTCATGCAGATCTCCGACCATGTGGTCGTCCTCGACCACGGCGCTCCCATTGCGGCGGGAACGCCGGTCGAGGTGAGCAACGACCCCACGGTTATTCGTGCCTATCTGGGCACCGCCGAAGAAGAGGCCCCGCCCCCGGCAACCCCTGGCAAGGTCGGGGGCACCACTCCATGCTGACCATCCGCGCTCTCTGTTCCGGATACGGCCGCATCCAGGCGCTCCACGGTGTCGACCTGAATGTCGAGGCGGGCGAGATCGTCACCCTGATCGGTGCCAACGGTGCGGGCAAGACCACCCTGCTGATGACCATTTGCGGCAAACCGCAAGCCACCCAAGGCCACATTCTGCTGGACGGCCAGGATATCACTCGCCTGCCCACCTTCCAGATCGTCCGCCGGGGCATCGCCCATTCTCCCGAGGGCCGGCGCATCTTCCCCCGCATGACCGTGCTGGAGAATCTGCAGATGGGCGCCGTGGTCGCCGACCCGCGGCATTTCCCCGCCGACCTGGCGCGGGTTCTGGCCTTGTTCCCCCGACTGGAGGAACGCCTGAGTCAGCGGGGCGGCACGCTGTCGGGCGGTGAGCAGCAGATGCTGGCTATCGGCCGCGCATTGATGAGCCGGCCGCGCCTGTTGCTTCTGGATGAGCCGTCCCTCGGCCTGGCACCGCTGGTGGTCGGCCAGATCTTCCAGATCATCCGCGAGATCAATCGCGAGCAGAAGGTTACGGTCTTTCTGGTCGAGCAGAATGCCTTCCACGCACTCAAGCTGGCCCATCGTGCCTATGTGATGGTCAATGGCCGGATCACCCTCAGCGGCACCGGCACCGAGCTTTTGGCCAATCCGGCCGTGCGCGCCGCCTATCTGGAAGGCGGCCACACCGCGGCCGCCGTGAAGTCGCCATGAGCTTCCTCTCGACGATGTTCGGCACCACGCCCGGGGTGTTCCTCGGGCTCACGCTGGTTTTCATGGGCGGCTGCGCCTTTATGGCCGGCCAGGCCTTGGCCTCGACCTGGAGGTCGGCCTGGCAGGCCCTGCCCTATGGCCTGCTGCTGGGCAGCGTCGACCGGTTCTTGGTCTACGGCCTGTTCGGCGGCAAGCTGCTGTCCCTGCCCGGATACCTGCTGGACACCGGACTGCTGGTCGGCATCGCCCTGCTGGCCTACCGCTTCACCCGGACCGGTCAGATGGTGAATCAGTATCCATGGCTTTACCGGCGAACCGGGTTGCTGAACTGGGCGAAGCGCAACGGGCATGGGGCGTGACGGGCGATGCCGTCGCCGAAACCGCCTACACGCCGGAGGCCAAAATCCGTTCCATTTCGGCCATCCCGGCAGGCAGGTTAATCTTGCCGCCCTCAAGGCGCATAGCCGAGCCCAGTGCATGAAGCGTTCGGAACAGGTTGTGGGTGCGGCTCTGCTCGCCCATCTGGCCGATGCGCAGGATGTTCAGGCCGAAAGCGCCTGAGATCTCGACCTTGTGAAGTTCCGACATGAGATGGCGGATTTGGTTGGCGTCGATCTCTTCAGGCACGGTGATACCGATCACCGAGTTGAGGCGGGCTTCGGGAGGAATCAGCAACTTCAGTCCCATGGCCTCGATGCCCCCTTGCAGGGCGGCGGAGCAGACCGCATGGCGGCGGAACCGGATTGGCAGGGTTTCGTCGCAGATCAGGCGTAGCGCCTCGTGCAGCGCCAGGATCCCTGATACCGGCGCCGTGTAATGGTAGGCCTTCTTGTCCCAGAACTGATCGGCCAGTCGGGCGTCCAGGCACCAATGGACCATGGGCGCGTTGCGCTTTTCGATGAAAGACCACGCGTCATTGGAAAAGGCGATCAGGGACACGCCGGGAATTGACGACAGGCCCTTCTGGCCGCCGGTAATGACCGCATCCACCAACCAGTCGTCCATCTCCATCGGCATGGTCGACAGCGTGCAGACCGCATCGACCACGTTGAGGCAGCCATGGCTCTTGCCCAAACGGCAGATTTCCACCAACTCGCGATTCCACACGGTGTTGGAGGTTTCACCCTGGACCAAGGTAAGGACCTGGAAACCGCCGTCCTTCAGCATCTCGGCGACGGCGTCGGCCCTGGCGCATTCCTTTTCCGGAACCTCAAGTCGAACCACCTCGCCGCCCACCCGGCCCACCATTTCGGCCAAGCGCCGACTGAACACGCCGTTGCACACGCTGAGGACGCGGGCGCCGGGTTGGACCAAATTGGCGATCGCCATTTCCATGGCGGCGGAGGCAGGCCCCGAGACTCCCATGACATGGCTGGAAGATGTCTGGAACACATAGCGCGCCATGATCTTCACCTGGTCGATCACCTTGTTCATGGTGTCGCCCAGGTGATTGATCACCACCGAATTGGCCGACGCCACCTTGTGGGGGATCGGCACCGGCCCCGCTCCCATCATCAGCAAAGGTTCGTCGGGCAGGATATTGTCGAGGGGAATTACGCTGGGAGGGACGGGAAACTTCATGACAGCCTTGGTCTTTTGTCACGGGATCGAGTGTGGACCGACATTATGTCGGAATAAAGCCTGATATCCGGTAAGCAGTCGAGGAATGGCATATGGTGCGCTCACGTAACGCGCTTTTGGCCAGGGGCGCAAGACGCTGTCTGCTGAAAGCGGCTGTTTGGGAGCCGCCCCAGCCGCTTGCCGGCGTTGCTTCCCGTTCGGACATGGCGGACCATTTGCTCAGATCGCCAGCCCCAGCCGGGTCCCTTCCTCGAAGGCGGCCAAGGCGTCCAGGCGGGCCGCATCCCGGGCGCCGCCGATCAGATGCACCGGCTTGCCCATGGCCGCGACCGCCGCCAGCAGGTCGCGGCGGGAATCCTGCCCGATGCAGGTGACGATGGTATCGGCGGCGATCACCCGGCTTTCGCCCGCTACTTCGATGTGCAGGCCGCCATCGTCGATGCGGCGATAGGTGACGCCAGCCAGCATCTCGACTCCCATGCGTTGAAGATGCGCCTTGTGGATCCAACCGGTTGTCTTACCCAGGCGGTCACCCGGTCGCCCCGGCTTGCGCTGCATCATCACCACCTGGCGTGCCGGCCTGGGCGGCAGAGCCGGCCTGCTGAGGCCGCCCGGAGCCTTGAAGGCGAGATCAATGCCCCAGGCGCAGTCAAACGGCTCGTTGCCCTCGACCAGGCAGGCCGCGACGTCGAAACCGATGCCGCCGCATCCCATGATCGCCACGACGGCGCCGGCCCTGACACGGCCGGCCAGGATGTCATCATAGGTGACCACCTTGGCGTGGTCGGCGCCGGGTAGCTCCAGGCGCCGCGGCGTGATGCCGGTGGCCAGGACGATCTCGTCGAAGGCGGCAAGGTCGGCGGCTTGGGCGGTTCGCCCGAGATGGATGGTGACGCCGGCCTCCGACAGGGCGCGGGCGTAATGGCCGGGCGTGGCGATATATTCGCGTTTGGCCGGCAGCACACGGGCGACGAGGAACTGCCCCCCAAGCTCGCCCCCCGCTTCGAACAGAGTGACCGCATGACCACGGCGGGCGGCTTCCAGGGCGCAAGCCATGCCTGCCGGGCCACCTCCCACCACCGCGACGGCGCTGGGCCGCGCGGCCGGCCGTGAATCGAACTCGCCCTCGCGGCCGGCGCGGGGGTTGACCAGGCAGGTGGCGCTTCCGCCCGAAAAGATCGAATCCAGGCAACCCTGGTTGCAGCCGATACACTGATTGATGGCCTCGGCCCGGCCTGATGCCGCCTTGGCGACGAAGGCAGGATCGGCCAGCAGCGGCCGGGCCATGGAGACCATGTCGGCCTTGCCTTCGGCCAGCAGCGCCTCTGCCAACTCAGGCGTGTTGATGCGGTTGCTCGCCGCCACCGGGATGCGGACTTTGGCCTTGACCCGGGCAGTGGCCCAGGACCAGGCGCCCGGCGGCACAGTGTGCGCGATGGTGGGAACCTTGGCCTCGTGCCAGCCGATGCCGCTGTTGATGATGTCGACCCCCTCGGCTTCCAGCGCCTGAGCAGCGGCCACCACCTCCTCGGCGAACATGCCGTCCTCGACCAGGTCGACCATGGACAGGCGTACCGACAGAATTGCCTCCTCACCCAGTCCGGCGCGAACGGCACGGACCGTCTCGATCAGGAAGCGCAGGCGACCGGCCAGGCCGCCGCCCCACCAATCGGTCCGCCGATTGGTCCGCGGGGCCATGAACTCATTGATCAGATACCCCTCCGACGCCATCACCTCGACCCCGTCGTAGCCTGCGGCCACTGCCATCCGGGCGGTACGGCCGTAATCGGCGATGGTTCGCTCGATGTCGGCCTCGCTCATCTCACGCGGAGCGATATTGTTGATCGGCGCCCTCAACGCCGACGGCGCCACGATCTCGGGATGGCGTCCATAGCGGCCGCAATGAAGGATCTGCATGACGATGCGGCCGCCGGCGGTGTGCACCGCCTCGGTGATCATCCGATGGCCGGCAAGTTCGGCGTCACTGTCCAGCATCGGGCCGTCAGCGCCGAACCGGCCTTCGGCGTTGGGGGCGACGCCGCCGGTAACAATCAGGCCGACACCGCCTTTGGCCCGTTCTGCATAGAACCGGGCCAGGCGTGGAAAGGCATCGGCATCCGCTTCGCAGCCGAGATGCATCGAGCCCATGATGACCCTGTTGGGCAGGTGGACCGCGCGTATCCGGAGGGGCGACAACAGGTGGGGATAGATCATGGCACCGTCATGGCTGGTATTCCGGTACCATTATGCGTTTATAAGAAGCGACTGTAAATCGCCTTGCAGCGGAGCCGACCAACCAACTGATTTGTTTAAAGAGAATGCTTGATCGCGCCGACCCGATCCGGCCGGTGATCCGCCGGATCCGCGTGAACCATTCCCTAACATCGGTCGCCGTATTCTCACCATCGGGACCGGGGAAGGGATGATGACGCACAGGACCGCCAAGCTATGGGCGCAGCGCGCTCTCACTGCTTATGTCCGTCACTTCGGGCTGGTCGGCATCTGTGGACTGGCCCTGCATCTGACGCTGCACGCCGTGGCCGCGATCGTCCGTCAGTCCTGGATACCGTTGCGCGCCGCGCTGGTGATCGAAGGCGGGCTGGCCCTGCCGTTCCTCATCATGATTCTGTGGCACGAGGCCGGCCACGCGGCTGCCGCCTTATGGCGAGGCATTCGCGTCAACGGCATCGGCCTTGGACCGCTCACCGGCGGCCTCGTCATCCTGTGGGGCCGCCCGGGACTGAGGCTTTACCGGCGCGGTCCGGCGTGGAACGCCTATATCAGTTGCCGCATCCCGCTCAACGACCGGGACCGACTGATCCTGGCGGCCGGAGGCCCCGTCGCGACTGCTGTTCTAGGCATCGCCTGCCTGGCCGGCGCCGGGGCCTACTGGTGGTCGCACGGCCATTGGAACTTGTTCGCGGAATATTCGAGCTACGCCTGGCGGCCCGACCTGCTCGTGTGGAGCAAGGAACTGATCGTGCCGGCCGTCGCCTGGACGGGGGTGGTCGGCCTGCTGGACACCGCCATGAACCTGCAGAGCATCGAACGGTCCGGCGGCAAAGGCGGGTTCCGATCGGACGGCTGGCATATCCGCCGCATCCTGGTGAAACACCGATCTTTCGAGCGACAGACCAGTGGCAGGGCCGGCATCAACCGGCGCGACGGCCTCGGAAAGGGCTCCGACGCGCCATCCGAGTGATCATCCGGCGACACGCGGCCCGGTGCTGTTTCTGCCGCCCGGCGGACCGCCGCATGTTGCCACCGGCCGTCACCTTGATACACTGGCCGACAGCACTTCCGCCTCGGCTTCATGGGGAACCCGCTGATGACACGGACCACGAGCCTTTTTCTGGCGGCCCTCGCCGCCGCCTCTCTCTGCAGCCTGCCGGCCAAGGCCGACATCACCATCGCCGTCGTCGGCCCGATGACCGGCAGCGAGGCGCAGTTCGGCGAGCAATTCCGCCGCGGCGGCACCATGGCGGTGGACGACATCAACGCCAAGGGCGGAGTGCTCGGCCAGAAGCTGCAATTGGTGATCGGCGACGATGCCTGCGATCCGAAGCAGGCGGTCAGTGTGGCCAATGACATGGTGTCAAAGGAGGTGGCACTGGTAGCCGGCCACTACTGCTCGGGCTCCTCGATTCCCGCCTCGGATGTCTACGCCGAAGGCAACGTCATCCAGATCTCGCCGGCCTCCACCAATCCCAAGTTCACCGACCGCGGCCTGCCAAACGTCTTTCGCGTTTGCGGCCGCGATGACGCCCAGGGGCCGACGGCGGCGAAATACGTTCTCAGCCATTTCCGTGGAAAAAGGATCGCCATCGTTCAGGATAAATCGGCCTATGGCAAAGGCTTAGCCGACGAATTTCAGAAGACGCTCAATGCCCAGGGGGTGAAGGAGGTCCTCTACGAAGCGATCACCGCCGGTGAGAAAGACTACACCCCGCTGGTGTCGAAACTGAAGGAAGTAAAAGCCGACATCGTCTATTTCGGCGGCTACAAGACCGAGGGCGGCCTGATTGTGCGGCAGATGCATGAGCAAGGCCTGAATGCCACGCTGATCGGTGGCGATGCGCTGGTCACCGAGGAGTTCTGGGCCATCACCGGGCCGGCCGGAGAAGGCACGCTGATGACCTTCGGCCCCGATCCGCGGCTCGACCCCGCCAACGCCGCGCTGGTCCAGCGGTTCCGCGCCCAGAATTACGAGCCGGAGGCCTATACCCTTTACACCTATGCCGCCATCCAGGCCTGGGCGCAAGCGGCCCAGAAGTCCGGCACCATCGATGCCGTCAAGGTCGAAGCCGCCCTGAGGAACAATACTTTCGACACTGTGCTCGGCAAGATCGGCTTCGACATCAAGGGCGACGTCACCGCCCCGGGCTATGTATTCTACGTGTGGAGGAATGGGAAATACGGCTACGCCAAGTAGAGCGTCAGCCGGTATCCGACAGCGGGATGCTATCCGCCTCGAACCGATTGGCGGCGATCGCCATGCGGTTGCGCCCGGCTTTTTTCGCCTCGTAGAGCGCCTCGTCGGCGATGACTTTCAACAGATCCCAGGAATCTCCGGCCTTCGGCCGCAGGACGGCGATGCCCTGGCTGACCGTCACCACGCCAAGGGTGGTTCCTGCCTCATGGCGGAGTGCCAAGCGCCGGATTGCCTCGGCGACGCTGTTTGCCACATGGGCCGCCCCTTCCTCTTCCGTTTCGGGAAGGATCACGGCGAATTCCTCACCACCATAGCGTGCCGCCAGGTCGCCCGGCCGGCGGACCACGGAGGCAACCGCGCGGGCCACCTGGCGCAAACACTCGTCGCCTGCCGGGTGTCCATAGCGGTCGTTGAAATTTTTGAAGAAATCCACGTCCATCATGACCAGGCCGATAGGCTTCTCGTCCCGGATGGCCCTTGCCCACTCGGCCTCGAGGCGTTGGTCGAACTGGCGTCGATTGGCCAGTCCGGTCAAGCCGTCGACGAATGCGAGACGCTCGAGCAAATCATTCACATCAGCCAAGCGGTGGTAGAGCCTGACGATTTCATAGAGGAACATCGCCAGCACCGCTCCCGACGCCACCATGCCGATCACCCGGGCGGCATACCAACCAAGCGAAAAGCGGGAATCGGCGCCGATCGTCAACATCACCTCGAACAGGCCGGCCAGCATCGCCAGGCTCAAGCCCAATTGCCCGAGGGTACGGCAGCGGGTCGCGGCGACGACGGCGCCGAGAGCGACAAGGCTGGCCAGGATTATCGCCCATCCCGCCATACCATGGGCCAACTGGCCGCGATCATCGCCGACCAGCAGCAGAAACAGGCCCCGCCCGCGTACCGCCAGAAGACCGAACAGGCCGACCACCGCGGTGACTGCGGCAGGCATCAGGATGTTCCAGCCGATCGCCGCCGCCTTCGGCAGCTTGGTCTTCCCGAACCGCCATTCGACCCAGGCGTAAAGGACGACGAGGGTGGCGAAGCCGCCATGCCACAAGAGCCACATCAGCGCCGCCGGCCGAGGCTCCGGCCCCGCCAGTTCTCGGGTCGAAACCAAACCGGGCAGAACCAGGGCATGTGGAATGACGATAAGCCCGGAGTAAAGATAGGCGGCCGACAGCACGGCGACCGGCAGAAGGCGCGTGACGCGAAATTGCGCCGCCAACAGATAGGCGGTCAGCAAATTGGCGAAGATGACAATGCCGGCATAGAACGGCAGAAAGGCGGCAAGTTGGGGCAGCGGCCAGCCCGAGGCGCCCATACTTGCGCTTCCAATCAAGGCAATGAGGCCGCCGACGGCGCCGAGACCAAGCCTTTGACGCCGTGAAGCGGGCTGAGTGACAAAGCTTGCCGGCATCGGCATGCACCTTGCTCGTTCCCTGGCGCGATATTGAACAATTTTTCTTCCGGAAAAAATGCTCAACAAATTTATCTATTTGTCTTTCCCAGGAACGTGAACCCACCCGCCCGAGTGGCGCGACAACACCCTGGGGCACTCGCCATTCGCCAGTCCGATCGCCGCCTTGGCATCGAACGGCCGCCGGATATGCCCCTCCCGGCGGCCGCTCAACACACAGTTCCACCCGTGCTCCGTCGACACTCAGAGCAAGGCAGCCGGTTCCGCGCCCAGGCCGGTTTCAGACCGGATCTCCTGAGCCTCGAAGGCCCGGCGCTCGGCGTCCGCGCCGGCGGTCCGGTCGGTGACCGACGCGATCCAGGCAACCATCAGGGCAGCCGGCAGGACGACGAAGGTCGGGTAATCGTAAGGGAAAATCGCCGGCCCCATACCCAGCACCTTGGTCCAGACGGTGGGCCCGATGATCAACAGGCCGACAGACCCCAGGATACCCGTGTAGCCTCCGAGCACTGCGCCGCGCGTCGTCAGTCCCCGCCAGAACACCGCCAGCACCAGGATGGGGAAGTTCGAGCAAGCGGCGATCGAGAAGGTCAAGGCGACGATATAGGCGACGTTCTGCTTCTCGAACATGATGCCGAGGATGATGGCGATGATCCCGAGGCCCACCGTGGCGATCTTCGACACCCTCACTTCCTGCGCTTCGGTGGCTGTACCCTTCATCATGACGTTGGCATAGATATCGTGCGAGATCGCCGATGCGCCCGCCAGGGTCAGGCCGGACACCACCGCCAGGATGGTGGCGAAGGCGACGGCGGATATGAAGCCCAGGAACAGATTGCCGCCGATGGCGTGGGCCAGGTATACGGCCGGCATATTGCCGCCGCCTTTGAGAGCGATGCCGGTGGCGGGATCTACCAGATAGGCAGGATTGCTGGCCACCAGAACGATGGCGCCGAAGCCGATGATGAACGTCAGAATATAGAAATAGCCGATAAAGCAAGTGCCGTAGAGGACTGACTTGCGCGCGGCTTTGGCGTCAGTGACGGTGAAGAAACGCATGAGGATATGCGGCAGGCCGGCGGTGCCGAACATCAGCGTCAGGCCAAGCGAAATGGATTCGATCGGATTGGGCTTGGCGCCGATGGGTACGACCGATTTCATGATCGCCATGTGCTGCGGATGGATCCGCACCGCATCCGAGAACAGCTTCTCGAAACTGAAGCCTTCATGGGCCATCACGCCGAGCGCGATGAATGTAGCGCCGCCCAGCAGAAGTCCGGCTTTGACGATCTGCACCCAGGTGGTCGCCTTCATCCCGCCGAAGGTCACATAGATGATGATCAACACGCCGACCAGCACCACCGATTGCCGATAGGTCATCTGCGGGACCAGCGTGTGGAGCAACTGTCCGGCGCCGACGGCTTGTCCGATCAGATACCAGATCACCACGATCAGCGCACCGATGGCGGCCATGGTCCGGACCGGCCCTTGGCGGAGCCGGTAGGACGCCACGTCGGCATAGGTGTATCTGCCGAGGTTGCGCAGGCGTTCAGCGATAAGGAACAAGATAACCGGCCACCCCACAAGCCAGCCGACCGAGAAGATCAGCCCGTAGAATCCGTGGGTGTAGACCAGGGCCGCGATGCCGAGGAACGAGGCGGCGGACATATAGTCGCCGGCGCGATGGCCAAGCCATTCTGCAGGCCGGTCACACCGCGTCCGGCGGCGTAAAAGTCGGTCGCCGTCTTGGTTCGCTTCGCCGCCCAATAGGTGATGGCGAGCGTCATGGCGACGAAAATCAGGAACATCACGATGGCGTTCCAGTTGACCGACACGTCCGCGGTTGCAAGCGGCGCGGCGGCCGAAGCGGTCGCCGACGTGCCGGCGACTCCCGCGACGTCTGCCGCGCAGGCCAGCTTGGCGACCAGCAGCGAGCCGGAAGCCGCGCCTGCCGCTAAAGCAATCTTCGGCGCCCTCATTTGCTGGCATCCTGAATGATGTCATGGATCAAACGGTCGAAGGTCGTATTGGCCCGGTACACATAGACCCCGGTCAACACTATCGAAGCGATGATCACGCCGACGCCCAGAGGCAAGCCCACCGGGATCACGCTGCCAGCGGCGACGGGCTGGGTCAGGAAATCGTCGGCGAACGCAATCAGCATTATAAATCCAAAATATATGGCGCACACGATCGCCGATAGGGCCCAAGCCAGCCCGTCACGTTGCCTGACAAGCTGGTGGAACTTCGGGTCGCCCTGAATTCTGCTCACGGTAAGCTCTGTTGACATCCCACGCTCCTTGCTCAACGTCTTCCATGTCTTCGAGCCGAGCCCGCGGCGGGGCTCTGTTGTTCATTTGGGGATCGTGCTCTCGTCGTCCGCCCCAGCCACCTGGCTCCCAAGCGCCTGGTTCAGGCGGCCCGCCAATTGATTGGGTTGTGGAGGAACTCTGAGGATGATATGCGCACCAGCCATCAGATTCTCGCCACTAGCGGGCCATTCACGACTTTTATCTTTTATGGAAGCACTTTTCCCTGCGCCGGATCTATTTTGATTAGCGGCATCGCATCGCGATCCCAAGCCCCTGTTATCCGATCAAGGGGTAACACGAATAATTAAGACAGTCAACAATACTCCCCCTGTTATTAACAGCATGCGGAAAAGCAGGGGTTTGGCCAGAACCATTCATCGTAAAGCAAACCCCTTATCTGGAAACAATGTATAATTCATATAGTCCACGCATGATCGTGGGTTACTCTCTGTTATTCAGCAACACCGACAGTCATTGCCAGATCAGCGCCAAGCCGGCGCTAAGTCACCGTCCTTTTCTATGCTTTAGGTAGAATTCCCCCAAAGTCTTGCAATCAGAGCCAAACTGAAGATTCAGTTTGGCTCTGATTGCCCAGTTCATCATCAGCCCCTCGCCGGGCCGTGGCCGTCCCGCCCTGCACGGAGCACGAACCAAGGCTGGTGCACCAAACCATTTGAATGGTTTTATGCACCACCGACACCGGCGGCAGCTTGTGCGCGATAGGTTTCCAATACAACTCATCCCGCTTTTCTCATATGCGGGGGAGGGATATGGTGTCGCAACCATGATGTCCGATGTCTCTTCCCTTGCCCGTCTGGACAGTTTCGCCTATCGGCATCGACTGGAAGAGGTCATGGCCCGGCCGGTTCTCACCGCGAGGGAAGACCTGACATTCGCGGAAGCTTGCGATCGCATGGCCGACGCCAGGGTCAGCTCGCTGGTGGTCGTCGACTGGGACGGCCGAGCGGTGGGGATCGTCACCGAGCGCGACGTCCTGCGCGCACTTTCCCGATTGCGCGCCGCGGCATTGGAGCTTCGCCTGGCCGACGTCATGTCCTCGCCGGTGCGGGCTGTTCCCGGCGATGCCTTCCTTTACGTCGGCATTGCCCGATTGACGCGGCTCGGCCTGCGCCACCTCGTGGTGGTCGATGCCGAACAGCGGCCCATCGGCATGATCACCGGCCGCGCCCTGCTGAAAGTGCGGGCAAGCCAGGCGCTGGCGATCGGCGATGACATCGATGCGGCCGAATGCCCCTTGGATATGGACCAGGCGCGCAGAGCGCTGCCAAGACTCGCCACAAACCTATTGGCCGAAGGCGTTTCGGCGCGCAACATCGCCGCCGTCATCGGCACGGTCATCCGCGATATCACCAGGCGCGCCGCCGAATTGGCTGAGGCAAGCATGACCGCCGATGGCTGGGGGCCGGCCCCGGCCCCATGGGCGCTGCTCGTCCTCGGCTCGGCCGGCCGCGGGGAAAGCCTGCTTTCCTTTGATCAGGACAATGCCGTCGTCCATGCCGGCGGCGCCACCGACGACCTGTGGTTCGCCGAGATCGCGCGGCGCATCAACGATATCCTCGATCAGGCCGGCATCCCTTACTGCAGCGGCAACGTGATGGCGCGCAATCCCCAGTGGCGACGCTCGCTGGAAGATTGGAAGACCGAAATCCGGCGGTGGGTTTTCGAGCCACAAATGCAGACCGTGATGAACGTCGACATCTTTTTCGACTTCGTTGCGGTGCACGGTGACCGCGAGTTGGCGCGGGACTTGAAGCAATATGCCATCGATACGGCCGGTGCCTCCGCCTTTTTTGTACAGTTCCTGGCGATGAACGTGGCGCAGATGGGCTCGCCGACGGGGCTTTTCGGCCGTTTCGCCACCACACACGGCCGGTTGGACGCGAAGCTGACCGGACTGCTCCCCATCGTTTCGGCGGCCCGCGCCAAAGCTGTCCGCCATCGCATCGCCGCCACCGGCACGGCCGAACGCTACGCCGCCTTGCAAGCCGCCGGGCTGATGCACCAGGAGGACCTGGCAAGCCTGCTCGACGCCCACGAAACCATCCTGCGGATCATGTTCGACCAGCAACTGGCCGACATCGCCGCCGGCCTGGCACCGTCCGCCACCATCGAACCTCGTCGCCTCGGCCGCGCCGGGCAGCAGCGGTTGAAAGCGGCGTTCGACCGCATCCGCACGCTGAAGACGCTGATTGGCGCTTGATCCCTCGGCTTCCGCGGATGCGGAAGCCGCAACTGATGAATCTAAGGAGTCGGAAAATGATGACTTATCATTCTACGACTTCTTAAAGGACCGCCTGCAGGCGGTGGTGCAGTTCCCACGTCATGTTCAGCGTCGTCATGGCGTCGTCGAGAGTATGGATGCCCTTGGCTTCCAGTGCGTCGATCAGGCGCAGCAGAACCGCCGCGGTCAGCAGCGAATCGCCAAGGGCCGTGTGGCGATCGGTGGCCGGGATGCCATATCGCTTGGCGATGGCGTCGAGGGATTGGTTCTCCGGCGTGCCGTCGACATAGGATGACAGGAGCATGGTGTCGAGCACGGGGTTGCTGAAAGCCACGCCGGATTCGCGCTCCCGCATGCGGATGAACTTGAGATCGAACGCGGCGTTGTGGGCCACCAGGACGGCATCGGCGACATAGGCCTTGAATTGCGGCAGGACTACGGCGAGGGGTGGCTTGTCGATCACCATCTGGTCGGTGATCCCGTGGAAGCGGGTCGATTCCCTGGGGATCCCGCGGCCTGGATTGACGACACGGCTGAACGTCTCGCCGGTCAGGATGCGGCCGTTGACAATGCGCACCCCGGCGATGGAGACGATTTGATCACCCTGGGTAGGACTGAGCCCGGTGGTCTCGGTATCGAAGACCACGTAGGTCACGTCCCGCAGGTTGAGCTGCCCCAAACGGCCAGGCCGTCCCTGTTCCAACAGATTGAAGTCGAAAAACTCCGGACGTGGTGGCAGCATCCTGGCAAGATCGGTACGATCTTGGCCTTCCCGCCCCGGAGGCAGGGCGATACGCAGCGTTACCCTGCCGTCCCTGGCCTCCTCCACCAGATCCTCATGGGTGTGGTGACGCATGACGTCGCGTACGGTCATGCCGCCCAGCGCGGCCGAGATCGGCGCCAACTGCCACTCCGCCAGCGTATGGTCGGCCACCCGCCCACCGCGCCAGGATATCAGGATCCAACCGTGGCCCCCGTCGATGTCGGCGCCCAGGTCGAATTCGGTCGCTCCGGTTCCTTTGGCGACGCACCGCAGCAGCGCTTCGAGAGCGACGGCCAGCGTGTGGCTGTCGCCATGCAGCCAGATGGGCAGACCGGTCCGATTGACCTTGAGACCGGAGTCCTGCAGGCGATTGACGACGAAACCGAATAAATACGCCGAGTTGATATCGGCCATCGGCCACCAGCCGGCCAGCAACGACCGGTATCCCTCGTCCGCCATCTTCAACGCAGTGGAAATGTCGGCGGCGGCCTGGGCCGGGTCACAGGTGACGTCGTTCAACCGGGCCACCGGCCCTTGCAAACTGTCGATCACCTCTCGCAGCAGGGCGTCACGCCGGGCCAGGGCGGAAACCGACGCCGTCACGTCGTCGAAGCTGATGACGTAGCCGGTCACATCGGCATCGATGCGGACCAGCCTCATGCGGCCCTGGAGCAGGATTCGCCCGTCCGACGTGCCTGTGATAAACGGAGCACTCTCGGGCCCGCTTTCCGGCCGGCGCAGCAGAACCTCGAGCATGTGCAGCACCGGATCCATCCCCAGGAGGGCGGACAATGAACGCCCCAGCCCCAGTTCGCCTGAGACCCGCAGCAGCCCCAGGGCCTTCTGGTTGTAAAGCACCACCTGATGGCGCAGATTGCAAACCACGACGCCTTGGTGCAGGTCGTTCAGGACGGCGCCGAGGCGCGCTTTTTCGGTCTCGGCACCGGCCGTGGCGGCCGCCACGGCCTCGTTCCGTTGAACCAGAGCCATGTCCAGCGCCCCCGCCAGGGCGTTGAGGGCGTCCACCAGGCCTGGCAACGTGGCGTATTGCGCCCTGTCGATGAGCTTACCCTGCCTGCCGAAGGCGATGGCACGCAGTTCGACCGCCAGACGGTGAAGCGGACGAATGTAGAAATGTCGGAAGATCTGCAACGCCGCGACCAGAAACCCGGCACCAAGGGCCACCGCGGAGAGAATGAACAGCGCCGCGAATTGCGGCACTGACCGCCCCTCTCCGAGCAGCCCACCGATCGCCGCCACCGACCCGGCAAAGACAATGAATACCGTAGACAGCCACAGGATGGGTCGTCGCGGCATCGCCATTTCAGATGTCCTGCAAAAGACAGGCCGCCACAATGATCAAGTCTGCCTCATCTTCCCGAATCAAGGCCGCGCCCTCTCCATAACAGGAGGAAATGCAAAGGCTTTTTCAAGAGGTTATAGCGACAGCTTTTCCGCATATAGCCTTTTTTTGCTATTAGCCATACAATTAGTAGGTTTGCGCGCGCCGCTGCCCTCGGTGTACATAGAGTAGGAGCGACAGGTGCGGTTTCCCCTTAGTCGCTATCGCGGAGGAAATGGCCATGTTCTCGAAGCCCGAGGTCGCGGTTGGGGATCGTTTTACCAAGGTTGGCAGCTTCCGGATGCCGGTGTGGAAGGTTGCCCGAATTTATCGCCAGTCGGAACCGCCGCACGCCCATCTGGAAAAAGAGGGAGCCGAACGCGATTCTATCACCGTGTCCATTCCGGCGCTCAACGACAGCAGCCTCTTCCGTAAGGTTCCAGCCTGAGCCGTCGGCACCACTGCGGTCTGTGGTCGCCACGGCGAGGGTGGCGCCTCACTGCCGATAATGCTCGCGGTACCAGGCGACGAAACGCGGCACACCCTCGTCGATGGTGGTGGACGGCTCGAAGCCGAAATCCCGTCGGATGGCTTCGATATCAGCAAAGGTTTCCTTGACGTCACCCGGCTGCATCGGCTCGAAAATGATCTCCGCCTTGCGCCCCAGCGCCTGCTCGATCAGGCCGATGAAGCGCATCAGCGACTCCGAGCGATGGTTGCCGATATTGTACAGGCGATAGGGAACATCCAGCCCGTTCGGTGGACCGTCGACCACCGCCACCACCCCTTTGACGATATCGTCGATGAATGTGAAGTCCCGCCGCATGTCGCCGCCGTTGAATACATGGATCGGCTCGCCGGCAAGGATGGCCTTGACGAACAGGAAGGCCGACATGTCCGGGCGACCCCACGGGCCGTAGACGGTGAAGAAGCGCAAACCGGTGGTGGGAATGCCGAACAGGTGACTGTAGCAATGAGCCATCAGTTCTCCCGACTTCTTGGTCGCGGCGTACAGTGAAATCGGGGAATCGACGCGGTCCTCGACGGAAAACGGAAGCTTGGTATTGCTGCCGTATACCGACGATGAACTGGCATAGACCAGATGTTCACAGCGGGGCAGCCGGCGCGCCAGTTCCAGCATCACCAAATGCCCTTCGATATTCGAACGCGTATAGGCGAAGGGGTTGACCAGCGAATACCGGACTCCGGCCTGCGCCGCCAGGTTGATGATGTGGGTCACGTCGGGATGGCGGTCCGCCACCTCCGTCATTGCCTCCCGGTCGGCGATGTCAACTCGATGGAAGGTGAAACCCGCATGTTCCTGCAGCATGGCCAGCCGGGCTTCCTTCAGCGCCGGATCGTAATAGTCGTTGACGATGTCGATGCCGACCACCGTCTCACCGCGCCCAAGCAAGGTGCGGCAGGTGTGAAAGCCGATGAACCCGGCGGCACCGGTCACCAGATAGGTCATACCCCGGCCCCGAGGCAGCAGGAGAAACAGGTTTCGACAGCGTGTTTCAACTCACCCTCCTTCGGCAAAGGCGCCAGATTAAGCAATCGATGGCGGCCTCGTCCATAGGCCTGCCGCCTCAATTCGGTGCCGAACCGCCTTGGCGGAACACCAAACCGATCAGGGCGACAAAGGTGAAGGCGGCGCCCGCCTCGAAGGTGGCGACCGGGCCGATCGCGCTCCACAGCCAGCCGGCAAGCACACTGGCCAGCAGAAGGAGCGCCCCCGAGACCAGGTTGAACACGCCGAACGCCGTGCCACGCAGTTCCGCCGGCGCCGTATCGGCGACCAGCGCGCTCAGCAGCCCCTGGGTGAGGCCCATGTGCAGCCCCCACATCGCCACACCCACCAGCACTTGCCGAATATCGCCGGCTTGGGCCAGGACCAGGTCGGCAACGATCAGCACGGCAAACCCGCCCAACAGCAGGCCACGCCGGCCAAGCCGGTCAGACAATCGGCCGATCGGATATGAGCTGCTGGCATAAACGATGTTCATCACCACCAGAACCAGAGGCACCCAAGCCGCCGCAAGACCGACAGATTGCGCCCTCAGCAGAAGGAAACCTTCGCTGAAGCGAGCCAGCGTCATCGCTGCCGCGATACCCACGACGGCCCAGAAGGCCCTGGGGAAGCGCTTGACGTCGTGCCAATTGGGGCGGCGACTCGGCGCTCGGGCGTGGGCCGGTGGCTCCCGTACCGCAGCGACGATGAGAACCGCGGCCAGTCCGGCCGGAATGGCGGAAATCCAAAAAACCAGGCGGAACGCACCACCGGAGCAGGCCATCACGGCGACGGCGATCAGCGGCCCCACGAACGCCCCCACCGTGTCGAGAGACTGGCGCAGGCCGAACGATGCACCTCGCAAATGGGACGGCGACAGGTCGGCCAGCAGAGCGTCCCGCGGCGCACCGCGGATTCCCTTGCCCAGGCGGTCGGCGCAGCGGGCGCCGGCCACCCAGCCCACCGTCGGCGCCAGGGCAAAGACCGGCTTGGTGGCGGCGGCAATGCCATAGCCAAACAGCACCAGCGGCTTGCGCCGCCCCACCCAGTCGCTGATCGCCCCTGAGAAGACCTTGGTGATGGCCGCGGTCGCCTCGGCGACGCCCTCGATGATGCCGAGTTCGAAAGCCCCGGCGCCAAGCACCGTGGTGAGGAAGACCGGCAGCAGGCTGTGGATCATTTCCGAGGAAGCGTCCATCAGCAAGCTGACCAGCCCCAATACCCACACCCCCTTGGGGATGGCGCCGAGGCCATCCTGACGGGAAGGGGAACGTAAGGGTTGAGATGGTTCCGCCATCCGGCGGCGCGCCCGCGCCTATGCCATACCTATAGCCGCTTTGTATAGATCGAGAAGTTGATCGATCTCCTCGCGCTCATGATCTTCCATCCGCCGAAGACTTATAATTTTCCGAATAATCTTCGTGTCGAACCCCTGACTCTTGCATTGCGTATATACGTCCTTGATATCCGCCTGCAGCGCCTTCTTCTCTTCTTCGAGTCGCTCTATCCTCTCGATGAACTGGCGGAGTGCTTCTCCTGCAATCCCACCGATCTGATTGTTATCTTCTGCGTCAGACATGCTATGCCCTTAGGTGACCTTACCAGGCCGGAGGATAGCGACGACCCGCCTTTCGGCGCAAGGACCGCCTGTGGTCTTGGGCGATCAGCCGGCAGTCCGGGCCACCGGGAACATCCGGCGGCACCGGCTGGCCGGATCGGCAAGCACCCTGGCCAGCAGATCGGCGAGCAGGTCGCCCCAGTAGGACGCACCCTCTTCGTTGGCAATCTGGTCCTGGCGGATTTCAATGGATACATGAGGCCGGCCAAAGGTGTCGCCGTGCAGGTCCACTGTATAGTTGCTCTCTCGACCGGAATAGGGCTCGTTGTCGCCGACGGTGAAGCCTCCGTCGGTACGCAAGCCGTCGATCAACGGCATGGCCAGGCGCGGATCGCGGTTCCACAACACGCCGACCTCCCATGGGCGCGCCCTACCGCCGAGGACCGGGGTGAAACTGTGGATGGCGACGAGCATGGCCGTATCCACGCGCTTCTCCAGCCGGTGCAACTGGTTCCGGATCTCCTCGTGATAGGGGCGGAAATACTGCCTGACGCGATCCGCCGCCTCGGCAGCGCTGAGGGTTTGATTCCCAGGAACCGCGGTACCGTCGCTGACCGCGCAGATCGAGGTCGGATGGCCGGGGGGCCGATTGCAGTCGATTACCAGCCGCGACACCGTCGACATCACCGCTCCGGCACCCAGACGGCTGGCAAGCCGGCGGCAGACGGCAGCCGCGCCGATGTCCCAGGCGATATGCCGCGCCAACTCGGCAGGCGGCAACCCAAGCCCCCTCAGCTGAGCCGGAATGCGGTTGCTGGCATGATCGCACACCAAAAGTAGTGGTGACCCGGCATTGGCATCAACTATCTCGACGCTCAATGACTCGTCGGAATTACTTTGCAGTTGCATAATTTAGCGACTGATGAACAACAACAACAGCCGAGGATTGTACAACAACCCACCTTGCCGCACCATAGTCTGACTCGGAGCAAACCTTCATGACAGGAAATGGCTTAAAGGCGAGCCATGCATTCCCCTTCCGCGCCGAAGCCCGCTGCCTTGGCTTGGTGCCTGGCGCGAAAATGACGCAGCCATATCCCAACGAAGCTTCACCCCCCGGCACTTTCGCCGAACCTGGATTGGATTTCTTCAATGCGAACGCGGTTCAACAGCAGCGCATCGACGCAGGGCGGATAAAACTTCCTGCCGCGCATCTGCCGCAGATAACCGAATGCTTCCTCGTTGGTCCAGGCGGCCTTGTAGGGACGATTGCTGGTCAAGGCGTCGAACACGTCGGCCACCGCGGTGATCCGTCCCTCCAGGGGAATCTCCAGGCCCTCAAGGCCATAGGGATAACCGCTGCCGTCCCAGGCTTCGTGATGGTAGGAGACGATATTTCGCAGGATATGGACTTGCGGGACGTCGCCCACGGCGAAGCCGCGCATCATCGTGTTGACGATGTCTTCGCCCTTGGCCACATGTTCTTGCATCATGGCGAACTCTTGCGGCGTGAGCGGCCCCGGCTTCAGCAGGATGCTGTCGGGCACCGCCACCTTCCCGATGTCATGAAGACGGCTGAAGGCGTGAATATACTCGATATGCGCGTCCGCCAGGCCATGGCTGTCGGCGACGGATTCGGCGATCAGCCGGACATAGCGAGACATCCGTTCGAGATGGGCTCCGGTCTCCTCGTCACGATGGCGGCTGATATGCAGGACGGTGTTCAGCGCCGCCTGGATGAGCCGCACCTTGTCCAGTTCCATCATGGCGATGAAGATCGCGGTCTGCGCGTAGGGCCAGAGCAGTTCGAGGATCTCGGGGGTGAAAAAGTCCGGCTGTGCGGCATTGAAGAACAGAAACCCCCGGAGCGCTCCGTCGCGCGCGAGAGGAATGGTGTAGCTGGACCGCATCCCCTGCTCGAACACGCGCCGCGAGTGCAGCACCGTGAGATCGTACTGGGTGGTGTCGTTGACCACTCGCGGCCGGCCAAGCCGAGCCACCTCGGCCAGCGAGGGCACGTCCTTCAGCCGCACGGCGTAATGCCGAAGAACGACCTTTCCGCCGCTCGAATCCATGAAGGTGCGCAGTTGGTCGGTCTTTGCGTCGTAGATCGCCACCGCGATGCGTTGCACGCCGACCAAGCGCGGTACGGCGTGAATGCGCTCATGCAACTGGGTGAGGTCGAGAACCAGGTCGTAATACCCGGGCGAAACGGCGAGCGGCATCAATGGTATACCTCACCTGCAGCACGACCAAGCCAGCGGGGCCGATCCGATCAACGGAACCGACGTGATTCGCAATACGCGCTTGCATGACCATCGTCAAGGCTTCCATCATTGCCCAACGATCGCGAATGAGCCAAAGTCCCCGTCATGAATGACCAGAATGCACGGTTCCTCATCTATCTGAAGAAACTTGGCGAGAAGCCCGCTGGTTTTCGAGTGGCTCATCTCCACGTATCGGAACTTCCCGCAGCCAAGAAAACACGGGATAACCTATCTAAAGCGATTGGCATTTTATCAGATCTTAAATCAAAATTTAAGGATGGCGAGATCTTCCTGATGAAGAATCTCGATCTTGTCTTCATAACGAAGGAAATAAGCAAGCCACTTCTTGCCGCAGCATGCGACTCTATTCAGCATGCATTCATTGGACAATTGAGCGTCACATTTACAAATGTGCATGGTGGCGAGCGCGAATTCTACACGCTTTTTGACCTATCTTATGAATACGCCAAAGTCCTCGGCTGGGCAGAAGCGGTCGCCGGCGTGGCCGAGGTGGCTGCGCCGAGCGGCGGCGACGGCGGTCCACCCCAGGCCAAGGAGGCGGCAGATCTGGCCTTGTTGGCCCGCATCAAGGAGGAAATTCACCGGATCGATATTGCTCCGATGCTGTTCAATCAACCGGTGTACAATATCGCGGCCGGCGCCAAGGCCCAGGTGCTTTGGCACGAAATGTACATGTCGGTGCAAGTGCTCGAGAACATGTTCTGCCCCGGCATGTCGCTGACTTCGCGCAAGTGGTTATTCAATGATCTGACCGAAGATCTCGATACGGTCGTGCTTCGCCTGCTCGCCACGCCGGAGGAAAGAGCGACCCGTCGGCGGATGAGTATCAATGTTAACCTGTCGACCCTGGCCTCGCCGCGGTTCATCGACTTCGACGCCCAATTGCCGGCGGAGCGCCGCAACGGCGTGGTGCTGGAAGTCAACAAGACCGACATTTTCGAGAATCAGCGCCAATTTCACGAACTGGTGCCGTTTCTTCGTCACCGCGGCTACCGCATCCTGATCGACGGCCTGTCCTTCCTGAACATCGGCGCGATCGATTTCGACGGCATCCCCTGCGATTTCGTCAAGGTCTTCTGGTCGGCGCAGGCAGGAAACCTGAACGATGAGTTGTCCGAACGCGTCCTCGCCAAGATGCGCAACCGCAAGTCTCCGCTGATCGTGCTGGCCCGCTGCGATTCGGCCGAAAGCATCCGGTTTGCCAAGGAAATGGGCATCAAGATGGTGCAGGGCCGCCTGGTCGACCACATGGTCAAGAAGAACATCCCATTCTGAAATCCAATTCGGTCGTTGCTCGTCCGGCCTCTCCCTGCTAAAGCATCCGACACATCAGCCCCGCCGCTGACCGTTGATCAGGGAGCGACTTTGGCCAAGATTTCCTGGCGCCATACCATTATCGGCATCGTTGACGACAGCACGGACTGGCGGCGCGTCCTGCGCGGTATGTGCCAGTCGTTCGGCGCGACCGAAGTGGTCGAGGCGGCCGACGGAGCCGACTTCCTCAGCCTTGCCGGAAATCGCGCCTTCGACCTGCTGCTGGTCGACGACGAGATGCAGCCGATGGACGGATTTCTGATGCTGCGCGCCCTGCGTTCCACCGTCGACCACCCCAGCCGGCGCACCGCCGCCCTGCTGATGGCCGGCCGGAACGACGTCGAAATTCTTCGCCAGGCCTTGTATGCGGGGTTCCACGGCGTCCTGCTCAAACCGTTCTCGGCCCAGGTCCTGGCGGACCGCGTCGAGCGCCTGTTGTCCATGCCCATGTCTTGGAAGGAACAGGGAGATTTTCTTCAGCCCATCCTGACCAAACCGGGACAATAATACCACCCGGCGTTCCCGATCACCGGTAGTCGTCGGCGGTGATACCCAGACGGCGCAGCTTGTCGTAGAAGGTCTTCCGCGGAATACCCAGGGCTTCCACCGTCGCCTTAACATTGCCCTGGTGCAGCGCCAGTTCGTTCTCGATGAGGCTCTTCTCGAAGACATCGACCTGTTCGGACAATGAAAGCTGCCCTTGCGGCACCCGCTCGGTAGCCTGAATCTCCAAGTCGTCGCCAAGCCCGAGGACGAAGCGATCGGCGACGTTCTTCAATTCCCGCACATTTCCTGGCCAGGAATGGCAGGTCAGGCGATGCAGCGCCTGCGCGGGCAGCTCCGGCGGTTCCCGCCCATAGCGCGCTGCCGCCTTCGCAACGAAATGCTGAAACAGAAGGGGGACATCCTCGCGCCGCTCGCGCAGCGGCGGAATGTGGATCATCACCACGTTGAGCCGGTAGTACAGGTCTTCGCGGAACCGCCCTTCGGCGCTGGCAGCCTTCAGGCTGATCTTGGTGGCGGCGACCACCCTGATGTCGACCGGCACCAGCTCATTCGACCCTAGCGGTTCGACGACCCGCTCCTGGAGCATCCTCAGGATCTTGACCTGCAGTGGCAGCGGCATGCTTTCGATTTCATCGAAAAACAGGGTGCCCTTACTGGCGAACTCTATTCGGCCGACCCGCCTTTTGGCGGCGCCGGTGAAGGCCCCCGGCTCGTGGCCGAACAGCTCGCTTTCGAAGATGCTTTCCGGCAGGGCTCCGCAGTTCAGTGCGACAAACTGGTACTTGCGACGGTTGCTCTGCTGGTGCAGGGCACGCGCCACCAACTCCTTGCCGGTGCCGGTCTCACCCATTACCAGAACGTCGGCATCGGTTTCGGCCACCGCGCCGATGATGGTGCGCATGCGCTCGATTGCCGGAGCGCGGCCGATGATCGCCGTCTCCCCCGCTTCCGCCAACTGCTCCTTCAGCTGGCGATTTTCCATGACCAGCCGGCGGCGCTCCAGGGCGCGCCGGACGGTGTCGGTGAGGATCTCAGCCGGATAGGGCTTTTCGATGAAATCGTAGGCCCCGCCGCGGATGGCGCGGACCGCCATCGAGACATCGCCATGGCCGGTGACCATGATCACCGGCAGATCGGGATCGATGGTCAAAGCCCGTTCCATCAGCGCGAAACCGTCCATCCGCGGCATCCGCACGTCGGTGATCAACGCACCGCAGTCACGGCTCAGCATCTTCAGCGCCTGCTCCGCCGATTCACAGCAAACGGTCGGATAGCCGGCCAACTCAAGGGTCTGCCGGCCTGCCGCGCGGACCTGCCGGTCGTCATCGACCAGAACGATGGAGAGAGTCATGCGGCCTCCGCCCGCGATAAGGTGATGGTGAACACGGCACCGCCCCCAGGATGATTGCCGGCGACCAACTGGCCGCCCAGATCGCGCACGATGCCCTCCGAGATCGACAGGCCTAGGCCCAGGCCGTCCCCCGCCTGCTTGGTGGTGAAGAACGGTTCGAACAGCCGCGGCAGCACCTCGGAAGCAATTCCCGGTCCGTTGTCGCGAACCATCACGTGGACCTGCCGGTCATCGGTTGCGACGCCGATGGTCAAGCGACGCTCGACCTGTTCCCGCATGGCGTCCAGGGCGTTGCGCAGCAGGTTGACCAGCACTTGCTGAAGACGGACTTCCTCGCCCCACACTTTCAGGGCGCCGCCGGGCGGGAGCCACTCCAACTCGACTCCGTCCGACCGCAGACGACTGGCCATCAACGCCAGCACACCGTCGATAACGGCGGTGACGGCGACCGGCTCGGCCGAACCTGGGGACTTGCGGGCAAACTGTTTGAGCTGGCCGGTCATGCGCGCCATGCGCTCGGTAAGATCGGCGATCTCACCCAGGTTTTCGCGGACCAATTCGTTTCGCCCCAAATCGATCAGGGTCCTGGCATTGTCGGCGTAAGAACGGATGGCAGCCAGCGGCTGGTTGATTTCATGGGCCATTCCGGCCGACATCTGCCCGAGCGCCGCCAGCTTGGCCGCTTGGACCAGTTCGTCCTGTTTTTCCATCAGCGCCGCCGTGCGCTCCAACACCCGCTCCTCGAGTTCCCGCGTGTAACGCCGCCGCATCCGGGCACGGTGAATGAAAAAATACACCACCAGCACGGTAAGCCCCACGCCGGCCACCGCCAGCAGGCCAAGGTCCCTCGCCCGGGCACGCGCATCGCCGATCTGCATGAGGACATGGAGCGTCCACCCCTGGCCGTCGGCCAGAGGCTGCGACACCATCACATAGGCATGGCCGTCGATGGAGGTCAGCGGATCGCCGGCGACCAGGCCGAGCGGCGGCAGCCGCTCGTTACCATATTGCCGGCTGGCTTTGAGGCTGCGCATGGACTCGGCATCGAGCGGGTTCAAGCTGTGAAAGCGCCACGCCGGAATATTGGTGATGAAGACGATACCGAAGCGGTCCGTGACGAAAACCCGCTCGGCTCCACCCGACCAACCGCGCTCGAGGCGGTCCATGGAGGTCTTGACCACCACGGCACCCAGCACCCCTCCCCCCTTCGATACCGGCATGGCGTTGTAATGCCCCGGCTGGTTGGAGGTCATGCCGAGAGCGAAGTAGCTGCCCGGATGGCCGTGTACCGCTGCCAGAAAATAAGGCCGGAAAGCGAAGCGCTGGCCGACAAAGCTGCCCGACCCTTCCGCCCAGTTGCTGGCTGCCAGGGTCAGACCGGTGCTGTCGAGCACGTAAATGGCCGAGGCGCCCAACTCGGCATTGAGTTCTTGCAGCCGGCGGTCCAAGGCGGCGATCCGTCCCTCCCCTTTGGCGGCCTCGGGATCAGCCAGAAGCTCGATGACTTGGCGGTCGCTCGACAACACCACAGGAATATTACGGGATTTCGCCAATTCGCTGTGCAGCATCTCGCCGTACAGTGTCAACCGCTCGCGCCCTTGCGCGGCAAGCCGTTGATAGGCGTGACTCTCGCTCCAGCGCACCGTCAGCCAGGCGACGACCGGCACCAGCAGGATAAGAAGTCCGAGAATGCCGACCAACAGCGGCCACGGCTCATGGAGCAGGGCCAGTTCGGACCTCAGCGCGCAAAGCCGTTGCCGGCTGCTGATGCCTGTTGCCAAACCCTCGATCGGCCGCTCAGACGGCACTCCGCCCCCCTCCGGTGTGTTGCGAGGCCAATATGTGCGGAAAATCGCACACTCACCGAAGAAGCTTGCGCGAAATTCCATCCAACTTCATCAAGAAAACAATGAAATCCGGCGTCTTCGGTGCTGGCATATCCATTGCTTCGGGCGGGTGTTCCCATCGGCATTTCAGCCGAACGCCAACAGAAACCCGGAGGAAGCCCCATGGTCAGTTCAGCATCCAGCCCCGGCACCACATCGTCAGCCAGGAAACCGTTCTACAAGGTTCTGTACATCCAGGTGTTGTTTGCCATCGTCATCGGTGCCGTCATCGGCTGGCAGTCTCCGCATCTGGCCACCAACGAATGGTTCAAGGCGCTGGGCGTCGGCTTCATCAAGTTGATCAAGATGATCATCGGTCCGATCATCTTCTGCACCGTGGTATCCGGAATCGCCCATATCCAGGACGCCAAGAAGGTCGGGCGCGTCGGCGTCAAGGCCCTGATTTATTTTGAGGTAGTGTCGACCTTCGCCCTGGCCATCGGCCTTCTCGTCGGCAACCTGTTGCGCCCCGGTGCGGGCTTCGCGGGCAAGACCCCGGACGCGGCCGCCGTCGCCCATTACGCCAAGGCCGCCGGAGAAACCAAGGCTGTCGATTTCGTTCTGCATATCATTCCGGATAGCGTCGTCGGCGCCTTCGCCAAGGGCGACATCCTGCAGATCCTGCTGTTCTCGATCCTTTTCGGCTTCGCCTTGATGGCCCTCGGCGAACGCGGCGCCAGGGTCCGCACCTTGGTCGACGACTTCGCCCAGGGCATCTTCGGCGTCATCGGCATCGTGATGAAGGCCGCGCCCTTCGGGGCCTTCGGCGCCATGGCCTACACCATCGGCAAGTTCGGGCCAACGGCCTTGGGAAACCTGCTGGGGCTGATTGCCACCTTCTACCTTACGGCGGGGTTGTTCATTTTCGTCATATTGGGCGTCATTGCCCGCATCGCCGGCTTCAATATTTTCAAGTTCCTCGCCTATATCAAGGACGAGCTGCTGGTGGTCCTCGGTACGTCGTCCTCGGAAAGCGCCCTGCCGCAGCTGATGGAAAAGCTGCAGAAGCTGGGCTGCTCCAAGTCGGTGGTCGGCCTGGTCATTCCGACCGGGTATTCGTTCAACCTCGACGGCACCAATATCTATATGACTCTGGCCACCCTGTTCATCGCCCAGGCGATGAACGTCGACCTGTCGTTGTCGGACCAACTCACCATCCTGGTCGTCGCCATGCTCACCTCGAAGGGCGCCTCGGGCGTCACCGGGGCTGGCTTCATCACGCTGGCGGCCACTCTGGCGGTGGTCAATCCGGCGCTGGTACCGGGTATGGCCATCGTGCTGGGCATCGACAAGTTCATGAGCGAATGCCGCGCTCTGACCAATATCAGCGGCAACGGCGTCGCCGCGGTGATCGTATCCTGGTGGGAGAACGAACTGGACCGCGGCAAGCTCAATGCCGCCCTGGGCAAGGCGGTTAATGCCGGCACCGTGGAACTGCAGCCTGTGGCCGGCATCGCCGAATAGGACGCCTTTTCAGACAGGAGGAAACCGGCCATCTTTGCCGGATGGTCGGTTCCCGTCTTCCCCTTGCCCTGCTGCTGGCTTTCGGTCTGCTGATGGGCCTTGTCGCGCCACTGGCCAAGCTGGCGGCGAGCCAAGGCCTTTCAGCACCGGCATTCGCCTTCTGGCAGGCCTTGGGCGGCGGGCTGGGGATCGCCTTGGCCTGCCGGTGGCGCCGGCAGAGGATGAGGTGGGATACTTGGCATCTCCGCTACTATGGGCTGGCCGGACTGACCGGCATCGCCCTGCCAAATCTGCTGGTGTTCCAGGCGGTGCCCCACCTGGGAGCCGGCCTCGCCTCGGTGGTCTATACCTTCCCGCCCCTGTTCACCCTGGCCCTCGCCGCGACACTGGGCGTCGAACGCCTCGCCTGGCGCCGGGCCGGCGGAATTCTCCTCGGCTTCGTCGGAACGCTGATGATCGTCCTGCCCGACCGCGGTCTTCCCGCATCGGTGAGCCCGCATTGGCTGTTCATCGCCCTGCTGGCTCCGCTCTGTCTCGCCGTCGGCAACGTCTACCGCAGCCGCGACTGGCCGCCGCAAGGACATCCGTTGCCGCTGGCCGCCGGCATGCTGCTGGGCGGCGCCGCGGAACTCTTGCCATTGCTGCCGCTGCAAGGCGGCGCGCTGCCGGCTACCGGCACCGGCGCCCTGCTGCTGGCCGCCGCCGGGGCGGCCACGGCGCCGGCCTATATGATGTTTCTCGAACTGCAGCGCCGGGCCGGGCCGGTCTATCTGAGCCAATGCGGCTTCGTCATCACCCTGACGGGGCTGGCCGTCAGCGACCTGCTGCTCGGTGAACACTATAGCCCCTGGGTGTGGGCCGCCGTGGCTACAGTTTTTCTTGGTGTAATTCTCAGCACCAGCAGCTCGCGGAAAACTGGCCAAGTCTAAACCCGGGCGTCATTTAAGCGGGCTCTGTCACGGTATTGTCACAACCCTGCCATGCGCCATTTGCGTGGATATATAACCTTATCAAAATTGCGGATATCTAAGCACCCGCTAATATGTCCGAATACGGATGGGGGGCAATCGCCTCGGGGATCCTCGGCTAGGAGAGGTCATGGAGACAATCCAGACTGACGTCGCCATCATTGGCGCGGGTGGAGCCGGCTTGAGAGCCGCCATCGCCCTCGCGGAAGAGTCACCGAACCTTAAGATCTCATTGATTTCCAAGGTTTATCCAATGCGCAGCCATACCTGCGCGGCAGAAGGCGGAGCCGCCGGGGTGGTCAAGCCCGATGACAGCTTCGACCAACATTTTCATGATACCGTCGGCGGCGGCGACTGGCTTTGCGATCAGGACGCCGTCGAATACTTCATCCACGAAGCCCCAAAGGAGCTCACGCAGCTCGAGCACTGGGGCTGCCCATGGAATCGCGAAGCTGACGGCTCGGTGGCGGTTCGCCCCTTTGGCGGTATGAAAATAAAACGTACTTGGTTTGCCGCGGACAAGTCAGGATTCCATATTCTTCATACTTTGTTTCAGACCTCTCTGCAGTTTCCGCAAATCGAGCGGTACGACGAATATTTCGCCACCGACCTGCTTGTCGATGACGGACGCTGTCGGGGCCTGACCGCCATAGAAATGCGCAGCGGCCAGATGCGTCGGTTCAATGCCAGGGCGGTGATCATCGCCGGCGGCGGAGCCGGACGAATGTTCCGCTTCAACACCAATGGCGCCATCAAGACCGGCGACGGCATGGCCATGGCCTACAGGGCCGGAGCGGCGCTCAAGGACATGGAATTCGTCCAGTACCACCCGACCGGTTTGCCCAACACCGGCACGCTGCTCACCGAAGCGTGCCGCGGCGAGGGCGGTGTCCTGCTGAACAAGAACAACTACCGCTTCCTTCAGGACTATGGGATGGGGCCGGAAACGCCGCTGGGCAAGCCGGTCCTCAAGACGATGGAACTTGGCCCACGGGACCGGGTCAGCCAGAGCGCTTGGCACGAGTTCCAGAAGGGCAATGGCGTAAAGACCCCCTGGGGCGATTGCATCTGGCTGGATATGCGCCATCTGGGCGAAAAGAAGATCAATGAACGGCTGCCCTTCGTCAGGGACATCTGCATCAGTTACCTGGGGATAGACCCAGTGACCGACATGGTGCCGATCCGCCCCGTGGTGCATTACATGATGGGCGGCATCCATACCGACATCAACGCGGCGAGCTCAGTTCCCGGGCTGTTCGCCGCCGGGGAATGCGCCTGCGTCAGCATCAACGGAGCCAACCGGCTCGGATCGAATTCGTTGGTGGAAACCCTTGTCTTCGGCCGGCGCGCCGCGCTGTCCGCCGCCGCCTACGTCAGCGGCGCCAAGACGGGCAACGAAGCAGCGCTGTCCGCCAGGGCCGACGAAGCCCAGGCCCGCCTGCGCGAGTTGTTCATGCGGAACGATGGCGACGAGACGGTCGCCGGGTTGCGCCGGGAAATGACCGATACCATGGAAGAGGGAGCGGGGATCTACCGCACCCAGGAAGGCTTGTCGAGGACCTGCGACAAAATATCCGAGCTGCGGCGCCGTTACCGGAATGTCGTCCTGACCGACAAGACCAACGTCTACAACACCGATCTTTTCAACACGCTGGAACTGGGCAATCTGCTGGATTGCGCCGAAGCCGTGGCAGTCAGCGGGCGCGAGCGAAAAGAATCGCGCGGCGCGCATCAGCGCCTCGATTTCGTGGGCCGGGACGACGTCAATTATTTGAAGCACTCCATGGCCCATTACAACGGACTCGAGCCACCCGCCGTCGATTACCTGGACGTGGTGATCACCAAATCGCAACCCGGTGTCAGGGACTATTCGGGAGCAAAGAAATGATGGACGTTCGAGTGGCTGAAAGGCAGACCGACCTCGAGATCCTGCGCTACAACCCGGAAATCGCCGGCGAGCCGAAATTGGAACGCTATACCGTTCCGACCAAGACCGAATGGTGCGTCCTCGATGCGCTCAACTATCTCAAGGACAATGTCGACCCGACTCTGACCTATCGCTGGTCCTGCCACATGCAGGTGTGCGGCAGTTGCGGCATGATGATCAACGGCGAGCCGAAACTCGCCTGCAAAGCGATGCTGCGCGACTACCCGGGCGTCATTCGGATCGAGCCGCTGGCCCATTTCCCGGTCGAGCGGGACCTGGTGGCCGTGGCTGATGACTTCCTTGCCAAGCTGAAGCGCGTCAAGCCCTATCTCATTCCGTTGGAGAAGCGCTTGCCCGAGGACGGCGAATATCGCCAGACCCCTGCGCAACTCAAGCGCTACCGGCAATTCGCAATGTGCATCAACTGCATGCTTTGCTATGCCGCTTGCCCGGAATACGGCCTGCATCCGAAGTTCATCGGCCCGGCGGCCATTTCACTGGCGCACCGCTATAACCGCGATTCACGCGATGGCGGTCGCGACGAGCGGCAGGAGGAAATCGCTACCGCCGAGGGCGTGTGGGAATGCACCTTTGTCGGGGCCTGTTCCGAGGTCTGCCCGAAGCATGTGGACCCGGCCGCAGCCCTCCAACAGGTGAAGGTCGCCAGCACCGTCGACTGGTATCTCGAACACTTCATGTCATGGGTGCAAAAATGAGCCGCTATCCCTACGTTCGTGAAGTTTCGCCCACCACGTGGTATTTCCGCGCGCCGCGCTACATGCGTTATATGACGCGCGAGGTCACCAGCATCTTCATCGGTATTTTCACCGTCATCATGCTGGTCGGCTTGTCTCGTCTTTCCGAAGGTCAGGCCCCATACGAAGATTTTCTCGCGGCGCTGAACAATCCCTTCAGCGTGATCTTCTTGTTTCTGGCATTAGCCTTCGCGCTTTACAACAGTTTCACCTGGTTCAACGTGGCCCCCAAGGCCATGCCTATCCAAGTCGGCGAGGAGCTGATGCCCGACATCGTCGTCGCCGGCGGGCATTACATTCTTTGGGCGATCCTATCGGTCGTCATCCTCATTTGGGCGGGGATATTCTGATCATGGCCAAATCAAACAAACCGATTATTTGGGGGGCTTTCGCCGCCGGAGGTGAAGCTGTTTCCCTGGTCGCACCCGCCATCATCCTACTCACCCTGCTTGCCGCCATCGGGCGTGTGCCGCCCGGCCTGAGCTACGAGCAGATGCACAGCTTCGCTGCCGGCTGGTTCGGCAAGCTGGTGCTCTTCGCGATCGTGTTCCTGTCTCTGTGGAGCCAAGCGCATCGGTTGCGCATCACCTGCTTCGATTTCGGCCTGCGTGCCGACGGACTGGTGGCCACACTCTTTTATATGTTGGCCGGCGCAGCCAGCCTTTGGTTGATCCTGATCCTGGGCAACATCTGACGAAACGGGCGGATTGGCGGCCGCCCACACAACCTGGAAAGCTTGTACCGATGGCCTCGTCTGTCCAATCGATCCTGTATGTTCGCTTTCCCTGCTGGAAGATCTATCCGGGCGGCATGATCTACGTGGCCGACTTCATCCATAAACGTCACCCGGAAATACGTCAGCATATTCTTGATCTCGCTGTCATCGACAAGCGCGACCGCCGCCGCCGGCTGATCGAGGAGATCGAGGCGCAGCGGCCGGACATGGTGGCCTTCTCGTGGCGCAACATGCAATCCTTCGGCCCCAATCCGGACGACGACGCCCTCGATGTGGTAATGAATTTCGACTATTCCCGAAAGCCGCACCACCGCATCAAGGCGGCGTTCGACGGACTGGCCATCCTCTATGAATATCTCGCCAATCGCATCAACAACTTCCGGCACATGAAGCTTGTCCGTCGGATGTTGCCGGAGGCGCGACTCGTCGTCGGCGGCACCGCCGTTTCGGTCTTTGGACAGTATGTTGCCAAGGAATGCCCACCTGACACCTATGTGGTGGTCGGCGAAGGACAGGATTCCATGCTGTCTGTGGTCGAAGGGGCGGCCGTTCCGGTTGGCGACGTCTATTACAAGGACCGGTCCGGCAGGATTCACCGCCATTCCCGCCAAAAAATCTTCGACCTTCGCCAGGAAACGGCGGTCGACTTTCCCTATATCCAGTCCATCTTTCCCGATTTCGGCAAACATCTCGACGATTACGTTGGGGTCAATACGAAGCGTGGTTGTCCTTATAAATGCAATTTCTGCCTGTATACGAAGATTGAAGGAGCGAAGCAGCGCTACCGCGACCCGGTGGACGTCGCAGATGAAGTCGAGATCCTGAACAAGCGTTACGGGGTAAAGAAAATCTGGTTTACCGATGCGCAATTCTGTTCAACCAAGCCCTCGACCATCCATATGGAGAAGATTCTCGACGAATTGCTGGTCCGCAAGCTCGACATTCAATGGACGGGCTATATTCGCCTGAACTACGTCACCCCGCAAATCGCCGCGAAAATGGTGGCCAGCGGATTGGCAAGTCTCGATCTGTCTTTTACCGGGTCGCAGGAGGTGATCGACGCCCTGACCTTGGGCTACCGTCTCGACGAGCAGATGGAAACCCTGCGCATGTTCCGTGACGCCGGATACACCAAGCAGAAGCTCAAACTTTATCTACCCTTGAACGCGCCTGGTGAAACCGCGGAGACACTCCGTCAGACCATCCTGAAGATTAAAGTACTGTACGACTGGTTTGGTCGGGAGAATGTCCTTCCATTTATCTTCTTTATCGGCATCCAGCCGGGCACGCCGATCGAAGACAAACTAAAGAATAGCGGTTATCTTCCGAAGAATTACAATCCACTGACTTACAATCCCTTCATGATCATGCGGCTGCTATACAATCCCAAGCCTCTCGGGCCGGTCATTGCCAAGGCCTATCTGGAAGCGATGGAATCCCTGGATCCGGCCAGCGAGTACATCGGCCGGGCCACCCTGGACGTTCTGGAACGCGAATTATTCCGCCCAGCGCCGGCGTGAGCCTTGGCCAATGCCGCGCCTTCGCGTCAAGGCAGCGTCGCCGCCACCTCGTCCAGCGCCAGGCGGGCCCGGCGGAACAGTTCCTCCAGTTCCGGCTCCGTGATGATCAAGGGCGGTGAAAACGCCAGGGAATCGTTGGCCATAGCCCGTCCGATCAGGCCATGCCGCTCCATCGCCTCCACCACCTTCGGCCCAACCGCCTGCGCCGGAGGGAAATTTGTCCTTGTCGGCTTGTCGGCCACCAGTTCCACCGCGCCGATCAGACCGACGCCCCGAACTTCGCCCACCAGCGGATGATCGGCCAGCGCAGCCAGCTGGGCCTGCATCGCCGGCGCCACTCGGCGGACGTATCCGGCGATATCCCGCTCGGCGTAGATGTTCAGCGTTTCCAGGGCTACGGCCGCGGCGACCGGATGCGCCGAATAGGTGTAGCCATGGCCGAATGTCCCGATCTTCGCCGAATTGTCGGCGATCACCTGGTAGATGCGGTCATTGACCAGCAATGCCGAAATGGGCAGATAGCCGGAAGACAGGGCCTTGGCGCAGGACAGCATGTCCGGCGCAAAGTCCACGGTTTGCGAGCCCCAGGGGTTGCCGGTGCGGTGGAATCCGCAGATCACCTCGTCGGCCAGCGTCAGGATATCGTATTTACGGCACACCGCTTGGATTTTGGGGAAATAGCCGGCCGGCGGGACGATCACCCCACCGGCGCCCATGACCGGTTCGGCGAAGAATGCCGCCACCGTATCTGGCCCTTCCTGCAGGATGAGTGCCTCGAGGTTGGCAGCCAGTCTCGTGGTGAACGCGTCGTCGTCCTCTCCCGGCTGGGCTTCATGGTAGGCATGCGGGCAGTCGGTATGGATGAAGCGCTCGATCGGCAGGTCGAAATCACGGCTATTGGCCGGCAGTGACGTGAGGCTGGCCGCCGCCACGGTAACCCCGTGATAGGCCCGGCGCCGCGCTATGATCTTCTTCTTCTGCGGACGCCCCAGGGCGTTGTTGAAATACCAGATCAGCTTGATCGCCGTATCGTTGGCCTCCGACCCGGAATTGGAAAACAGCACCTTGCTCATCGGCACCGGGGCCATTTCGATCAGGCGGGCGGCTAGCTCGATCCCCGGGTCATGCGCCTTGTGACTGAACTGGTGGTAAAAGCCCAGGCGGGACATCTGACGCCTGGCCGCCTCGGCCAGCCGAAGCTCGGAGAACCCCAGCGCCGCGCACCAGAGCCCCGCCATGGCGTCGATGTAACCGCGCCCGCTCTCATCGAACACTTCGATACCCTGGCCGCGGGTAATAATCAGCGGCCCTTTGCGTTCGTGCGCCCGCAAGTTGGTGTAGGGATGAAGGGTATAGGCGAGATCCTTGTCGCGGAGGGAATTGGACACCATGAGCGATTCTTCCAAGAGGACGGCGCGAAGGAACGCGATGGTAACCGCCCGAGCCCCGCTCGCCCAGCCAGAAAGCACGGCCGTTCGAAAAGAGCGAATCAATAAGGACGACCCGGCCAAAGGCGCGGCAGAGGCGGTCAGCACCAACGGGACTGAGGGAGCGGGGGAAAAATCACCAAGGGCACAGCCGACCGCGGGGTGGGATGGGGGGGGAAGGGCGATCGGCGGTGCCCTTGGGATGACCAATCTTCTAACATGGCGTTTAGAGCGACAGAATTGCGTCATTCGCAGGTCAGACTCCAGCCGCCTACATACCGGGATACGCTACCCTCTCCTGTTCTGCCGTTCATGTGCGGCCGTGGCGGCGGAAGGATCGGTTCTTCCGGAGGCGAAACCTGCCATCAGGGAGTAACTCTTTCTCGCCTGCATTTTGCGCCCTGTGGTATACAAATCCTCTCTGCAACCTCCCGCGGTTCCATGCACGGCCCGACAAGCTACCGACCCGGTATAGGAATTGTCCTGGTGAACCGGCATGGCCGGATCTTCGTCGGCCACCGACGGGATGGACGCCATCCTCCTTGGCAAATGCCGCAAGGAGGGCTGCATCCGGGAGAAACACCGCAACAGGCTGCCCTGCGCGAGCTTTGCGAAGAGCTGGGCACCACCAAGGCCGAGTTCATCGACGTTTTCCCCGGATGGACCCGCTACGACTATCCGAGCGCCGCGATCTCGGCTCGCGCCCGGATGTTCCGCGGCCAACAGCATCGATGGTTCCTCATGCGCTTTACCGGCGACGACAGCGATATCACCGTGGCCACGGCACATCCGGAATTCACCACATGGCGGTGGATGGCCCCGGCCGATCTGCTCCAATCCGTCGTGCCGTTCAAGCGTCCCTGCTATTCGCGGGTCCTTGCCTATTTCGCTCCGGCGATCGGCCCGCAGGGCGGTTGCCGTGGCGGAAGCGATCTAAAGAGGCCATCGGCACTTATCGACACATCAATACTGCAGCGCCCGTGATCTTCCCCTCTCTGAGTTCCGCCAGCGCCTGGTTGGCCTGGTCCAGCGGCCTGGCTTGGGTCGCCGTGTGGATCGTGATGCGCCCGGCCAGTTCCATGAATGCCTCGCCGTCGGCGCGTGTCAGATTGGCCACCGAACGGATCGACCGCTCCTCCCACAGCAGCCGATACGGAAAGGCTGGGATATCGGACATGTGGATGCCGGCGCAAATCACCACGCCCCCCTTGACCACCGCCGCCAAGGCCTGCGGCACGAGGGCGCCGACGGGGGCGAAGATGATGGCCGCATCCAGCGGTTCCGGTGGGGCGTCGAGCGAACTGCCGGCCCAGGCCGCTCCCAATGTCAACGCCAACCCCGCCGCCTGGGCATCGCCTGGACGGGTAAAGGCGAAGACCTGGCGCCCCTGCGCTTTCGCCACCTGGGCGACGATATGCGCCGCCGCGCCAAACCCGTAGAGCCCCAGGCGCGCCGCGTCGCCGGCCAAGACCAGCGATCGATAGCCGATCAATCCGGCGCACAGCAACGGAGCCGCGGCGACGTCGTCATAACCGTCCGGTACAGCGAAACAGTAACGCTGGTCGGCGACGACATATTCGGCGTAGCCGCCGTCGAGCGTATAACCGGTGAAGCGGGCAGACGCACAAAGATTTTCGCGACCGCTCAGACAGTATGAGCAGCGGCCGCAGGTCCAGCCCAGCCAGGGCACGCCGACCCGCTGGCCCAGAGAAAAGCGGTCCACCTCGGCGCCCAGGGCGGCCACCCGCCCGACGATCTCATGGCCCGGCACGACCGGCAACCGGGGATGCGGCAACTCGCCGTCGACGACATGCAGGTCGGTGCGACACACGCCGCATGCCGCCACCTTGACCAAGACCTGTTGCCGGGCCGGTTCGGGAACGTCTCGCTGTGCCAGACGCAAAAGCTCACCGGGCCGATCAAGCACCATCGCGCGCATGGCATTCTCCATTCACCCTGGGGTCGTTTTCAGCCCCTTCCGTAATGGGCGGTTGGGTGTCAAGTCCCCCGAGTGACAATCTCGTCGCCGGTATCACGCTTCCGTCCGTGGTCGGTACGGGACCGCCACATCATGCCATCAGATTGAATCCGCGAGCCA
>JAJXWP010000081.1 GCA_021781575.1 Pseudomonadota bacterium
CCCGCCGCTGGCATCGGCGCAGCTATCGCTGGCGCTCTGATATACCGATCCAAAGAGCCGGATGCGTGATCCGCACGTCCGGTTCTGTGAGAGGCGCGGGAGAGCAATCTCCCGTGCCTACTCGACCATCGCGGAGGGTGGGCAAAGCCCACCGGCGCGGATGCGCCCGCCCGGCGAGGGACCGTGATAACGCTAGTGGTGAGAATTTGACGGATGGTACCCACACCATCCGTCAAATTCTCGCCACAATTCAATAAGTTGGTGGGCCGCCTGATCCAGGCGCTTGGGAACCAAGCGTCTGGGGCGGACCACTAGTGCAGTGAACCTTTTGAATAAGTCACTGCAATAGTACCTGGCGGGCCAGAGGTTATCTCCGGCTACCCGGAGCGCAGCGTCTTGACCACCGCGTCGCGTTCGAACAGATAGAGCAGCGTTCTCAGCGCCTGACCCCGAGGGGACTGCAAGTCCGGGTCGGTGTCCAGAATCAGCCGGGCGTCGTCGCGAGCCGCCGCCAGCAGATCGCCGTGCACCGCGAGATCGGCCAGCCGGAACTCCGGCAGCCCACTCTGCCGGGTGCCGAGCAATTCCCCGGCGCCGCGGAGTTTCAGGTCCTCCTCGGCGATGCGGAAGCCGTCCTCGCTGTCGCGCAGGATATTGAGCCGGGCCCTGGCGTTTTCCGACAGCGGCGCGCCGTACAGCAGAAGGCAGCGCGACGGCCGCTCACCCCGGCCGATACGACCGCGCAGCTGGTGCAGCTGGGCCAGGCCGAAGCGTTCGGCATGTTCGATCACCATGACCGTCGCGGCGGCGACGTCGACCCCCACCTCGATTACCGTGGTGGCGACCAGCAGGTCGAGGCCGCCTTCGGCGAAGGTGTTCATCACCGCGTCCTTGGCCGGCCCTTTCATCCGGCCATGCACCAGGCCGACCCGCGGTCCAAGCAGGCCGGCCAGCTCGCGATAGCGCTCCTCGGCGGCCGCCAGATCGATCTTCTCGGATTCCTCGACCAGCGGGCATACCCAATAGACCCTGGCGCCGCCGGCAATGGCCCTCGCCACACCGCCGACCACCTCGTGCAGCCGGGCCAGCGGCAGCACCCGGGTATCGATCGGCTGGCGGCCCGGCGGCTTTTCGTCCAGGCGCGAGACGTCCATATCGCCATAGGCGGTGAGCATCAGCGTGCGCGGAATGGGCGTCGCCGTCATCACCAACATGTCCACCGCCCGGCCCTTGGCCGCCAGATCGAGCCGCTGATGGACGCCGAAGCGGTGCTGCTCGTCGATGACCGCCAGGCCCAGGTCGCGGAAGGCGACGCCCTCCTGAAACAATGCGTGGGTCCCCACCAGGAGATCAATTTCTCCCGCCGCCAACCGGTCGAGCAGCCGCTGGCGGCCTTTTCCCTTGTCACGCCCGGTCAGCAGGCCGATGTTCAAGCCGGCCGGCGCCGCCAAAGCCTCCAGGGTGGCCAGATGCTGGCGGGCGAGAATCTCGGTCGGCGCCATCAGTGCCGCCTGCATGCCCGCTTCGACCGCCGTCGCCATGGCCAGCAGCGCCACCACCGTCTTGCCGGCGCCCACATCTCCTTGCAACAGCCGGAGCATGCGCAGCCGGGCCGCCATGTCGGCATCGATTTCGGCCAGCGAGCGTTGCTGCGCCCCGGTCAAGCGATAGGGCAGGGCGGCGATGATCGCCTGGCGCAGCCGCCCGTCGCCCTTGATCGGCCGGCCGGCGGCCTGGCGGAGCCGCATTCGCACCAGGCCGAGGGCCAGCTGGTTGGCCAACAGTTCATCATAGGCCAGGCGCTGCCGTGCCGGGCTGGCCGGCGACAGCTCGGCCTCGTCGATTGGATTGTGCAGGCTCGCCACCGCGTCCCGCCAGCTCGGCCAGCGGTGTCGGCCGAACAGGCCCGGCTCAATCCATTCGGGTAGTTGCGGCGCGCGCTCGACGGCATTCTTCGTCGCCTTGACCAGAACCTTGGGCGGCAGGCCGGACGTCAGCGGGTAAACCGGCTCGATGGTCATCGCCTCGGCCAGGCGTTCGGGCGGCAGGATGTAGTCGGGATGGGTCATCTGCATTTCGCCGTTGAAATGCTCGACCACGCCGCTGACCACGCGCTCGGCCCCTACCGGCAGCGCTTTTTCCAGCCACTCGACCTTGGCGTGGAAAAATACCAGCGTCAGCCGTCCGGTATCGTCCACGCACAGGACGCGGTACGGGCGCCGCGGCGTGGCCGACGGCTCGTGGCGCTCGACCTGCAGGTGCAAAGTGACCACTCGGCCCGGCGGGGCGTCGCGCAATTTGGGGCTGAATCGGCGGTCCACCAATGCATGGGGATGATGCCACAGCAGATCGACCACATGCCCACCCGCCAGCTTCTCGATCAGCGGCGCCATTCGTGGCCCGACCCCGGGCAGGGCCGTGACGGGAGCAAACAGCGGGTAGAGACATTCCGGGCGCATGAGGGAAAAGTAGCCGCCGAAGGCCGGGAGAGCAGCAAGAATATCTCATACCGGAGAGCGACTTTCGCCTATACGGGCGTTTTAGTGGCCCCCGGGCATTCATTTTTATGTTGAAACGTGGCAAAATCTGTGGGCGGCCGGAAAGAGGCGGGCCGGCCGCGTTCGTCCATACAAAAAATACTACAAACCTAAGGGAGAGCAGCAATGGCGAGTGCAGTCGTTGTCGGCTACGGGACCATCGCCTGTTGGACCGGAGCCGATTGGGAAATCGACGACGGCGGTCGGAGAATCCGGGTTGGCGCGAAGGACATGAAAGTCGAGAGGCCCCGCGAAGGGCTGTCCGGCGTCCTGACCCTGGAATACGACCTGACGTCGCGGGCGACGCGGAAGACCTGCTTCCGCTCGGCCGACGATCCCATGGTCAAGGGCAGGCCGATCCCGGTGGGATTGGCTCGGCATAATTAAGAACCGAAAAGGTCGCAAAGCTTACAGAACGCATATCACACTCCGGGCACTGGCCGGGGTCGGTTGGCGGAATGGGTCCGCGGGTCGAGAATCCGAGAGGGCCGCCGCATCGAAGGGGCCGGTGTCCTGAGTGGCATGATGGGCTGACAGAGCCCGACAAAATCTTTATATCCTTCCCCATCGTCAACCCGAGCCGACGCCGGAGCCGATGGACGTCACCCGCAAGCGCCTTCTCTTTCGCGCCCGCCACATGGGCACCAACGAGAACGATATCTTCTTCGGGCATTTCGCCGAGGAGAAATTATCTAGCCTTTCCAACGAGCAACTAGATCGTTTCGAGAAGTTGCTGGAGGTAAGTGACCCGGATCTCTTCCTCTGGGTGACCGGCGCGAAGCCGGTGCCCCCGGACTACGATAACGACGTCATGCGAATGCTTCGTTCCTTCACCCTGGCTACCGCACCGCGTTGACCGACCCGCTTGCCCAGATCCTCCGCCGCCCCGGCCGGATAACCATCGCCGGGGTTCCCGAGGGCTACGATGCCCTGGTGTTGGCCCGCTTGGCGGGGCGCGGCGGCGTGGTTCTGCACATTGCCCGCGACGATGCCCGGATGGCTCGCTTGGCCGAGGCATTGGCGTTCTTCGGCCCGGATATCGAAGTCCTGGAGTTCCCCGCTTGGGACTGCGTGCCTTACGACCGGGTATCACCGCATGTGGAGATCGTGGCCGCGCGGGTCCGCACCCTGGCAGCCCTGGCCCGGCCGCGCGCCAAAGGCGCACCGCCCAGGATCGTGCTCGCCACCGTCGCTGCCGCGCTGCAGCGCGTGCCGCCGGCCGAGATGTTCTCCTCTTCCGGCTTTTCCGTAGCGGTCGGCAGTCGGCTGGACCTCGACGACCTGAACGGCTTCCTGGCGCGGAACGGGTACAGCCGGGCCGATACGGTCATGGAACCTGGCGAATACGCATTGCGAGGCGGCATCGTCGACGTCTTTCCCCCGGGCAGCGCCGAACCGTTGCGCCTGGACCTGTTCGGTGACGAGGTCGAGCAGGTCCGCAGCTTCGATCCGATGAGCCAGCGGTCCACGGCAAGACGCGACCGCTTCGACCTGCTGCCGGCCAGCGAAGTGGCGCTCGACGATAGGTCGATCCAACATTTCCGCACCGCCTACCGCGAGCTGTTCGGCCCGGTGACAAGCGACGATCCGCTATATGAGGCGATCTCAGCCGGTGTGAAGTTCGGCGGCATGGAGCACTGGCTGCCGCTGTTCCACGACGGGCTCGACACCCTGTTCGCCTATCTGCCCGACGCGGTGGTCTGCCTGGACCATCAGGCGGAAGAGGCGAGGGTGGCGCGCTGGGCGCAGATCAGCGAATACTACGACGCGCGCCGGTCCATCCAAAGCCAAGGCATCGCCGAGTCTGGGATGATCTATCATCCCGTGCCGCCAGCCATGCTGCATCTCGAATCCGAGGAATGGGCCCGCCTTCTTGCCGCCCGGCCGGTCGGGGCCTTCTGGCCGTTCGCCCCGACCGAGGGAGCGGCGGACACAGAGGATGCCGGAGGGCGGCCGGGGCGTGACTTCGCCGATCTGCGCGCCCAGCCGGGCGTCAACCTGTATGACGGCGTGGTCAAACATATCGACAGCGAAACAGCGACCGGACGGCGCGTCGTCGTAGCCGCCTGGAGCGCCGGTTCGGGCGACCGCCTGGGCAGCGTGCTGCGGGAGCACGGCGCCGCCGGCGGGCTACCCGCCGTGGACGGATGGCGCGATGTGCAAACCTTGGCCCGCGGCCAGGCCGCCCTGACCGTTCTAGGGCTGGAGCATGGCTTCGTCACCCCCGACCTGGCGGTGATTTCCGAGCAGGACATCCTGGGCGACCGCCTGGTGCGGCCGACGCGGAAACGACGGCGGGCGGAACAGTTCCTGGTTGAAGCCTCGAATCTCGCCGAGGGCGACCTGGTGGTCCATGTCGACCACGGTATCGGCCGGTACGACGGCTTGACCACGCTGGAAGTGGCAGGTGCGCCCCATGATTGCCTGCGGGTCATCTACGATGGCGGCGACAAGCTGTTCGTCCCGGTCGAGAACATCGACGTCCTGTCCCGCTATGGCTCGGAAATTGCCGGCGTGCAGCTCGACAAACTGGGCGGCGCGGCGTGGCAGGCGCGAAAGGCGAAGCTGAAGAAGCGCATCCGCGACATGGCCGAGCAATTGATCGGCATCGCCGCCCAGCGCCAGCTGAAGTCGGCCGACAGTCTGGCTCCCGCGGAAGGGCTTTACGACGAATTCTGCGCTCGCTTCCCCTATGCCGAGACCGACGACCAGCTGCGCGCCATTGGCGACTGCATCAAGGACCTGGGTGCCGGCAGGCCCATGGATCGCCTGGTTTGCGGCGATGTCGGCTTCGGCAAGACCGAGGTGGCTTTGCGCGCCGCCTTCGTCGCCGCTCTGGAGGGCAAGCAGGTCGCCGTGGTGGTCCCCACCACCTTGCTGGCCCGCCAGCATTACCGGACATTCACCGAACGTTTTGCCGGCCTGCCGGTGCGCATCGCCCAGCTTTCCCGCCTGGTCGCGGCGAAGCAGGCGGCGCTGACCAGGAAGGAGCTGGCCGATGGCCGGGTCGATATCGTCGTCGGCACCCATGCCCTGTTGGCCAAGACCATCGCCTTCAAAGACCTGGGGCTGCTGATCGTCGATGAAGAGCAGCATTTTGGTGTCGCCCACAAGGAGCGGCTGAAGGCCTTGCGGGCCGACGTGCATGTGCTGACGCTGACCGCCACGCCGATCCCGCGCACCCTGCAACTGGCTCTTACCGGTGTGCGCGAGATGAGCGTGATCGCCACACCGCCGGTGGACCGCCTGGCCGTGCGCACCTTTGTATTGCCGTTCGACGGCGTGGTGATTCGCGAGGCAATCCTGCGCGAACGCTATCGCGGCGGGCAGATCTTCTATGTCTGCCCGCGGCTCGCCGACATCGACCGGGTCCTCGACCGTCTGCGTCACTTGGTTCCCGAAGTGCGCGCCGCCGTCGCCCATGGGCGGATGGCGCCGACCGAGTTGGAAGAAGTGATGACCGCCTTCGCCGACGGCGCCTATGACGTTCTGCTCTCGACCAACATCATCGAGAGCGGCCTCGACATGCCCAGGGTCAACACCATCGTCATCCACCGCGCCGACATGTTCGGCCTGTCGCAGCTCTACCAGCTGCGCGGCCGGGTCGGGCGCGGCAAGGCCCGCGGCTACGCCTATCTGACCTTGCCGCCCAACCAGGCCCTGTCGAAAGCGGCCGAGAAGCGGCTGCAGGTCATGCAGACTTTGGACAGCCTTGGCGCCGGATTCACCCTCGCCAGCCACGACCTGGATATCCGCGGCGCCGGCAACCTGCTCGGCGAGGAACAATCGGGGCATATCAAGGAAGTCGGCATCGAGCTCTACCAGACGCTGATCGAGGAAGCGGTTGCGGCAGCGCGCGGCGGTCTCACCGAGGAGCAGGCGGCGGCCGAGGAATGGTCGCCGCAGATCGCCCTGGGCATGCCGGTGCTGATCCCTGAGAGCTACGTCGTCGATCTCTCGGTGCGACTCGGTCTGTACCGCCGCATCGGCACCCTGACCAGCCGCGAAGAGATCGAGGCCCTCGCCGCCGAGCTCATAGATCGCTTTGGGAAACTGCCGCAAGAGGTGGAAAACCTGCTGGAAATCGTCGCCATCAAGGTGTTGTGCAAGAGCGCCGGAGTGGAAAAGGTCGACGCCGGGCCGAAGGGAGCGGTGCTGACCTTTCGCAACAACAGCTTCAGCAACCCGGCCGGCCTGGTGCAATTCATCAGCCGGCAACTGGGCACGGTCAAGCTGCGCCCCGACCACAAGCTGGTACTGCAGCGGGCTTGGGACGACGCCGGTCAGCGGGTCAAGGGAGTGCAGGCGCTGATCGATGGCTTGGCCAAGGTCGCGGCGGCGTAAGCGGACCATGGCGCCGGAGGGGCCGTTTCTGCTATTGTGATGTCGCCGTTTCAGCGAGGAAGCAGTTGCGCTGGACGGCGACCGGTTCGGGTCCTGATCGCGGTCGCGGTCCGGCCAGCGGTGTCCGCTACCCTTCGCCGCCGACCGGGACACGGCCCGAGTCCGGACCTCCACCCGCAATTGGAGGTCGCCATGAAAGTCAAAGAACTCATGACCGTCAACGCCGCCTGGGTCGACGCCGAGACGCCCCTGGCGAAAGTTGCCGAGACACTGCGGGACAACGACATCGGCTGCCTGCCGGTCGGTGACAACGACCGGCTGGTCGGCATGATCACCGATCGGGACATTGCCTGCCGCGCCGTGGCGGAAGGTCGTGATCCCAACAAGACGACGGCGCGGGAAGTGATGTCGCCTGGTATCGTCTACTGCTTCGAAGACCAAAGCGATGCCGAAGCTTTGCAAATGATGGAGAGCAAGGCCATCCACCACCTACCGGTGCTCAGCCGGCAGAAGCGGATCGTCGGCATGCTCTCGCTGAGCGATTTCGCCCTCAAGGGAGACAGGACCCTGAAGGCGGAAATTCCGCACCTCGCCTCGCGCGACGCCGCCAGGCACCGCGAGCGGCTGCACTGAGCCGCGCACGGCCCGCGAAGCGGAACCAGAACCTGGCGCGTTGAACCCTTGAAATGGTTCAACGCGCCAGATTGGGGTTGGGGGAGCAATGGAACAGCCAACCGACTTAAGCGCTCGGCATCACCAGTAGCGGTCGTCCGCTTCGCTTGAGATGTCACCCAGCAGCTCGTGCATGCGCTTGTCGAGGTCGTCATCACTGCTGTAGGGCACCTGCCGCGCGACAAACAAGATGGGGATTGAACGACAATCAGGATGAGAAGGTGCCGTCGGGGGTGGGGGTACCCCCACCCCCGACGGCGGCGCGCCTTTGACGGGGCGCGTCTGGCAGTCGCGATG
>JAJXWP010000082.1 GCA_021781575.1 Pseudomonadota bacterium
GGAGTTCGGCGCCCCGAGCGCGGCGCTGCTGGCATGCAGCTGGGCTTGTGCCGCCAGTATGTCGGGGCGCTGACGCACCAGGGCCGACGGCAGGCTGACCGGCAATTCGGCCGGCAGGGTGAAATCGGCCAGGTCGAAGGGCGGCGGCGTCCAATCCGCCGGCGGCTTGCCGACCAGAACCGCCAGCGCGTCCTCGGCCGCAGCCAGCTGTTGCTCGAGCGGCGGCAGCAGGGCCCGGTCATTGGCCAGCTGCGCCTCGGCGGTCAGCAGGTCGTTGCGCGTTCCCTTGCCGGCGCTGAATTTGTCGCGCACCAGCCCAAGGTTCTTCTCATCTTCGGCAAGGATGCCCCGTACCGTGCCGATCTGCCGGCGCAGCGAGGCGATGGTCAGGGCCTGGCTGACGGCATTGCCGGCAATGGCGAGATGGGCCGCGGCCAGCTGATGGCTTTGCAGTTCGGCCAGCGCCGCCTGCTGCTCGACATGCCGGGCGGTAAGGCCAAAGACGTCCGGCGAAAAGCTGACCGTTGGGCCGAGCGAATAGAGATTGAACACCGGAAGCCCCTGGCGGGCCGACGGCAGCAGGCCGAGGGCGAAGGCCGGTCCTTGCTGCCGTTCCGCCAATGCGGCGACGTCGAGTTGGGGATAATAGGCTCCCCGCACCGCCAGCACCGCCTGCTGGGCTTGGGCCAGCGTCGCCCGGGCGACATCCAGCGACGGACTGCCGGCGAGTGCCTCCCGGACCAGCTTGTCGAGAGCCGGCGAGTGGAACAGCTGCCACCAGGTCGCCGGAATTTCTCGGCCCTCGGCCAGGCGTTGGGGCGGTTCACCGCCGCCGGGCGCCAGCGCGGGCGTCGTCGCCGCCGATGTGTAGGCGGTAACCGCCGGCGGGGCCGGAATGACGAAATCTGGCCCCACCGTGCAACCGGCCAGCACAAGGAGCAGGACGACGGATGCGGCCGGGCGGGCCATCATCGGGTCATGTCCGCAACCACTGATCGATGGCCGATGCGGCGGGAATACCGCCCGCATGAACGACCTTTCCATCGACCACTACGCCTGGTGTGCTCATCACCCCGTATCCCATGATCGCCGCCATATCGGTGACCTTTTCGATCTCGACGGCGACACCCAGCGCCTTGGCCTTGTCCTCGATCAGCTTGGCGGTGGTGACGCAGTTCTTGCAGCCGGAGCCCAATACCTTGATTTGCTTCATGGCAGCTTCCTATTCGAGAACGAAGTTGAAGAAGTAGCCGACGCCGACGAAGGCGACGGCGAGAAAGCCGGCGAAGAAGGCCAGCATCGGAACCTTCAGCACTTTGCGCAGGATCATCAGTTCGGGGGCCGAGATCGCGGTGATGCTCATCATCAGCGCCAGCACGGTGCCGACCGGCAGACCTTTGCCGAGCAGAGCGTCGACGATGGGAATCATGCCGGCGGCGTTGGAGTAGAGGGGAATACCGACCAGCACGGCAAACGGCACGGCAAACGGATTGTCGGGACCGGCGTAGCGGGCGAAGAACTCCGCCGGCACGTAGCCGTGCAGCCCGGCACCGATGCCGATGCCGATCAGCACGTAGAGCCAGACACGCCCGACGATCTCTCGCACCTGGGCGACACCGTAGGCCGCGCGGCCCTTGAGGCTGAGATCGGCGGCGGTTTCGGCCACTTCGCCCATGCGGATCTTCCACACATAATCCTCGACGAAACGCTCCATGCCCAGCGCATCGATCGCCAGGCCGCCGGCGATACCGACCACCATTCCGGTGACGAAATAAAGAGTGGTGATCTTCCAGCCGAGGAGGGCGGCCAGCATGACCACCGCCACTTCATTGACCATCGGCGAGGTGATCAGGAAGGTCATGGTCACCCCCATCGGCACGCTGGCCTCCAGAAGCCCGATGAACAGCGGCACCGCCGAACAGGAGCAGAACGGCGTGACCGCCCCCAGCAGGCCCGCCAGCAGATAGGCTGGGCCGCGCCGGCTGCCGGCCAGGGCGCGGCGCACCCGCGATGGGGTCAGCATGGTGCGCAGCCAGCCGATGGCGAAGACGATGACGATCAACAGGACGAAGATCTTGGTGACGTCCTCGACGAAGAAATGGACAGCGTCGCCCAGCTTGGTTGCCGCCGACAGGCCGAGCAGTCCATAGGCGATCCAATCGGCCAGGCGGGTGAACAAGGCTAGCATGGCATCGCTCCGGCGCCGGTTCCGGCCTGGGCAGCGCCGCCGGTGCGGGCGGTGCCGCTGCCAAGGCGCGCCAGGTCACCGCGATAGGGCAGATCGGCGGCCATGGCGGCGGCGCTGGTGGTCAGCACCTGGCGCGCCCAGTCCGGCAGGTCCTCGTTCACCCGGTAATGCACCCATTGCCCGGCGCGGCGGTCGCGGACAATCCCTGCATCGCGCAGAAAGGCCAAATGACGGGACATCTTGGGTTGCGACACGCCGAGGGCTTCGACCAGGCGGCAGACGCAAAGCTCACCCCGGGCGGCAAGGAGGAAAAGGGCCCGCAGTCGGGTCGGATCCGACAGGGCGGCGAAAAATGTGATGGAGAAATCGCTCATCGGTTAAATATGCGCCAATCCGTATATTATGTCTAGCGCATATATGGGCTGACGCATGTCCCCTGCCCGGCACTACCGGGACGCTCAAATCAGCACGAGCCAATGCTGGGCGCTGGAGGGATGCTGGGCGGTGACCTGAACATCGTTGAGGAATTCGGCCGATTGGCTGAAATAAACCAGGACCTGGGCATGGGCCTGGGTCTCCGCGGCGGCATAGGCTGTCGTGTCGGCGTTGAAGCCCACCAGCATGGGATCGATCACTTTGGCCTCATACCATGCCACCTCAGTCGACGCCGGAGCCCGATGCAGCAGATTGCCGTAGCAGGCGGTAATGAACTGGGCGTCTCCCGCCGAGGTCTGGGCGTAGGCATGGGCGCTATTGTCGGCGTATTCCGGCGAAGCCAGGAACCACTCGGCGAACTGCAGGAACGGCGTCGATGGATGGGCCGCGGCATAGGCTTGGTAATAGGCCAGTCCACCGGCATCGGGCGTGCGGCCGAACACCGCGCCGTAGAGTTCGGTCACCATTGCCGAACTGACCACCCCGCCAACCGGCGGTGTCTGGCTGGCTACGATATCGGTGTAGTCGCTGAACTGGAGGGCGGTGATATTGGACAGGTGATCAACCGCGCCGCCGGCGCTGACGGTGAAGCTGACTCCGTCGCCGCCGGGCGTCATGGTGTATTGGCCGGCCGTTCCGCTGAACACTGCGGTACTGGCATGACCGGAAATGCCGGCGAGCGTGGTGCTTCCCGCGCCGGCGGCGATGGAAACGGCGAAATTGCCGACAATGGCATGCAATGCCGCGCTGTCGCCAACCGACTGTCCAGCGGTGGTGGCCAAGGTCGGCGTCCCGCTGTCGGTCAGCGCGATCCCACTGATATCGCCGGCTGACAAGATCTTCTGCAGGCTATCGAGATTGCCCGATACGTTTGCCGCGCTGTCGGTAATCGCGATCGAAAACGAGATCTGTCCCGCATTGAAATCCTGGACCGCCGTCGAAACGCTGGTGCCGATCATGATCGGGACCTGGATCAGATCGCTGACCGGGGTGCCGCCGTTGTAGATCGTCACATCGAGGAAAACCTGATCATCATTTGCCGACGGCGCTGTCGACGGCGCGGTGAAGGTGAGCGCCGCCAGGTCCGCCGCATGCACTTCGACCTGGCCGGGCTGCCCATGTGCCAGCAGATTGGCGGCGCCATTGAGAGTGATGGTGCCGACATCGTTTTCCAGGCTGAACAAATACGACAGGTTGGCGCCGGGCGAACCGATCACCGAAAACAGGCTGGCGATCGGCAGACTGGCCGAAGGCGCGACCACGGCGTTGAGAACCGGCTCGGCAGCGGAGAACTTGGCTGAAATGGTCAGCGCCACGTCGGTCGCCGTCGACCAGGCGACGCCGTCATATGCTGACACCAGAAGGTCGGTGCTGCCGACGGTGGCGCCGGCGGCGAAGGTCAGTTTGGACAGATCGGCCGCCGCGACGACGATCTCTCCCAATGCCTGCTGGGCCGCGGTGGCGAGATTGGTGGCGCCGTTCAACTGAACCCCGCCCAGGCCGATCGCCTGCACCATGTACGCGGAAATCCGCGCCCCGCTCAGGTCCATGGTGGTGAACAGACTGGAAAGCGCGGTCACGCTACCAGCCGGCAGATATTGTCCGGTGGCGAGGAATTCGCCGTAGCTGTTGCTTTGGCCCGCCGTTGTCAGTTGGCCCAAGGTCGTCACGATGACGTTGGGAGTGGCCGAGTTATCGATCACCATATCGCCGTTCACGCTGGCGATGTTGGCCATCGACACTTCGAACTGGGCGTCGTAGCTGTTGTCCGGGCTCGCTCCCCACGGGTTGCGGACGATGAAATCGCCGGTGGCCGCGTCGTAGCCGATCACCGCGAAAGCGTGGTTGGACACCAGTTCCTGCCTGCCGGAACTGTCGTAGGTGTCTCCGTTGCTCTCGAGGATAAGATCGTTGCCGGCGGCAATCGCGTTGACGAATACGTTCTTGTATCCGTTCCAGTCCTTATCCAGGCTATAGTAATACATGACGCTTGAGGAATTATTCAGGTCCTCTAAGACATCAAAGGCATAGTCTCCGGAAATGTTTGAGTACGAATTGACCGGGGCTTGGTCGATCAGACCACTGGAGCTGAGCTGGGCATAGGCTTTTTCAATCAAACTGGCCCAAAGAACGCTCGCATCGTTGTACAGCAGCGCTCCCTGGTAGACTGGCAACTGATCGTTGACGGTGACCCACATGGCCTTGCCGCCGACATAGAAACGGACTCCGTACACACCATTACCGTCGCTGACGAACATCGACTCGAGGGCGGAAGCATGGTTGACCACCATGTCGATCATTCCGGCGCAGAGCTCGCAATCGCCGCTATCGCCCTGGTTGACATCGGCAATGGCGGGCTGCCCCGAACTATCGAACAGCGGTTGGGCGAAGGCCTGATAGGTCGGCTGCAGTGACTGCCCGCTGCTGTTGCCTTCGCCAGTCGCCGAAGGCAGGTCGGTGCCAAGGAACCACTTGCCGATCAAATCGCCCAGATTGGTCGCCGAGGTTCCCACGGCCAGGTTGCCGAGCGTCACCGACGGCACCGGACCATCCCAGCTGGCCGCCATCGCCCCTCCGGTCCAAGCGGCGTTTTGCGGACTTCCGTCGACCAGCTGGGTGAAGATCGACGTCACATAGTCCGATGTGGAGACGCCGTTCCCGAGATTCGCCGCGATGGTTTGCAGGCTGGCGAATTCGGCGGCGGTCACGGTGCCATGGGCGGCGACGTTGTCGAGCAGGGTCAGGGCGGCGGAATAGCTGAAGCTCCCGTTGGAGGTCAAGGAAAGGAAGTCCGCCTTGACGTCGGCATCAGCCAGGGATGCCACCCAGGATGGAGTATTGGAGGCGACCGAAGTTGTCATGCTGCGGTCAGACAATCACTGGCGTAATGGCCGCTCCGGCGCTTTAATGAACTCTCACCCTTTTGTTCCGTCTGCTTATCGGGCGGCGCCATGCAACGTATCCTCACCAGCTTCGCTTTGATCTTTCTACTGGCCGCGTGCCAAGAGACGTTGACCGCCGAAGTGACACGGTTCAACACGCTGTCATCGCAGCTCCAGGGTAAGAGCTTCGCCATCCTGCCCGACAAAGACCAGGCCGACAACTCACAGTTCCGCCTCGTTTCCCGGTTGGTGGCGCAAGCCCTGCAATCCTACGGTTTGCGGGTGCAAGGCCAGCCGCTGGCACCGGGCCAGCCGCTCGCGGCGGACCTGGACCTTGTCGCCCAGATCCACTATGGCGATGCCGACAGCCCGGCGGCCGGGACGGACAAACCCGACCCGCCACCCTATGGATGGCCCGAATGGTATAGCCCGCCGCCTTCGGTCTGGGATGATTCGGATCAGGGCTTGGAGACCACCACGCCGCTTTACCGAAGATATCTTGCGGTCGACATCTTCGATGCCAAGGCTTGGCGCCAGGGGAAGCGGCACTGGCTGTTCGAGGGGCGGGCCGTCAGCCAAAGCGCCATTGCTTCGATCGATGAGGTGATGCCCTATCTGGTCCGGGCGCTGTTCAAGTCGTTTCCCGGCAGCAATGGCCAGACGATTAGCGTGACGATCCCGATCAACAAAAAGGGAGCGGAATGATTGCCCCGCTTCGCCGCCCATTCGGTATCCGCGCCCAACTCGGGCGCGGCCAACAACTCAGCGTGCAGCCCGCGGAGGCCGTCGCCATCAAGATAACTCTGCCGGTGGCGAGCAAGCCGACGAGCTGATGCCCGCCGATCAGTTTCGCGCTTGGCAGAGTCGCCACAAGCTTTCCCTGACTGGTGCCGCAAAGGTCCTCGGTCTAAGCCGTAGGATGATCCAGTACTACGCGACCGGCGCCCGGCCAATTCCCAAGACCGTCCGTCTAGCATGCATTGGCGCCGAGTTGCTGATGCAACACGGCGGAAACGCCAATCCGAGGGCCGGTGCAGATTACAGAAAATGGAAATGGCGACGGCGGCCACGACGATGAACGGGATCTGACGCACGATGTCCGCCGTGCCGGCGGACATCGTCAGCGCCTTGCAACGCTGGTATGGGCAGTTGACCGAATTCCCGAGACGCTGGTTGCCCGCCTCCTGCGCGACTTGCTTGCGTCCGCTGCTATGGATGGCCGCCATGCCGTAACCCGGATTTCCCAGATGACCTTGCGGTTTCGTGACGCATGACCGCGAATCTGGTATAGAAATCAAGGCGGTGGCGGAGCGTGGGGCGACGAGAAATGGAGATGGCGGCGGGTGAAACGGAATTGGGCGATTTGCGGGTTGCTTTCGACCGCCGCCTGAAGCTGGAATTCCACGGTTCGAAGGTCACCTCCGACGCCGGTCTGCTTGCCTTCCGGGAACTGGACGACGCCCTCGGCCTGACCGAGATGGCCGGGCAGGTGCTGGCCGATAGCCGGACCGGCAGGAACAACCGCCACACCCTGACAGCGTAATTCCGCCAATCGGTGTTCGGTCGCCTTGCCGGGTACGAGGATGTCAACGACGCCGACCGCCTCGGCCATGATCCGGCGATGCGCTGGATCGTCAGCGGCCGGGCGGTGACCAAGGAAGCGGCGTCCACCAGCCAGATGGGGCGGTTCGTAACCGAGGTGCTGACGGGCAAGGCCAACCTCGCCGCTCTGGCCGATCTATCGGGGAGGTGGATCGACGCGGTTCATGCCCCTTGGCCGACCGACGCGGTGGTGCTGGACATGGACAGCAGCGTCAGCCCGACCTACGGCGAGCAGGAAGGCACCGCCTATAACGGCCATTTCGGCTGCACCTGCTATCACCCGCTGTTCGTCTTCAATCAGTTCGGAGACCTGGAACGAACCAATCTTCGCTCCGGCAACGTCCACAGCGCCGATGACTGGCACTCGGTGCTGGAGCCGGTGGTGGCGCGCTATCGGGACAGGACCAAGCGGCGGTTCTTCCGGGGCGATGCCGCCTTCGCCTTGCCAGACCTCTACGACTACCTGGAGGCCGATGGCTACAAGTACACCATCCGGCTCAAGGCCAACGCCGTCCTTCAGGGCCACATCGCCCACCTGCTCAAGAGTCCGGTCGGTCGTCCGCCGAAGTATGTGCAGCGGTTCTACGCCAGCTTCAGCTATCAGGCCAAATCCTGGAGCCGGAAGCGCCGCGTGGTCGCCAAGGTGGAATGGCATCCCGGCG
>JAJXWP010000083.1 GCA_021781575.1 Pseudomonadota bacterium
GGCCTTATCCTGGCCGGCAGCTTTGGCCGGACGGGCGAAGCGACACCGGTGCTGGCCGCCGCCACGGCGGCCGAGATATTCGATTCCCCGGTCGGCGACCACCGGGCAGGGGCGGTCGTCACCCGCCACCACGGCAGCGTCAACGGGCTATTGGTGATCTGGCGGGATGGCCGGTCACCGCCCTGGGGAGAAGACGAGCGGCTGCTGCTTGCCGATCTGGGAAACCAGATCGGCATCGCCAACGAGCAGATCGTCAATCACGAACGGATCTTGACGCTGTCGCGCACCGACGGCTTGACCGGCCTGTTCAATCGGCGCGCCTTCTTCGAGGAGCTGTCGCGGCGGTTTTCCCGTCTGTCGCGAGAGCACAAGCCGGCCGCCTTGATTTATGTCGACCTGGACAATTTCAAACTGGTCAATGACGTCCACGGTCATCGGCGGGGGGATGAGGCGCTGTTGGCCGTGCGTGACATCCTGGTCCAGCATTCCCGGCCGACCGACCTCATCGCCCGTCTGGGCGGTGACGAATTCGCCCTGTGGCTGGAAGGAGCCGACGAGCCGACGGCGGTGCGGCGGTGCGAGGCGATGATCGCCGCGGCGCAGGTACTGGGCGAGTTCTCGGGGGCGGCTCGTTCTCCGCTGACCATGTCGCTGGGCGTCGCCGTCCATTCGCTGGACCACGACGAAACCTTGAACGACATGCTGTTGCGCGCCGATGAGGCGATGTACGCCGTCAAGCGAGACGGCAAACGGGATTACCGCTTGGCTCCGCCCCTGTGCGCCGTACCGTTGGAGGTATCCGGCCGATGAACCCGTGGTTTGCCAGGCTGCGCCGTGCCATCGGCGGCAAAAAGGCGGGTTTGCCACGGCTCAGCTACGAAGAGGCCCGCGAATTGGCGCAAAGCGAGGATGCCGAGCGGCGCCGGCAACTGGCTCGGCGTGGTGACGTCTGGCCCGAGATCCTTTATTTCCTCGCGGCCGACCCGCGGCCCGAAGTGCGCCGTGAGATTGCCGCCAATCCGGCCTCGCCGGCGCAGGCCGACTGGTCCTTGGCCGCGGATGCCGATGCGGCCGTACGCGGCGAATTGGCCCGCAAGATCGCGCGGCTGGCACCCAATCTGTCGGCCGACGAACAGGACCGTCTGCGCCAGATGACTTACGCGACGCTGGCGCTGCTGGCCCGCGACCAGATCGTCATGGTCCGACAGATTCTGGCTGAGGCTCTGAAGGATGTGGCCAATGCGCCGCCCGAGGTGATCCGGCAACTGGCCCACGATAGTGAAATCGCCGTCTCGGGGCCGATTCTCGAGTTTTCTCCGGTGTTGACCGACGAGGATTTGCTGGAAATCATCCGGAGCGCCCCGGTTGCCGGCGCCGTGTCGGCCATTTCGCGTCGGGGTGCGGTGCACGAAACGGTGGCCGACGCCATCGCCGGCACCGATGATGTGGAGGCCATCGCCCTGCTGCTGGCCAATCCCAGCGCCCAGATCCGCGAGGAAACACTGGACCTGTTGCTCGATCGGGCGCCCCGGCACGAAGCCTGGCATGGCCCGATGGTACGCCGCCCCCACCTGTCGGCGCGCGCCGCCACCCGTCTGGCCCGCTTTGTCGCCGAATCCCTGCTCAAGATCCTGGATCAGCGCACCGATTTCGACGACGCGACCAAGCAGGCGGTCGCCGCCGCGGTGCGCCGGCGCGTCGAGGAACGCGGGTCTGACATGGCGGCTTTTCGGCCCAACGGGCGGCGAAGCGACGTCGACGCGGCCGCCGAAACGCCGCGGCAAGCGGCGGAAGGCATGCATCGGTCGGGGCATTTGTCGGAAGCGGTGATCGCCACGGCTCTATCGGCCAATGATATCGAATTCGTCGTCAGCGCTCTGGCGCTGCGCGCCGACGTCTCGATCGAGCGGGTACGCAAGATCGTCTCGACGCAGAGCGCCAAGGGCATGACGGCCTTGGCCTGGCAGGCCGGGCTGTCGCCGACGATGGCGGTGGCGCTGCAGACTCAGCTGTCCAGAATCGCGCCCTCGGACGTCCTCCCCCCACGGCCCGGAACCACCAATTTTCCTCTCGAGGCCGCGGAGATGGCCTGGCAGTTGGACTTTTTCGCCTCGATGGTCGGCGACCAGGAGGCGGTCAGGCATCCCGTCGAATGAGCGTGCCCGCTCCATGCGGGGTGAACAGCTCGAGCAGCATGGCATGTGGGACCCGGCCGTCCAGGATTACCGCGGCTTCGACGCCGCGGTCCACCGCCTCCAGGCAGGTCTCCACCTTGGGAATCATCCCCCCGGTGATGGTGCCGTCGGCGATGAGATGACGCGCCTGGGCGGCGGTCATGTCGGGGATCAGGTTGCCCTGCTTGTCAAGCACCCCGGCGACATCGGTGAGGAACAGCAGCCGCGAGGCGCCGGCCGCCGCGGCAATGGCGCCCGCTGCGGTATCGGCGTTGATGTTGTAGGTCTCGCCCGAAGCACCGACGCCGGTCGGAGCGATCACCGGGATGATGTCCGACTGCTCGAAGAAATTGAGGACATGCGGGTTGATTTCGGCCGGCTCGCCGACGAAGCCGAGATCGAGCATCTTTTCGATGTTGGAATCGGGATCGCGTTGCTTGCGGCGCACCTTGCGGGCGCGGATCAGCTGGCCGTCCTTGCCGGACAGGCCGACGGCGAAGCCTCCGGCCTGGTTGATGGCGGTGACGATCTGCTTGTTGATCGAACCGGCCAGGACCATCTCGACGATGTCGACGGTCGCCTGATCGGTGACCCTGAGACCGTCGATGAATTCGCTCTTGATCTTCAAGCGGTCGAGCATCTGGCCGATTTGCGGGCCACCACCGTGGACCACCACCGGATTGATGCCGACCTGGCGCAGCAGCACCACGTCGCGGGCGAACAGCAGGGCCAGATCTTCGTCGCCCATGGCATGGCCACCATATTTGATGACGAAGGTTTCGCCGGCATGCTGGCGGAAGAAGGGGAGAGCCTCGGACAAGGTGCGGGCCTTCTCCAGCCAGGTGGCGCGCTCGTCTTCACGGGTCGGGTCGGCGGGCATGAGCAACTCCTTACGCGGGAGGGAGGGCGAGGGCGGCGAGGGCGGCGCGCAGCTCGGGCAATCCAGCCCCCGTATCGGAACTGGTCGGCATGATCTCGGGGTGGGCGGCCGGTCGGCGGGCGATTTCGGCGGCGATGGTGTCGCGCAGCTCGGCGATGGCGCCGCTCCTGATCTTGTCGGCCTTGGTCAGCACCAACTGGTAGGGCACCGCGGCCTGGTCGAGCATGGCCATCATTTCGCGGTCGCTGTCTTTGAGTCCGTGGCGCGCATCTACCAGGAGGCAGGCTCGGCGCAGCACGGCACGGCCCTTCAGATAAGCGTTGACCAGGCGGGTCCAGCAGGCGACCTGGTCCTTCGGCGCCTGGGCGAAGCCATAGCCCGGCAGATCGACCAGCATCAGCCGGCCGCTCAAGTCGAAGAAGTTGATCTGCTGCGTCCGCCCCGGCGTGTTGGATGCCCGCGCGAGGCCGTTCCGCCCGGTCAGTGCGTTGATCAAGCTCGACTTGCCGACATTGGATCGGCCGGCGAAAGCGACCTCGGGGCAGCCTGGTGACGGCAGCCGGTCGAGTGTCGCCGTTCCGGCGACGAAGCGGCAGTCCTGGGCGAACAGGAAGCGGCCCGCCTCGATGCGGGCCGCAGTGTCCTCTGCTTCGCTCAGGCCTTGGCCGAGCGTTTCATGATGAGCCATTGCTGCAGGATCGACAAAAGGTTGCTCCATGCCCAGTAGATGACCAGGCCGGCCGGGAATTTCGCCAGCATGAAGGTGAAGATGACCGGCAGGAAGGTGAACATCTTCGCCTGCATCGGGTCGGTCGGCTGCGGATTGAGTTTCTGCTGCAGGTACATCGTGATGCCCATCAGCAAAGGCCATGCCCCGATATGCAGGAACAGCGGGGGTGTCCATGGGATCAAGCCGAACAGGTTGAAGAGGGTGGTCGGGTCCGGCGCGGAGAGATCCCTGATCCAGCCAAAGAACGGCGCCTGGCGCATCTCGATGGTGACGTAAAGCACCTTGTAGAGGGCGAAGAACACCGGGACCTGGATCAGGATCGGCAGGCAGCCCGACACCGGGTTGGCCTTTTCGCGCTTGTAAAGGGCCATCAACTCCTGGTTCAGCCGCCCCTTGTCGTCACCGAAACGCTCCTGCAGCTTTTGAACTTCCGGCTGCAGCTTCTTCATCTTGCTCATGGCCCGGTAGGACTTGTTGGCGATCGGGAAGAACGCCCCCTTGATGACCACGGTGAAGATCAGGATGGCGATGCCGAAATTCGCCACATGCTCGTGAATGAAGCGCAGGAAATAGAAGAATGGCTTGGTCAGGAAATAGAACCAGCCGAAATCGATCGCCAGATCGAACCGGGGGATATGGTATTTCGCGGCATATGCGTCGAGCTTGGCCAATTCCTTCGCACCGGCGAAGAAATGGCTGGCGGTTTCGGCGGTCTTGCCTGGCTCGACGGTGATGGCCGGACCCAGCCAGTCCGTCTGATAGGCATCGGTCTTGTCGACCGGATGCCAGCTCATACGGGCCTCGATGGGCATCGACTGGTCGGGGACCAGGGCGGTCAGCCAGTATTTGTCGGTGAACCCGATCCAGCCGCCGGTGCTCTTCTCCTGGATGGTGTGGTCGTCCTTTTCCAGGGTCTTGTACTTGGTCTCCTTCAAGGTGCCGTCGAGCACCCCAAGCGGGCCTTCATGCAGGATATAGGTGCTTTGCGTCGCCGGCGTTCCCCAGCGCGCCACCAGGCCGTAGGGGAACAGCGTCGCCGGCGCGCCGCCGATGTTCTCCACCTTCTGGGTGATGGTGAACATGTAATTGTCGTCCACCGCATAGATGCGGCTGAAGCGCAAGCCTTGCCCGTTGTCCCAGATCAGGGTCACCGGATGGCCGGGGGTCAGCTTGTCGCTGCTCGCCGTCCACCGGCTGTCCGGGCCGGGGACCGCCAGTTTTCCGCCTCCCGGCACCCAGCCGAACTCGGCATAATAGGCGCCGGGTCCGGTGGCGGGGGACAGCAAGGTGATGTCCGGGCTTTTCGGATCCGGTGTCTCGTGGTAGCGGACCAGGGACAGGTCGTCCAGGCGGGCGCCCAGCAGCGAGATGGATCCGCGCAGCGATGGTGTGTCGATGGTCACCCGCGGGGTGGCGGCGATGGCGGCGGCGCGGGCTTGCTCCGGGGAAACCGCCGGGGTCGGCGCACCCGGCGCCTGTGGCGGCGCCGAAGGCAGGGCGGACGGAGCCGGGGCGGTCCCCTCGGCGGTCTTGGCGTTCTGAGCCTGGGTCGCCTGGTGCTGGCCAGGCGGCGGGGCCGGCGGCCGGCTTGGCATCAGAAACTGCCAACCGAGCAGGATGAGGGCGGTCAGCACGATCGCCAGGATGAAATTGCGTTGCTCGTTCATGACTTTCTTTCCGGTAGAGCCGGATTGATCGGGTCGAGGCAGCACCGGCCACCCCGGTGTGTGTGATGGGGGCGGGATTCAGGGACCGGATCGTATCCGGAGCCGCCCCACGGATGGCAGCGGGCCAGGCGTTTCACGATCAGCCAGCTGCCGATGATCGCTCCGTGCTTGTCCAACGCTTCCATGCCATAGGCAGAGCAACTGGGCAGGAAACGGCAGCTGTTGGCCGGGAGGATCGGCGAAATGAATAGCTGATAGCCGCGAACCAAGCCGCGGAGCAGGCTGCTGGCCGGACTCATGACATCTCTCGTCCGCTCTCCCGACGTTCGGAACCATTGCCGCCACCGGCATGGCGGTGCGCGCCAACACGTTTTAACGCCGTCCGCAAATCCTGCAACAACAGACCGTACGGCCGGCGCAGTGTTTCCTGGCGCGCGATCAGCACAAAGTCATTCCCCGCCGCAGCTTCCTCGGGCAGGATCTGCGCCGCGGCCGCGCGCAGCCGGCGGCGGGTACGGTTCCGCGCCACGGCGTTGCCCACTTTCTTGCTGGCGGTGAAGCCGACTCGTAGCGCAGGTTCCGGAACGAAATCGCCGTCCGAGGCGGACGGCGGCATTTCGGGGGTCGGCGCGGCCTGCAGGATCAAGCCGGGCGCAGCCCATTTGCGGCGAGCGGCGGCGACGCGGAGAAAATCCGATCGTCGCAACAGACGCCCGACCGCGACGCCCATCGGCGATATTAGGCGGACAGACGCTTACGGCCCTTGGCGCGACGGTCCGACAGCACGCGGCGGCCGCCGACGGTGGCCATGCGCGCGCGGAAGCCGTGGCGACGGGCACGGATGAGCTTGCTGGGTTGGTAAGTGCGCTTCACGGGTCGAACTCCGACTGGGCTCAAGAAAATGAAGCTACGCTGTATAAGGAGTTGCGGCGGGCGAGTCAATCCAGCTGCAGCAGCAGCGCTTTCAGATAGGCGCTTTCCGGCAGGAACGGGTGGATCGGGTGGTCGGCGGCGGCGCCGGCCGCGCGCAGAATGCGCCCCGAGCGACCGGCGGTCGCCAGGCCGTGCCGCACCTCGTCGGCGAAGGCGTCGGCCGGCATGTGGTGCGAGCAAGAGGCGACCAGCAGGAAACCGCCCGCCTCCACCAGGCCGGCAGCGAGCCGGGCCATCTTCCGGTACCCCTTGGCGCCCGCCGCCAGATCCTTCTTGGATTTGACGAAGGCCGGCGGATCGGCGACCACGACGCCGAAACGTTGGTCGGCAGCGGTCAGGCGTTCCATTTCGGCGAACGCGTCGGCTCTTGCCGTCTCGACATCCACGCCGTTGAGCATGGCCGAGCGGGAGGCGAGGGACAGTGAGGCTTCGGAGCGGTCCACCGCCACCACGCGGCTGGCCCCGGCCCGTGCCGCCTGCACGGCGAAGCCGCCCGCATATGTATAGAAGTCGATGACGCTGCGGCCGGCCGCCAGGGCGGCCACCGCCGCACGGTTGTCGCGCTGGTCGTAGAACCATCCGGTCTTCTGCCCGGTGGTCAGATCGGCAAGGAAGCGCGCACCGTTCTCCTCCAGTTCCACCGGCCCGGTCAGTTCGCCTTTGGCCACCCGGTCGTAGAGATCGAGCCCCTCCAGCTTACGGACCGGGCTGTCGTTCTTCAGGACCACCGCCGCCGGTGCCAGGATTTGATCGACGGCTCCCAGGATCGGCGGCAGAAGCTGCTCCATCCCGGCGCTGTTGACCTGGACGGCGATTACCTCGCCATAGCGATCGATCACCAGGCCGGGCAGGCCGTCCGCTTCCGCATGGATCAGGCGGTAGAACGGGCGGGGATAGAGCAGCTGACGAAGTGCCAGGGCGTGGCTCAGGCGGTCAGCCAGGAATGCCTGGTCGATGACGGTTTCCGGGGTGCGGGCCAGCAGGCGGAAAGCGATCAGCGAATGGGGGTTGAAGGTGCCGACGCCGAGTTGCTCGCCGCCGGCATCGACAATGGTCGCCAGGCAGCCGGGAGGCAGCGCCTTGGCCGCCTGGTCCATGACGATCTCGTTGGAATAGACCCAGGGGTGGCCGCCGCGCAGTCGTCGCGAGCGCCCGGGCTGGAGCTGGACGCGGGGGCGCCGGGCGGGGATGTCGGTAACGGAATCCATGGCCGGGAGTGTATCGCGGTTCTTGGTCTCCACAAGCAGCAATTCTAAATGAGGCGGTGGCTGAACATTTTTTGCATCCGATCTGTCTGACGGTGACGAGGGTGACGGCTGGGATGTCGGCCTGTCAGGGCGATCGCGCCTTCGGATCGGCAATGGACTGAA
>JAJXWP010000042.1:0-11031 GCA_021781575.1 Pseudomonadota bacterium
GCTGGCATCGGCGCAGCTATCGCTGGCGCTCTGATATACCGATCCAAAGAGCCGGATGCGTGATCCGCACGTCCGGTTCTGTGAGAGGCGCGGGAGAGCAATCTCCCGTGCCTACTCGACGGCGGCCGGTAACGGCCGTCCCTACCGCGATCCGGCCTCCGTGCCGGCATTTCGGCGGAGCCGACAAGCGCGCATTTCCGCCGCTTTGCGGCGGAGGCCGGCAGGGATGCCGGCCCTACTGAACAACAATTTTTTCGTAAGCCTCGCAAGCGGGGATCCATGCCGCCGGCTGGACTCGCGCGTTCGCGGCAGTGACGAGTTGATTCCGTCATTTATAACAGTCCCTTCGCAGGACCGCAGCCGCAGGAAATGGGGCGCCGCCGGTCGGCCCTGGTCATCCTTGGCCGTTCGTGTTACAAGGCTATCCCATTGCCACAGACCGGCGACCTGTTCTAGGGCTTTCTTAACTGTTCGGTGTGGCCGATGGTCTTGAATTCGTCGCCGCCACCGGCCCGAATGCGCCCTCCGGCGCGTCAAGCCCTACCCCGAATTTTCACGTTTCGGCAACAGGTTGCGACAAAATCCTCATTCGGTAAATCGCCGGGCGATTTTGAGATTGACATCCCTCCCAATGTGCGTCATGTAAGGTCACTGTACAAACGGGGAGGGGGCGAAATGTGCCTTCCCGTGCGAGTTTCACCCACTGGAGGGTTTCATGACTGTTACCCCTACGGCACTTCAGACGAACGAAGTCAGTGCTATTTACTCCTCGATCCTGTTCCGGACCGTCCCGACGACTGACCCGAATGTTGTGGTCGCTGCGAACGCGCTTGCGAATGGCCTGTTGAGCGTGTCCGACATTGCGGCCTCGATCGAAAATTCGCCGGAAGTTGTCAACTTCATTCAGCCGATGCTGCGGCTGTACCAGGGTTTCTTCGGTCGTGCGCCAAGCGCCACCGAGATGCAGTTCTATGTGAATGCGCTCGATCCCTATGTCAGCAATGCCAACGCCACTGTGGCCCAGGCTCAGGCTGCCATCGCGCAGATCACCACCTATTTCTCGGCCTCGCCGGAATTCGCCAGCTACTACGGCACCGGCACGCATTTCAGCGAGCAGGTCTACATCACCGAGCTGTACCACAACGTGCTTGGGCGCGTGCCGTCCAGCGCCGAGATGCAGTTCTACCAGAACTACCTGTCGTCCAACGGCGACAGCCTGGCTGCCCAGGCGCAGACCGCCACCTTCTTTGCCCAGTCGCCCGAGTTCATCAGCAACTCGACGGCCAACATCAATAACTGGCTGACCACCGCCGCCAACACCGCCGTCACCGCCAGCACCGCCACCACGGTTGGCACGGCGACCTACACCACCGGCAGCGGCGCCGCCACCGGCATCTCCAATGCGGTGACCAAGTTCGTGCTCACGACTGGTCAAGACAATGGGGCTGCGTTCACCGCCACCAGCGGGAACGCGACATTCTATGGTACCGTGGGTGTGACCAACAGCACGGGCGCGACCCTTCAGGGCTTCGACTCGCTGACCGGAACAGTCGCGGCCACCAACACCCTGAACATCACGGATGCGTCGGGCGGCACCGGCGGCGACATGATGATGCCTGCGGGCCTGACGCTGACCAACATCCAGGACATCGTGGTAACGACGGCGTTCAATGTTGGGGCCAACGGCTCGAATTTTGACGTTTCCGGCTTCGGCAGCGTGACCTCGCTGAACGTTACCACCGACTCCGCTAACGGCGACTACATCAAAGCGGCCACGACGACCAACGTCACCATTACCGCCAGTGCGACGAATGACGCCGTTACCGTGTCGGGCGGTGATGCTGTTACCGCACATGCCTCCGGAAGCATCAGCGTCAGCGGTGCGGCTGGTGCGGTCGCCGTCACTGAAACTGGCACGAGCACGGGCACTCACGCGCAAAGCGTGACTGTGACGACCGGCAGCAGTGTCAATGTGACCACCAGCGGGCTTGGCGGCGTTACGGTGGGCAAGGCGGACGGCTCGGCACTTCCCTCGGGTGCGGTGACCGTGACTGATACGGCGAAGGCCGGGCTGGTGGCAGTCTATGGCGGCACCGATGTGACCGTAACGACCGCCAGCGCCGACGGCGTGACCATCGGCGGCTCCACTACGCTCGATGCCTCGGGCGCGATCACCGTGAGCGACACTGCCACCTCGGGCACCGTCCAGATCGACGGTGGATCGAGCGTGACGGCGACGGTGGCCGGCGGCAGCCTGAATATCGGCACCAACGTGGCCGAAGCGGGCACCGTCAATGCGACCGTTTCCGGTGTCGCGACCGAAGCCGTGAAGATCTACGGCGGAACCGACACGGTGACTACCACCGGCGGCAGCGTGCAGATCGGTGACGGCGCGACCGCCACCAACAACGCCGTGGGCGCGGTGTCGATCAACGACACCTTCAGCGGCCCGACCGCCGATGCCATCCAAGTCTATGGCGGCACCACGGTGAACATCACCACGACTGCCAACAGCAGCGCCATCACCGTCGGCATTGACGCCGCCAACTCGTCCTTCGATCCGACCGGCAACGTCACCATCGTCAACGAGACCGACAACTCGACCGCCAGCTACGGCACCAGCGCGACCGACGTGTACGTCAATGGTTCGACCAGCGTCAGCGTCAGCGGCGGCACCGATACGATCAAAGACGAAGGCTCGACCCATCATCTGGCCACCGTGTCGTTGACTGGCATCACCGGCGCTGCCGCCATCACCAGCAACGCACTGACTGCCCTCAACCTGACCAGCGAGGCGCAAAGCGTTACCGTCACGGCCGCGGCCGGCACCCGTGCCCTGACCCTGACCATGAACGGGGTTACCGGCGGCACAATCACCGACGCTCATGCGACGACGCTGAACGTGACCAACACCGGTACGGCGACCAAAGGTGAGACGATCTCGGCGACAGCCGCGACCAGTGTGGCCGTCACCGCCAATGCCGCACTCACCATCGCTGCCCTGACCGCCGGTCACGCAACCTCGTTGACCGTCGGCGGTACGGCGCTGACCACGCTCACTACCGGCACCCTGACTGATCTGGCCAACATCACGGTTACCGGCTCGGGCGGATTCACCGACTCGCAGGCCATCCCGACAACCGTGACGTCGATCGATGCGTCGGCTTCGACCGGCGCGGTTACCGTCACCATCGACCCGACTCACACCGCCTTCACCGGCGGCAGCGGGGCCAACGACGTGACGATTTCCGCCGATGTTGGCGGCGGACCGTCGCCGAGCGTCAACGGCGGCGGCAACGCGGCCAGCGAACTCGACATCGGCTTCGACAACGCTGCCCATCAGGCCTCCACTGCGGCTGCGCCCTTTAGCCCAGCCTCCAACTTACATATTTCCGGCTTCCATGTCCTGGGCGCCGATACGACCATCGGTGCGAGTGAATACTGGGACGCCACCGGCTACTCGGGTTTGGTGGTCAAACACGACGTTGGCGCCCAGACGTTAACTTTCGAGAACGTGAACGCCGGAACGACCCTGACCATGACCGCCGATATGGGCGCCGTGAACACCCATGTCGTCGACTATACGTTGAAGAGCGCCGGCACCTCCAGCGATGCGCTCAATCTCACTCTGGCGACGACTCCGGGTGCCGACAACACCACCAGCCACATGTACGTGACGACCGACGCCGCCTCAGGCACCGGCACGGAAACGGTGAACGTCACCAGCACCATCACGCCCACCAGCTCCACTCTGGATGCGACAACGGACACGAACAACCTGACCCTGACCAACGGCGCGCACGAAAGCATCGCCAAGGTCACCGTTACCGGGGCGGGTAATCTGACCTTGACCGGTCCTAATACGATCACCACGATCGATGCGTCGTCATCGTCGGGGGCGATCGACACGACCAACGTCACTCTCAACACCACCACCGGCACCACTATTATCGGTGGGTCCGGCCTGCTGAAGGCTAACGGCGGCGTCACCGCCAATACCGTTGCCGACGTCATTACGGTAGGCGCCGGCGGCGGCCACATCGGGATCGGTCAGGGTGGCCTGGTCGGCTATTCCGGCGGCGCCCTCACCTACGGTACCGGCTCGGAAACCATCAATCTGGGTAACGAGACGACTGCGTCGCAGATCACAGCCTATGACTCGGGGACTGGCAACGGCAGCTACGCCACGATTAACGGCTTCCATGTGACGTCCAGCACGTCAACGACTGACCAGCTCGTCCTGCCCAGTGCGGGTACAGCGGCTGCTGCCCTCGCCAATGTCACAAGTTCGACGGCGATCAATAACGTGCACTACACGGCTGCCAACGGCATCATCACCTTCACCGGCACCGACTCCTTGGCCAATTTGATTGCCGATGCGGCCCAGCTTACGGCCACCCAGGGAGTGCACACCACTGCGGCTTTCCAGGACAACGGCAACACCTATGTGGTGCAGGCCCTGACCGGCGATACGGCGGGGGGCAGCCATGCCGTGGATGTGGAGGTCTTGGCGGGTGTCACCGGTGTGACCGGGTTTGCCGACAGTGGGGTGACAACAGCGGCAACCGGCGGCAACTCGATCCTCGCCGATGTCACAGGTCGCACCGGCACGGCGGTCGACACCTCGATAGCGGCGACGACGACCAGCGAAGCCGGCTCCTCGGTTGTCGGGGTCTCTACCGGCGTCGGGGTGACGAACGGTTTGCAGACTATTACCAACTTGGCCAATTCGGCGGAGATCAATGACACCTCGACGGGCTCGGTTGCCACGCTGAACATCACTCAGCTTGGCACCGGCGCCGACCTGGTATGGAACAGCACCACAGGCGCCAACCACAGCATCGCAGCGCTGACGTTGAACAACACGACGACTGCGGACTTTACCCAAACGGCCGGCGCCACGCTGACCTTGACCTCGCTGGTCGATGGCGGCTCGACGGCCACGTTGGCGAACGTTCTCTTCGGCGGTGCCGGCAACGTGACCCTGACGGCAATCACCGACTCGGCGCTGGCCACGATCGACGCCTCGGCTTCGACCGGGACGGTGACGTTGACCTCGGTCAGCAATGGCGGGATCACTATCGACGCCGCCACTACGGGCACCACGGTAATCACCGCGGCCGATGGCGCCGCCGACCACTTCAGCCAGGCTAGCGGGGGCGGCGGCGTCACCATTACCGAGGCAACCGGTGCGGCCGACGTCGTCTCCTTGAGCGACGGTACCAACAACATCACGCTGTCGGGTGCCGGCGATCACATCACCGTCGGCGTGGGGGCCAACACCATCGTGGCGGAAGGCGCCAATGATGTGATCACCTTGGCCAACAGCAGCACCGGTGGTGCCAACAATGCTGCGACCAACAACATCACTGTCGGCGCGAATGCCAATGTCACCTTGGGCTATGGCGATGCTGGGAACAGCATCATCAACGTCTATACCTCAGGCACGGCCAACGTCGGCACGGGAACGACGGCCAACATGACTGTGGTCACTAACCTGCACGAGGCTGCCACCGGTACGGAGATTGTCTACGCGGGATCGGGCACTGTGAATGTCACGGCGGCCGTGGTCAACGTCGCTACGGCGACTTCGCTGAGCAGTGCCCTGAACATCGCGGCTAAGGCTCTGGGAGCCGGCACCGCCACCCACCTGGATGTCGACTGGTTCCAGTACCAGGGCAATACCTACGTTGTCGAACACACCAGCACCGGCACCGCCGAGACCGCCCTCGGTCATAGCGACTTCGTGGTCGAACTGACCGGTCTGCATAACCTCGCGAACCTGACCGCTGGTGCCGGCCTTATTCATCTCTAAGCACCGGCACAATCCCTCCAAACACGGAGGGAAACTCGACTAGGGACTAAATATACAGTGCCCCGCAGGCGATAAGCCTGCGGGGCATTTTCTCGCTATTTTCTGTACAAGACCTTCAAATGCCGGCATGCGCTTTGGCGCGCGACTTATCGTGCCCCGCCGGGCGTACAGGCGGTCGAACGTTGCGGGTCTTGCCATGGATACTGGCCGGCGGGCATAGTGCGCCGATGAACGAGCTGACCCTCACCCTCGACCAGGCGATCGAGGCGGCGGCCGCGCACCATCGGGCGGGCCGAACGGCCGAGGCCGAATGGCTTTACCGGGCCGTATTGCGGGGCCACCCGGATCACCCCGATGCCAACCATCTGCTGGGTGTGATCGCCCACCATAGCGGTCGACTAGACCTTGCTGTCATCCTGATCGGCAAAGCAATTGCGGTGCAGGATGGAATCGCCGCATTCCATTCCAACCTTGGCGTGGTGTTTCAGGATCAGGGCAAACTGGATCATGCGATGGCCAGCTATCGGCGGGCCCTGGTCCTTAAGCCGGATTTCCCGGAAGCCCTATGCAATCTCGGCAATGCCCTGAAGGAGCAGGGGCGCCTGGACGAAGCCATTGCCTGCTGTCAACAGGCTTTGGCCCTCCGGCCCGATTTTCCGGAAGCCTTCTCCAATCTCGGCAATCCACTCTGCGAACTGGGACGATTGGAGCAAGCCGCGGCCAGCTGTAAACTGGCCCTGGCCTTGAGGCCGGGCTTCGCGCAGGCCGCCTTCAACCTCGGCAACATCCTGCGGGCTCAGGGGAGGCCGGACCGCGCCATCGTCTGCTATAGACGAGCTGTGGGGATGGTGCCGGACTATGCCGAGGCTCTCTCCAATTTTGGCATCACGGTTCAGGAACAAGGGCGTTTCGACGAAGCCGTCGACCTATACCGACGGGCTCTGGCGCTCAGACCTAACTACCCTGAGGCCCAGTGCAACCTCGGCATCCTGTGGATGGAGTTGGGGCGCCTGATGGCGGCGTCTCAGGCAATCGAACGGGCCGTCGATCTCGCACCCCGCAGGGCATTCTTCTACCGCAATCTCACTCAGGCCAAGCGCCTCCTGCCTGGCGACCGGTGGCTTTCTGGCATGGAAGATCTGGAGCGGGACTTGGCCTTGCTCGACGGGAAGGAGCAGGTCGAGCTGCATTTCGCGCTCGCCAAGGCCTATGAGGATGTGGGGCGCCCGGCGGACTCGTTCCATCACTTGCTGGTCGGCAACGGGCTGAAGCGCCGACAGCACCCCTATGCCGAGGCGGCGGTGTTGGAGCTGTTCGAGCGGACTCGTTCCACCTTCACCTTCGACCTGATTCAGGGCGCTAGCGGTCTCGGCCAACCGTCCGACGTGCCGGTGTTCATCCTCGGCATGCCGCGTTCGGGGACCAGCCTGATCGAGCAGATTCTGGCCAGCCACCCGCAGGTCTTCGGAGCCGGCGAGCGCAAGGAGTTCGGCCAACTGGCTGCAGGGCTGGGTGGACCAGACGACAGCGGCTTTCCCGAACGAGCCGCCTCGTTCGACGCGGCCGAATGGCGCCGATTAGGCACATCCTACCTGGCGCAGATCCGCCCCCTGGCACCGCAGGCGCTGCGCATCACCGACAAGATGCCGGAGAATTTCCGCTTCGCTGGTCTGATACACTTGGTGCTGCCCAATGCGCGCCTCATTCATTGCCGACGTGATCCGGTGGATACCTGCCTGTCCTGCTTCTCCAAGCTGTTCGAAGGCGATCTGCCCTGGGCCTACGACTTGGCCGAGATGGGGCGCTACTACCGGGCCTATGAGCGGCTGATGGAGCACTGGCGGGCCGTATTGCCGCCTGGAGTGATGCTGGATGTGGAATACGAAGAGGTGGTGGCCGACCTGGAAGGCCAGGCGCGGCGACTGGTGGCGCATTGCGGGCTGGATTGGGACGACTCCTGCCTGACCTTCCACCACAGCCGGCGGCCGGTCCGCACTGCCAGCGCCACGCAGGTCCGCCAGCCGATCTATAAGACCTCGGTTGGCCGGTGGCAGCCTGAGGCCAGCCTGCTGCGGCCGCTGCTGGAAGGGCTCGGCGTGTGATGACCGCTAAGACGACTCTGACCGTCGACCAGGCGCTGCAGGAAGCTGCGACCCATCATCAGGCGGAGCGATGGGCGGAGGCGGAGTGGTTCTACCGCGCTATTCTGCAAGCCCGGCCGGATCACGCGGATGCCAATCATCTGCTGGGCCTCATCGCCTACCGGACGGGGCGGTTGGAATTCGCTGCAGTACTCATCAGGAAGGCGATTTCTGCCAGCCCCGGTATGGCGGCGTTCCACTCGAACCTCGGCACGGTGCTCCATGAGCATGGTAAGCCGAGTGAAGCGGTCCTGAGCTACCGGCGTGCGCTGGTCATCGCACCGGACTATCCCGAGGCTCTCGGCAACCTCGGCAATGCCTTGAAGGACCTGGGCAGGCAGAATGAAGCCGTGACCTGCTATGGACGGGCTTTGGTGCTCAATTCAAATTTTGCCGAAGCGCTTTCCAACCTCGGCAATCCTCTCTGCGACCAGGGCAGGCTGGATGACGCTGCCGCATGTTGCCGGCGCGCATTGGTCCTCAAGCCGGCCTTCTCGCAAGCCCACTATAACCTCGGCAACGTCCTACGAGGACAGGGCAGGGCGGATCAAGCCATCGCCTCCTACCAAAGAGCCCTGATCCTCAAGGTAGACTACGCCGAGGCGTTTGCCAACCTGGGCATCGCCCTGCGTGACGAGGGCAGAGAGAGCGAAGCCGCCATTCGCTGCCAGCAAGCGGTGGTGCTGAAAGCGGATTATCCGGAGGCCTACTGCAATCTCGGCATCTTCTGGACGGAAATGGGCCGCCTGGCGAAGGCACGCAGAGCGCTCGAATGCGCTGTCACTCTGGCCCCACGCAGAGCGTCCGCCTATCGCAATCTGGCCCAGAGCAAGCGCTTCACCGCCGGCGATCGGTTCCTTGCCGCCATGGAGGAACTGGCGCGGGATATGGCGGCGCTGGATATGGGCGATCAGGCCGAGTTGCACTTCGCCCTCGGCAAGGCCTACGAGGATCTTGGGCGGCGGGAGCAGTCGTTCCAGCATTTCCTGGCCGGCAACGCCTGCAAGCGCCGGCTGATCGCCTATGACGAGGCGGCGACCCTGGGGGTGGGCGAGCGCACGCGGGCGGTGTTCACCCCGGCGCTGATGGCGGGCAAGAGTGGCCTCGGCGAGCCGTCCGAGGTGCCGGTGTTCATCTTCGGCATGCCGCGCTCCGGCACCAGTCTGGTCGAACAGATCCTGGCCAGCCATCGGCAGGTGTTCGGCGCCGGTGAACGGCCGGAGTTCGGCCGGCTGGCGGTGGGTCTGGGGCGGGCCGGCGGGGCAGGCTTTCCCGAGGCGGTGGACTCGCTGTCGGCCGCGGCGCTGCGCCGGCTGGGGGGCGACTATCTGGCGGCGGTCCGGCCCCTGGCGCCGGCCGCGGCGCGAATTACCGACAAGATGCCGGCCAATTTCCGCTTCGCCGGGCTGATCCACCTGGCCTTGCCCAAGGCCCGCCTCATCCATTGCCGCCGCGATCCGGTGGATACCTGCCTGTCCTGCTTCTCCAAGCTGTTCGAAGGCGATCTGCCCTGGGCCTATGACCTGGGCGAGATGGGGCGCTACTACCGGGCCTATGAGCGGTTGATGGCACACTGGCGGACGGTGCTGCCGCCGGGCGTCATGCTGGAAGTGGATTACGAAGAATTGGTGGCCGACCTGGAAGGCCAGGCGCGGCGGCTGGTCGCCCATTGCGGGCTGGACTGGGACGAGTCCTGCCTGGCCTTTCACCAGACCGATCGCACGGTGCGCACCGCCAGCGCGACGCAAGTGCGCCGGCCCATCTACAACACTTCGGTCGGCCGCTGGCGGCCGCTGACGGAGCAACTGTGGCCCCTGCTCAACGCATTGGGATTGCCGTGACAGCATGGCACCGACCGCGGCGCGGCGAACGGATGACCAGGGATCAAGAAAATCTCCGCCGAAGGCGGAAAAACATCTTATCCGTTTCTATCCTTTGCCGGCGGCGACGACCGGACGGACGCCGGCGCTCATTCCAGCGGTAGGGTGGCGGGAACGCTGTCGCGGGATCGTCTCCGGTTCATCAGCAGCGCGAGCCGTGAACTGCACTAAGCCGACTTCGGGTTCCCGGTGGCGCAGGGCAGGACGTTGACCGGATAATGCTCCAGCATGTGATCGCTGGAGACAAGGGTCATGTCCTCGGTCATCGCTTGGGCAACCAGCATGAGGTCAAAGGGATCCCGGTGCCCTGGGGCGGCCACGATGCTCGCCATGGCGAGACAATGCTTATCTCTGATGTCCAAGCGCTCGATGTCGCTCTCGTCGATGCGGGCGACGGCGCTCGAGAGATCCATCTTGAGCTTGCCGATGCGTATCTTCACCGCCATTTCGAAGACCGAGACGGCACTGACGAAAATCATGTTGCTCTCGTCCTCGATGGCAGCCTTGGCCTCGCAACTCAATTGCTGGTCACCATTGAGGAGCCAGATCAAGGCGTTGGTATCGAGCAGCAGTCTCACTCGCCCCGGCCTTCCATGGCGTCGATGATGTCGTCGGGCGTCTCGTTGAAATCGGGGGCCATGGCGATCTGGCCACGCATCGCACCGAACAGGGCGGCGCGCGGCTTCTTGGGGGCCACCGGAAGGATCCTGGCGATCGGTTTGCCGTGGGAGGTAACGGTTACCTCGCTCCCATGGCTGGCCCGGCTCAAATAGCCGGCCAGATTATCCCGGAGGTCGCGGACGTTGACTGTGACCTTCTCGCTCATCCCGTGGCAAGCTCGCGAAGCGTACGCAATTATGTACGCATGGTGGCCGCGGAATCAAGGGGCGCTTGGGACATGCACTCGGCGCTATTTGCCGCCGCGCCGCAAAAAGCGGCGGAAGGCGATTTCCCGTCGATCCGGCGGTTTCCCGTATGTCTCCACAATGGAACGTGACGGTGCCCTTCGGCCATGTTACATGCGGCGGGCGGCATGGACATCCTGTCGTGGGCAGAGCGGGGGCGGTGTGATATCATCGCGGGGCGATAGGGCGGAGGGCTGATGGCCGAGGCGGATCTGACTTTTCTGGGCGAACAGATCAAACGGATGCAGTCCGATCTGCGCCATGTGCGGGCCGAACAGCTTCGCTTGGAA
>JAJXWP010000042.1:11131-35115 GCA_021781575.1 Pseudomonadota bacterium
CAAGGGCCGCGAAGAATAGCGGAACCGCGGTCGGGGTCGCTGTGGCGAAGCGGCCTCGGCGTGGATCCTGCGTCTCGTCATGCCCGCGAAGGCGGGCATCCATTCCGGCGGTAGGGGCGGCGGGAACGCAGTGGCAAGGTGTCCCTGTGTATACATTCTGGCAAGCAGGCCGAACGGTACGCTGTATGTCGGCGTGACCGGCGACGTCGTTCGTCGCATTTGGGAACATAAGACGGATGCGGTCGACGGTTTCACGAAGAAGTACAACGTCCACCTATTGGTCTATTATGAACTGCATGAAACCATGCCCGACGCCATTCTTCGCGAGAAACAAATGAAGAGATGGAACCGGGCGTGGAAGCTTGAGTTGATCCAGCGTTTCAATCCGCAGTGGCGGGATCTCTATCGCGACATCGTCTGAACAGCACCGGCCGATGGATGCCCGCTTTCGCCGGCATGACGGGGCAAGCCATCCGTATTCTTTGCCAGTGTCGACGACCAGACGGACGCCGGCGCTCAGGGAATATGAAAACGCCACCGGCCGCCGGCTTGCCCCGCGCCTCAACATTTTCTTTGTAATAACTCCCGTATAGTGCGGTCCATCTTTTGGGGTGGGCCGTCCTCGATGTCCGAATCGCCTTATTCCTGGGTCAACAATCTCAGCAACAGCACCATCAGGGCGGACGCGACGGCGGCGATGGCCGACGGGACCATGGGCTATGCCGATGTCCTGCAGATTCTGACCGATGTTCAGAACAATGGTCCGGTCACCGCCGGCGAGATCTCGGATCTCAAGACCATCGCCAACAATATCGACAACCTATCGACCACCGCGCCCTATCTGTCCTATGTGCTGAACGCCCTGGTCAACGGCGACCCGGCCAATGCCTCGTGGTACGGCGGTGGCGCCACGGCGACCGCGCTGGGCAACCTGGCGGCCGGCTGCAGCGCGGCGCAGCTGGCCCAGCTGACCGACAAATGGCTGCTCGGCGGCGACATGCCCAATCCCGATCTGGGCGGATCGTCCCCGGACTTCACCTACACCGCCCAATCGGCGGCCCTGTACGGCGCCGGCGGCCTGCCCGTCATCGCCGACATCAACCAGGGGCAGACAGGCGACTGCTTCCTGCTGGCGGCGCTCGGCGAAGTGGCGCTGAACGACCCGGCCGCCATCACGTCGATGATCAGCGACAACGGCAACAATACCTATGGGGTGCGGTTCTATGTGGGCGGCAAGCCGATCTTCGTCACGGTCAACGATCAGCTGCCGACCTCGGGCGGGCAACTGCAATACGAACAAGGCAACAACGACATCTGGGCCGGCCTGGTCGAGAAGGCCTATGTGCAGCTGAGGTCCTCGGGCGTCCTCGGCAGCCCGTTCGACAATTCCTACGCATCGCTGGCCGGTGGCGGCGATGCGGGCGCTGCGCTGCAGCAAATCACCAACGATCCCTTCACCTGTTACGACAGCAGCTCCGCCACCTGGAGCGGCGACAAGCAGCTGTTCATCACCGCGCTGACAGACAAGCGGGATGTCGTCGTGGCGTCCTACGGCGACACTTACGATGCGTCCGGCCAGCAATGCTTCGTCAACGATCACGAGTTCAGCGTGGTCGGCTACGACGCCGCCACCGGCAAGTTCATCCTGCGCAACCCCTGGGGGGCCTCTCCCGGGCAGACCTGGGAAACCCGGTTTGAAGCCGGCATGGCGGATATCGCCGCGGTAAACGGGGCGGTCGACGTTTCCGGCAGCGCCAGCCCGGTGGTGGTGACGGCGGTGCCGCGCTCGGTCGGACCGGCGGCGGCCATTCCCTTGTCGGCCCTGTTCACCGTCAGCGACGCCAACGGCGCCGGCATGGTCTCGTACGAGGTCACCGATCCCCTCGGCGGCGGATCGATCCATCTCAACGGCGCGCGGAACTGGAGCGTCAGCCCCGGCACTTACGACATCTCGGCCGCCGACCTGGCCAAGATGACCTATGTGGGCGGTGCCGGCGCCGGCTTCGCCACCTTGACCATCAGCGCCTATGACGGCGCCGATTGGAGCGCCGCCACCGCCGTCGGCGTGACCACCACCGCTTATCCGGTGACCGTCGTGCCCATGCCGCGGACGATCACGCTGGGCGAATCCGTCGCCGCCGCCGCGCTGTTCTCCGCCAGTGACGGTGGCGGCGCGGCCCTCACCGCCTATCGCTTCCAGCTCACCGGCGGCGACGGCGCCCTCCACCTCGACGGGGCGGCCAACCTGGCCCCGGCACCGGAGCAGGCTCTCGGCTATGTGCAGGTCGCCGCCGCCGATCTCGGCAAGATCTGTATCGGCGCGGCCGGCCCCGGCACCGAAAGCCTGTCGGTGTCGGCCTATGACGGCAGCTGGTGGAGCGAGCCCGCCACCGTCGCCCTGACCGTCGTCGGCACCGCCGGCGTGGCCGCGGTCAGCGCCGGCCTCATCAGCGTGGCCGCGGCGCTCAGCGCCTTTTCGGCCGGGCAGCTGGGATCGGCGGCGACGGTGGCCGACAGCGCCGCCGCCGTGGCGTCCAACCTCGACGCCCTGCAGACCTTGGCCGCCGGCGGCAAGCTGGCCTCCATCGCCCTGACCGACCCGGGTATTCCGGTGCTGACCGTCACCCCCGCCCAATTGACCGCCGATGCGACCGTCCTGCATGACATCTCGGGCAATTTCACGGTGGAGGAGACCGCCTCGGCGCCCAATGTCGCCATCACCGGGCTTTCCGGGCATGCCAATACCGTGGTGTTCGGCGGCATGGCCAGCCAGTACACCATCACGCCGGCCGGCGACGGCAGCGGCTTCACCGTCAGCGACGCCGGCAGCACGGATCACCTGTCCAACATCAGCGCCCTGCGGTTCGCCGATGACACCGGCATCGTCGCCAGCCAGACCCCGGCGGTGGCCGGCGCCGTGTCCTCGGCCCAGGTCACCGAGCTTTACGGCGCGGTGCTCGGCCGCATCCCCGACGTCGCCGGCCTGGCCTATTATGAGACCTATGCCGCCACCCACCCGGCCACCGCATTCGCCCAGTTCGCCCAATGGTTCCTGTCGTCACCCGAATACACCGGCAACGCCGCCCACACCTATGCCGAGAGCCCCGCCGGCGACACCCGGTTCATCACCGATTCCTACACCAACCTGCTGCACCGGGCGCCGGCCTCGACCGATGCCGCCTGGTACGAAAGCCATGTCATCGACCCGCTGCTGGCCGGCGTCGCCTCCGGCACCGCCGCTTATGCGACGGCCGAATTGCGGGCCCATGCCCAGGTCCTGGCCTATTTCAGCCAGTCGCCGGAGTTTCTCTCCGACGTCACCGTTACCGCCCAGCATCCGGCGGATGCGCAGCATTGGTTGGTGCTGGTGTGACCATGCTAACCATTTTATGGGATGCAGCGGCGGAGGTTTTACGCTAAAAGGCCTATAATATGGTTCGGATCGCGCTATTTGCGCCTTGCAAGCCGTATTGCGCCGTCGCCGAGGCGGCGGCCAGGCAGGCGGAGCCTGCGCCCGGCAAGGGCAACCCGTGTATGTCAGTCATCAGGATAAGCATCGATGCGCCTTGTGCCCGTTACCCGTGAAAGCCACTACGGAAAGTGTTTGCGCCCCGTTTCCTCCTTCGCCTATGCCGCCGCCAATTCGGCGACGGAAGTGGTCCTGGGCGAAATCAGCCAGGTCGCGGCCTGCTTCCCGATGTTCTTCACCCGGCAGGGCAACCAGTTTCATCTGGTCGCGCTGATGGGCCTCGCCGCGGGTGAAAACCTGTTCGTCGACAGCTCCGGCGTGTGGACCACGTCCTACGTTCCCGCCGCGCTGCGTGCCTATCCGTTCCTCCTCGGGGCCAATCCGTCGGATGGCCAGCCCACGGTGATGATCGATGAGGATGCCGGCCTGCTGTCGGAGGCCGAAGGCGAACCGCTGTTCGGCACCGGCGCCGAAGGGGCGGACGGGCCCCTGGGCCGGGCGTTGCGCCTGTTGACCCAGATGAGCCTGGAAGTCAACCGCACCGGCACGCTGATCACCCAGCTCGAGCAATACGGCCTGCTGCGGCCGGCGGCCCAGGGAGGGGCCGAGGGCGGACTGTTGACCGTCGACGAGGCGGCGCTCAACGCCCTGGGCGACGAACAGTTCCTCGCCTTGCGGCGCAGCGGCGCCCTGGCCGTGGCCTACGGGCAGATGTTCTCGCAGGCCCAGTTGGCCCAGCTGCAGGCCCGCGCCAACCAGCGGGCCCGCGCCCGCGGCGCGGCCATGCCGTCGTAAGGGGGCGTTTTTCCTGTTTTCCGGCGAAGGAACCGCTGGCAGCATGGCATGCTGTTTGCGGCTGCCACACGGATTCTCATGCGTTTGACGTCTGCCCAGGCTGGCGGGATACCATGAAGGTCAAATCCCTGACCTTCGCCTACGACGAGACCGAAGACCGCATCCTGCTCGGCTGCAGCAACGACAGCCAGAGCCGTCGGCTATTGCTGACGCGGCGCATTACGCGCCGGCTGCTGTCGGCCTTCGCCAATGTCCTGAAGACCTCCAGCCGGGCGGTCAAGCAGGCGCCGGCGGATTTGCGGCGCGAGGTGATCGTGCTCGAGCATCTGGCCTCGCTGTCGGCCGAGCAACCGGCCGCCGGCGGCACGGTCGGCGCCGGTGATCCGGCGGCGCTGGCCGACCTGGGGCAGGCCCTGGTGTGGAAGGTCGACGTCGCGGTCGAGCCGGTGCTGTTCACCCTGAGCTTCCATTCGACCACCGCGCCGCTTGCCGCGCTCAGCCTGAACCGCGCCGATTTCCACAAGGTTCTTGCCGCCTTGGACCACTGCGCCCTGGTGGCGGAATGGGACGTTCATGCCGAGGCCGGCTGGCTGGGCGAGGCGGAAAACGTCGCCGCGTCGATGGAACGCCGGAACGCCTCTTGACGCCTCGGCCAATTCGTCCGAAGAGAAGCTTGTTTTCCGCCCCTCGCCCGGCGAGGGGCCGCGATATCTGACAGGCGCCGGAAGGAACGATATGGTCGAGAATGCCGGGCCCGGCCCGCAACATCTGATGGCTTTCGGGGCGATCATCCAGTGGTTCGCCCGCTACGAATTCCTCATGCAGGCGGCCATGGCCGGCATCCTGGGGGCCGATCTCGGCTCGGTGGTGGTGGTGACCGCCGGCCTGTCCTACAACGGCAAGCGGGATGCCCTCCTCAGCCTGACCAACCTTACCGACTTGGCCCCCGAGAAGGGGCGTCAAATCAAGGCCCACCTCGATTCCATGCACAAGCACAGCGCCCTCAGGAACGCCATCGCCCATTCGATCTGGGTGCCGGGAAGCCGCGACAACGCGGTCAAGCCGATGCGCATCATCACCAAGGGCGGAGTCGGCAAGACCATCGGGCATGACGAGGGCGAGACCGACCACACGCCCGAGGAACTGCTCCAGGCGGTGTCGGAAATAGCCGTATTATATAGAGAATTCGCCGACTACCTCATATCGGCCAGGATCGTCCCGGACATCGAGCAGATGTCCTCAGCGCAGGGGTGAGGATAGGATGGCCGGAAGATGATCCAGATGCTGACCACCCTCTGGCGCTATCGCCATTTCGTCGTCACCTCGATCCGCGCCGAACTGCAGGGACGATTCGCCCGCTCGCGGCTCGGCACCTTGTGGTGGGTGCTCCATCCGCTGACCCAGGCGGCGATTTTCGCCCTGGTGCTGTCCGAGGTGATGGGGGCCCGCCTGCCCCATGCCCAGAGCAGGGCGGCCTATCCGATCTATCTGATGGCCGGCATGGCCGCCTGGGGGCTGTTCTCGGAAATTCTCAACCGCTGCATGACGGTGTTCATCGAATATTCCGGGACGTTGAAAAAAATCTCCTTTCCCCGCCTGTGCCTGCCGCTGATCGTCTGGGGCAGCGCCCTGGTCAACCACGCCCTGCTGCTGCTGGCCATCGCCGTGGTCTTCCTGTTCTTCGGCCATTATCCGGCGGTGACCTGGCTGGTGCTGCCGCTGGGGATCGTGCTGATCTCCATGTTCGCCTTCGGCCTGGGGGTTTTGCTGGGCATATTCAACGTCTTTTCACGGGATGTGGCGCAAGTCATCAGTGTGGTCATGCAGATCTGGTTCTGGATGACTCCCGTGGTCTACAGCTATGAAGTCGTTCCCGAGCGCTTCCGCTGGATCACGGCGATCAATCCGCTGGCGCCCCTGGTGCGCATCTACCAGGACGCGCTGCTGTTTCACCGGTGGCCCGATTTCGGCCTGCTGTGGCCGCCCGCCGTCGTCGCCACCGGCCTGTTCCTGCTGTCCTTCATCGTCTTCCGGCGGGCCAGCGCCGAGCTGGTGGACGCCCTATGAGTCAAATCATTCTCGACGTCGCCGGGGTCGGCAAATGCTATGCCACCTATGGATCCACCACGGCGCGGTTTCTCACCTGGTTCGGCGTGCCGGTGCGCGCCAGGCACGAATACTGGGCGGTCAGGGAGGTGTCGTTCCAGCTTAGCGGCGGTGACGCCCTGGCCCTCATCGGCGCCAACGGCGCCGGCAAGAGCACGCTGCTCAAGCTGATCACCGGCACCGTCAGGCCGACCACCGGGCGGATCGGCGTTGCCGGCAGCATCAGCTCGATCCTCGAGCTGGGGCTGGGCTTCAATCCCGAATTTACCGGCCGGCAGAATGTCTATTTCGCCGCCGGCCTGATGGGGCTGCCGACCAGCCGAATCAATGAACTGATCCCATCCATCGAGGATTTCGCCGAACTGCGCGAGTTCTTCGATCAGCCGTTGCGCGTCTATTCCAGCGGCATGCAGGCGCGCCTGGCATTCTCGGTGGCGACGGCGGTGCGGCCCGACCTTTTGATCATCGACGAGGTGCTGGCGGTGGGCGACAGCTATTTCCAGCACAAGAGCTTCGACCGCATCCGCAAGTTCAAGGAGCAGGGGACCTCGATCGTCTTCGTCACCCACAGCATGGCCGACGTCAGGGCGCTGTGCGACCGGGTGATCCTGCTCGATGCCGGAACGGTGCTGAAGGACGGGCCGCCCGACGAGGTCACCGACTACTACAACGCCATGGTCGCCCAGCGCGAGAACGCCAAGTTCGAGGTGGAACAGCGCCGCACCCGCGACGGCTGGCTGCGGACCAAATCCGGCACCGGCCAGGCGGTGATGCGCGAGCTCACCCTCGAGGACGCGGTGACCGGCGAGGCGGTGGCGGTGGCCCGGGTCGGCCAGGCGCTGCGCCTCAAGGCCGTGGTCGAGCTGCACGACGACATCCCCCAGCTGATCCTCGGCTATATGCTGCGCGACCGTACCGGCCACACGGTCTGGGGAACCAACACCTGGCACACCGACCAGAAGCTCAAGGACCTGAAGGCCGGCCAGCGGGTGGTGTTCGACCTGTCCTTTCCCTGCCGCCTGGGCCCCGGCTCCTATTCCTTCTCGCCGGCGCTGGTCAGCAGCCAGTCGCATCTGACCGACAACTATGAATGGACGGACAACGCGCTGGTGTTCGACGTGATCAACGTCGAACATGAGCTGTTCATCGGAACCTGTTGGCTCGACGGCAAATTCAGCATCTCGACCGACCGACCGACGGATGCGCCGGCCTCCGCGCCGCTGCCACTGCTTCATCAAGGCCGGGAATGAACGATCCGCTGATCTCCTATGCGCAGAACTTCGAGGACGTCATGCTGTGGCGCGCGCTGGGGCATGTCGAGGGAGGCTTCTATATCGACATCGGCGCCCAGGATCCGGTGGTCGACTCGGTCAGCCTGGCTTTCTACGAGCATGGCTGGCGCGGCGTCCATGTCGAGCCGACGGCCCATTACGCCGACCAGCTTCGCCGCGCCCGCCCGGACGAGACCGTCATCCAGGCGGCGGTCGGGCGCCAGGGCGGCATCCTCGAATTCTTCGAGGTGGTGGACACCGGCCTCTCCACCGGCGACCGGCGGATTGCCGAGCAGCACCGCCAGGGCGGGTTTTCCGTACGCAGCACCGATGTGCCCTGCATCACCCTGGCCAGCATCCTCGATCGCTTTGCCGACCGCGACATCCATTGGCTGAAAATCGACGTGGAAGGGTTGGAGAAGGAGGTGCTGGACGGCTGGGCGCCCTCGGCCGTGCGGCCGTGGATCGTCGTCGTCGAAAGCACCGCGCCGATGACCCAGATCGAAACCCACGGCCAGTGGGAGCCGCTGCTGCTCGATCTCGGCTACCGCCCGGTTTATTTCGACGGCCTGAATCGCTTCTATCTGGCCCCGGCGCAAGCCCATCTGGCAGAGAAATTCGGCGTCGGTCCGAACTATTTCGACGACTTCGTTCTGAGCGGCAGCGGCGGGCGCTTCTGTTCCCTGCTGAACGCCAGGCTGCGCGAACGCGAGGAGGAGACCCGGCGGGTCGCCTGCAGCCTGTCGACAACCGAGGGGCAACTGGCCCACAGCCGGCAGGAAACGGCCCATTTCCGCTCGGAAAGCGAGCGCCTGTTCGCCGAGATGGAACGGGGCAGCCGGGAATTCGCCGCCGAGCGTCAGCGGCTGACCGCCGAGCTGCATCGCCAGGACCGGGAGTTCGCCGCCGAACGGCAGCAGTTGACCGACCAGAACACCCGGCTGCAGGACGAGCTGGGGTGGGTCTATGGCAGCCGCTCCTGGCGCATCACCCGCCCGGTGCGGGCGGCCGGCACGGCGGTGCGGCGCTTGCGCAGCCTGCTGCGCGCCGCCCCCAGGCGGCTGGCCGGCCCGGCGCTTGGCGCCGGCTTGGCCTATTTCCGGGCTCATCCCGGGCAGAAGCAACTGCTCGTCCGGCTGATCGGTGTCATTCCCGGCCTGCCCCAGCGGCTGCAGCAGATGGCCGCCCGCCGGGCCGCCGCCGAGCTTCCGCCCCTGCCGACACCCGATCCCGTCGCCCTCGACCCGGCCAACCACCCCGCCTCGGTGCGGCGAACCTACGCCCAGTTGCGGCAAATGCGGAGGCGGGCCCGATGAGACTGGTGCTCGATCTGCAAGGGGCGCAGGGCGAGAGCCGGCTGCGCGGTATCGGCCGCTATTCGCTGGCGCTGGCCCAGGCGATCATTCGCAACGCCGGCCGGCATGAGGTGATCCTGGCGTTGAACGGCGGCCTTGCCGACACCGTCGAGCCGTTGCGCGCCGCCTTCGACGGGCTGTTGCCGCAAGACCATATCCGCGTCTGGCATTCGCCTGCCGGCATCGCCGCGGCCCGCCCCGGCAACGGCTGGCTGCGACAGGCCGGTGAACGGCTGCGCGAGGCCTTCCTGGCCGGCCTCAGGCCCGACGTCCTCCACCTGTCGAGCCTGTTCGAGGGGCTGGCGGCCGACGCCGCCACCAGCATCGGCCTGCTGGACAGCGGACCGCCCGCCGCGGCGACCCTCTACGACCTGATCCCGCTGGTCCACCGGCAGACCTATCTCAAGCAGAACCCGACGCTGGAGCGCTGGTACGAGACCCGGCTCGACCATCTGCGCCGCGCCGATCTGTGGCTGGCCATTTCCCGCTCGTCGCGGCAGGAGGCCATCGACTGGCTGGGCCTGCCCGAGGAATGGGTGGTCAATATCTCGTCGGCCATCGACGACCGCTTCCGCCCCATCGCCCTGCCGGCGGAACGGCGGGACGACCTGCTCGGTCGCTTCGGTCTGACGCGGCCGTTCGTCATGTATACCGGCGGCATCGACTATCGGAAGAACATCGACGGCCTGATCCGCGGTTTCGCCGCCCTGCCGGCCAGCTTGCGGCGAGCCCACCAGTTGGCCATCGTCTGCGCGACCCGGCCCGAGGACCGCGCCACCCTCGAACGCCTGGCGGCCAAGCAGGGGCTGGCGGCCGACGAGGTGGTGTTCACCGGCTTCGTCTCCGACGACGACCTGCTGGCCCTTTACAATCTGTGCCGGGCCTTCGTCTTCCCCTCCTGGCATGAGGGCTTCGGCCTGCCGGCACTGGAAGCCATGGCCTGTGGCGCGGCGGTGATCGCCGCCGATGCGACCAGCCTGCCCGAGGTGATCGGCCGCGGTGACGCCCTGTTCGCCGCCCGCGACGACCAGGCGCTGGCCGCCAAGCTCCACCAGGTGCTGGCCGACGAGGCGTTCCGCGACGAGCTGCGCCGCCATGGGCCGCGACAGGCCAAGGGGTTCTCCTGGGACAACTGCGCGCGGGCGGCCCTCGACGCCTTCGAGCGCCTGCATGCGGCGAACATGCTGCGAGACGGCCGCGCCACGGCGCGGCCTCCTCGGCACGAGGTTGATCTTATTGGTAATGGACCTCGTCCTGAGGAGCGCCGGAACGGTTCCCGCCCTCGCCTCGCCTATGTCTCGCCGCTGCCTCCCGAATGCAGCGGCATCGCCGACTACAGCGCCGAACTGCTGCCCGAACTGTCCCGCCATTATCAGGTCGAGGTGGTGGTCCATCAGGCCGAGGTGAACGATCCCTGGGTGCGGGCCAATTGCCCCATCCGCACCGCCGAATGGTTCGATGCCAACGCCGAGCGCTATGACCGGATCCTCTATCACTTCGGCAATTCCGAGTTCCATCACCACATGTTCGGCCTCCTGGAACGCCATCCCGGCGTGGTGATGCTGCACGATTTCTTCCTGAGCGGCGTCATCGCCCATGCGGAATGGCAGGGCTGGCAGCCTCACGCCTGGAGCCGGGCGCTCTACCGCTCGCACGGCTATCCGGCGGTCAAGGCCCGGTTCGAGGCGGCGGACGCGGCGGATGCGGTGTTCAAATACCCCTGCAACATCGCCGTCCTGCAGGAGGCGGACGGGGTGATCGTCCATTCCGACTTCTCGCGCCGCCTGGCGACCCAGTGGTATGGCGCCGATGCCGCCGCCGACTGGGCGCTGATTCCGCATCTGCGGGTGCCGGCGGTCGATATCGACCGCAAGGCGGCGCGCCAGGCCCTGGGGCTGGCCGAAGACGATTTCGTCGTCTGCAGCTTCGGCTTCCTCGGCCGGATCAAGCTCAATCACCGTCTGCTGGCGGCATTCCTGGCCTCGGCCCTGGGCAAGGACGAGCGCTGCCGCCTGGTCTTCGTCGGTGGCAACAACGCCGGGGCCTATGGCGCCGACGTGGTCGACACCATCCGCGCCAGCGGCTGCGGCCAGCGGATCCAGATCACCGGTTTCGCCTCGCCGGAACTTTATCGGCGCTACCTGGCGGCGGCCGACGTGGCGGTCCAGCTCAGGGTGCAGTCGCGCGGCGAGACGTCGGGCACGGTGCTCGACTGCATGAACTACGGGCTGGCAACGGTGGTCAACGCCCATGGTGCGATGGCCGACCTGCCCGGGGATTGTGTCCGGCAACTGGCCGACGGGTTCGATGATGGCGAATTGGCGGCGGCGCTCGAACATCTGTGGCGGCACCCCGACGCGCGGCGAAGCCTGGGCGAGCGGGCAAGGGCGCATATCCGGCATCACCATGCGCCGCGCCAGATCGCCGATCTCTACCGCCAGGCCATCGAACGCTTCCATGCCGCCGCCCTGGCGCCGGCACGGGTCATGGAATCGCTGGCCGAAGCCGAGGAGGCGCCCGAGGATGACCAGCCCTGGCTGTCCCTGGCGGCCCATCTGGCCGGCAACCTGCCGTCCAGGCTTCCCGAGCGGCAGCTGTTCGTCGACCTGTCGGAACTGGTGCAGCGGGACGCCAAAAGCGGCATTCAGCGGGTGGTGCGCAATGTCGTCGGCCAGCTGCTGGCCGAACCGCCGGCCGGCTGGCGTGTCGAACCGGTCTATGCGACGGCGGGCCAGCCCTATCGTTACGCCCGCCGCTTCACCCTCGAACTGCTGGGCTGCCCGGAGGCAGCGCTGGTCGACGAGCCGGTGGAGATCAGGGCGGGGGACTGCTTCCTCGGCCTCGACCTGCAGCCCGAGATCGTGCCGGCGCAGGCCGCATTCTTCGCCCGCCTGCGGCGGTTCGGCGGGCGGGTCTATTTCGTCGTCTACGACCTGTTGTGCCTGCAGCGCCCCGATTGCTTCTTTCCCGGCGCGGCGGAGAACCATGCCGCCTGGCTGGAGACGGTGGCGCAGGCCGACGGCGCGGTGTGCATCTCCCGCACGGTGGCCGACGACCTGTTCGCCTGGCTTGAGCGCGGCCAGCCGGAGCGGCTGCGGCCGTTCCACATTGGCTGGTTCCATCTCGGATCGGAGATCGCGGCGTGGCCTGCCGGCCAAGCCCTGCCGGAGGATCTCGAGGCGACACTGGCGCGGCTCAACGACCTCCAGGCGGTTCTGATGGTCGGCACCGTCGAGCCGCGCAAGGGCCATGCCCAGGTGCTGGCGGCGTTCGAGCGCCTATGGGCGGCGGGCGAGCCGGTGGCGCTGGTGATCGTCGGCCGGCAAGGCTGGATGGTGGAGGAGCTGGCCGAGCGCCTGCGCCGGCATGCCGAGGCCGGCCGCCGTCTGTGGTGGTTCGAAGGGATCAGCGACGGCGCCTTGGCCGAGCTGTACGAAGCCGCCCGCGGCGTGCTGGTGGCGTCGGAAGGCGAGGGCTTCGGCCTGCCCCTGGTCGAGGCGGCGCAGCACGGCCGGCCCATCCTGGCCCGCGACATCCCGGTGTTCCGCGAGGTGGCGGGGGCGCATGCCAGCTATTTCCCCGATGGTGCGCCCGAAGCCCTGGCCGGCCGCCTGAGGGAATGGCTGGCCGCCGTGGCGGTCGGGGCGGCAGCGCAATCGGACCAGATGCCCTGGCAGGACTGGCGGGCCAGCACCCGGCAGCTGATGCGGGTTCTGCTGGAGGAGCGGTTCTACAAAACCTGGATGCCAGGCAGCCTTGGGAAGGCCGTTTGATGTCGTTTCACGACCTGTACAAAATTCTCGGGGTGGGGCGCGATGCCGATGCCGCGGCGATCAAGGCGGCCTATCGGCGGAAGGTCAAGACGGCCCATCCCGACGCCGGCGGCGATCCCGAGGATTTCCGCCTGCTCACGCTGGCCTACGAGGTGCTGTCCGACGAGGAAAAGCGACATCATTACGACAGCACCGGAGAGATCCCCGGCGACGACTCGCCGGAAGCCGCCGAGCAGGCGAAGCTTTATTCGGCGGTCAGCGAAATGCTGCTCAAGGTGGTCGGCCAGATCACCATGCCGCAATACGAGGACGTCCTGGCCTTCCTCCGCAAGATGGTGGCGCAGCACCTCCGCGAGTTGGATGAAAGCATCGCCGGCATGCAGCAGCTGGTGGTGAAGATTCCGGTGATCGCCAATCGCATTCAGGTTAGGGAAGGTGAGAACATCCTGCGGTCCCTGCTTCTGGCAAGGCATGAAGAACTGCAAAAGAAAATCGACGCCGTGAGGGCGGAGCGAAACCGCTACGAGTCCATCCTCGAGTTTCTCGATCAATACGACTACTACACCAGAGTGGAGAACGTCCTGGTCTCCACCGATATTTCCGGTGCCTGAGCCTCATGCGCAATCTTCAACTCTATTCCGGCTATAAGGACGAAGACGTCCAGCTTCTGCGGAAATACGCCATTCATCGGGCGGAATTGAAGGACGACCATTTCGTCGATGGTTTCGGCCACAAGACGCCCTATGCCAGCGTGCCGTTCTGGAGCGACTTCAACGTCGAGCTGCTGCAGCTGCCGATCCCCGAGGACGGCTACCACGCCGAGGGCCTGGAATACGTGGCGCTGGTCGACAGCGTCGACCGGGCGCGCGGCTCCTATTGCATCGTCGAGATCGGTGCCGGTTGGGGGCCGTGGATGTCCCTGGGCGGCGTATTGGCCCGCCGCCGTGGCCTCGCCCCCATCGACCTGGTGGGGGTCGAGGCGCATCCCGCCCGCTTCGCGCTGCTCGAGCATCAACTCGCCTTCAACCGGCTGCATCCTTCGACGCCAGACCTGCGATGCCGTCTGATCGAAGGAGCGGTCGGCATCGAGGAGGGCTGGCTATGGTTTCCCGAAAGCGCCGTGACCGACATGGGGGCGGCAGCCTCGACGGCGGATGTCGATCGCGACTACCGGGGTGCGGCGGTCCGCTCGGCGCCGGTGAAGGCCTATCCCCTGGAAGAGGCGCTGCGCGGGCTGGCGACGGTCGATCTGCTGCATATCGACATCCAGGGGGCGGAAGTCGAACTGGTCAGCCACAATCTGGACCTGATCGCCGAGCGGGTGTCGGGACTGATGATCGGCACCCACAGCCGGGTGATCGAAGGCCAATTGTTCGAAATGCTGTTCGCCGCCGGCTGGCGGCTGCACCGGGAAAAACCCTGCTGGGTGAACTGGGAATCGAAATCCCCCAGCCTGGCCGGCAAGACGGTGGCCGACGGCGCGCAGTACTGGCGGCGGGATCTGGCTTGAAGACCAGAGCCTCTTGCGAACGAACCGGATCGGCTCCCTTATCGTCATTGCCGGGCGTGACCCGGCAATCGATGGATCCCCGGGTCAAGCCCGGGGATGACGAAACCAGGAAGTGATTCAGTCCGTTCGCAAGGCGCTCGAGGGGGGGGCTGCCGGGTCGACGCGCGATTGAGCCCGCTACCGACGCAGCCAGCGGCGCCAGCGGCCGGGCGGGGCGGCAAGGGCCGGCTGCGCTTCCGGCGGATCGTCGGCGTCTTCCATCAGAGGGCGGTGTTCGAACGTCGCCGGCAGGCCGCAATAGCCGATGGACTTGACCGGCCTGGCGACCTGGACGCGGAACGAGACCGCGTCGTCGAGCCAGGCCAATGTGCGCATTCCCTCGGCGGACGGTTCGAGGAAAGCGAATCCCGCCCTGTATTGGCCTTCCGGAAGATCGGCGGCGATCCGATAGTCCATCAGATGGACTCCCGGCGACAGGTTGGTCGGATTGGCGCCGAGGAGAATGGTGTTGGTACCGAAGGCCAGGCAGCGCCCGGCGTCGTGCAGGTGGATTCCGACGATCACTTCCTCCAATGGCCGGTGGAGCAGCAGCCGCAGGCGAAAGTCGATGGTGCCGCCTGACGGCACCGCGCCCTCCACGCCATCGGCCGCCACCGACAACAGCGACAGGTCGGGGCCGACCTCCCCGCCCTCGCTCGGCCGCTGATAGGGCGCCCAGGCGGATTGTTCCGGCATCGGCCGCCCGGCGCGCTCTTGCCGGCCCGCGTCGTGCCGGTCCCGCAGCACCCGGTAAAATTCCGTGTCGAGGGCGTTCAATTCCTCGAGCCGCGCCACCAGCTTGGGCGAAATCTCCGCTCTGCCCGGCTTGCGGGCCGTTTCGTTGACAGGGGTGAGTCGCGCCGGTGGCGGGATCCGCAGCCGCCGGCCGAGATCGGCGAGAAATTCCGGCATGCGTTCGTACAGGCCCCAGACCTCGTATTGGTCGATCACCGTCAACGCATCGGCCAGCAGGGCGCGGGCCGGGCGATGGAGGCGGCTTTTCGCCTGGGCGAAGTGGTTGACATAATAATTGGGGATCTTGTGCAAGACCCGATGGTCGATTTCGTCGCCTTCCGACTCGATGAAACGGTGGTAGGACTGCCACTCGGCCAGGTCGTCCGGCTTGAAGTTGTTGACGACGAAATAGAGGTAGGAGATGGCCCGCTCGATCGGGTCGCGCAGAAGGGTGACGTATTTGTAGCGAGGGTCGAGTCCCAGGCCGTCGAAATGAACATGGCCGGAAATGATGCCGTACTCGCCGCCCCATTGCCGGATCAACTCGCCATGGCGACCGATCAGGTTGTCGGTGACGACGCCGTTGCCGAGTTGCTCTTTGAGCCAGGCGTTGACCGCTTGCCCGGCGGTCTTTTCCAAGTGGTCAAAAACAACGCGGCCGGAAAATACGGGCTTCATCAGTCGATGGTCCTTGCCAGGCAATGAGTCACTGCACTCCGGAGCCGCCTGTTTCAGACTCTCAGCAGGCTTTTGAAAACACGACGTTCGTCGGCTCCGGGTGGTCGTAAGCGGCAATTTCCTCGCCCACAGCCCCGGCTTCGGTCAGGAGGTTGCAGCGGTAGCCGAGGTTGGTCATCGCGGCGATCATGTCGGTTGCGCTCGACGAGGAGACATTCTTCAACTGATCATTATGCACTTCGCAAAGAATGATTGGCATGTCCCGCGCAATAAGCTCTCGGCCACCACTGAATACCAGGGGCTCCGCGCCCTCTACATCGATCTTAATGAAATCAACCCTTCCATCACGGGAAAATTCGTCCAATTTGCGCAATTCGACAGAGGCTATGGCGTGCTGTGCGGGAGCTTCGGCGCCATGCGTAAGATGCGATCCGCCAAAATTAATTGCTTCTGGCGCATAGACCATGTTTGCCACGCCCGTGGTGTCAGATAACGCGCAATTATATATTTCACACACGGATTCAAATGCGTTCTCGGATCGGCTTCTGCTTAGTTTGTCGAAAAGGTGCCGGATCGGTTCGAAGGACAGGACCTTCCCTGTCGGCCCGACAATTGCTGAAAACAACATAGAGTAGTATCCGATATTGGCGCCAATATCGATTACTCGATTGCCCTTTTTTACGGTTTCTGAAACGAACGATACCTCTGCTGTTTCATATTGATCAATAAGTATATTACGAGAAATGTCTATCTCATTTAGGTAGACAAATATGCGAAACCCATGCTTTGTCTCTTTTATGACCCAATCATCATGAAATAGCGTAAGACGAGAGTTTCTTGAGTTAAATTCCGGACTCGCCATGAATTCACTGCGTAATGCAGCGGTAGATGTCGATCTTCCGAGCAGAACATCCTCGCTCTCTGGTTCTCGGTCTAAGAACAAGCGATAGGCCCAGCGAACAGCCTCGGTGTTTCTGTCGTTTTTATCTTGAGGTTTAGACAGGAAACGGGTCATCAATGCCATTCTTATATTGCTCCTGTTGCTGCAATATCGGGGCAACAAATCGGCGGACAGCACCTTCACCGACAGGGCTTCCCCCACGGCGCTCAATCCTAAATGTCACAACTAACTGCCTAGGTGTTCTGAGAATGTCAATTAGCCTGAATCGAGGTGCCGATTTGCCGAGCTGCGAAACTTGGACTCGCTGGCGGCCATGCTTTTGCCGGCTTCGGAAGATCATTCCCCTGCCGCTTCGAGAGCGGCTCCGCCCTGGGGTCGTGCCTGGTGCCGGCGACGTTTCAAGGCGAGGGCGGGCTTTTCGATCAGGAACCAGGACAGCACGGCACAGACAAGGTCGATGGCCGAGGCGAGCAGCGTCAACGTCCGTATGCCGAAGCCGTGCCCCTGGCCGAAAAGCAGAACGCAGCATTGCTGAATGAGAAAGCCGTAAAGGTAAAATCCATACGAGACATCATATTTGTTCAGCCAGTCGACGCGCTTCAGGCTGAAAGCCAGCGTCACTATGACGTAAGGCCAGAGCAGCAGGTACACGGCGGCGAAATAATGCCAGTCCCGTTGGCCGGGCAGAACGGCGGCGGCGATCAGCACCACGGCGCCGCCGGCCCAGGAGAGTCGGAAGGGAAGGCGCGGCGACAGAGTGGCCAGCAGAGCCCCGCCCAGGAACAGAATGGCGAAACGGTTGACCTGCAGGAGTTCCATCTGGAACAGAAAGTGAAGCCTTGGGAAGGCGTCGCCGATGTGCAGGGCCATCAGGGCGGCGATCAGCGCCACCATGCTTCGCCAGTGCAGCGCCCGGCACCAGGAGACGGTCAGCAGCATGAGGTAGCAGGTGATCTCGATAGGCAGGGTCCACAGCGAGCCGTTCACCACATGCACCGGGTTGCCGGTGAACACGCCGGGCAGGAATTCATGGTAGCCGTACGCCGTGGCGGTGTAGAGGTACAAATAGGTGACGCGGTTGTGCCAATAATCCGGCGCATTGGTGATCAAGGGGCCGATCGCGAAGGTGCTGACCAGCACCACGGCAACCAGCGCCGGCATGATCCTGAGCGAGCGATTGCGCAGATAAATCCATGGCGATGGATTGCGCAGCAGCGATCCGCAGATCAGAAAACCGCTGACGACGAAGAAGGTGTCGACCCCCAGCGTGCTGAACGCCAACAGATGGGTGGCCTTGGCCAACGGGTCCGGGCCGGCCCGCAACATGACGTAGCTGTGGGTGACCAGGACCAGGAAGGCGGAAACCAGCCGCAGCAGCGTGAAGCCGTTCTTTCTGTCCATACCGTGAACCCGCCTCGCCGATCGTTGCCGCTTCTGTTGTTGTCCCTCGCCGGGCGGGCGCGGATGCGACCGCCCGGCGAGGGGCTACGATAGATTTGGCGCATTGAACCCTCTGAATGGTCCGATGCACGAGGTCGCTTTTTACACCGCCTTTGCCGTCAGGGTCTAACGGATATCGACGCGTGCCGGGCGTCTTACATTGACGCCGAATTAACCAGTTGCTTTTCATAATGATCGGCGGCGGCCGCAATAGGGAGAGGCAGGTGAACCGGGTCGGCGAGAACGTTGCCGAAGTGCGAAGCCTGCCTCTGGTGGTCGATCTCGACGGCACCTTGCTGAAGTCCGACCTTCTGATCGAATCATTCTTTTCCCTCCTGTCCTCGCGGCCGCTTCACGCCTTGGCGGCGCTCGTCGCGTTGGCGAACGGCAAGGCGGCGTTGAAGGCGCGCATCGCCGATTCCGCGGTGGTCGATCTCAGCCGCCTGCCGCTGAACGAAGACTTTCTCGCCATTCTGCGCCGGGAAAAGGCCGACGGGCGGAAGATCTACCTGGCATCGGCGTCGCACGGCCGCTACGTGCGGCCGCTGGCCGAACATCTCGGGCTGTTCGACGGCGTCTTCGCTTCGGACGACGCGGTCAACCTGGCCGGGGCGGCGAAGGCGGCGGCGCTGTGTGAGGCGTTCGGCGAAGGCGGGTTCGATTACGCCGGCGACGCCGCGGCCGATTTTGCCGTGTGGCGCAAGGCCCGCCAGGCGCTGGTGGTGAATGCCGCCGCCGGGGTCATCGCCAGGGCCCGGGCGGAGTTGCCGCGGGTGAGGGTGATCGGCTCGCGTTCGGCCTCGTGGCGGGACTGGCTGCGCGCCCTGCGCGTCCATCAATGGGCGAAGAACCTGCTGATCTTCGTGCCGCCATTGGCGGGCCACCGGTTCGGCCCGGTCCTGCTCGAATGCCTCGTCGCCTTCTTCAGCTTCAGCCTGTGCGCCTCCAGCGTCTATCTGCTGAACGACCTGGTGGATATGCGCAGTGACCGCCACCACCCAAGCAAGGGTCGGCGGCCGTTCGCCTCGGGTGCCCTGCCGCTGCTCCACGGCCTTGCGCTGGTTCCCGTTCTGCTGGCCGCGTCCTTGGCCCTGGCCTGGCGACAACCCTGGCAGTTCCTCCTGGTGCTGCTCGGCTATTACGGCCTGACGCTGGGTTATTCCCTGCTGCTGAAGCGCAAGATGACGACCGATATCGTCACCTTGGCCTGCCTCTACGGCATCCGGCTGGTGGCCGGCAGCGTCGCCGCCGGCGTGCCGCTGTCGCCATGGCTGGCAGCCTTTTCAATCTTCCTGTTTCTCAGCCTGGCCCTGGTCAAGCGTTGCACCGAGCTGATCGTCCGGGCCGAGGCCGGGCAGGGCGATCCGCCGGGGCGCGGCTATCGCTTGCGCGACCTGCCGGTGCTGGAGGCCATGGCGGCGGCCAGCGGCTATCTGGCGGTGCTGGTCATGGCCCTTTACATCAACAGCCCGGCGGTGGTCACCCTGTACCGCCGGCCCGGATTGCTGTGGTTGAGTTGCGTGATCCTGATCCATTGGGTCAGCCGCATGCTGATCATCACCCACCGGGGCGAGATGCACGACGATCCGATGATCTTCGCCGCGACCGATCGCGGCAGCCTGATCTCCGCCGGGCTGATGGCCGCCGTCTTCCTGGCCGGCATGTGATGGCCGGCCAGGTCCTTTCCGGCTGGGGGCGATATCCGCGGGTCGCCTGCCGGCTGGTGGAACCGCGCGACGCCGAGGAAGCCACCCAGGCGATCCTCGCCGCCGACAGCCTGATCGCCCGCGGCAACGGCCGCGCCTATGGCGATGCCGCGCTCAATCCGCAGGGGACCTTGTCGATGCTGCGCCAAGGCCGCTTGCTGGCCTTCGATCCGTCGACCGGACTGTTGACCTGCGAGGCGGGTGTGCTGCTGGCCGACATCGTCGCGCTGTTCGTGCCGCGCGGCTGGTTCCCGCCGGTGACGCCGGGCACGAAATTCGTCACCATCGGCGGGATGATCGCCGCCGACGTGCATGGCAAGAACCATCATGCCGCCGGTTCGTTCGGCAACCATGTGGCAAGCCTGGACCTGGCGCTGGGCGACGGCCGCGTCCTCCGCTGTTCGCCGAGCGAAAACGCCGAACTGTTCGCCGCCACCTGCGGTGGCATGGGGCTGACCGGCGTCATCCTCAGGGCCAGCTTCCGCCTTGTCCCGATCGAGACCAGCCGCATACGCCAGGAAACGCTGCCGGCCCGGAACCTCGACGAGGTGATGGAACTGTTCGAGGCGTCGCAGGCCTGGACCTATTCCGTCGCCTGGATCGATTGCCTGGCGAAAGGCCGGTCTGTCGGCCGATCCCTGCTTTACCGGGGCGAGCATGCCAGGCCGGACGAACTGCCGGTGGAGAGCCGCGGCACGCCCTTGGCCTCGCCGGGCAAGGCGACGAAACGGCTGCCGGTGGATTTTCCCGCCGTCGCCCTCAATCGCTGGAGCGTGCGGGCGTTCAACGAGCTTTACTTCCACGCCGGCCGGCCGGGCATCAAGATCATCGACTACGACAGTTTCTTCTATCCGCTGGATGCCATCCTTGAATGGAATCGCATCTACGGTTCCTCGGGCTTCACCCAATACCAATGCGTGCTGCCCAAGGCGGCCAGCCCGCAGGGGATGCGCCTGCTGCTCGAGCGGATCGCCAAGGCGGCGGCGGGCTCGTTCCTCGCCGTGCTGAAATTGCTCGGCCGGCAGGACGGAATGCTGTCCTTCCCGATGGAAGGCTACACCCTGGCTTTGGACTTCCGGGCCACGGCGGCGACGTTCAGCCTGCTGCTCGAACTGGACGCCATCGTCCGCGACCATGGGGGCCGTCTGTACCTGGCCAAGGACGCGCGCGGCGGCGCCCAGATGCTGCGCAGCGGCTATCCCCGCCTGGACCGCTTCGCCGCCATCCGCGGCGCCGCCGGCGGCAACCGGGTGAAATTCTCCTCTCTTCAATCGCAGCGGCTCGGCCTATGACAACCTCCAGTTCCCCTTCGGTCCTCGTCCTGGGGGCCGCCTCCGACGTCGGGCGCGCCATCGCCGCCGAATACGCCAGAACCGGCGCCTCGCTGATCCTGGCGGCGCGGCGGGCGGCGCGCCTCGACCCCGATGCCGCCGACCTGCGCCTGCGCTACGCGGTGGAGGTCCGCACCGCCGAGTTCGACGTGCTGGACACCGCCGGCCACCAGGCGTTCCTCGATGGCCTGGGGGTGCTGCCCGACATCGCCGTCTGCGTGGTCGGGCTGCTGGGCGATCAGGCCCGGGCGCAGAACGACTTTGCCGCTGCGGAACTGATCATCCGCAGCAATTATGTCGGCCCGGCCAGCATCCTGGGAGAGATCGCCAACCGCATGGAGGTCCGTGGCGGCGGCGTCATCATCGGGGTCAGTTCGGTGGCCGGCGATCGCGGGCGGGCGAGCAACTATGTCTATGGCTCGGCCAAGGCCGGGCTGACCGCCTTCCTTTCCGGCCTGCGCAACCGGCTGGCAGCGCCGGGCGTCAGGGTCATAACGGTGAAGCCGGGGTTCATCCGCACGCCAATGACTGCCGGCATGGCGCTGCCCCCCTTGCTCACCGCCCTGCCCGAGGAGGTCGGTCGTGCGGTGGTGGCCGCCGCACGCCGGGGCCGTGACGTGATCTATGTGCGCCCGGTCTGGTGCGGCATTATGGCTGTCATATGCCATCTGCCGGAACGCCTGTTCAAGCGGATGCGGATCTAACCCCCCAGCACCAACGGGTGGGCGGCGTCGATGTTGACCACGCCGACCAGGGTCATGGTGCCGCCGTCGGTGAACTGGATGGTCACCGGGTGCTGGCCGCTCAGGGCATGGACATCGCTGGCGACCTGGTGGTCGTCGACGAACACCACCCCCTTGACGAAGGGGAACATGCTGAGCGACACCGTGCCGCTGTCGAACACGACCATTTCCAAATTGGGGCCGTTCTGGGCCATGTAGTTGGTCAGGTAGGACGTCAGCGTCGCCGAAGGGTGCAGGGCGCTGGTCAGCGCATGCTGCGGCGAGAAGGCGAAATCCGAGAGGGCGTCGAGCAGGGCGGTCGGAGTCTTCGCATCGATCACCGGCGCGGCGGCCGGAGCGGCCGGCTGGGTCGTCGTCACCGCGGTCGCCGTCGGTGCCGCGGCCGTCGGCTGCGTCGGCGGCTCGGCCGGGATGACCGCCGAGCCCAGCCCATGGCCTTTCGTCTGGCCGGTGTCTTCGGTGTGGTAGAACAGGGCCGCCAGCGCTTGCGGGTCGACGTCGCCGAGGTCCAGATGGTGCGTGGGGTCCAGCACGGCCGGCGAGGCCGCGGTCGGTTCCTGGACGGTTGCCGGATGCGCCGGCATGTGCAACAGCAGATGGTCGGTGCCGGTCGCCGAAGGCGGTATGGGAACGGCCGAGGCTTGCGCCGTCACCGAGGTGTCCGGATGGTGGGCCGAGGCCGCCGTGCCCAGGCTTACGCTCGGGCCGGCAATCGTGGCAAAGGCGTCGTCATGCCTCGCCGTCATGGCGCCAGGCGTCTCGGCCTGCGGCGCCGCCTCGTGGCTGGGCTGGCCGGCGGTGTCCAGAGAATCGGCCATGGCGTCGGCCCCGGGCGCCGGAGCGAGGGCAGGCGCATGCTGGGCCGCGGCTTCGGGCGATGCGTCGGAGGCGCTGAGGCTGACGGTATCCTGGGCGACGAGGGGGGCGATGGCGGCAATGGCGATCGCCATCAACGACGCCAGGGGCGTCCCCGGCTCGCCATCGGACAGCAGCTGCGGCAGCACCTTGGCGGAGGAGATCTTCGACGGGTCGGCGGCCAACAGCCTGAGGATGATGTTGGCCGAGCCCTGGTGATCATGCGGGGCGGTGTGCAGCCGCACCGGTACGGCATGATCGGTCCCGTCCGCCGCCTCGGCGCGATGGGCATGGATCAGCGCGGTGGCGACGAAAGCCGTGAGGACGACGGCAGGATGCAGGAAGAGCCTGGCGCCACCGGACGACGGCCGGGGCATCATCAGGGGCTGCTGGCGGATCAGTTGATCGATGATCTCGCGAAAATTGGCGCCGCGATAGGTCTGGTCGACGGCGCTGCTGGCGGCGACGTACTGGCCACCAATCCGCGCGAAATGAACCACCACGTCGCCGCTGTCGGCGCGGCAGAAGACGAACCAGGGATCGCCCTCGTCGGACATCCCCATGTCGGTATCGACGGTAAGGCCGGCGCGCCCAAGAAGCTCGACCACCCTGTACAGTTCGGCCAGCTCGTTGTTCTGCCATGGCCGTGGCGCATGTTCCCGTGCCCCAAACGCGAAGACGACAGCAGCCATTTGCTTTTCCCGGGTGTCTAAACCGGTCTAGTGAATGTCGTTTCCAGCCAAATCGCAAGAACTTTCAGACTTCGTAGGATCGCCGAACAAGAGGCGATAGGTCTCGGGGTCGTAATAGCGCATCAGTTGCTTGACGAAGTCGGCCGGCCGGAGCTTCAGGGCGGTTGCCCAGCGCTCGTATCGATCGGGCGGGATGCGCCCGCGGCCAACTTCAAGCTGCGAGATGAAGGTGTAATATTCGACGCCGACAAGCTCAGCCAACTGCCGTTGGGTGAGTCCGCATTTCTCGCGCTGCTCCTTCAGCCACTTGCCGGCTTCGCGGCGCAGCTTCTGGACGTCATGTCCAGCGCTCTGTTGAGGATGTGCGTACATTGCGACAAACCCTGATGAAGGGTGAAAGCCAATTGGGTCCAGGATAGGTTAAAAGAAACGCCATGTACAGAAGTTACTGTACAAGGTGTCGCTAGCTAGTGATATGTCCGGTCTTTGTAGCAAGTGATCTGACCGGTTTCAGAATCGCTCCAACCAAGGGGGCGGTGATGAGACGGCCAGAAGTGCTACAGGGGCTTCGCATGATGCGATTTG
>JAJXWP010000009.1 GCA_021781575.1 Pseudomonadota bacterium
TCGACCGCCGAGATATGCACGAAAACGTCGGCCGACCCGTCATCGGGCTGAATGAAGCCGAAACCCTTCGCGCTGTTGAACCATTTCACCGTGCCAGTGGCCATGAGATCCTCCAAAGCCAGCGTCGTCCCTCATGACCATCATAGGGGACATCAAATTCGTTCTTGGGGAGAGATTCGGGGCGGGCACCGCGCAGGGGCCGTCAGGAATAAGCCCAACGTCTTCGACCAGCCGAAAATGGCGTTCGACGCACCGATTTACAACAAGAAACAGGGCAGGCTTGCCATGGTGGTGCCGGACGGCGGTGTCGGAAGGGATGTCGGGCCGCAGGCAGCGACCCCCGGCCAGCCGCCCGCCAGGTTCGGCTGCCGGCGGCCATTCCTTCCCCAGATGCGAAGGCGGCGCCCCGTCGATGGGGAACAGGCGAATTCGCGGCGGGCGACCGGGGGCATAGTCCTTTCGATTGCCATTTTCCTTTTCCATTGTCCGGTGTCGCGCCATGGCTATACTGCGCCGCGATAGCCTTCCGGAGGAATTCATGGCGGATTGCGCCTTCGACGTTGTCGGCATCGGCAACGCCATCGTTGACGTTTTGGCTCATGCCGACGACGCGCAGCTGCGCAGCCTCGGCCTGGCCAAGGGTGTGATGACGCTGGTCGACGCCCAGGAGGCGGAACGGCTCTACGGCCGCATGGGCCCAGGTATGGAGTGTTCGGGCGGTTCGGCCGCCAACACCATCGCCGGCGTAGCCGCGCTGGGCGGCAAGACGGCCTATATGGGCAAGGTCAAGGACGATCAACTGGGTCAGGTGTTTCGTCACGACCTGCGCAGCCAGGGGGTGGCGTTCGATACGCCGGCAGCGATCGACGGGCCATCGACGGCCCGCTGCCTGATTTTTGTCACGCCCGACGCCCAGCGGACCATGCAGACCTATCTGGGGGCTTGCATCGAACTGGGGCCGGATGATATCGACGCCGATGTCGTGGGCAATGCGCAGGTAACCTATCTGGAGGGCTATCTGTGGGACCCGCCGCAAGCCAAGGCGGCCTTCCGCAAGGCGGCGACGATCGCCCATGCGGCCGGGCGCAAGGTGGCGCTGTCGCTGTCCGACCCGTTCTGCGTCGAACGGCATCGGGCCGAGTTTGTTGAGTTGGTGAACGACCATATCGATGTCTTGTTCGCCAACGAGGCGGAGATCACCTCGCTGTTCGAGAGCGATTTCGACCAAGCGATGCGCCGTCTGCGCGATCATGTGGAGGTGGCCGCCGTGACCCGCGGCGCCAAGGGCTCGGTGGTCGTCGCCGGCGGGCAGGTGGTCGTGCAGGGTGCCGAATCGGTTGCGGGGCTGGTTGACACCACCGGCGCCGGAGACCTTTATGCCGCCGGCTTCCTCCGGGGCTTCACGCAGGGCCGCGACATCGCCACATGCGCCCGCCTGGGCGGCCTGTGCGCGGCCGAGATCATCAGCCATTTCGGTGCCCGTCCGGCTACCGATCTTGGCCAACTGGTCGCCCAGGCGACCTTTGTTACGGTTTAGTTCATGGATCTACGCAACATCGCCATCATCGCCCATGTCGACCACGGTAAAACGACCCTGGTCGACGCCATGCTCCGCCAGTCCGGCACCTTCCGCGAAAACCAGCAGGTAGCCGAACGGGTCATGGATTCCAATGACCTGGAAAAGGAGCGGGGCATCACCATCCTGGCGAAATGCACCTCGGTGCAATGGAAGAACACCCGCATCAATATCGTCGACACCCCCGGCCATGCCGACTTCGGCGGCGAGGTTGAGCGCATCCTATCCATGGTCGACGGCGTGGTGGTCCTGGTGGACGCCGCCGAAGGCCCGATGCCGCAGACCAAGTTCGTCACCGGCAAGGCGCTGGCGCTGGGCCTTCGGCCGATCGTGGTGATCAACAAGGTCGACCGCGGCGACGCCCGGCCGCATCAGGTGCATGACGAGGTGTTCGACCTGTTCGCCGCACTGGACGCCAACGATCAGCAGCTGGATTTCCCCACCCTGTTCGCGGTGGGCCGCGACGGCTGGGCCGACGACAGCCTGGAAGGCCCGCGCAAGGATCTGTCGGCGTTGTTCGACCTGATCGTCGCCCATGTGCCGGCGCCCGACCACGATCTCGATGCTCCCTTCACCATGCTGGCCACCACCCTGGAAGCCGACCCCTATCTGGGCCGCGTGCTGACCGGCCGCATTCATTCGGGTACGGTGAAGCTGAACCAGGCAGTCAAGTCGCTGTCGCGCGACGGCAGTCTGATCGAACAGTTCCGTGTCACCAAGATCCTGGCCTACCGCGGTATCGAGCGCACTGCCCTGGACATGGCCGAGGCTGGTGACATCGTCGCCCTGGCGGGGATGACCAAGACCACGGTGGCCGATACCATCTGCGCCGTGGACGTGGCCGAGGCCCTGCATGCTCAGCCCATCGATCCGCCTACTTTGGCCATGACCTTTTCGGTCAATGACAGCCCGCTGGCCGGGCAGGAAGGCGACAAGGTGACCAGCCGGGTGATCGGTGCCCGCCTGTTGCGCGAGGCGGAAAGCAACGTCGCCATCCGCATCCGCGAAACCGAGACCAAGGACGCCTTCGAAGTCGCCGGCCGCGGCGAGTTGCAGCTTGGCGTGCTGATCGAGACCATGCGCCGCGAAGGCTTCGAGCTGTCCATCTCGCGCCCGCGGGTGCTGTTCAAGGCCGACGAGGCAAGCGGCGAGCGGCTGGAGCCCATCGAAGAGGTGTTTGTCGACGTCGACGACGAATATTCGGGCGTGGTGGTCGAGAAGATGAGCCTCAGGAAGGCCGAGATGACCGGCATGAAGCCGTCGGGCGGCGGCAAGCTGCGCATCACCTTCCTGGCGCCGTCGCGCGGTCTGATCGGTTATCATGGCGAATTCCTCACGGACACCCGCGGCACCGGCCTGATGAACCGCATCTTCCACGGCTACGCTCCCTACAAGGGGCCAATCGAAGGGCGGCGCAATGGCGTGTTGATCTCCAACGGCGCCGGCGAGACAGTGGCCTATGCCCTGTGGTATCTGGAGGAGCGTGGGCCGCTGTTCCTCGGGGCCGGGGTGAAGGTCTATGAAGGCATGCTCATCGGCGAGCACTCCCGCGGCAACGACCTCGAAGTCAATCCGCTGAAGGGGAAGCAGCTGACCAATATCCGCACCACCAGCAAGGATGAGGCGGTGCGTCTGACCCCACCACGCCGGATGAGCCTGGAACAGGCCATCGCCTATATCGACGATGACGAACTGGTGGAAGTGACGCCGAAAAACATCCGGCTGCGCAAGCGGTTGCTCGATCCCAACGAACGCAAGCGGGCCAGCCGGCAGAAAGAATCCGTTTAGCCGGCTGACGTAAGATTCACCACGGAGATCACGCGGATCACGGGGATCGCCAATTCCTCCGTGGCCTTCGTGGCCTCCGTGGTTAAAATCTCCATTTTCCGGTTTCAGGGCCGAGGATGAACGGCTGGCGGGACGTATTGCGGGTCTATGGTGACCGGCGGGTGCTGGCCGTGCTGTTGCTCGGCTTCGCCAGCGGTCTTCCGCTGCTTCTCACCTTTTCTACCTTGTCGGCTTGGCTGGCGACGGAGAGCATCAGCCGGGCGTCAATCGGCCTGTTCGCCTTGGTCGGGACTCCTTACGCCTTCAAATTCTTATGGTCGCCGCTGCTCGACCGGCTGCCGCCGCCGTTGCCGCTGGGCCGCCGGCGCGGCTGGGGCGTGACCATCCAACTGCTGCTGATCGCCGCGGTCTTGACGTTGGGCGACATGGACCCGAAGGCCAATCTCGGACTGATGGCCGGTCTGGCGGTGGCGGTCGCCTTCCTCTCGGCAAGCCAGGATATCGTCATCGACGCCTATCGGGTGGAGATCCTGACCGACGATCAGCAAGGGCCGGGCGCCGCCATGGTGCAGGCCGGCTATCGCCTGGCCATGCTGACGGCAGGCGCTGGAGCGCTGGTCATCGCCCAGGCCTACGGCTGGTTTGCCGCTTACGCCACCATGGCGGCGCTGCTGGCACTCGGCACGCTGGTCTTTTTGTTCGGCCCGGAGCCGTCGCGCCGCGCGTCCGCCGCGACGCTTGAGCGCGAGCGCCATGCCGAGCAGTTCCTGCAGCGGCGGCCGCATCTGCACGGCGCCAAGGCGCATCTCCTGGCCTGGCTCTATGCCGCCGTGGCCTGCCCGTTCGCCGATTTCATCACCCGGCGTTCCTGGCTGGCCATCCTGGTGTTCGTCATCACCTATAAGCTGGGCGAGGCGATGGCCGGCGTCATGGCGACGCCGCTTTACGTTTCCGTCGGCTTTTCGCTCGACGAAATCGCCGCGGTCAGCAAGGTGTTCGGATTCTTCACCACCGTTGCCGGGGTCTTGATCGGCGGTGTCGTGGTCAACCGCCTCGGGGTGATGCGGGCCTTGCTGCTTTGCGGCATTCTCCAGTCGCTGGGCAACCTGTTCTATGTGCTGCAGGCCATCGCCGGCCACCATATCGAATACCTGGCGCTTTGCGTGGCGGCCGAGAATCTGACCGGCGGCATGGCTGCGACGGCACTGGTCGCCTATATATCGGGCCTGTGCAATGTCGCCTACACGGCCACCCAATATGCCCTGTTATCCTCCCTCACGGCCATCGGCCGAACCGTATTCGCCTCTGGCGGCGGCGCTTTGGCCGAGCGGTTGGGCTGGGAGCGGTTCTTCCTGATGACCACGGTGGTTACCGTGCCGGCGCTGTTGCTGCTGTTGTGGATGATGACCCGCCGGCCGCAGCCGGCCGCAGCGAAGCAGGACGGCTAATGCTCTGACTTGAACTGAAGATCCGGTTTAAGTCAGAACGCTAGTTAGCTACTTATATGGCGCGCCGTTGTGCAATGCGGTATGGTCCGGCCGACCCCAGTCGAATTCAACCAAAGGAAGAATAATCATAATGGACATAAGAAAAATCCCGATCGGCAAGAACCCACCCCACGACATCAATGTCATCATCGAGATTCCCCTGCGGGGTGAGCCGGTGAAATACGAGGTGGACAAGGAATCGGGTGCCATGTTCGTCGACCGCTTCATGCATACGGCCATGCATTATCCGGTGAACTACGGTTTTGTGCCCCATACCCTGTCGGAAGACGGCGACCCGGTCGACGTCATGGTGGTCGGCCGGCATAGCATTGCCGTGGGCGCCGTGCTGCGGGCCCGACCGGTGGGGGTGTTGCTGATGGAGGACGAGAGCGGCAAGGACGAGAAGATCTTGGCCATGCCCCACCCCAAGCTGCATCCGTTCTATGACGACGTGAAAGAGTACACCGATCTGCCGCCCATCCTGCTCCAGCAGATCGAGCACTTCTTCGCCCACTACAAGGATCTCGAGCGGGGCAAGTGGGTCAAGGTGTCCGGCTGGGAAGGTGCCGAAAAAGCCGCCCAGTTGATCCAGGAAGCCATCGACCGCGCCGCTGCCAAGGCGAAGGGCTGAAACGCGGACCGACAGCGCCTTGTCAGTCCGCGCCCATGGATCCCGCCGGAGGCGGGCCCATGGGCGGGCCGCGCGATGGTCGTTGGTCGAGTCTTATAAGACGCCGGCCGAACTCGATGTGTCGCCTTTGGGGCGCGCCTCGTCCAGCGGCCGCCCGGTGGCGAGGTAATAGACCATCTCGCCGATGTTGGTGGCCAGGTCGCCGATCCGTTCGATGTCTTTGGCGATGAACATCAGGTGACTGCAGGGCCTGATGTTCTGCGGATCTTCCATCATGTAGGTGATGGTCTCACGGAACAGCGACGAATGAGTTTCGTCCACCTGGCGATCGGCTTTCCACACGGCCAACGCCTTCCCGGCGTCGCGCTCGGCATAGGCGTCCAGCACGTCGGTCAGCATTGCCAGCACCTGCTTGCCCATGCGCGTTACCGAACCGAGCGAGCGCGGCGGCTCGCCCGACAGCGCCGTGGCGTGGCGCGCCACGCCGACCGAATAGTCGCCGATCCGTTCGAGCCCGGTGGCCATCTGCATGGCGGTCACCACCAGCCGCAGATCGTCGGCCATCGGCGAGCGCAGAGCCAGGACGCGCAAAACCTGGTCGTTGATCTCCTCGTTGACGCGATCGATCTCGACATCGGATGCGGCGATCCGGGCGGCGGTTTGCCCACCGCTGTCGGTCAGGGAATCCAGCGCCAGGGCGAATTGCGTGCGCGTCGCCCGGCCCATGGTGACGATGGTGTCGTACAGCCTGGCCAGTTCGTCATCGAAAGATTTGACAATGTGAGGCATGGCGGATCAGCCGAACCGGCCGGTTATGTACCCTTGCGTCAACGGATTCGCCGGGTTGGTGAATATGGCCGCGGTATCACCGGTCTCGACGATCTCGCCCAGATGGAAGAAGGCGGTACGCTGCGAGACCCGCGCCGCCTGCTGCATCGAGTGGGTGACGATGACGATGGTGTAGTCGCAACGCAATTCCTCGATCAACTCCTCGATACGCGCCGTTGCGATGGGATCGAGGGCTGAACAGGGTTCATCCATCAGGATCACCTCCGGATTGACCGCGATGGCCCGGGCGATGCACAGGCGTTGTTGCTGGCCGCCCGACAAGCCGGTGCCGGGCTGTCCCATGCGGTCCTTCACTTCGTCGTAAAGGCCGGCGCGCTTCAGGCTGCCGATGACGACCTGGTCCATCTGGTGCCGGTCGTCGGTCAGTCCAAGGATGCGCGGGCCGAAGGCGACGTTGTCGTAAATCGATTTGGGGAAGGGGTTGGGCTTTTGGAAGACCATGCCGACCCGCGCCCGCAGTTCGACCACGTCGAGGCTGCTGGTCACGTCGATGCCGTCCAGTTCAATGCGGCCGGTGACACGGCAGGACGGGATGGTTTCGTTCATCCGGTTGAGGCAGCGCAGGAAGGTCGATTTGCCGCAGCCGGACGGGCCGATCAGCGCCGTTACCTCATTCTCGTTGATGTCGAGGTTGATATCGGCGAGTGCCTGCTTGCTGCCATAGAACACGTCGACGGCCCGCGCCGTGATCTTCGGTCGGCCGGCCTCCGGCGGCCGGGAAGGTGCGGGTTCGGCGTGCACGAATTCTCTCCTGCGCGAAGGCGCGGCGATGCTCATTCCGAATTAGCAGGTATATCGTTCGGGCAAGGCTGGCAACAGGAATCCGGTTCTGCGCGAGGCGGCGCGGGACAGCCTGTTCCGTCGCGGCAACGGCTCATCCCTCATCGGCCGGCAGACATACGGTAAACACGCTGCCTTCGCCCGGGGTGCTGTCGACGGTCAGGGTGCCGCGATGCCGATTGACCATATGCTTGACAATGGCAAGGCCGAGGCCGGTGCCGCCAAGTCGCCGGGACCGTGCCGTGTCGACGCGGAAAAACCGCTCGGTCAAGCGCGGCAGATGCTCGCGCGCGATGCCGTCGCCGTGGTCGCGCACGGCGATGCAGACGCTGCGGCCCGATTGGGCGCCGGCCTCAGGTTCGGTCTCGCTGGCGGCCCGCTCCGAGATCCGTCCGGAGATCTCCACGGCGGTCCCGTCGCGCCCGTACTTCAAGGCGTTGTCGACCAGGTTCTGGAAGATCTGGGCCAATTCGTCTTCCTGGCCCGCGACCGGCGGCAGCGCCTCCGGCAGGTCGAGCAGGATGCGCATGCTGCGCTGCATGGCCTGCAACTCGAGTCCGGTGACAACGCGCCTGACTACGGCGCCGATATCGCATCGGCCCTCGGGCCGGGTATGTTCATGCAACTCGATGCGCGACAGCGTCAGCAGGTCGGCGACCAGACGGGACATGCGGCTCGCCTGCTCATGCATGATGCCCAGAAAGCGCTCCCGCGCGTCCGCATCGTCACGCGCCGGGCCGCGTAGGGTCTCGACGAAACCGAGGATGGCGGCCAGCGGCGTGCGCAATTCGTGGCTGGCATTGGCGACGAAATCGGCTCGCATCTGCTCGATGCGCTTCAGCGCGGTGACGTCATGCAGCGACAGGACGGCGACCGTGCCGTCGACGCCGGCTTGCGGCAATGCCTCGACCATGGCGCGGAAATTGCCTTCAGACGGGCCGGACAGGTTGAATTCGACGGTCCGCCCCGCCTTGCCCGCCAGCACCAGGTCGACCGCATCGAGCAGGTCGGGATTACGCAGCACGGCGGCCAGATCTCGACCCTGCTGCTGGCGGCCGAAGATCTCGCGCGCCGCCCTGTTGGCGCGAACGATACGCCGCTGGCCGTCGAGCAGCAGCAAGGGTTCGGGCAGGTTGTCGAACAGGGTTTCATGGAAGGCCAGCAGGGTCGCCATGTCCTCGCCATGGCTGCGCCAGGCGCGGCGGAGCTGGCCGAGGGCGGCCAACATGTCCGATCCTATTTCGGTGTGCAGGCGCGGAGCGGATGACTCGTCACCTCGGGTCAGGTCGCGGGCATAGCGGGTCAGCTGCGCCAGGTCGGCGACATAGGGGCGCAGCAGCAGGGCGGTCAGCAGGGCTGTTGCCGCCATGCCGAGGGCGGCCGGCCAGAAAGCCACTTCGCCGGCGGCCAGCAGCACGACGAACACCGCGACGGTCGGTGTCGACATGACGGCCACCGCCGGCAACAGCCGACGCGGGATCTGTCTGGAGGTCATGGACGCCTTCGGGATGGCCGCGGAACCGCTAATGGCCGCGCGAGCCGCAGCGGACAGCATCATAGCTGGCCAGCACCGCCATGTTGACGATGTCTCGGGCCGAGGCGTCCATCGACGCGATCTGCACCGCCTTCGACAAGCCTGTCAACACCGGGCCGATCACCGAGCCGCCGCCCAGCTTTTGCAGCAACTTCCAGGCGATATTGGCCGAGTAAAGGCCCGGCATGACCAGGACGTTGGCCGGCCCCGACAGCCGGCAAAAGGGATAGAGTTTCAACAACTCCGGGTCCAGCGCGACGTCGGTGGCGATTTCGCCGTCGTATTCGAAGTCCAGGTTACGCTGATCGAGGATGGCCACCGCTTCATGCACCCGTTCGGAATTGAGGTTCGGCGGGTTGCCGAAGCTCGCATAGGACAGCAGGGCGACGCGCGGCTCATGGCCCATCCGCCGGGCATTGGCGGCTGTCTGGCAGGCGATGTCGGCCAGCTGCTGCGGAGTTGGCGTTTCCAGCACGACGCTGTCGGAAATGAACACCGTTCGCCCGCCGGCTACCAGGATGGTCGTGCCGAACACCAGTTCGCCGGCCCGAGGATCGATCATCCGCTTTACGTCCTCGAAGGCCTGGTAATAGTTGCGGGTCAGTCCGGTGACCATGCCGTCGGCGTCGCCGGCCACCACCATGGCCGCGGCGAATACGTTGCGTTCCTGGTTCATCATGCGCTGGGCATCACGGTACAGCGTGCCCTTGCGTTGCATCCGCGCATAGAGCATGTCGGTATAGAGTTTGGTCCGGTCCGACAGCCGGGCATTGACGATCTCGATGCCATCCAGCACGCCGGCCAGCCCGGCCGATTTCATGGTGGCGCGAATGCGGTCGTCGCGACCGAGAAGGATCGGCGTGCCGTAGCCGGCATTGCGGAAGGCGACGGCGGCACGGATGGTCTTTTCCTCCTCGCCTTCGGCGAACACCACACGCTGCGGATTGGCCCGTACCGTCTGGAAGATGGCCTGCATGGAGGCTGCCGTCGGATCGAGGCGGGCCGACAGCTCGCGCCTGTAGGACTCCATGTCGATGATCGGCTTGCGCGCCACACCCGAGTCCATGGCCGCCTTGGCCACCGCCGGCGGGATCGAGGAGATCAAGCGGGGATCGAACGGCACCGGGATTATATAATCGGGCCCGTAGCGCAACCGGCGGCCGGAATAGGCGGCGTCCACCTCGTCCGGCACATCTTCGCGGGCCAGTGCGGCGAGGGCCTGGGCGGCGGCAATCTTCATCCCATCGTTGATGGTGCTGGCACGGACGTCGAGCGCGCCGCGGAAGATATAGGGAAAGCCCAGCACATTGTTGATCTGGTTGGGATAGTCCGAGCGGCCGGTGGCGGTGATGGCGTCGGGCCGCACCGCCTTCACCTCCTCGGGGGTGATCTCCGGATCGGGGTTGGCCATGGCGAAGATGATCGGCATGGGCGCCATGGCGGCCACCATCTCCGGGGTCACCGCGCCCTTGGCCGATAGACCGAAGAACACGTCGGCCCCGGCGATCGCCTCGGACAGGGAGCGGGCCGGGGTCTCGGCGGCATGGGCCGACTTCCACTGATTCATGCCTTCGGTGCGGCCTTTGTAGACCACACCCTTGGTGTCGCAGATGATCACATTGTTGTGGGGCACGCCCATCGACTTGACCAGTTCGACGCAGGCGATGGCGGCGGCGCCGGCGCCGTTGACCACCAGGCGGATCGACCGCATGTCACGCCCCGTGAGATGCAGGGCGTTGATCAGCCCGGCGGCAGCGATGATGGCGGTGCCGTGCTGGTCGTCGTGGAACACCGGAATGTTCATCAACTCGCGCAGCCGATGCTCGATGATGAAGCATTCCGGCGCCTTGATATCCTCGAGGTTGATGCCGCCAAAGGTGGGCCCGAGGTACCGGACGCAATTGACGAAGGCGTCGACGTCCTTGGTGTCCACCTCCAGATCGATGGCGTCGACGTCGGCGAAGCGCTTGAACAGCACCGCCTTGCCCTCCATCACCGGCTTACCGGCGAGTGCCCCCAGGTCGCCCAGGCCGAGCACCGCCGTGCCGTTGGAGATGACCGCCACCAGATTGCCTTTCGCCGTGTAGTCATAGGCCAGGCTGGGGTCTTTGGCGATGTGCAGGCAGGGAAAGGCGACGCCGGGGGAATAGGCCAGCGACAGATCGCGCTGTGTGCCCATCGGCTTGGTCGGCGTGACTTCGATCTTTCCCGGTCGCCCGGACGCATGCAGCAACAGCGTATCGCGTTCGAGATCCGAGGCCTGTTTGGCACTGTCGTCCATGGTGGAGCTCCTTCCCCTGCGGATTATTCGTTATCGAGCCGTTACCCGATGGACCTAGGGCACGCGCTCGTTTGTATGAACGTTGCTTCCGCCGGCTGCGGCAAGGATCCGGACGGCCGTCGCCTCATGCTCCGGGTCGGCGGCATACACCCAGAGCAGGATGCCGCCGGCGGCGAGCCCGGCGGCGAACCGCTCGGCGTGGGGGCGGGCGGTGATCTCGTCCATCAGCTCCTTGAGCGCCGCACCGCCGACGCCGGCGGCGATCAATCCGGCAATGGCGGCGCCGACCGGCCCGGCGGCGATGGCGATCAGTCCGGCGGTGACCAGCGGGCCTTCGTATTTCAGTTCGCCGACCAGCCCGATCAGCCGGTCTTTCCAGGACCGGGCCTCCGGGTCGGCGGCATCGATGCTGTCGTGCGAGGCGAGGATGGACAAATCGCTGTGCGAGAAGCCGGCTTGGAAGAGGGCTTCGACGGCAGCGTCGAAGTCGGATCGGCGACTGAACAGGCCGACCACCTCCTTGACCGATGGACGGGTATCGTTGTTCACGGCTGTTCTTCCTTCTTTCCGAGCGTCCATTCTGCCGGATCGTCGCCGAGAATCATAGAGCCTGTCGGGAAACGGCGGTCTCGTCTCCGGACGGGGTCATAGCTCTGCTTCCGACTCTCGTGGTAAGGTGCCGCGTCTTTCGAACCATGCCGCACATATCCGTGAACGAAATTCCCACTCCGCCCCTTAGCGAAGATGCGACACCGATGATGGCGCAGTATCTGGCCATCAAGCGGGCCCACCCCGATTGCCTGCTATTCTACCGGATGGGCGATTTTTATGAGATGTTTTTCCACGATGCGGTAGAAGCGGCCGCGGCGCTCGATATCACCTTGACCAAGCGAGGCCGGCACGCCGGCGAAGATATTCCCATGTGCGGCGTGCCGGTGCACAGCCATGAAGGATATCTGTCCCGCCTGATCCGCAAGGGCTTCAAGGTGGCAGTCTGCGAGCAGACGGAAGACCCGGCGCTGGCGAAGAAGCGAGGGGCCAAGGCGGTGGTCGAACGGGCGGTGGTTCGCCTGGTCACGCCGGGCACCATCACCGAAGACGCTCTGCTCGATGCCCGCGCCCACAATTACCTGGCGGCATTGGCCGAGGCTCAGGGCAATTTCGGCCTCGCCTGGCTCGACATGTCGACCGGCGATTTCCAGGTACAGCCGGTCGACGCGAAATCGGCGTCGGCCGCCATCGCCCGGTTGAGCCCGGGGGAGCTGCTGGTGTCCGAGCGCCTGCTGCAGCAGCCGGCCCTGTTCGAGCTGTTTCGCGACCGGCGGTCCGTTCTCACGCCGTTGCCGGCCGCCCGCTTCGATTCGGACAATGCCCGGCGCCGGCTCGAGCAGATTTACGCGGTGCGGGCGCTTGACGGCTTTGGCGCGTTCGGCCGCGCCGAGCTGGCCGCTGGCGGAGCGCTGGTCGACTACGTGGAACTAACCCAGAAAGGGCGCCTGCCCAGGCTGGGTGTGCCGCGCCGCCTGGCCGAAGGGGCGGTGATGGAGATCGACGCCGCGACCCGGCGCAATCTCGAGCTGACCGAAACGCTCTCCGGCGAGCGCCGGGGCAGTCTTCTCGCGGTGATCGACCGCACGGTCACCGGGGCGGGAGCGCGCCGTCTGGCCCAGCACCTGGCGGCGCCGCTGACCGATCCGGCGGCCATCGGTGAACGCCTCGACATGGTGCAGTTCTTCGCCGAGCGGCATTCGCTTCGGGCCGAGATTCGCGAGGCTCTGCGACGCTGCCCGGACGTCGAGCGGGCGTTGTCGCGGCTCTCGCTGGGGCGCGGCGGGCCGCGCGACCTGGCCGCGGTAAGGGACGCCCTGGCCGAGGCACCGGGCCTGCGCGAAAGGCTGCTGGCGGGGGGGCTTGACGCTCCACCGGCCGGCCTCCGGGCCGCCACCGCCGAACTCGGTGAACACGGGGTGCTGGTCGATCGGCTGGGCCGTGCCCTGGCCGCCGACCTGCCGGTGTTGACCCGCGACGGCGGCTTCATCGCCGCCGGTTATCACGCCGGCTTCGACGAGTTGAAGGCGCTTCGTGACGAAAGCCGCCGGCTGATCGCCGCGTTGCAGGTGCGCTACGTCGAATTGTCGGGGGCTGCCGGGCTGAAGATCAAACACAACAACGTGTTGGGCTATTACATCGAAGTGCCGCCCAAGCAGGCGGAACGGATGGCCGAACCGTTCATCCACCGGCAGACCATCGCCTCGGCGGTGCGCTATTCGACGGTGGAGCTGGGCGAACTGGAGAACAGGATTCGCAGCGCCGCCGACAAGGCGCTGGCCCTTGAGCTTGATCTGTTCGCCGACCTGGTCGGCGAGGTTCTCGGACGGGCCGACGGGATCGCCCGTGCCGCCGGCGCCCTGGCGGCGCTGGATGTCGCCGCCGGTTTGGCCGAATTGGCGGTGGACGGCCGCTATTGCCGGCCGGAGATCGGCGCCGGACCCGAATTCGCCATATCCGGTGGCCGCCACCCGGTGGTCGAGGCGGCCATCTCCGAGGCATTCGTCGCCAATGATTGCGATCTGGCCGAGGATCGACGTCTGTGGCTGATCACCGGCCCCAACATGGCCGGCAAATCCACTTTCCTCCGGCAGAACGCGCTGATCGCCGTGCTGGCCCAGATGGGCAGCTTCGTACCCGCCGAGGCCGCCCGCATCGGCATCGTCGACCGCCTGTTCAGCCGGGTCGGGGCGGCCGACGATTTGGCCCGCGGCCGTTCGACCTTCATGGTCGAAATGGTGGAGACGGCGGCCATTCTCAACCAGGCCGGACCCCGTGCCCTGGTCATTCTTGACGAGATCGGCCGCGGCACGGCGACCTTCGACGGCCTATCCATCGCCTGGGCGGTGGTCGAGCACCTGCACGAGATCAATCGTTGCCGGGCCCTGTTCGCCACCCATTATCACGAGTTGACGGCCTTGGCCGCCAAACTGCCGGCCTTGGCCTGCCACTGCATGCGGGTCAAGGAATGGCAGGGTGACGTGGTCTTCCTGCACGAAGTGGGGGCGGGGACCGCCGACCGCTCCTACGGCATCCACGTCGCCCGTCTCGCCGGTCTGCCCGCCGCCGTCATCGGTCGCGCCGAGACCATCCTGCACAGCCTGGAGAAAGGCGAGCAATCCTCGGCGGTGGCCAAGCTGGCCGATGACCTGCCGCTGTTCGCCGCCGCGGCCCGTCATACCGCGCCGGCCGGCCCGTCGCCGGCAGAGCGTGCGCTGGAGGCGCTGAACCCGGACGACCTGTCGCCGCGTCAGGCGCTGGAGGAGTTGTACCGTCTGAAGGGGTTGCTAGGTCTATCGCAGCCCCTCGCCGGGCGCCCTCCGGTACCTGCCACCCGTTGACTTGGCTGCCCCGATGATTTCTCCTTAAGGAGGGCTGTCACGGGGGCAGGATGCGCATCAGGTCATTCATTATGGCTGCCTCGGCAGTGGTGGCCATCGTTTTCTTCGGCGTAAGCTCTTTTGTCGTCGATCGCATCATCGCCCATACGGTTCGGGAGAATGCCCGGAAGTCGGCCGCAGCTACCGCCCGGGTGACCTTCGCCGGAATGTATCAATTGATGAGCACCGGTTGGAGCCACGACCAGGCGGGGCATTTCATCGCCTCCATTCGGGCCGCCGGCGATGGCGCCGGTCTCACCGTGCAGATCTATCGCGGCCCCGTGGTGGAACGCAATTTCGGCCCGATCGTCCAGCCGCCAATGGATGAGTCCTTGCACGGCGTATTGAGTGACGGCCGGCCGCGCACCGAGACGGTCGGCTCGTCGACGCGCTATCTCAAACCCTTGGTCGCCAACGAGCGCTGCCCGGTCTGTCACACGCGGGCCAGGCCGGGCGACGTGCTCGGGGTCATCGAGGTGAAGCAAGACGACGCGCAGCTGATCGCCCAGGCCCGCCGGGAATTCGGGCTGTGGCTGCTGTTCCTCGCGCCGCTGGCGATGAGCGGTGCGGCCCTCGTCGTATGGCGGGTCAACCGGCGGATCGAGCAATCGATCGCCGTCTTCGACGGCGCGATTGCCGGTATCAGCGCCATGTCCGATCTGCGCAAGCTGGAATTCGCCGGGCGCGACCTCGGATTTGAAGAACTGAACCGACTGTTCGGCCATCTCGGCAGGCTGGTGGACAAGCTCAGGGCCATCGCCGTCGACAAGGATGTGCTGCGCTTCGAGATCGGTCTTCTCGAGAAGTTCGTCATTACTTCGGAAGTGGTTCGCGACTGGGGAGAGTACGTCAGCCAGTTGCTGGTCGAGATCAACCGGATCATGACCACCCACGTGCTGTTCTCGCTGTTCAAGATCGACGATGCGGCCTTCGATCTCGAGGTGTTCTGGGCGCGGCGGCCGTCGGCCAGGACCCGCGCGATGATGGAGGACTATGTCCGCCGGACGGTCGCCGAGGATGAGCGGTTCGGTCCTCTGGCCGAGGTCCATCTGCGCCATCGCGAACCGCAGGGCGACAGTTTGCCCCTCGATCTCGACGATACCGCCGTGACGATGCAGACCAAGGCGTTGATCCTGGACAAGCCGAAGATCGGCGGCATCGTCGGCATCGGGGTCAATTCCACGGCGATCGGCGACGATACGATACGACTGGTGATGGACAGCGTCTTGTCCACCATGCTGAACGTCATCGGCTCGGTGAAGGCGATCCACAAATACACCGGTGACATGGAATATTTCGCGACGCGCGATCCGCTGACAGACCTGTTCAATCGCCGGGTCTTCTGGGAGCTTCTGGAATACGAGGAAGCGCGGGCTCGCCGTCACGGCTACGAATTCGGCATCCTGGTGATCGACCTCGACAGCTTCAAACTGATCAACGACACCCATGGACATATGATCGGAGACCGCTATCTGCAGGCGGTTGCCCGTGCGATGAAGGGCAGTTTGCGCCCGGGAGATATCCTGGGCCGTTACGGCGGCGACGAGTTCGTCGTATTGCTCCCGGAGACCGGGATGGAGGGGACCACAATGGTCGCCCGCCGCCTGCTGGCCGAGCTGCGGCTGGCGGAAGTCGAGGCCGACGACGGCCGCCCGGTATCCGGCAGCGCGTCGATCGGTCTCGCGGTCTTTCCGCTGAATGCCGATAATGTGAGCGACCTGTTCCTGTTCGCCGACAACATGATGTACAAGGTGAAGGAGGCCGGGAAGGACGAGGTCGGAGTCCCTTCCGAGGAAGAGGTGGCGGAGGTCTTCCGCGACGTCACCCATACCACCATGCTGGTGGTCAATGCGGTGAACGAAGGGCGTATCCTTCCCTATTTCCAGCCGATCATGGACATCCAGGCGAAGCGCGTCGTCGGTTTCGAGGTGTTGAGCCGCATGGAACTGGATGGCCAGCACGTGGCGGCGAGCCGGTTCATCGAATACGCGGAAAAGGCCGGGGTGATACACCGGATGGACGTCCTGGTGCTGGAAAGGGCGCTGTCGGTGATGGCCGACCAAAAGTTCGACGGCCATCTGTTCGTCAACCTGTCGCCGCGGGCGTTCGCCGTCTCCGATTTCCTGAAGACGCTGAAGCGGGTGGTCGCCGACCGCCGCATTGATCCCGGCCAAATCGTCTTCGAGATCACCGAGCGCGACACCATCAGGAACATGGCCGTCCTCGAAGGCTTGATCCGCGAACTGAAAATGGATGGCTTCAGGCTGGCGATTGATGATTTCGGCTCTGGCTTTTCATCCTTCCAGTACCTGCGGCGGTTCCCCGTGGATTTTCTCAAGATCGAGGGTGACTTTATCGCCCACATGCTCGACAGCGAAAAGGATCGGGCCTTCGTCCAAACCATTTACCGCCTGGCCACCGACCTCGGCATCCGGGTCGTTGCCGAGTATGTCGAGACGGAAGAGGTGCTGCAGGCGCTCCGTGAAATGGGCATCGAACTGGCCCAGGGCTATTTCATCGGCCGGCCCGGCCCGGGATTCGCCATGACGTGACCCTCGTAGGAGGCGCGGCCGGACGCCTGAAAATTCCCGTCCTTTCCGCCCAGCGTCGCTATATACTCCTGCACATCATCCTTCGGCCCGGGTTTCCATGTTCTCGAAAATCAAGAACCAGCGCGCCATCATCGACCGGGCCGAGGTCGTCGCCCGTCTCGATGCGGCCATCGCCGAGGAGCTGCCCAAGCAGAAGCGGCGCGCCCGCGTTCTGGAAATCTTCAAGCAGGCCCACCAGGCCGGGCATGCCGAGGTGCGACGCCGCTTCGAGGAGCACGGCCTGGGAAGCGAGACGGTGCGCGAACACTGCTTCCTGGTCGATCAGCTGGTTCGGCTGGCCCATGATTTCGCCACCCGCTACGAATATCCGACCGGAGTCGCCACCACCGGCCAGGTGATGAGTATCGCCGCGGTGGGCGGCTATGGCCGCGGCGAACTGTCGCCGCAGTCCGATATCGACCTGTTGTTCCTGCTGCCTTACAAGCGCACCTCCCACGCCGAGCAGATCGTTGAATACATGCTCTATCTGTTGTGGGACCTGGGTCTGAAAGTCGGGCATTCGACCCGTTCGGTGGACGAGTGCATGCGCCAGGCGAAAGCCGACATGACCATCCGCACGGCTCTTCTCGAAGCGCGCTGGCTGTGGGGCGACCAGGCGCTGTTCGACGAACTGAAGAAGCGCTACCGCGCCGAAGTGGTGGCGGGGACGGCCGAACAGTTCGTCGAAGCGAAACTGGCCGAGCGCGACGAGCGTCATGCCAAGCTGGGCGAGGCGCGCTATGTGCTGGAGCCCAATATCAAGGAGGGCAAGGGAGGCTTGCGCGACCTCCATACCCTCTACTGGATCGCCAAATACCTCTATGTGATCAGCGACGTGCGCGAACTGGTGGACCTGGGCGCGCTGTCCGCGGAAACGGCCAACCGCTTCACCAAGGCTCAGGCCTTCCTGTGGGCCGTGCGCTGCCACCTGCACTACCTGACGGGGCGCATGGAGGATCGTCTCACTTTCGACGTCCAGCCGGAGATCGCCCGGCGCATGGGGTATACCGATCACGGCGGCACGCTCGGGGTCGAGCGCTTCATGAAGCATTATTTCCTCATCGCCAAGGATGTGGGCGACCTTACGCGGATCTTCTGCGCGCTGTTGGAAGAACAGCACAAGCGCAAGCCCCGCTTGCGCTTTCCGGCGCTGCTGCGGCTGAAGAAGGTCGAGGGCTTCCGCCTGGAGGGCAACCGGCTGGATGTGCTCGACGAGCGCGACTTCGAGACCGACCCGGTGAAGATGATCCGCCTGTTCCATCGGGCGCTGGCGCTCGATCTCGACATCCATCCGCGGGCGCTGTCGCTGGTGACGCAGAATTTGAGGCGTATCGACAACCGGCTGCGTCAGGACCCGGAGGCGAACCGCCTGTTCATCGAAATGCTGGCGTCGCGCAGGGATCCCGAAGTGGCGCTGCGCCACATGAACGAGGCGGGGGTGCTGGGCCGCTTCATCCCCGATTTCGGCCGGGTGGTGGCGCAGATGCAGTACGACATGTACCACGTCTACACGGTAGACGAGCACACCATCCAGGCGCTCGGCATCCTGCACCGCCTCGAGCAGGGCGCCCTGGTCGAGGAGGCCCCGGTCGCCTCGGAAGTGGTGAAAATTCTGCAGTCGCGCCGGGCGCTGTACCTGGCGGTGTTCCTGCACGATATTGCCAAGGGCCGCAAGGGCGACCATTCAATCCTTGGGGCCGACATCGCGCTGAAGCTGGGGCCGCGTCTGGGCCTGTCGGATGAGGAGGCGGAAACCACCAGCTGGTTGGTCCGCCACCACCTGCTGATGACTCGGACCGCGTTCAAACGCGATATCGACGATCCGCAAACCATCGCCGACTTCGTCGCCATCGTTCAAAGCCCGGAGCGGTTGAAGCTCTTGGTGGCGTTGACCGTCGCCGACGTGCGCGCCGTCGGGCCGGCGGTGTGGAACAACTGGAAGGCCGGCCTACTGCGCGAACTCTATCTGCGGGCCCTCGACATGATGTCAGGCGGCATCGGCGTCGAGAAGCGGGAAGCCCGGGTCGAGGCGGCGCAGAACGCGTTGCGCGCCCAACTGGCCGGCAGCTGGGCTACCGACGAGATCGAAGCGCATATCGCCCGCGGCTATCCGTCCTATTGGGTGTCGTTCGATGGCGCCACCCATCTGCGCCATGCCCGCCTGGTGCGCGAGGCCGAGGCGACGAAGGCGCCGCTGACGCTCGACTGGCGCCTGGACAAGGAGCATGACGTTACCGAGGTGACCCTCTACACCGGCGACCATCCGGGTCTGTTCTCGCAGATCGCCGGCGCGATGGCGCTGTCCGGCGCCTCGATCGTCGATGCCAAAATCATCACCATGGCCAACGGCATGGCGCTGGATACTTTCGTCATCCAGGACGCCGAGGGTGAATCCTTCGACCGGCCGAGCCGCCTGGCCAAGCTGACCACCAACATCGAGCAGGCTCTGGCCGGCCGCCTGCGGGTCAATCGGGAACTGGCCAAACGCCGCGAGGCGGTGCCGAGCCGCACCCGTGTCTTCAAGGTTCCGCCGCGTGTGCTGGTGGACAATACGGCCAGCGCCAGCCACACGGTGATCGAGGTCAATGGCCGTGATCGCATCGGCCTGCTCTATGACGTCACTTCGGCGATGACGCGGCTCAACCTGCAGATCGCCTCGGCCCATATTTCCACCTACGGCGAGCGGGTCGTCGACGTGTTCTACGTGAAAAATGTCTTCGGCCTCAAAGTCGAACACGAACGCAAGATCAAGGAAATCCGTGACGCCCTGACGGCAGCCCTGAGCGAAACGCCGGCCGGCGAGACGCAGGCGGCGAAAACGCCCCGGGTGACGGCGGCGCAATAACAGTCCGATGAACCTGACCAAAGCCATCGCCACCATCGGCGGGTGGACCGTGTTGAGCCGCATCACGGGTCTGCTGCGCGAAATGCTGATCGCACGCTATCTGGGCGCCGGCATGGTGGCCGACGCCTTCTTCGTCGCCTTCCGTTTTCCCAACCTGTTCCGCAGCCTGTTCGCCGAAGGCGCCTTCAATGCCGCCTTCGTGCCCTTGTTCGCCGGCAAGCTGGAAGGCGAGGGCCGCGAGGCGGCGCGGCGCTTTGCCGAACAATGCCTGGCCGTCCTCGGTTGGAGCGTATTGGCGTTTGTCGCGGTCATGGAAATGGCTATGCCGTGGGCGATGTATCTGCTTGCTCCCGGCTTCGGCGACATGCCCGGCAAGATGGCTTTGGCCACCGAGCTGTCGCGCATCACCTTTCCTTATCTGCTGTTCATTTCCATGGTGTCCTTGCAGAGCGGCGTGTTGAACTCGCTGGGACGGTTCGCTGCCGCGGCAGGCACGCCGGTGCTGCTCAATCTCACTTCGATGGCCATGTTGGTGGCCCTGGCCCCCTATACCAGAACCCCCGGTCATGCCATGGCCTGGGGCGTATTCGCCTCGGGCGTAGCGCAGTTCAGCTGGCTGGTGTTCTCGGTGCGCCGTGCCCGCATGAGCCTGCGGCCGGCATGGCCGCGGCTGACGCCCGAGGTGCGGCTGATGCTGAGGCGGGTGGTCCCGGGGGCGGTGGGGGCCGGCGTCTACCAGGTCAATCTGCTGATCAACACGGTGATCGCCTCGCATGTGGCCAACGGTGCCGTCAGCTATCTCAACTATGCCGACAGGGTCAACCAGTTGCCGCTGGGCGTGGTCGGCATCGCCATCGGCACGGCGCTGCTGCCCCTGTTGTCCCGACAGCTCCGGGCCGGCGAGACGGCAGCGGCGCTGGCCTCGCAGAACCGCGCCATGGAACTGGGCCTGCTGCTGACCGTGCCGGCGGCGCTGGCCTTCATCACCCTCGCCCACCCGATCATCACCGTCCTGTTCGAGCGCGGCTCCTTCCACTCCGGCGACAGCCGCGCCGTGGCCGGAGCGCTGACGGCGTTCGCCCTCGGGCTGCCGGCCTACGTCCTGGTCAAGGTGCTGACGCCGAGCTTTTTCGCCCGTCATGATACCCGAACGCCGGTCAAGGTGGCCATGCTGACCGTGGCGGTGAACATCGTCCTCAACCTGATCCTGATGGTGCCGTTGAAGCATGTGGGCATGGCGCTGTCGACGGCGGTGGCGGCCTGGGCCAACGTCATCGTCCTGGCCCGGGTGCTGAAGCAGCGCGGCTTCTTTACCATCGACGCCCGGCTCAAGTCCCGCATTCCCCGTATCTTCGCCGCCAGCCTGACGATGGCGGCGATGCTGTGGGCGGCCGGCCGGGCGATGGCGCCCTGGCTCGACGCGCACGGCACACGCGCGGCGGCGCTGGCCGTCCTGATCATTCTCGGCGCCGCGACTTATGCGGCGGCGACGCTGCTCACCGGTGCCGCCCGCCTCGACGAGCTTAAGGCGATGCTGCGGCGGCGACGCGGTTGACCGTTGCCGCAGCTTGGAGTACCTCCCACAGCGGAAACCTGTCCCAGGAGCGCGACATTCCCATGAACCGCATATTCTCCGGCGTCCAGCCCACCGGAAACCTGCATCTCGGCAATTACCTCGGCGCGGTGCGCAACTGGGTCCGGTTGCAGAATGACTACGAATGCATCTTCTGCATCGTCGACATGCACGCCATCACCCTGTGGCAGGAGCCGGCCGAGCTGAAGGCGCACACCCGCGAGGTGGCGGCGGCGATGCTGGCGGCCGGTGTTGACGCGAAGAAGCACATCCTGTTCGTGCAAAGCCAGAATCACGACCATGCCCAGCTCGCCTGGATCTTCAATTGCGTCGCCCGTATCGGCTGGCTCAATCGCATGACCCAGTTCAAGGACAAGGCCGGCAAGCATCGGGAAAACGCCAGTGTCGGGCTTTTCGCCTATCCCAATCTGATGAGCGCCGACATCCTGGCCTACAAGGCGACCCATGTGCCGGTGGGCGAGGACCAGAAGCAGCATCTGGAATTGGCTCGCGACACCGCCCAGAAGTTCAACGGCGACTACGGCGTCGAGTTCTTTCCGCTGCCCGAGCCACTGATCCTGGGGGCCGCCAGCCGGGTCATGTCGCTGCGCGACGGCCAGAAGAAGATGAGCAAATCGGACGAGTCCGACTATTCGCGGATCAACATGACCGACGACGCGGCGACCATCGAATTGAAGCTCAGAAAGGCCAAGACCGATCCGCTGCCGCTGCCGGAAACCGCGGCCGAGCTGGCGCAGCGGCCGGAAGCGGCCAACCTGCTGGGGATCTGGGCGGCTTTGTCGGACTCGACGCTCGAGGCTGCCGTGGCCCGGTTTGCCGGGCAGCCGTTCTCGGCCTTCAAGAAGGAGCTGGCCGACCTGGCGGTGGCTGTGCTGGCTCCGATCAACGCCGAGATGAAGCGCTATCTGGCCGATCCCGCCGAGATCGATGCCATCCTGCGTGACGGCGCCAGCCGAGCCCGGGCCATATCGTCGCCGATCATCGCCCAAATCGAGGATATCGTCGGATTTTTGAGGGCCTGACTTGACCAAATGGGTCTGTCGGACCCATCTACCGACAAAGATTTGACCCCGGCGCCGCCCGGACAGGAAGGAAAACCATGTTTATTCAGACCGAAAGCACGCCCAACCCCAACACCTTGAAGTTCCTGCCCGGCCGCGCCGTCATGGCGCGGGGCACGGCCGATTTCGCCGACTCCCAGGCGGCGCAAGTCTCACCGCTGGCGGTCAAGCTGTTCGCCATCGACGGGGTGACCCGGGTTTTCTACGGCTCCGATTTCATCACCGTAGGCAAGGGCGGTGGTGTCGACTGGGCGATCCTCAAGCCCCAGATTCTGGCTGCCATCATGGACCACTTCACCTCGCAGGCACCCTTGCTCGCCGATGACTCTGCGGCCGAGGCCACCGGCGAGGCCGACAGCGAAGTGGTTGCCCAGATCAAAGAGCTGCTGGATACGCGGGTGCGGCCGGCGGTGGCCAATGACGGCGGCGACATCATTTTCCGCGGTTTCGAGGACGGCGTGGTCTACCTGCACATGCAGGGATCCTGCTCGGGCTGCCCCAGTTCGACCGCCACTTTGAAGCACGGCATCGAGAACATGCTTCGCTATTACGTACCGGAGGTACAGTCCGTTCGGGCGGTTGACTAAAGTCCCTGAAGACGTATGCCCTCCGCATGCGGCGGAACGAAAACGTTGCGCCGCAATGTGGAGCACGGGTAAGGTCTCGACGTTCCGATGAACAATCCGGTGAAACGGGGGTAAGCAGAAGGAAGCGAAGAAAGGATGCATCATAGAACTCGGACCTCGTCCCGCGACGGGGCCACTCTGCCTTTCCTGGCATTGTTGGCTTTATTCGTCGCAGGCCTGTTCGCCCTGGTTTGGAGCGGCCTTCCTTCGCCTCGGTTGCCCGGCGGATCGTCTTCAGCCACTGTCGCAGAAAATTCTATTGCCGATGGGCCGGTCCCGCCGGCCAGCTACGCCATCCGTCGGGCGGAGACCCGCAGCGCCCTGCTGATGTCCGCTGCGTTCGACCGTATCGGCTACAATCTCGACGCCGTCGCCCAAGGCTATATCTCGGTGCCGAGGGTGCTGGTGCGGAATCTGCCGCCCGATCTCGACCGGCTGGACGCTATGGATGCGCGCAAGACGCTGTTCCTCCGTCTGCTGTTGCCGATGGTGCTGCAGGTCAACGAGCAGATCGGCGCCGACCGCCAGCGCCTTTTGCATCTGTCGGCGAAAATGGCGGCGGGGACGCCGCTGGCCGCCGCCGAGGTCGGCTGGCTGCTGGCCCTGGCTGATGCCTACGACCAGCCCGATGCCGATCCCAATGCGCTCTTGAGGAAGGTCGATGTGATTCCGCCGTCGATGGCTCTGGCCCAGGCCATCGAGGAAAGCGGCTGGGGAACCTCGCGCATCGCCCGGCAGAGCAATGCCCTTTTCGGCCAGTTCGGTCAACTTGGTGCCGGCGACTGGGATTACCGCAAGTTCGCCAGCCTTGGCGATGCGGTGAGCGCCTATGCCCGGAACCTCAATACGCACCGGGCCTACCGTGAGTTCCGCGAGATGCGTGCCCGCATGCGTCGCAATACCGGCGAGATCGACGCCTGGGCGCTGGTCTCCACGCTGCACCGCTATTCCGAACGAGGCGATGGCTACGTCCAGGCGCTGCGTTCGATCATGCGCGACAACGGCCTCGAGGCCTTCGATACGGCGCGGCTCAACGGCAACCGCGTCGCCACCATCTTAGCGAGCAACGACTGATGAACGCACTTGACCAGGCTGCCTTCGATATCTTGTTCCGCCAGGCCCGGACCCATAACAAATGGCAGGACCGGCCGGTCGACGACAGTACCTTGCAGAGCCTTTACGACCTGGCCCGCTTTGGCCCGACCAGCGCCAACAGCCAGCCGGCCCGCTTCGTCTTCGTGAAGTCGCGGGAGGGCAAGGAAAAGCTGCGCCCGGCTCTGATGGCGTCCAACCTGGAAAAGACCATGACGGCACCGGTGGTGGCCATCGTCGGCCACCACATGGAATTTTACGAGACCCTGCCGAGGACCTTCCCCCATGCCGACGCCCGCTCGTGGTTCGCCGGCAACCCGTCACTGATCGAGACCACCGCCTTCCGCAATGGCAGCCTGCAGGGGGCCTATCTGATCATCGCCGCGCGGGCGCTGGGCCTGGATTGCGGGCCGATGAGCGGGTTCGACAATGCCATGGTCGACGCCGCCTTCTTTCCTGACGGCAAGATCAAGTCAAACTTCCTCATCAATCTTGGCTACGGTGATCCGGCCGGGGTGTTTCCGCGCAATCCACGCCTCGATTTCGACGAGGCCTGCACGATCGTTTGATCATCAGGGGGCTTCGGCTCCGCCGAAGCGTATGGCTCAAGCGCCGCTCGGGCTTGGGCTCATCATCGGTTCCGGCAGCACGCTGTCGGACAGCAGCGGATAGCTGGCGGTGGCCTGGAACAGCTGGTAATGCCACCATTCGTTCCGATAGAAATTCCAGCCCGCCGCGCTCATCAGGCCCAGCAGCAGCAGGCGATTGTGTTGCGCCGAAACGGAGACGTCGGCGTTGCCGTGGTGCGACAGCGGTGTAAAGGCGTCGAAGGCCGTGCCCATGTCGAGGGGACGCCCGTCGCTGGCGAGGAGCGTCAAATCGACGGCGACGCCGCGCGAATGCGCCGAGCCCTGGCGGGGGTCGGCGAGGAATTCCGGGTCGGGGGTATGATTCCACAGCACCCACTGGGCCTCTTGCGGGCGGAACGCGTCGAAGACGCAGAAGCGCAAGCCCAGCGGCGCAGCAAGGGCGATGGCGCGCTTCAAGGCGGCGGCGGCATCGGCGTGCAGCCAACAGCCGGGCCGCCGGTAGACGGGCCGGCCGGTGAAGTTGTTGGCGGTCGCATAGGCGATATCCAAGGCGACGTCGAAGTCGGGCGGCGCGATGCGGACCAGGCTCAAGGCGGCGGAGACCTTTGCAAGGGAAGCGAAGAGGCGGCAGTATAGCCCTCGCTCTCTTTACGGACAGGAAAAAGCGCCGGTGAATGTCCTTGCCTTCGACTGCAGTATGCAAGCCTGTTCGGCGGCGGTCGTTGCCGATGACCGTCTGCTGGCCCGCCGCAGCCTAGGCATGGCGCGCGGCCAAGCGGAAGCGCTGATGCCGATGGTGCTGGCCGTCCTCGCCGAGGCCGGGCTCGGCTGGCCCGATATCGGGCTGGTCGCCGTCACCGTCGGCCCGGGAACTTTCACCGGCCTGCGCATCGGTCTGGCGGCGGCCCGCGGCATGGCCCTGGCCGGGAACCTGCCCGTTGCCGGCGTCACCACCGCCGATGCCATTGCCCATTCGGTGCCGGAAAGCGAACGGCGGGGCCGCACGCTGGTCGTGGCCATCGACGGCAAGCGGGCCGACCTGTTCGCCCAGCCGTTCGGCCCCGACCTGACGCCGTTGGGGCCTCCGGCGGCGCTGATGCCCGAGGCGGCAGCGCGATTGGCCGCCGGCCCGCTTGTGGTGGCCGGCGATGCGGCCAGCCGTATCGCCGCAATCCGTCCGGATGCCGTCATGTCCTCGGTCCAGGGGCCGCCCGATCCCGAGGTGATCGCCCGGCTGGCGGCCCATCACCACGCCGCCGGCCGAGGGCTGCCGCCGGCGCCGCTGTATCTGCGGCCGCCCGACGTGACCCTGGCGGACCGTCCGCCGCCGGGGTTGTCGTGACCGATATCGTTCCGGTAGAGCCGCTCCACGCGGCGCTGCTTGCCGGCATGCACCGCATCTGTTTTGCCGAGCCTTGGGATGAGGCGGCGATGGGGGCGGTCCTCGCCATGCCCGGCGGCTATGGCTTGCTGGCCGGGGCGAACAAGCCGCAAGGCTTCATTCTGTGCCGCATCGCAGCCGATGAGGCCGAGGTCCTGACCTTGCTCGTTCTGCCGCCGTTTCGCCGCCGCGGCGTCGCCGCCGCCCTGCTCAGGGCGGCGCTCGACACGGCTCACGCCGCCGGTGCGACGGCCATGTATCTCGAGGTGGCGGCCGACAATGCGGCCGGCCTCGCCCTCTATGCCGCCTTGGGATTTCGGCAGGTGGGGCGCCGGCCGCACTATTACGGCGGTAAGACAGACGCCCTGGTGCTGAAGGGCGATCTTTAACTAATCCGCGTTTGCACATTCTCCTCGGTTGTTGTCCGCTTGTCTTTCGACAACGTAAAGGCAAGAGGATCCTCTTGACCGAGGAGGTCCGCCTTGCCCTTCGACGGCTCGCCGGCCACCGTTCAGACCTTGCGCAAGCGCATTCGGTGCACTCCGTCCTCGCCTTCTCCTGGTTCAGGATCGAAAGACAGAATGATGTGACCTAGTTCCCGCACCGAGCGGGGAACATTGCGGATCGGTTCACGCCCTTTAAGTCGCACTTCGAGTGTCTCGCCAGACTGCATTTTTTCAATGGCTAACTTGGTCTTGACGAAGGTCAGGGGGCAAACTTCACCGGTGATGTCGAGGTAGTAATTTGCGATCTCAGTCACGGGGAGCACCGAATTTCTGGAATTCAACATCGGATATTGCGATCCGCTCTAAAACAAACTATATAGTCAGCCTGATCCTGTAATCAGAGGGCCTTCCTTCAATGACCGACCAATCCAACCAAAATGAACTGCTAACGCTGACGACGGAGATCGTGGCCGCCCATGTGGCCAACAATTCCGTGGCGGTGGGTGATCTTCCGCAGCTCATCCAGGAGGTGTACCGCACGCTGTCTTCGGTGGGCACCGCTCCCGCCGCTCTCGAGCGTCCGCAGCCGGCAGTCCCGGTGAAGAAGTCGGTCACACCGGACTACATCATTTGCCTTGAAGACGGCAAGAAGTTGAAGATGCTGAAGCGTCACCTGAAGACCGCTTACAACATGACGCCCGAAGAATACCGCGATCGCTGGGGTCTGTCGGCAGACTATCCGATGGTCGCGCCCAACTATGCGCAGCATCGCAGCTCGCTCGCCAAGAAGATCGGGCTGGGTACCAAGCCGCGCAAGCGCCGTCGGGCCGCTCAGTGATCGGGCGTTAGGCGGCACCGGTTACTGTGCGGAAGGCACCGGGAGAAAGGAAGGGGGCTCTCGCGGTGCCGCTCCGTTTACCATTGCATGATGTTTAAATTATCGGTTACAACCCGCTCATGATCTCGCGAATCGAACAGCGGTGCATCGAGAAGGGGATGAAAATGACGGAACAGCGCCGGGTCATCGCCCGCGTGCTGTCCGATGCCGACGATCATCCTGACGTCGAAGAAGTGTACCGGCGCGCCACCGCCATCGATTCCAACATCAGTATCGCCACCGTCTACCGGACAGTCCGCCTGTTCGAAGAAGCCGACATCCTGGAGCGCCACGATTTCGGCGACGGAAGAGCGCGCTATGAAGAGATGCCCGAGGCGCATCACGATCATCTGATCGATTTGCAGAGCGGCCGAGTCATCGAGTTTCAGAACACCGAGATCGAATCCCTGCAGCGGGAAATCGCGCGGCGCTTCGGTTACAAGCTGGTCGGCCACCGGCTTGAGCTTTATGCTGTGCCGTTGCCGCCGGTCGAGTCCGGCGATAAGAAGTGAACCGGAACGGCGGGCTGGGCAAGGCAGGATGAACCGCGGGGTAACCGACTTGGACGAGGCCGGAGCCTCCAGCCTGGAGGTGCGGCTGGCGACCTCCTCAGCCGAGGTGGAGGCGGCCCAGCGGCTGCGCTACCGCGTCTTCTACGAAGAGATGGGCGCCAGGCCGACGCCGGAGATGGCCGCGGAGTCCCGTGATTTCGACGAATTCGATGAAATGTGCGACCACCTTCTGGTGATCGACCGCAACCATGCCGACGACTCCCTCGGCGTGGTCGGCACCTACCGCCTCTATCGGCGTGAAAGCGGGAAGTTCCGGCGCTTCTATTCGGCCGGTGAATACGATGTCGGCAAGATCGCCGCTTTTCCGGGGCGTGTCCTTGAACTGGGGCGGTCCTGTGTCGACGGCGCTTATCGCACCAAGATGACCATGCAGATGCTGTGGCGCGGCATCGCCGGCTATGTCCGCACGCACAATATCGACCTGATGTTCGGCTGTGCCAGCCTGCCGGGGACTGACCCTCAGGCTCTGGCCGTGCCGCTCAGCTATCTCTACCACCATCATCTGGCGCCGGAAGATATTCGTCCACGGGCCCTGCCCGATCTCTACACCAACATGGAACTGCTGCCGGAATCGTCGATCAACGCACGCCGCGCGGTGGTCGAGCTGCCGCCCCTGATCAAGGGCTATTTGCGGCTCGGCGGTTTCGTCGGCGATGGCGCCGTCATCGATTGGCAGTTCAACACCACGGACGTCTGTGTCATCGTCAAGACCGACTTGGTGACCGACAAATATTTCCGTCATTACGAACGCACGGCACCGCGCGATTTATGACAGCTATCCACAGCCCGACGACGGCGCTGCTTCGCCTCCTGGCGTTTCTGTTGCTGACCTTGCTGGTGGTGCCTCCCTACGCCTTGTTGCTGGGGGGAGGCCAAGTCAAGCTGTGCCAGCGGATCGGCCGCCGATATTGGCGGATGATCCTGTGGGTCATCGGCTTCAAGGTGGTGGTGCGCGGCGAGCCCAGTGGCGAACGGCCCACCCTGTTTGTCGCCAATCACGCCTCATATCTTGACATCGCCGTACTGGGCAGCCTGATCGAAACCGCTTTCGTCGCCAAGAAGGAGGTCGGCGAATGGCCAGGGTTCGGTTTCCTCGCCAAGCTGGGGCGAACCGTGTTCGTCGACCGGCGGCCCCGCAAGAGCCTCGACCAACGCGAGGAAATGAAGAGCCGTCTGAACGGCATGGGCGACTCGCTGGTGTTGTTCCCGGAAGGCACCAGTAGCGACGGGAATCGGGTGTTGCCGTTCAAGAGCGCGTTGTTCTCGGTGGCCGAGTCGACGTTGCCCGACGGCCGGCATCTGCCGGTTCAGCCGATTTCGGTGGCCTACACGCGTCTCGATGGCATGCCGATGGGGCGCAGCTGGCGGTCATTCTTCAGCTGGTACGGCGACATGGAACTGGTTCCCCATCTGTGGATTGCCCTAGGGCTTGGCCGGACCACCGTCGAGGTGCAGTTTCATCCGGTGGTGAGTCTCGATCGCTTCGGCTCCCGCAAGGCGCTGGCCGACCATTGTCACGACGTCATCCGCACCGGTGTGGTGAGGGCCAATGCCGGTCGCTTGCCAGCCCCGGCGGCCGCTCCAACTTGACTCTCGGGGTGCCGATGTTAGTTATCAATTCCAGGGAGTCACCGTTGGACTCCCGCCCTCTCAGTATTCGGCTCGGGTGAGCGTTGGCGAAGCAACTCTTCATCAGGACCTACGGCTGCCAAATGAACGTCTACGACTCCGCCCGCATGGCGGATGTCCTGGCGCCGTTGGGCTACACGCCGGCCGCCGCCGTCGAAGACGCCGACATGGTCATCCTCAATACCTGCCACGTTCGCGAGCATGCCGCTGAAAAGGTGTTCTCCGAACTGGGCCGGCTACGGCTGTTGAAGCAGGCCAGGGCGGAACGGGGCAGCGGCCTGATCATCGCGGTCGCCGGTTGCGTGGCGCAGGCGGAAGGCGAAGAAATCCTGGCGCGCGCCCCCTTTGTCGACATCGTCATGGGGCCGCAGACCTATCACCGCCTGCCCGAGATGGTGGCCAAGGCCAGCCGGGCGGGCGGGCGGGTGCTCGATACCGATTTTCCCGCCGAGCCGAAATTTGACCACCTGCCCGCTCCCACCGCCCGCGGGCCGTCAGCCTTTCTGTCGGTGCAGGAGGGGTGCGACAAGTTCTGCACCTTCTGCGTCGTGCCCTATACGCGAGGAGCCGAATACTCGCGACCGGTTGCGGCCATCGTCGACGAGGCCCGCAGTTTGGCCGAACGTGGGGTGCGCGAGATCACGCTGCTCGGGCAGAACGTCAACGGCTATCACGGCGAAAGCAGCGACGGCCGGGGCTGGGGCCTTGGCCGGCTGATCCGCGCCCTGGCGGAGCTTCCTGGGATTGAGCGGATCCGCTACACCACATCGCACCCGCGCGATCTCGACGACGAACTGATTGCCGCCCATGGTGCGGTCGACAAGCTGATGCCGTTCTTGCATCTGCCGGTCCAGTCCGGGTCCGATCGCATTCTGGCCGCGATGAATCGCCAGCACACCGCCGATGAGTACCGACGGCTGGCGGACCGTCTGCGCGCCGCCAGGCCCGACCTGGCTCTGTCTTCGGATTTCATCGTCGGTTTCCCGGGCGAGAGCGAGGACGACTTCGATGCGACCTTGCGGCTCATTCGCGACATCGGCTTCGCCCAGGCCTATTCGTTCAAATACAGCCCACGCCCGGGGACTCCGGCGGCGGCAATGGGCCAGCAGGTCGCCGAAGCGGTGAAGGAGCGGCGGCTGGCCGCCGTCCACGAGACCTTGGGGCGCCAGGCGCAGGCCTTCAACGGTGACTGTGTCGGCCGCCGCTTCGACGTCCTGCTCGATCGCCCCGGGCGGCATGAAGGCCAGCTCCTCGGCCGCAGTCCCTACATGCAGGCAGTCTATGCCACCCTGCCCGAATCCATGCTGAACACCGTGCAGAGGTTGCGGGTGGTGGAAGCCCATGCCAATTCGCTGGGCGCGGTGCTGGACAGCGAAGCCGCAACAGGGGAGCGAGCCTGCGCGTGACCGGCCATCCGCCTTCAGACGAGAGCAGGATCACCCGGGAGTTCGACGACAACACCCTGCTGCAGATGCTGTTCGGCCCGCACAACGTCAATCTTGACCGCATCGAGCAGCAACTGGGCGTTGCCGTGACCTCCCGCGGCAACGCCGTGACCATCGCCGGCCCGTCGGAACGGGTGGACGAAGCGCAGGCGGTGCTGGACGGCCTGTACCTTCGCCTGCAACGGGGCTTTCCGGTGGAAGCCGCCGACATCGATGCCGCTCTGCGCATGGGACCGCCCGGCGATGCTGGCGCCGAGCTTCCGGTCATCGTCACCCGCAAGCGTCACATCCAGCCCCGCTCGCCGATGCAGGCCGAGTACATGCAGGCGATGGAGCGGCAGGAACTGGTGTTCGGGCTGGGGCCGGCCGGCACCGGCAAGACGTATCTGGCCGTGGCCAAGGCGGTCTCGATGATGATCAAGGGCGAAGTCGACCGCATCATCCTGTCGCGGCCGGCGGTGGAAGCGGGTGAGCGCCTGGGCTTTCTGCCCGGCGACCTGCGTGAGAAGGTCGATCCCTATTTAAGGCCGTTGTACGACGCCCTCCACGACATGCTTCCCGGCGACCAGGTGGCCAAGAAGCTGGCTGCCGGCGATATCGAGGTGGCGCCGCTGGCTTTCATGCGCGGGCGAACCCTGGCAAGTTCCTTCATCATCCTGGATGAGGCGCAGAATACCACGCCGGTCCAGATGAAGATGTTCCTGACCCGCCTGGGCGAGCATTCCCGAATGGTGGTGACCGGCGACCTGTCGCAGATCGACCTGCCGCCGGGCACCCGGTCGGGCCTGCAGGACGCCCTGGATATCCTGGGCGGCCTGACCGGCATCGGGGTGGTGCGGTTCACCGACCGCGACGTGGTCCGCCACGGCCTGGTTACCCGTATCGTCCGTGCCTACGATGCCCATGACCGGCCGTCCCGCGCGCGCAACGCCCAAGGGCGAGAGGGCGGTGACCCCGTCGGGCGCAAGGAGAAGCTTTGACCGGCCCCGATATCATCGTCAGCGTCGACTGTGCGTCGTGGACGCGCGCCCTGCCGGAGGTCGAGAGCCTTTGCCGCCGCGTCGCCGCGGTGAGCCTGGGGCTGGCCGGCGAACTGCCGGCAGATCGGCTGGAGGTCAGCCTGGTGCTGGCCGACGACGCGATGGTCCGCGAACTGAACGGCCAGTATCGGGGGCAGGACAAGCCGACCAACGTGCTGTCCTTTGCCGCACTCGACGACGGCGGGCCGGTGCCGGCGGAAGGCCCGGTGCTGCTGGGCGACGTGATCTTCGCCTACGAGACTACGGCTGCCGAGGCGGCGGCGACGGGCAAGACCCTGGACCAGCATCTCTGCCACTTGGTGGTTCACGGAATCCTGCATCTTCTCGGGTACGATCACCAAAACGACGCTGAAGCCGACGAAATGGAGGGGCTTGAGCGCTCCCTGCTGGCTGCGCTGGGCGTTCCCGATCCTTACGAGGAGTCCGACGAACCGAGATGAACGATCCTTCCGGCAGTAGACCGCCCCGTGAAAACGGGGCCAACGACGATTCCCTGGCGCACCTTCTGTTCGGTTGGCTGAGGGCCTGGCGGCGCGGCAAGGCGGGCGAGTCGGTCCGCGAAACACTGGAGGAGCTGTTCGAGCAGCGCGAGGAAGATGAGATCCCGATCGATGAACACGAGCGGCGCCTTCTCTCCAACATCCTCCATCTGCGCGACCTGACCGCCTATGACGTGATGGTGCCGCGCGCCGACATCGCCGCCGTCGACACCAAGATCAGCCTCGAGGGGCTGCTCGAGATCATCAACGCCAAGGGTCACTCACGCTACCCGGTGTTTCGTGGCACGCTCGACGACGCCATCGGTCTGATCCACATCAAGGATGTCCTGATGCTGGTCGCCTCGGGCAAGCCATTCGCGCTGCACCGCATCGTCCGCAAGCTGCTGTTCGTCGCTCCATCGATGCGGGTGCTCGACCTTTTGCTGGAGATGCGCCTGAAGCGGACCCATATGGCCTTGGTGGTCGATGAATATGGCGGAATTGACGGCTTGGTGACCATCGAGGATCTGGTCGAACAAATCGTCGGCGAGATCGAGGATGAACACGACCGTGAGGCCGAGCCCGACTACATCGAACGCCCCGACGGGGTGATCGAGGCCGACGCCAGGATGCCGATCGAGGAGTTCGAGGCGCGGGTCGGCCCCTTGCTGGACGAGGAGGACCGTGAAGACATCGATACCCTGGGTGGCCTGGTGTCCTTCCTGGCCGGGCGCGTGCCCAGCCGCGGCGAACTGATCACCCATCCTTCCGGGCTGGAGTTCGAAGTGGTGGATGCCGATCCCCGTCGGATCAAGCGGCTCAGGGTGCGCAACCTGCCGAGCCCGGAGGATCGAGCGGCGTGATTCAGCAATCCCTTCGGCGAAGGGGCTTCGCCGCTCGAGTCTCGGCCCTGACCGGTTGGCGGCGGGCGGCGCTGGCCGTCGCGTTCGGCGCCGGCTCGGCCCTCGCCCTGCCGCCGGTGCATGCCATTCCGATGTTGTGGGTCGCCTTTCCCGGCTTGGTCTGGCTGGTGGATGGGGCGCGCCACGACAGAGGCGCCTTTGCCGCCGGATGGTGGTTCGGTTTCGGCCATTTTTCCGCCGGGCTGTACTGGATCTCCTACGCCCTGCTGGTCGATCCGGTGCGCTTCGGTTGGATGGTTCCCTTTGCCGTGTTCGGCCTGGGCGGCCTTTTCGCCGTGTTTCCCGGCCTGGCCGCCTACGGTGCGCGCCGGCTGGCGTCGCCGGGCGTCGCCCGCGTGCTGTGGCTGGCCGCCGCCTGGACCTTTTTCGAGTGGGTCCGGAGCTGGCTGTTCACCGGTTTTCCGTGGAACCTGATCGGATCCGTCTGGCTCCCGGTGTTGCCCGTCGTGCAGTTCGCCGCCGTCGCCGGAACCTATGGCCTGGGCCTGCTGACGGTGACCGCCGCCGCCATGCCGGCGGTGCTGGTGCGGCCGAGCCGGGCCCATCGCCGGGCGGTGGCGGCCAGCCTCGCCGCTCTGGTCGCGGTCGGGCTGTGGGGAGCATGGCGGCTGCCCACCGGGCCGATGCCCACGGTGCCGGGCGTGCGGCTGAGGCTGGTGCAGGCCAATATCCCGCAGACATTGAAATGGAAGCCCGAGATGCGCCTTGAGCATCTGCGGGAAAATCTCGCCCTGTCGTTGTCACCGGGTTTCGACCGCCTGACCGATGTCATTTGGCCGGAAACCGCGGCTCCCTCCTTCCTTGCCCAGGACCCGGCGGCGCGCCAGGCGCTGGCTCGAGCGGTTCCGCCTGGCGGTTTGTTGATCGCCGGGACGGCGCGCGGCACCGATCCGGGCGTCCAACCGTTCCACATCTGGAATAGCCTGCAGGCGCTGGATGGCGCGGGGCGTATCGTCGCCACCTACGACAAGGCGCATCTGGTGCCGTTCGGCGAATACGTGCCCCTTCGCGGCATTCTGCCGCTGGCCAAGCTGACCGCCGGCGGGACCGATTTCACCGCCGGCAAGGGGCCCGCCACCGTCGACCTGCCCGGCTTGCCGCCGGTCTCGCCGCTGATCTGCTACGAAGTCATTTTCCCCGGTGCCGTGGTGGACGCCCGCCACCGGCCCGACTGGATGGTCAACATCACCAACGATGGCTGGTTCGGCCTATCCGCCGGACCCTATCAGCATTTTGCCGCTGCTCGGTTGCGTGCCGTCGAGGAGGGGTTGCCACTAGTGCGTGCAGCAAACACCGGCATCTCCGCAGTAGTGGATCCGTATGGCCGCGTTGTCGCCGAGCTGCCCTTGGGCCGCAAGGGTATTGTAGACAGCAAACTACCGCAGCCGATTCTTTCTACATTGTATGCCCGCTTGGGAAATTCCATTGTATTTACATTTCTGGCCTTGGTGGCTGCGCTGGCGACTGCTTGGCATCGCTTACTGCGATATGACTGACGGCCTGCAACCAGCGCTGTCATCTACCAATAAATGATACAAGTTGACTTGTGCACCCTATTCTGTGCGTAATAACAACCATTCAAATGCGTTCAATCATGCTTAGCCCTTTGCGCCACTGGTTGAACGCCTGTTGCACAACGCGTACTTGTGAGAAAGCTCATGGCACGAGCAGTTAGCACCACCAGACATCACAAAGCAGACGCTCCCGCTCGACGCTCGGGCCGTGGCCGGACACCCTCCGGGAAGCCCAACCCGATCGACGTGCATGTCGGCGCCCGCGTACGACTTCGCCGGACATTGTTGGGGATGAGCCAGGAAAAGCTGGGCGAGGCGATCGGTTTGACCTTTCAGCAGGTGCAGAAATACGAACGTGGCGCCAACCGCATCGGCGCGTCGCGCCTTTTCGACCTGTCCCGCGTCCTTGACGTCCCGGTATCGTTCTTCTTCGACGACATGTCGGACGACACCTCGCAGCAAAGCCCGCGGATGATGGTGGCCGGCTTGGTCGAAGAAGTCCCGGCGCAGTTCGAGGCCGATCCGATGACCAAGCGCGAAACCCTGGAGTTGGTCCGCGCCTATTACCGCATCACCGACCCGGCGGTTCGCAAGCGCATCTTCGAATTGGCCAAGGCGTTGGCCAGCGCCAGCGAGGCCGGCGAAGCCAAGTAAGCCTGCCGGCAATCATTGCTTTCAGACAAGGCGCAGCCGAAAGGGATGCGCCTTGTTCGTTTCGGCTTGGCCTCATCGATAGTCCTTGAACGGCGTGGCAAAACACGATAACAAACCAAGCCTGATTGGCCTCGGGGGCCGTCGGGACGTGGAGATTTGACCGCTTGCCGCCACGATAAATCCAAGGCTAAGTGGGTAGCGATGGTGTACCGTCGATGCCCCGGGTCCAGTTACGGCCGGATTGTAGGAGGGTCGACCGTGTCGAAGTCGAATTTTCTATTTACCAGTGAATCCGTTTCCGAAGGGCATCCCGACAAGGTCTGCGACCGGATTTCGGATGCCATCGTCGATACTTATCTTACCGCCGACCCGTTGTCCCGCGTAGCGGTCGAGACTTTGTGCACAACCAATTTGATCGTCCTGGCCGGCGAGGTACGGGGACCGGCGACTGTGACCCCCCGCAGCCTCGAGGAGGTGGCCCGCGCCGCCGTGCGCGATATCGGCTATGAGCAGGACGGCTTCCACTGGAAGAACGCCAAGGTCGACATCCACGTCCATGCCCAGTCGGTGGATATCGCCCAGGGCGTGGATGCCGCCGGCAACAAGGACGAAGGGGCCGGCGACCAGGGCATCATGTTCGGTTATGCCTGCACCGAGACCGACGTCTTGATGCCCGCGCCGATCTACTACGCTCATGCCATCCTGCAGTCCCTGGCCGAGGCCCGTCATTCCGGCGCCGAGCCGTTGCTCGGCCCCGACGCCAAGAGCCAGGTAACCCTGCAATATGTCAACGGCAAGCCGGTGCGCGCCGCTTCGGTGGTGGTGTCGACCCAGCATGATGCCTCTCTTGACCAGGATACCGTACGCGAGATCGTCCGCCCGCATGTGATGAACGTGCTGCCGGAAGGCTGGATGTGCCCGGAAGAGACCTTCTACGTCAACCCGACCGGCCGCTTCGTCATCGGTGGGCCGGACGGCGATACCGGGCTCACCGGGCGCAAGATCATCGTCGACACCTATGGTGGTGCCGCCCCCCACGGCGGCGGGGCGTTTTCGGGCAAGGACCCGACCAAGGTCGACCGTTCGGCCGCCTACGCCGCCCGCTATCTGGCGAAGAACGTGGTCGGCGCCGGTCTGGCCGAAAAATGTGTGATCCAGTTGAGCTATGCCATCGGCGTATCGAAGCCGCTGTCGGTCTATGTCGACACCTTCGGCACCGGCCATGTGGATGAGGACAAGCTGTCCGACGTTCTGCAGCAGCTGGTGGACTTGAGCCCGCGCGGCATCCGCACCCATCTCGGCCTCAACAAGCCGATCTATGCCCGCACCGCGGCATACGGCCATTTCGGCCGCGCTCCGGAACCGGACGGCGGCTTCTCCTGGGAGCGCCTGGACCTGGTGGAGCAACTGAAGAGTGCTTTCGCCTAACCTGCCCCGGGACAAGCCGCTCCGCCCGAGTAACTCGACTCGGATGGACACGGACGCCGCTTCGCGGCCGCAGATGAACATGGATCAGGCAAATCTCGCCGCCAAAGGCGGCAGCACTCTTCGTCCGTGTCCATCTGCTGAAATCCGTGTTCACCCGTGTTCCTCAAGAGCGGCAAGGGCGAAGGCCGATGTCCGTTCCTGCTGACTCCATGCCTCGCTTTTTCGGGCGCCGTCGCGGCAAGCCGTTGCGGCGCACGGGGCGAGGCTTGGTCGAGAGTCTGCTGCCGCGCTTGGCCATCGCCATGCCGGAGGCCGGCCAGACCGTCGATCCATTCACCTTGTTCCCCGGTGCGCCGCGGAGCATCTGGCTGGAAGTGGGATTCGGCGGCGGCGAGCATCTGGCCTGGCAGGCGGCCCACCATCCGGACGTGGGCGTGATCGGGTGCGAGGTGTTCCTCAACGGCATCGCGAGCCTGCTCGGCCATGTCCAACGCGAAGACCTGACGAACGTCCGGATTTTTCCGGAAGATGCCCGACGGCTGTTTCCCGCACTGCCCGACGCCTCGGTGGAACGGGTATTCGTTCTGTTTCCCGATCCTTGGCCGAAGAAGCGCCACGCCGAGCGGCGTTTCGTCCATCCGAGCAATCTCGACCAGCTGGCACGGCTGATGGTCGACGGCGGCGAACTGCGCATTGCCACCGACGACGCGGTATACAAGCAGTGGGCGGCTGAGCAGATGGCCGAACACCCCGATTTTCTGAGGGCAACCGGCGATCCGGTGACCAAGACCGACGATTGGCCGATGACGCGCTACGAAGCGAAAGCGAGGGAGCAGGGCCGCCAGCCGATCTTTCTCCGCTACTTGCGCCGCCCGAGGGAACCGCGATAAAACCCTTGCAGCGCAAGCGTCGATGGCTATAGTGACCGTCGACACATTCTTGTAGTCCTGCCCGGGAGGTGGGGTTGTGAGGGTGGGCCGTAGGCCCACTTTTTTGTTTTTTTGGGGCAAGGTGATCGAAGGTTAGGCCGCCGGATGGACCTCGAAGAGCGCATCTCGGCGTTGGTGGCGCCGTCATTGGAGGCCATGGGCTACGACCTGGTTCGGGTGTTGCTGCAGGGGCGACAGAACCTGACCCTGCAGATCATGGCCGAGCGCCGGGATCGTGTCCCGATGACGGTGGACGATTGCGCCGATATCAGCCGCGCACTGTCCGCTTTGCTCGATGTCGAGGACCCGATCTCCGGCGCCTATACGCTGGAGGTGAGCTCTCCCGGCATCGATCGGCCCTTGACCCGGCCACAGGATTACGAACGCTTCGCCGGTTTCGATGCCAAGCTCGAAACCGTTCGGCCGGTGGAAGGGCGCAAGCGCTTCCGCGGCAAGTTGCTTGGCCTCGATGTGCAAGGCCAGGTTCGCCTGGTCGTGGAAACCGCCGAAGTTGTTATCCCTTTGGCGGACGTCAAAAACGCCAAGCTGGTCTTGACGGATGAGTTGATCGCCGCGGCGACGCGCGAACAAGAACACTAGTTTTCGGCTTTAGCCCGAGATCGGATCATGGAACGAACTGCAGCACTCCCCCGACCCGAACTTCTCCAGGTCGCCGACGCGGTAGCCCGCGACAAAGGCATCGATCGCGATGAAGTGCTCGACGCCATGGAACAGGCGATCCAGAAAGCTGGACGCTCGAAATACGGCCACGAGCACGATATTCGTGCCCATATCGACCGCAAGAACGGTGAAATTCTTCTGTCGCGCCACATGGAAGTGGTCGAGACGGTGGAAAACGAAGCCACCCAGGTGACTCTCGGCCAGGCGCGGCGCAAGAAGCCCGACGCCCAACTCGGCGAATTCCTGGTCGATCCGCTGCCGCCCATCGATTTCGGCCGCATCGCCGCGCAGACGGCCAAGCAGGTCATCGTGCAGAAGGTGCGGGACGCCGAACGCCAGCGGCAATTCAACGAGTTCAAGGGCCGCACCGGTGAAATCGTCAACGGCCTGGTTAAAAGAGTCGAATTCGGCAATGTGGTGGTCGATCTGGGGCGCGCCGAGGCGCTGTTGCGGCGCGACGAACTGATCCCACGCGAGACCTTCCGTACCGGCGACCGCGTGCGGGCCTTCATTTATGACGTCCGCCAGGAGCAGCGGGGGCCGCAGATCTTCCTGTCGCGAACCCATCCGCAGTTCATGGCCAAGCTTTTCGCCCAGGAAGTGCCCGAAATCTACGACGGCATCATCGAGATCAAGGCGGTAGCCCGCGATCCCGGCTCGCGCGCCAAGATCGCCGTGATCAGCCGCGATTCCGGCATCGATCCGGTGGGCGCCTGCGTCGGCATGCGGGGCAGCCGCGTACAGGCGGTGGTAGCCGAACTGCAGGGCGAAAAGATCGACATCATCCAGTGGTCGGGCGACCCGGCCACCTTCATCGTCAACGCCCTGGCGCCGGCGGAAGTGGCCAAGGTGGTCCTCGACGAAGAGGCAAACCGCATCGAAGTGGTGGTCCCCGACGACCAGCTCAGCCTGGCCATCGGCCGCCGCGGCCAGAACGTGCGCCTTGCCTCCCAGCTCACCGGCTGGGACATCGACATCCTGACCGAGGCCGAGGAATCGGAGCGGCGGACCGAAGAATTCAAGACTCGCTCTAAGATGTTCATCGACGCCCTGGACGTTGACGACGTCATCGCCCATCTGCTGGTCACCGAGGGCTTTTCTTCGGTGGAAGAGGTGGCCTTCGTGCCGCTCGAAGACCTTACCGACATCGAAGGCTTCGACGAGGGCATCGCCGGTGAACTGCAGCAACGGGCCCGCACCTTCCTCGAGGAGCAGGACGAGCGGAATGGCGTACGGCGCCGCGAACTGGGTGTGGACGATGCGCTGGCGGAGATCGACGGTTTGTCGTCGCGCCACTTGGTGATGCTGGGCGAGAAGGGGATCAAGACTCTCGACGACTTGGCCGATCTTGCCGGCGACGAATTGATCGAGATCCTCGGCAAGGACAGCCTGACCGCCGACCAGGCCAACGCCGTTATCATGGCGGCGCGGGCGCACTGGTTCGAGGGTGAGGGCGAACGGGCCTGAGGCTGACCGCGAGGCGGCGCATGGTCGACGAAGGGCCCACAGCCCCAGCGGGCGAGGCGGCGGGCGGCGAAGAAGAGAGCGGCCCCGAACGGCGGTGTATCGCAACCGGCGTGGTCAAGCCGGTGGAGGAAATGATCCGTTGCGTCATCGGTCCGGACGGCGTAGTGGTTCCCGATATCGAGGCTCGGCTACCGGGTCGGGGTTTATGGTTGAGCGCCCGCCGGGATGTGGTAAATACGGCCTCGGCGAAAAATCTGTTCACCAAGGTCGCCCGTCGCCGAGTCGGAGTGCCGGCCGACCTCGCCGACCGGATCGAACGCCTGCTGGCCAAGCGCTGCCTGGAAGTGATGGGCTTGGCGCGGCGCGCCGGGCAAGCCGTCGTGGGGTTCGAGAAAGTCCGGGGTGAATTGAAGGCCGGGCGTGGCGCGCTCCTTGTCGCCGCCGCGGACGGCGCAGCCGACGGTCGCGACAAGATCCGCGCTTTGGCGCCGAGCTTGCCGCTGGTGACCGTGTTGAGGAGCGATGAGCTGGGCGCCGCCTTTGGTCGTGATCATGCCGTCCATGCCCTCATGGCCCCTGGGCGGTTGGCGGAACGCCTGTTGGCCGATGCCGGCAGGCTGGCCGGTTTTAGAACTGTTGACGTGGCGCCTTACCGGCGTCCCCTCGAAAGCGAGAGTAAATCGAACCTATGACCGAGTCCAACGACCATGACCGGAAGGCTCCGCTGAAGCTGTCGCCGGGCAAGCTTGAACTCAAGAAGACCGTGGAGACTGGCCAGGTGCGCCAGAGCTTCTCGCACGGGCGCTCGAAAGTGGTGACCGTCGAGGTGCGTAAGAAGCGCACCTTCGCCACCGGTGCCGGAGGCGTTCTGCACGAGGTCAAGGAGACGCCGCGGCCGGCAGAACTCGAGCCGCAGCTGCCACCGTCGGTGGGCGTGCCGGATGTCGAGCCGTCGCATCATCTGCACGATCTTACCAGCGGCGAGAAGGCGGCCCGGGCGCGTGCCCTGCAGGACGCGCTGAAGGCCGAGGAAGACGCCCGGCGCCGCGCTATCGAGGAGGAGAAGCAACGCGCCCTGGAAGAGGAGCATCGCCGCACCGAGGAGGAGGCCCGCCGTGTCGCCGTCGAGGCGGAGGCCGCCCGGCAAGCCGCCGCTCTTGCCGCCAGCCGCGAAGCCGAAGCCGAGCTAGAGGCAGAGGCCGTCGGACAGGCCGCATCACCGGCCGTCGCCGCGCCGCCGGCAGAAGTCAAGGCGCCAGCTGTCGCGGCCGAGGCCAAGCCGGCGGTGGCCGAGGCCAAGCCGGCGGGCGCGCCGGTCGTGCCGGCGGCCAAGCCCGCCGCCGAGGAAGAGGAAGAAGAGGACCGGGGCAAGCGGCCGCCTGGTGGCGGCCGCCCGGTGGCGCATAAGCCGGTGGCGGTGCCGAAACGCAACGAGCCTCGCCGCCGCGAAGGCAAGTTGACCATCACCGCCGCTCTCGACGATGACGATCGTGGGCAGCGGGGCCGCTCGCTCGCCGCGGTGAAACGGGCACGAGAACGCGAACGCTTGAAGCAGCTTCAGAAATCGACGGAGAAAGTCATCCGCGACGTCGTCATTCCGGAAACCATCTCGGTGCAGGAGCTCGCCAACCGCATGGCTGAGCGCGGCGCCGACGTGATCAAATGCCTGATGCGCAACGGCATCATGGCGACCATCAACCAGGTGATCGACGCCGACACGGCGGAACTGGTGGTCACTGATTTCGGGCACAATCCCAAGCGTGTCGCCGAGTCCGACATCGAAATCGGCCTGACTGGCGGCGCCGACACCGAGGCCAACCTGTCGTCGCGCGCGCCGGTGGTCACCGTCATGGGGCATGTCGACCACGGCAAGACCTCGTTGCTTGATGCCCTGCGGGCGACCGACGTGGTGTCGGGCGAGGCGGGCGGCATCACTCAGCATATCGGCGCTTATCAGGTCGCCCTGCATGGCGGCGAGCGCATCACCTTCATCGATACTCCCGGCCACGAGGCCTTTACCGCCATGCGTGCCCGCGGCGCCAAGGTGACGGACATCGTGGTGCTGGTGGTGGCGGCCGACGACGGCATCATGCCGCAGACGGTCGAGGCAATCCGTCACGCCAAGGCGGCCAAGGTGCCGATCATCGTGGCGATCAACAAGATCGACAAGCCCGACGCCAATCCGCAGCGGGTCCGCCAGGAACTGCTGAACCACGAACTGGTCACCGAAGATCTCGGCGGCGACGTTCTGGCGGTGGAGGTTTCGGCCAAGAAGAAGATCAACCTCGACAAACTCGAGGAGGCGATTCTTCTCCAGGCAGAAATTCTCGATCTCAAGGCCAATCCCGGCCGCGCGGCGCAGGGCGTGGTGATCGAGGCCAAGATGGAGCGGGGCCGCGGCTCGGTGGCCACCGTGCTGGTGCAGAAGGGTACTCTGAAGGTGGGCGACGTGTTCGTTGCCGGTGCCGAATGGGGGCGGGTACGCGCCCTGGTCGACGACCACGGCAACAAGATCGACGAGGCCGGTCCGTCTACTCCGGTGGAAGTCCTGGGTCTGCAGGGGACGCCGGCGGCCGGCGACGAATTCATTACCGTGGAGACGGAAAACCGCGCCCGTGAGGTGGCCGCCTATCGCCAGCGCAAGGAGCGCGACGCCAAGGCCGCCGCCGGCGCCCGCGGCACGCTGGAGCAGATGTTCTCGAAGATCGCCGCCGGCGAAGCGAAAGAACTGCCGGTGGTGATCAAGGGCGATGTGCAGGGATCGGTCGAGGCCATCGTCGCCACCTTGGAGAAGATGGGCACCGACGAGGTCAAGGTGCGGGTCCTGCATTCGGCGGTGGGTGGCATCAACGAGTCGGACATAACCCTGGCCAAGGCCTCTGGCGCCCTGGTGGTCGGGTTCAATGTCCGCGCCAATCCGCAGGCCCGCGAGATGGCCCGTCGAGATGCCGTCGAGATCCGCTACTATTCGATCATCTACGACGTCGCCGACGACTTGCGGAAGGCGCTGACCGGCATGCTCGCTCCGACGCTCAAGGAGCGCTTCCTGGGCAATGCCGAGATCCGCGAGGTATTCAACATTTCGAAGGTGGGCAAGGTGGCCGGCTGCTTCGTTACCGAGGGCCAGGTCAAGCGCGGCGCCAAGGTTCGCCTGCTGCGCGACAACGTAGTGATCCACGAGGGCTCGCTGGGGCAGCTCAAGCGCTTCAAGGAAGATGTCCGGGAAGTGCGCGAGGGCTACGAGTGCGGCATGTCGTTCGAGAACTACAACGACATTCAGACCGGCGACGTCATCGAGTGTTACGAGATCGAAGAGGTCGCGGCGACGCTCTGAACGGTTGGGCGGAAATGACGCGGTCATTTCCGCGCGGGGTCTGACGACAAATCAGGAGGCGTGCCATGAGCCGTGGGCATCGGGATCCGAGCCAGCGCCAACTGCGCGTGGGCGAGGAATTGCGCCATGCCATCGCCCATATCCTGGAGCGGGGCGACATACGCGACCCTGAGGTGGCGGGGCGGCTTGTCACCGTGACCGAGGTGACCATCAGCCCCGACCTGCACAACGCGACGGTGTTCGTCGTGCCGCTGGGCGGCGGCGATCCCGCGCCGCTGATCGCCGGATTGAAGCGCGTTCGGCCCTATCTGCGCCATGAACTGGCGCAGCTGGTCCAGCTGCGGGTGGTGCCCGACCTCTCCTTCGTCGCCGATACGTCGTTCGACCAGGCCAGCCGGATCGAAGCGCTGCTGCACAGCCCGGAGGTGCGCCGCGATGTAGAGGGCGGCTTCGCCGACGAGGATGAGGAACGCACGGTCGAAGATGCCGAAGGGCGGGACGATGGGGCGTAATAATCTCTGTTTCGTCATCCCTGCGAAGGCGGCGATCCGTCGCGTCGGAGGGGGTCCCGTTTTCGCGGGAACGACGGCGACCCGCCGGGACTCCTGATCTTGGGTCGCAAGCGGCGCGGCAAGCCGATCAACGGCTGGATTGCCATTGATAAGCCTTACGGTATGACCTCGACCGCCGCCGTCGCCGCCGTCCGGCGGCTGACCGGCGCGGCGAAAGTAGGCCATGGCGGCACCCTTGATCCCCTGGCGACCGGAGTGCTGCCCATCGCCCTGGGCGAGGCCACCAAGACGGTTTCGTACATCATGGACGGGCGCAAGACCTACCGCTGGTCGGTGGCATGGGGCGAAGCCCGCAGCACCGACGACGCCGAAGGCGAGGTGGTGGCGACCAGCGCCAAGCGCCCGACGGTAGCCGAGATCGAGGCGGAACTGCCGGCATTTCTGGGCGAGATCGAGCAGGTGCCGCCGGCCTTCTCCGCCGTCAAGATCGATGGCCGCCGCGCCTATGACTTGGCGCGGGCCGACCTGCCGGTGGAGTTGAAGCCCCGTCTGATCCGCATCGACGGCTTTCGCCTGCTGTCGGCCACCGAGGAGCAGGCCGAATTCGAGGTAGACTGCGGAAAAGGCGCCTATATCCGCTCGCTGGCCCGCGATTTGGCGTTGAAATTGGGCAGTTGCGGCTATGTTTGCGCCTTGCGGCGCACGCGCTGCGGGCCGTTTGACGAAACACGCACGATTTCCCTGGATATGCTGCAAGAGTTTGGGCATAGTGCCGCCTCTGCAAATTTGGTGCTTCCTGTCGAGACCGCGCTGGACGACATCCCGGCCCTGGCCCTGACGGAAGACGAGGCCCGCCGCCTGCAGAGCGGGCAGTCCATACCGATCCTTCGGTTGGCTGCGCGCCGTCCTCTACCGTCCGTAACCGCCGGCGCAACCGTGCGAGCCATGGCTGAAGGGCGATTGGTGGCTTTGGCCCGTATCGATGGCGGCGAGGTCCGTCCGATACGTGTGTTGAACCTTTGAACGAACGGAGCCCTCGATGTCGATCAGCGCCGAGCGCAAGCAGGAACTCATCAAGGAATTCGCCACCAGCGGTTCGGACACCGGCTCGCCGGAAGTTCAGGTGGCCATTCTCTCGGAACGGATTCGCAACCTGACCGAGCATTTCAAGGAACACAAGAAGGATTTCCACTCTCGTCGCGGCCTGCTGATCATGGTCGGCCAGCGTCGGCGCCTGCTGGATTATCTCAAGGCAAAGGATAGCGCTCGCTACGAGCAGCTGATCGCCCGCCTCGGCCTTCGCAAGTAGGCCGCCAATGGTGGCGCCGCGGCTCATTGACGGGCCGAGGCTCCGAAAGCAGAAAATATTCACCCGCGCGGAGATGGCTCCGCGCGGGCGCCGTCACATCGGCACAGGGCGATCGAAGGCGCCGGCAGCGCCGATAGCCGCGATGGTGACGCCAAGGACGTGGCAATCCGGCCGCGGTCCGTTGGGATAAAAGGAAAAGACCGTATGTCCATGTTCAAGACCTACCGCAAAGAGCTGACCTGGGGCGGCCGCCAGCTGGTGCTGGAGACCGGCCGGATCGCCCGACAGGCCGATGGCGCCGTGCTGGTGTCCTATGGCGAGACCAAGGTGCTGTGCACCGTCGTCGGGGCCAAATCGGTGAAGCCGGGAGTGGATTTCTTCCCGCTTACCGTGAACTACCAGGAAAAGGCCTTCGCTGCAGGCAAGATTCCGGGCGGCTTCTTCAAGCGCGAAGGCCGACCCAGCGAGAAGGAGACCCTGGTCTCGCGCCTCATCGACCGGCCGATCCGGCCGCTGTTCGCCGATGGCTTCCGCAATGAGACGCAAGTCGTCTGCACGGTCCTGTCGCACGACCTGGAAAACGATCCCGATATCGTATCCATGGTCGGCACCTCGGCCGCCTTGACCATTTCCGGCATTCCTTTCATGGGTCCGATCGGCGCCGCCCGCGTCGCCTATGTTGACGGCCAGTATGTGCTCAATCCCACCCCAGACCATATGTCGAAGTCGGCCCTCGACCTGGTGGTCGCCGGTACCGTCGAAGGCGTGCTGATGGTGGAGTCGGAAGCCAAGGAGCTGCCGGAAGACGTCATGCTGGGCGCAGTGGTGTTCGGCCACGAGCAGTTCCAGCCGGTGATCAAGGCGATTATCGAATTGGCCGAGCAATGCGCCAAGGAGCCGTGGGAACTGGCGGCGCCGGCGCCCGAAGTGGCGTCGGTCCGGCAGAAGCTGGTCGAAGGCGGCATCGTCGACGCCCTGGCGGACGCCTATAAGGTCGTCGTAAAGCAGGAACGCTACGCCAAGGTCGCCGAAGTCAAGCAGAAGGGTCTCGCCTTGCTGGGCGACTCCGCCGATGAATTGGCCGTCGCCCCCGAAGTGCTGAAGGCTCTCGAATCCGAGGTCGTGCGCGGCAATATCCTGAAGACCGGCCGGCGTATCGACGGCCGCGACACCAAGACGGTGCGTCCCATCGAGGCCGAAGTCGGCGTTCTGCCGCGGGCCCATGGTTCGGCTCTGTTCACTCGCGGCGAAACCCAGGCCCTGGTGGTCGCCACCTTGGGAACCGGGCAGGACGAACAGATCATCGACGCGCTGGAAGGCGAATACCGCGAGCACTTCATGCTGCATTACAACTTCCCGCCCTACTCGGTCGGCGAAGTGGGTCGCATGGGCTCGCCGGGGCGCCGCGAAATCGGCCACGGCAAACTGGCTTGGCGGTCTCTTCATGCCACCCTGCCGGCCAAGGAATCCTTCCCCTACACCTTGCGCATCGTCTCCGAAATCACCGAGTCGAACGGTTCGTCCTCGATGGCCACGGTGTGCGGCTCGTCGCTGGCGTTGATGGATGCCGGCGTGCCGCTGCCCCGTCCGGTGGCCGGTATCGCCATGGGCCTGATCAAGGAAGCCGATGGCTTCGCCGTGCTGTCCGACATCCTCGGTGACGAAGACCACCTGGGCGACATGGACTTCAAGGTGGCCGGCACCGAAGCGGGTGTCACCGCGTTGCAGATGGACATCAAGATCACCTCGATCACCAAGGAGATCATGGAGATCGCCCTTGGCCAGGCCCGCGACGGCCGGATGCACATCCTGAAGGAGATGGGCAGGGCGCTCGACCATGCGCGTGAGGCGGTCAGTGACAACGCGCCGCGCATCACCACCTTCTCCATCCCCAAGGACAAGATCCGCGAAGTCATCGGTACCGGCGGCAAGGTGATCCGCGAGATCTGCGAACAGACCGGCGCCAAGATCGACATCGAGGATGACGGCACCATCAAGGTGGCGTCGGTGGACGGGAACGCCGCGCAGCGCGCCATCGACTGGATCAAGGGAATCGTCGCCGAGCCGGAACTCGGAGTGATCTACAACGGCAAAGTGGTGAAAACCGTTGACTTCGGCGCTTTCGTCAACTTCCTCGGATCCCGTGACGGCCTTGTCCATGTCTCCGAACTCGCGCCGAGGCGCGTCGAGAAGGTGACCGATGTGGTCAAGCTGGGCGATGCGGTGAAGGTCAAGGTCATTGGCTTCGACGACCGCGGCAAGGTCAAGCTGTCGATGAAGCAGGTCGACCAGGCCACCGGCGAAGATCTGACGAAGAAGGAAAAGGACGAGAAGGCGGACGCGTGATTTCCGTGCCATGTCAACCTGACGGCCGTACGGAGGAAGGATCTCGTGGAACCAACGAGATCCTCCGCTGACGCTTGCGATGACGGTTCAGCCCGGGGTGGGCTGGGGCTACCCCGGGTGATCGGCCATCGCGGTGCCGCCGGGAGTGCGCCGGAAAACACCCTGGCGGGCTTTCGCCGTGCGGCGGAAATGGGGGTTCGCTGGGTCGAATTGGACGTCCAGCTTTCGGCCGACGGGGTTCCGGTGGTATTCCATGACGACCGTCTGGAGCGCACCACCAACGGCCGCGGCCGCCTGGTGGAGACGCCTCTGGCGGCCTTGCGGCAGTTGGACGCCGGGGCCTGGTTTGATGCGGCCTTCCGAGGGCAGCGGCTGCCCACCTTGGAGGAGGCCCTGACCGCTATTGCCGGGCTGGGAATGGGCCTTTGCCTGGAGGTCAAGGCCGATGAGCCGAGGGGGGGGCGCACGGCTCGGGTGGCGCTGGCGCAGGCGCGGCAGACCTGGCCGGCGAACCGCCCGCCGCCCCTGGTGTCCAGTTTCGCCCGCAGCGCGCTCGCTGCGGCGGCCGAGGCGGCGCCTGATTGGCCGCGCGGGCTGCTGGTGGACAGCCTGCCGGACGACTGGGCCGGCGAAGCTCGCCGGTACGGTTGCACCAGCCTGCATACGCGCGCCGGCGAATTGCGGGCGACGCTGGTGCAGGCGATCAAGGGGGCTGGTCTCGCGGTGTTGGCCTATACGGTCGATGACCCGGGGCTGGCGGAGACATTGTGGGGTTACGGGGTGGATGCGGTGTTCAGTGATCGCCCGGAGCGGTTGCTGCCGATCGCCGAAGGTCATACCGGCAACCTTTAAATGTCGATGTTGCCGGAGTAGAGTGGCGGGCCGTCGAGAATGCGCCTGCCGTGGGGAGTGGACGTCGAAGTGAAATCCTTGAAGGCTACAGCGATTTCCGGTCGGGAGGTCCTGCCCTTGGTGGAAGGCGGCAAGGGGATCGCCGTTTCCAACGGGGAAAGCTCCGGCGCCTGGGCGGCGGCCGGCGGAGTAGGGACTTTTTCCGCCGTCAACGCCGATTTCTATGATGAAAGCGGCAAGCTCATTTCCGCCGTCTATCATGGCAAGACGCGGCGCGAGCGCCACGAAGAACTGATCGCCTACGGAATCCGCGGCGGCATCGCCCAAGCCCGCATCGCCCATGACCTGGCGCAGGGCCGAGGGCGTATCCACATGAACGTCCTGTGGGAAATGGGTGGGGCCGAGCATATCCTGCACGGTGTTCTTGAAGGCGCGAAGGGTCTGGTGCACGGGGTCACCTGCGGCGCCGGGATGCCCTACCGGGTGGCCGAAATCGCCGCCTCCTACGGCGTCCATTACTACCCCATCGTCTCGTCGGCGCGGGCCTTCAACGCCCTGTGGAAGCGTGCCTACCACAAATATGCCGACCTCATGGGCGGCGTCGTCTACGAGGACCCCTGGCTGGCCGGCGGCCATAACGGCCTTTCCAATTCCGAAGACCCCCTTGAGCCGCAGCCGCCGCTACCCCGTGTCCGCGCCTTGCGGGACGCCATGCGGCAATGTGGAGCGCCCGAGCGGCCGATCTTCATGGCCGGCGGCGTCTGGTACCTGCGCGAATGGGCCGAGTGGCTCGACAATCCCGAACTGGGGCCGATCGCCTTCCAGTTCGGGACAAGGCCGCTGCTGACCCAGGAAAGCCCCATTTCACCTGCGTGGAAACGCCGCCTGCTGCAGTTGAAGCCCGGTGATGTGCTGCTCCACAAATTCAGTCCGACAGGATTCTATTCCTCGGCAGTCAAGAACGGTTTCATCGAGGAACTGGTGCAACGCCTCGATCACCAGATTCCCTTCACCACGGAAGCCGTTGGCGACCACACTGCGGAATTGCCGATCGGCCTGCGCGGTCGGGTCGTCTATGTCACCCCGGCCGACAAGCAGCGGGCCGAAGTCTGGGCCCGCGACGGATTCGCCGAGCCGTTGCGCACGCCCGACTCGACCCTGATCTTCGTCACGCCCGGGCGAGCCGAGATGATCCGGCGCGACCAGACCGAATGCATGGGCTGCCTGTCCGCCTGCGCCTTCTCCAACTGGTCGCAGGGAGAGACCGGCAGCACCGGCAAGAAGGCCGACCCGCGGTCGTTCTGCATCCAAAAGACCCTGCAAAACATCGTGCATGATGGCGATGTCGAGCAGGAACTGATGTTCGCCGGCCACAACGCCCACCGTTTCGCCACGGATCCGTTCTACGCGGGCGGGTTCATTCCGACGGTGCGTCAGCTCATCGAACGGATTCAAACCGGCAACTGAGGGGCCGGCCTCCTTTCCGCGGCTCCGCCTCGCTGCCCATATTGTGCGGCAGGCTCGGACCGACGCGTCGTGTGGAAGCGACGTGGCGATTTTCCGACGAGGCGGAAGGAGGCGGGCATGGCAGAGGCGATCGGAGGCGGACAGCAGCCGCGGGAAGCCGTCGGCGTTTTCGCCGATGCGGAGGAACTGGAACGGACCGTCCAAGAGTTGCTGACCCACGGATTTGATCATGCCGACATCAGCTTGTTGGCGAGCGAAGGGACAGTCCGCGACAAGCTTGCCCGGTACCAGGACACCCACGTCGCTGAAGACGACCCCGGAGCGCCGCGCCGGGCTTGGATCAGTTCCGAAACGCGGGTCGAAGGACGTTCGGCCCTGGCCGGACTGCTCGGTTATCTCGGCGCGACGACCGTGGCCGGTGTGGTCTTTGCCACCGGCGGCGCGGCGGCGGCGGCCATTGCCGCCGGAGTGGTCGGCGGCGGGGCCACGGCGGCGGTCGGTGCGGCGCTTGGCCGGCGCTTGGACCGCCGGATCGCCGATGCGCTGGCGTCCCAGCTGGACCATGGCGGGATCGTCCTTTGGGTGCGCCTGCGGCAAGACGAGCAGGCTCCGGAAGCGATTAAAATCCTGCGTTGTCATGGCGCAATGGATGTTCACCTACATGGTCTTTTATGAGGTCTTGACTCGCCCGCATGGCGATTCCAATTGATAAATGAGCGATTTTTTAATATTAAGGGATTGCAATTCGTTGAGAGGTCGAGCCGCTATGACCATCATCAGTCACCGACCCTTCAGTCAGGCGCTTGACCGGCTTCGCGCCGCTGGTCTAAGGCCCACCCGCCAACGTCTGGCCTTGGCCAAACTGCTGTTCGACGGCCTCGATCGTCACGTCTCGGCCGAGCAACTGCACGGCGAAGCGCTGGCCAGCAACATCCGGGTTTCGCTGGCAACGGTGTACAATACTCTGCACCAGTTCACTGGCGCCGGAATGCTCCGAGAGATCGTCGTCGATGCCGGGCGCTCGTATTTCGACACCAATACCTCCGATCACCACCACTTCTTCTACGAGAAATCGGGCCGGCTCGAGGATATTCCCGGCCATCTGGTGGCGGTCAGCAGGGTCCCACAGGCACCGGAAGGCACGCTGATCCGGCGCGTCGACGTCATCGTCCGGGTGGATGGCTGACCTTCACGCAGGTTTGCCCATGAGACCACATCCGGGGACGCCCAGGTGGCGATTGCCGCCAGTGGCGGTCGTGATCCGCATCGTCCTTTGAACATCGGGACCGTCGAAATTGCGGCGGACCTCGTGTCCCTGGCCTGCCGGGACGGTTACCGGCTGCATGGCCATCTCTGGCGCCCACTGGCCGATGGCGGGCGGGGCACGGTAATCGTCAATCCGGCGACCGGCGTCCTGGCGCGCTACTATCACTTCTATGCCCGTTATTTGGCGAGCCACGGGTTCGCCGTCCTGACCTATGACTATCGCGGCATCGGCGCCTCGCGGCCGGCCCGCCTGCGCGGTGCGGGTTTCCGCTGGCGCGACTGGGGCGAGTACGATTTCGATGCGGCGGTTGCGTGGGCGCGGCAGCGCGACCCGGACGGTTTGTTGGCCGTGGTCGGGCACAGCATCGGCGGCTTCCTGCCGGGGTTCGCCGTCAACGGCAGCCGGGTCGACCGCCTTCTCACCGTCGGCGCGCAGTATGCCTATTGGCGCGATTACGCGCCGGCAAGGCGGCTGGCGCTGCTCCTGAAGTGGCACGTGGCGATGCCCGCCTTCACCGCCATGTGCGGTTATTTTCCCGGGCGCCGCCTGGGCTGGCTGGAGGATCTTCCGGCCGGTGTGGCGTTCGAATGGAGCTTCCGCCGCGCCCGCATGGAAGCGAGCTATCCGCCGTTCGAGCGCGAAGCGATCCTGGCCCGGTTCGCCGCGGTGCGAGCACCCATCCTGGCGGTCGGCCTGTCCGACGACGAGTTCGGCACCGTACCGGCCATCAGCCGGGGGCTCGGCTACTATCGTGGCAGCCCCCGCCACCAGGTGTTACTGCGGCCGAGTGACTTTGGCGCCCAATCCATCGGGCATTTCAATCTGTTCCACACCCGTCACCGCGAGGGTTTCTGGGCGGCAACTCTGCGCTGGCTGGCCGATGGGAGCAATCCCTGGCCGGAAGCGGTGATCAGTGCGCCGCCGGCCCCGGGCCATGGGGAACACCCTTCTTCATGATGAAGACGAACGGGATGACCGCCAGGAAGATCATGGCGAGCATCCGGAAATCGTCGATGAAGGCTTGCATCTGCGCCTGCTGGCCGATCATTTGGTAGATCGTCCCGGTGGCCTTGGCGGACGCCTCGGCGGCGCCGCCGCCATGGAGCTGGAAATCGCGGGTCAGCTGGCCGAGCGACTGCCGGAAGGCGGGGTTGAGCGGGCTTGCGTGTGCCACCAACGTGGTCTGGTGGGCCTGCGCATAGCGTGACAGGGCGGTGATCACCAGGGAGATGCCGAAGCTGCCGCCGAGATTGCGCGATACGTTGATCAGCGACGAGGCGGCGCTGCTCTTGTCCGGGGGCACGCCGAGGAAGGCCGCGGTGTTGATCGGGATGAACAGCAGCGAAAGCCCCAGCGCCTGATAAATGCGGGCCCACACGAAGGTGCCGTAGTCGGTCCCTAGATCGAAGGCGGTCATGCGCAACAGCGCCATGGCGCAGATGAACAGGCCGAGCGCGATCAGCTTGCGCGGGTCGGTGACCGAGACCATCTTGCCCACCAGCGGCATCACCAGGATGATCGACAGCCCACCCGGCGTCAGCACCAGCCCGGCGAGTGTCGCCGTATAGCCGAACAGCCGCTGCACCAGCTCGGGCAGCAGGACGGTACTGCCCAGCAGAATGAAGCCCAGCAGGAACATCAGCAGGTTGGCCACGCCGAAATTGCGGTCCCGCAGCAGATGCAGATCGACGATGGGGTCTTCCTGGCCCAGTTCCCAGATGACGAAGGCGACCAGCGACAGTACGGAAATGATGCTCAGCCAGAAAATAAAGGGCGAGGAGAACCAGTCGTCCTGCTCGCCCTTGTCGAGCACGACCTGCAGCAGGCCGAGGCCGGCGGCCAGCAGCAGGAACCCCAGGTAATCCACCTTCAGCCCCTGGCGCAGCTTCTCCGCCCGCGCCTTGACCAGGGCGGGCGGGTCGTCCAGCAGAGAAACCACCAGGAAGGTGAGCACGATGCCCACCGGGACGTTCAGCAGGAACACCCAGCGCCAGGTGAAATTGTCGGTGATCCAGCCGCCCAATGTCGGCCCGATGGCCGGGGCGAAGACTACCGCCATGCCGTAAAGGGCGAACGCCATGCCTCGCTGGCGGGGTGGAAAGGTATCCGCCAGGATGGCTTGCGAGCTTGGTTGCAGCCCTCCGCCGGTCAGCCCCTGGATGGCCCGGAAGACGATCAGCAGCCCCAGTGTCGGCGCCAGTCCGCAGGCCAGCGAACTGACGGAAAAGCCGATGATGCAGGCGACGAAGAAGCGGGTGCGGCCCATCACCGAGGATAGCCAGCCCGACACCGGCAGGACGATGGCGTTGGTCACCAGATAGGAGGTCAGCACCCAGGTGGATTCGTCCTGGCCGGCGGACAGGTCGCCGGCGATGTGCTGAAGCGACACATTGGCGATGGAGATGTCGAGCACCTCCATGAACGCGGCCAGCGCCACCAGCGGGGCGATCAGCCAAGGATTGATCATCGGCTTGGCGGAGCGCGTCACTTTCCCGTGCCCGGCTTGGCGGCGACGTCGACCTCGGGGACCACCGACATTCCTGGTGCCAATTGATGCACCAACTGGTCGTCAAGGTGATCGAAGACGATTTTCACCGGCACCCGCTGCACCACCTTGACATAGTTGCCCGTGGCGTTTTCCGGCGGCAGCAGAGAAAATCGCGCCCCGGTTCCTGGCTGGAAGCTGTCGACGCGCCCGTGGAAGAGGTGCCGGGGCAGAGCGTCCACCCGCACCGAAACCGGCTGGCCGGGCCGCATGCGGGTCAGTTGGGTTTCCTTGAAGTTGGCGATCACCCAGGGCGGATCGACCACCAACGCGGCCAGGGCCTGATTCTTTTGCACCACGTCGCCGACGTTCACCGCCCGCTTAGCCATCCGCCCCGAGCTTGGCGCGACGATCCGGGTGTAGGAGAGATTCAATTCGGCGGCCTGCAACTCGGCCCGGGCCTGTTGCACTTTCGCCGTGACGTTGGCCAGTTGAGCCTCCTTCTGGGCGATCCGCTGCGGCGCCGCCAGAGCGTCGACCAGCTTGGCCCTGGCCTGTGCTTCCTGCGCGACGGCGGCGGTGCCGGCCAGTTGCGCGGCTCGCCAGCGGGCGTTGGTCGCCCGGGCGTCAGCCTCGGCCTGCTCGAAGCGCTGTTGCGACGCCCCGCCGAAATGCAGCAGGCTCTGATAGCGTTTGACGTCGCTCGCCGCGCGTGTTGCGTCGGCACTCGCCGCGTCGGCCTGCTGGCGCGCCTCCGACACCAGTTCCTTGGCTTCCTCGACCCCGTGCCGGGCCTGGTCGATGGCCGCGCCGGTGGTTTTCCGGGTTAAATCCAGATCGGCTTCGGCCGCCTGCCGGGCAGCCAGGGCGACGGCCAGGTTGGCCTTGGCCGAGTCCAGCTGTGCCTGGTAATCCTGCGGGTCGATTTCGATCAGCGGCTGGCCGCGCTGGACCCATTGGTTGTCGGTGAAGTGCAACGCCGCCACCATGCCGCCGACCTGTGGCGCGATTTGCACCACGTCGGCCTCGATGAAGGCATCGTCGGTGCTTTCCAGATTGCGCGTGGCGAACCAGTAGATGCCGCCGCCGATCGCCGCCACCGTCACCACCGCGCCGAAGATCCTGAACTGCTTGCGCCGACGGCGCTTGGCGTCCGCGACCTTGGCGCGGGCGCCGCCCTGTTCCCCCATTTGTGTCATACCGGCCTCGTCTAACCGACCATACCGTTCAGTTTAGTCGGCTTCGGCCGAACTGCAAGACCGGTGGGAGGCAGCGCGTCCGGCGGCGGCCTGGGTGCCCGGCCCAAGGGTCCGGCTATGACGAGCCGGCCTCGTAGAAGCAGTAGGTGCCGCCCCCGCGTGACTTAGCCTGGTAGAGCGCATTGTCGGCGTGTCGAAAGATCTGATCGTGCCAGGGTTGCCTCTGGTCGATCAGGGCGATGCCGATGCTGGCGCTGATGGATACGGTGCGGCCCTCGACCTGATAGGGTTCGCTCAGGGCGGTGATCAGGCGGACCGCCATGTCGGCCGCATGGCGGCGGGCTTGCGGGCCAAGCTGGATCACGGCGAATTCGTCACCGCCGATGCGGGCCACCTTGTCGGTGGAACGAAGGTTGGCCAGCAGCCGCTCCGCCACCTGCTGCAGCAGGGTATCCCCGGCCCGGTGTCCGAGGCTGTCGTTGACCGGCTTGAAACGGTCGAGGTCGATGAACAGGACGGCGACCTGTCGCTCGTCGCCGACCTGCGACATGGCCTCTTCCATATGTTCGCTGAACAGGCGGCGGTTGGCCAGCTTGGTCAGCGGATCGTGCTGCGCCAGATGGGCGATCTCGACCGAACGTTCGGTCAGTCTCATTTGCCGCGAGCGGGCTTCCAGAAGTTCCACCGCGGTATGCGCCAGATCCAGCAGGACCCGCCGTTGCTTGGCATCGAAGTCGCTCGGCTCCGGCCCCAGCACGCACAGGGTGCCGATCGGCGCCCCGCTGGGAACGATCAGCGGAGCTCCGGCGTAGAAGCGCACATGGGGCGGGCCGACAACCACCGGCGCGTCAATGAAGCGCGGATCGGCCAGGGCGTCGCGCACCACGAACACGTCGTCGCCGCGGATCGTGCAATTGCAGAATGACAGCTGCCGCGGCATTTCGGTCGCGGTCACCCCGTAACGCGATTTGAACCAGTGCCGCTCCGCGTCGGCAAAGGCCATCGTGCAAATTGGCTGATCGAATACGGCGGCAGCGATCGATGTTATCCGGTCGAAATTCGGCTCAGGCGGTGTGTCGAGTACCGCGTATCGGACCAGTTCCCTGAGGCGAGTGGCTTCGTCCACCTGCTCCTCCGGAGGTTATGGCGGCTTCGGTACGGCCGAAAGCAGCCTCTTCATTGGGAAGGATAGTATAGCTGTGAAAAAGCGGACAAGGGGAGTCTTTCCGAATGCGCTGTAACTCCTTCATATTTGCTTATTTTCTAGTAATTCTAGAATAGTGTGCTCGATTAATCTCAGAGCCGTTAAGCCCACGTGGTCAGCTTGTCATCACAATTCAATAACTTGTGGGCTGCTTTATGCAGATGCTTGAGCACCAAGCGCCCGAAGCGGAGCGTTGGCGAAACAGTGTCATTCTAAACAATGCCGGCGAGCCATCCCGCCGAAGCTTGTTTACCGATGCGATCGCCAGGTTCAGGGCGTCTTGATTGCGTCCTTGCCCGGCGGGTGGAGATAGCGGATCGCGCCTGCCACCATTCGGCAACCAGCACCGTGAAAATCGGCGATGGCGCCGATTCTGCTTCTCCACCCCCCCCGATGATGTTACCCAATCGCCTTTGTCATGAGCAGCGGAGGGGAGCCGCCGTGAAGGGCCTCGAAGTCGAGCCCCAAGGATTGGCGAAAGTCAGGACACAGGTCCTGGCGGCTTTCACCTTGGTGGTGGCGGTAATCGTCGCCGCATTCGTCCTCGCCGCAATCGTTTCGCAACAGCAGGCCAAACGGGAAGCCGGTGAGCGGGCTGCTCGCAAGGCCGATCGGCTGTTGCATCTGCGTCTCGGCGAAGAGGCCGCCTTGATGCGCGCCGCCATCGATGCCCTGACCGGCGATGCCGATTTGCGCCGGGCGATCGAGGCGAACGATCCGGCGGCGCTGCGGCGGCGCATCCGGCCGCTGTTTGAACGGCTGCAGACCCAGCTGGGAGTGGGTCACCTCTATGTCAGCCGGCCCGACCGGTCGACCTTTGTCAAGCTGGAGCGCGCGGGGCGCAACGGTCAGGTCGTCGACCGCCTGTCGCTGTTCGACGCGGCGGAAAGCGGCGGCTCGCCCTATGGATTGGATCTCAGTGCCTTAGGGACGCTGACCTTGCGCGTCCTCCTGCCGTGGCGCGATGATCAGGGGCGGCTGATCGGCTTCGTCGAACTGGGCAAGGATGCGGCGCCGTTGGTCGACACGGTGCACCGCGTCCTCAACGTCGACTTGCTGGTGCTGGTGCGCAAGGACCTCCTCCAACGTGACAAGTGGGAAGAGGGGGAGCGGCTGAGCGGCCGGAAGGACAGCTGGGATGAACTGGTCTCGATGGTGGCCGTGGCGCAAACGCTGCAGTCCATTCCGGCCGCCGTCGGCTTGCGGCTCGAAGACGGTTCCTCGGTCCACGAGGCGGTCATTCCGTCGGACGCCGGGCGCCGCGTCTACAGCCTGGCCACCCGGCCGCTGCTCGACATCGGCCAGCATCAGGTCGGCATCGTCGTGCTGCTGCGCGACATCACCGACATCAACGACAATTTCGACCGCGGGATCATCGCCCTCGCGGCCTTCGCCGCGCTTGCGGCCACCATCGGCTATCTGCGTTGCCGGGTGCTGCTGGCCGACGCGCCCGCGACACCGGCGAGCGAAGACACCATTGAAGCCTGAAGCAGGGGAAAGCCATGGCTAACACACGATCCGTCCGTAAACTGCTGGTCGCCAATCGCGGCGAGATCGCCATTCGTGTCTGCCGCGCCGCGACCGAGCTGGGCATCGGCACGGTCGCCATCTACTCGCAGGAGGACCGCTTCGCCCTGCACCGCTTCAAGGCGGACGAAAGCTATCTGATCGGCCAGGGACTGGGCCCGGTCGAGGCCTATCTGGACATTCCCGGCATCATCCGCACGGCCAAGGACTGCGGTGCCGACGCCATCCATCCCGGCTATGGCTTTCTGGCGGAAAATCCAAGTTTCGCCGAGGCCTGCGCCAATGCCGGCATTCTGTTCATCGGACCGTCGCCGAAGGTCTTGCGCCAGCTGGGCAACAAGGTGGAGGCCCGCGTCCTCGCCCAGGCCGCCGGCGTGCCGGTGATGCCGGCCACCGGGCCGCTGCCCGACGACATGGCCGAGGCGGCGCGTCTGGCCGCCGCCATCGGCTATCCGCTGATGCTGAAGGCCAGCTGGGGCGGCGGTGGGCGCGGCATGCGGGTTGTGGAAAACGAGGCCGAGCTTTGCGCCATGCTGCCGGTGGCAAAGCGCGAAGCCAAGGCGGCTTTCGGCAACGACGACGTCTATGTCGAGAAGCTGGTCCGCCGGGCCCGCCACATCGAAGTGCAGATCCTCGGCGACTGGCGCGGCACCATCGTCCACCTGTTCGAACGCGACTGCTCAATCCAGCGGCGCAACCAGAAGGTCGTGGAGCGGGCGCCCGCTCCCTATCTGGCCGAGCCGGACCGTCGGACGTTCTGCGATGCCGCCCTCAGGCTGGCGCGCAAGGTGGGCTATGTCAATGCCGGCACAGTGGAGTTCCTGCAGGACGCCGACAGCGGCAAGTTCTATTTCATCGAGGTCAACCCGCGCATCCAGGTGGAGCATACGGTGACCGAAATGGTTACCGGCATCGACATCGTGAAAGCGCAGATCCGCATCGCCCAGGGCGCTTCCATCGGCCGCCCGGAATCGGGTGTGCCGGCGCAGGAAGACATCCGGCTGAACGGCCACGCCCTGCAATGCCGCATCACCACCGAGGATCCCAACAACAATTTCATCCCCGATCATGGCCATCTCGGCGCCTATCGTGGCGCCACCGGCTATGGTATCCGCCTGGACGGCGGCACTGCCTTTGCCGGCGCCATCATCACCCGCTTCTACGACTCGCTTCTGGAAAAGGTGACCGCCTGGGCTCCGACCCCCGACGAGGCCATCGCGCGAATGGGCCGCGCGCTCAAGGAATTCCGCATTATCGGCGTGGCGACCAACTTGACCTTCCTGGGGGCGGTGATCGGCCATCCGGAGTTCCGCGCCTGCCGCTATACGACTCGATTCATCGATAATACGCCCGAGCTGTTTCGCCACCCGCCGCGCCGCGACCGTGCCACCAAGCTCCTGTCCTTCATCGCCGACGTGCTGGTCAACGGCAACCCGGAGGTCAAAGGCCGCTCCGTGCCGGCCCGGCCGACCCAGCCCCACCCGCCGGCTGTCGCCGACTTATCCATCAAGGCGGGCAGCAAACAGCGCCTGGAAGAACTGGGAGCGGAGGGCTTCGCGCGCTGGATGCGCGAGCAGGCGCGGGTCCTGGTCACCGACACCACTTTCCGCGACGGCCACCAGTCGCTGCTCGCCACCCGGCTGAGGACTGCCGACATGCTGGCCGTAGCGCCCGCCTATGCCCGTCTGCTGCCCGACCTGTTCTCGGTGGAATGCTGGGGCGGTGCCACCTTCGACGTCGCCATGCGATTCCTCAAGGAGGACCCGTGGGAGCGCCTGGCCAGGCTGCGCCAGGCCATTCCCAATATCCTCCTGCAGATGCTGCTGCGTTCGGCCAATGCCGTGGGCTACGCCAACTATCCCGACAACGTGGTACGCTATTTCATCCACCGGGCGGCGGCCGGCGGCGTCGATCTGTTCCGCATCTTCGACTCGCTCAATTGGGTCGATAACATGCGCCTGTCGATTGATGCCGTCCGCGAGACCGGCAAGCTGGCAGAGGCTGCCATCTGCTACACCGGGGACCTGCTGGATCCGGCGCGGTCGAAATACGACTTGAAATATTACGTCGGCCTGGCCAAGCAGTTGGAGGCGGCGGGTGCGCACATCCTTGGCATCAAGGACATGGCCGGCCTGTGCAAGCCGGCCTCGGCCAAGCTGTTGGTCGGCACGCTGCGGCAGGAAACCGGCTTGCCGATCCATTTCCACACGCACGACACCAGCGGCCTCTCGGCCGCTGCGGTATTGGCCGCGGTGGAGGCGGGGGTGGATGCCGTCGACGCGGCGATGGATTCCTTCTCCGGTCTGACCTCTCAGCCGCCTCTGGGGTCGATCGTCGCCGCTCTTCGCTTCGGGCCGCGGGATACCGGCCTTGACGTGGCGGCGCTGACCAGGCTTTCCCATTACTGGGAAGAGGTGCGGCGCAACTATGTGGGCTTCGAGAGCGACATCCGCTCCGGCACCGCCGACGTCTATGCCCACGAGATGCCGGGGGGGCAATACACCAACCTGCGCGAGCAGGCCCGGGCCTTGGGCATTCCCGACCACCGCTGGGGTGAGGTGTCGCGGGCCTACGCCGAGGTCAACCGGATGCTCGGCGACATCGTCAAGGTGACTCCCACCTCCAAAGTGGTCGGGGACATGGCGTTGATGATGGTGACCAGCGAGCTTTCGCCCGAACAGGTGCTGGATCCCGAGCATCCGGTGGCTTATCCGGCGTCGCTGGTATCGTTGTTGAAGGGCGAACTGGGCCAGCCGGCCGGCGGTTTCCCGACCGGGCTGCAGTCCAAGGTGCTGAAGGGGGCCCTCCCCATCACCGTCCGCCCCGGCGAGGCCCTGCCGCCGATCGACCTGGAAGCCGAGCGACAGGCGGCCGAGCACAAGGTCGGCCGCAAGCTGGACGACGAAGACCTCGCCTCCTGGCTGATGTACCCCAAGGTTTTCACCGAATTTGCCGAAATCCGGCGGCGCTGTGGCGATCTGTCGACCCTGCCGACCGGGACATTCTTCTACGGTATGCAGCGTGGCGACGAGATCGCCGTCGACCTTGAGCCGGGCAAGACCCTGATCATCCGCTTCCTGGCGGTTGGCGACCCCGATGAAGCGGGGCGTCGGACGGTGTTCTTCGAACTGAACGGCCAACCCCGCACGGTGAAGGTGACCGACCGCGCCATCGCTCCGGCGCGGCCGCCCCATCCCAAGGCTGAGGAAGGCAATCGCACCCATGTGGCGGCGCCTATGCCCGGCCTGGTGGTCAAGCTCGATGTCAAGGTCGGCCAGAAGGTCCGGCGCGGCGAACCGCTACTGGCTCTTGAAGCGATGAAAATGGAAACCACGGTGAACGCCGAGCATGACGGCACCGTCGAGCGCATCGTCGCCGCCGTCGGCCAGCAGATGGAGACCAAGGACCTGCTGCTCGTGCTGAGCTGAGGCCAGCTTTCATCGCGGCAAGGGATGAAGAGACGTGGGAGACCCGGAAAGGAAACTCTTGCGCCTTTGCGCATGTTTTCTTCACTCCGGGCTTTCCCGTCTTTCTGCCGTGGTGGTGACTTTCCAATACCGCCTATTCTCGTCCCCGGGCCAATAAACGGGTCCAGTCGCGCAAGGCCAGCATCAGGTCGCCGATGAACTTGCGGGTCGCCTCGTCATTCAGCCTGCCGGCCTGGTCGAAGCGGGTGTGGGCCTGCGAGATCATCACTTCGGGCCGGTTCAGCGGCAGCATGTTGAGGTAGACGCAGATCTGCCGCAGGTGATACTGGGCCCGCCCGCTTCCCAGCATGCTCGGGCTTGCCCCCATGATGGCCACAGGCTTGCCATCGAAGGGCTGGTTCGGCGGGCGTGAGGCCCAATCGATGGCATTTTTCAGGACACCAGGCACGGAATAGTTGTACTCGGGCGTGACAATGAGCAGCGCATCGGCTGCGGCGATGCGTTCGCGGAACAGCTGGACCGGCGGCGGGAAGCCCAGTTCCCGGACATCTTCATTGTAGGGTGGGACGGGGGAGATATCGAAGACCTCGAGCGTCATCTCCTCGGGAAGCATCTCTCCCGCGGTGCGCAATGCCATCCTGTTGTAGGAGCCCTGGCGCAGGCTTCCGGCAAAGCCAAGCACCTTGACCACCGGCAGTTCGGACATGAGTCGCCTCCCTTGCTTGCATGGCAATGGAAATGGGAACAGGGAGGCGGGTCGATAAGGGGGCCGTCCGCCGCCGAGGAAACACCGGGTGGGGCAAGCGCGTTGGACAGGTGCTCGGGATGTCCCGTCATCCCCCCGCCTCGGTGGACCGATGATCGAACCGTTACGTGAAGACGGCCTGTCCCACCAGGTCGTCGGCCCTTCCAAGCCGCGGCTATTGGAGGTCCTGGGGCCCGGGCTGATCACCGGCGCCTCGGACGACGATCCCAGCGGCATCGCCACCTATTCGCAGGCCGGGGCCCAGTTTCGCTATGGCCTGACCTGGACGCTGCTGTTCACCTATCCGCTGATGGTGGTGATCCAGGAAATAAGCGCCCGCATCGGCCGCGCCAGCGGACGCGGCATTGCCGGCAATCTGCGGCGCTATTACCCCAACTGGCTGCTGCAAGGCATCGTCGTCCTGCTGCTGCTGGCCAATACCATCAACATCGGTGCCGACCTGGCGGCGATGGGCGAGGTGCTCGGCTTATTCCTGCCGGGACCGCGGCAGGCTTACATTCTGCTGTTCGGCCTGGGCTGCGTGGCCATGCAGGTATTGTTGAAATATTCCCGCTACGTGCGGGTCCTGAAATGGCTGTCGCTGAGTCTGTTCGCCTATTTCGGCACGCTGGTCACGGCGCGCGTGTCCTGGGGGGATCTGGCGCGGAGCTTCTTCATTCCCCCGATCGCATGGCAGCCCGATTATTTCACCACGATCGTCGCCGTCTTCGGCACCACCATCAGCCCCTATCTGTTCTTTTGGCAAGCCTCGCAGGAGGCCGAGGATATCCGCGACATTCCTGCCCGCGACCCGCTGGTGGTGGCTCCCGAGCAGGCACCGCAGGCGGTGCAGCGGATCCGCATCGATACCTGTCTGGGCATGGCCTTCTCCAATCTCGTCGCGCTGGCCATCATGGTCACCGCAGCGGCTACGCTGAATGTCGCCGGCACGACCCATGTCGAAACGGCGGCGCAGGCGGCCGAGGCCTTGCGGCCGATCGCCGGTGACCTGGCCTATCTGCTGTTCGCCCTGGGGGTGATCGGCACCGGCCTGTTGGCAATACCGGTTCTGGCCGGGTCGGCCGCCTATGCCATCGGCGAAGCCCGTAAATGGCCGGTCGGCCTGCAGCGCAAGCCGCGGGAAGCCAAGGCATTCTATGCCACGGTGGCGGTGGCCACGCTGCTTGGCGCCGCCGCCAACGTCGTCGGCATCAACCCGATCAAGGCACTGTTCCTGACGGCGGTGATCAACGGGGTGGCGGCGGTGCCGGTGATGGTCTGCATGATGCTGATGTCCAGTCGGAACGAGGTGATGGGGCCGGTGGTCATTTCCAGACCCCTGCGGGTCATCGGCTGGCTGGCCACAGCCGCCATGGCGGCGAGCGTCCTGGCGATGGCGCTGGTCTGAGGGCTGTTGATATTCAGCGCAGAGCGAGGGCGGCGCCGACGAGGGGCTTCACGGCATTGTCCGGAGACCAGGGGCCGTCATCCGGCCCAAGGCTGACCGGGATGGCCAACTGACTGAATGGAGGAGACCTATCGATAGCCCTTTACCGTGGCGGCAACGGCGTCGGCCACGTGCTCCTTGGTGATGATACCGACCACGTTGGCGGTACAGGGCCGGCCGCTGTCGCGCACGACGACCGCCATCGATGCCCGCTTGCGCCACAGCCGCGCGATGACGTCGAACATGACATCGTCCTGGCGGGCGACGACGAAGCGCCAGCGGGCGACGTCGCCGATGGTGATGCCGCCCTGCACGTCCTCGATGCCGCGGCGGAGCGCGGTGTTGACGCGCACGGCGCCGACGATGCGGCCGTTGCGGGCCGCCAGGACGTGAACCATGGCGTCCCGACAGTCCGGCCGGTGCAGCAGGTCGGCGAAGGGTGTTTCGGCGGGAAGGATGATCACGTTGCGATCCATTACATCCTTGGCCGAATTGACAAGGAACATATTGGCGTGGCGCGCCTTCGGCACGGGATGGTTGCGGCGGATCAGCTTCAGGGTGTAGACGCTTTCCGCCGACAGCAGCCGGCGGACACCCAGGCTCAAGGCGACGGCCACGATCATCGGCATGACGATGCCGTATGCCCGCGTCATTTCGAAGATCATGGTGACCGCGGTCATGGCGGCCCCGATACCGCCACCGACGACGGCGCCCATGCCGACCATGGCGAAGGCGGGGATGCTGACCGGGGCGGTGGGGGCCACCGCCAGGATCGCCGAGGCGAATGCTCCGCCCAGGGTGGCACCGAGGAACAGTGACGGCGAAAAGATGCCGCCGGATGAGCCGGACCCAAGGCTCAAGGACGTGGCGACCAGTTTGCAGGCGAACAGCAGCACCAGAAAGCCGCCGAGGCCGTAGTGATCGTCCAGGATGGCCTGGACGGTGGCGTAGCCGACGCCTTCGACGAAATAATGCCCGAAGCTTCGCTGCAGAGCATAGATCATCACCCCGACCAGCAGCATGCCGAGGGCGTGCCGGCCGTAGCGGTTGTTGATCCGGTCGAAATAGTCCTCGCTCCACTGCAGGCCGCGAATGAACAGGGCCGCCGCGACGCCGCTGGCGATGCCGAGGACGGCGTACAGCGCCAGGGTGATCAGGTTGAAACGGACATTCTGCAACGGGGCCAGAGGCGGTACCAGGAACGCCGGCTGGTCTCCCAGGATATAGCGGCCGACGAAGGTCGCCGCGCCGGTGGCGATGGCCACCGGCAGGAAGCTGTCCACACCGATTTCCGGCAGCAACAACTCGACGGCGAACATTACACCGCCGATCGGCGTGTTGAATGTGGCGGCGATACCGGCGCCGGCGCCGGCCGCCACCAGGGTGATTCGCTGGCCGGGGGTCATCGGGATGAACTGCCCCAAGGTGGAGCCCAGCGCCGAACCGATCTGGATGATCGGACCTTCGCGTCCCACCGCGGCGCCGCTGCCGATTGCCAGTGCGGAGGCCAGCGATTTGATTACCGCCACCACCGGCCGGATGACCCCAGCCTGGTAGTAGATCGCGTCCATCACCTCGGGTACGCCATGTCCCTTGGCTTCGGGGGCGAAATGAGAGACCAGAAAGGTCACGCCCAGCCCGCCGACGACCGGCACCAGGATGACCAGGGCGCCCCACGGGCTGGGCGGCGTGAACTGGTTGGCGTCGTACCGCGCCGCAAGGTGGCCGAGGAAGAGCAGGTTGTGGATCAGCCCGATCAACAGGCGGAATACGACGGCCCCGCCGCCGGTGACAAGCCCCACCGCCAGCCCCAACAGAGACAATTGTGGCAGACCGATCCGGTGATCCGGAAGGAGGCCGGCGCCAGGCAAAATTTTCATTCTCCTGATGGGCCCCGCTGAACGGGCGGTACGCGAATGGGAATTAGTTTATCACCTTGCAGCCTTGTGCCAGGTCAGAAATATGCGAATGCGTCGTGGGAGAAAAATAAACAATGCGAGGTACCGAATTCGCCGAATTGGCGGCGTTCTCCGCCGGCCGACGTTCCTGAGGCCGTGCCGAAGAGGGAATCAGCACCGAAAATACCGAACCCTTGCCGACGGCGGAACGAACCCCCACGGTCAGCCCCAGCACCGACGCCAGCTGCCGGACGGTCGCCAGGCCAAGGCCGAGACCGGCGTCATCCTCGGCCGCCGCACCGCTGGCCGTGGTGCCGCGGCGGAATGCCTCGAAGATGGCTTCCCGTTCGTCCGGTGGAATGCCCGGCCCGGTATCCCAGATTTCGATGCGCAGGGCCCCGGCGGCCGGCCGGCTGCCCAGCAGGATGCCGCCGGTCGCCGTGTAGCGCAGGGCATTGGAGAGGATGTTGCGAAGGATGCGGCCGAGCAGTTGACGGTCGGTGGTGACGGTGGAGGATCCGGGAACGTAACGGAACCGAAGGCCACGCTGCTTCGCCTGGACCTGGTATTCCTCGGCCAACTGGCATAGGAGTTCGGCGATGGGGAAGGTCACCGGGTCGGGGTGGACCAGACCGCACTCTACGGCTGTGATGTCGTTGAGCGCGCTCAGCGCGCCGGCCATCGCCCTGAGCGATCCGGTGGTGCGGTCGACAAGGGCGCGCTCGCTCTCGGCCGAGACCCGGCTCCGCAAAGCGGTAAGAAATAGCTCGGCCGCTTGCAGCGGCTGTCCCAAATCGTGGCGAATCGCCGCGACGAACCGCGACTTGGCCAGGTTCGCCTCGTCGGCCCGGTGCTTCGCCCGGGCCAGTTCGCCGGCCACGCGGTCGCGTTCGGCAATGGCGCTGCCCAGGATGAGCAAGGTGCCGCCGACGGCGGCCAGCATCAACTGCAGTTCCAGCAGATCGTCGACCAGCGGGTCATGGGTGAACGGGCCGAAGCCGTCGATGGTGAACCACACGGCCATGGTGGACATGGCGACCAAGGCCAGGATGCTTCCCCGCGGGGGAAGGCGGAGGGCCGCCCAGACCAGAACCGGGATGACGAACAGGGCGGGGGAAACGTGGCCCATGCCCAGCCAGGCCCACACGCGGTCGCCTCTGAAGGCCAGGGCGGTTGCGGCAGTCACCAGAGCCAGCAGGGACGCCGATTCTCCCCTATGGGAGCGGCTGCTTTCCAGCGCCGGTCGGCCGAGCCAGGCCAACACCAGCGGCGTCATCAGCACCGCTCCGACGAAATGACCGAGCCAGCGGACCAGGCTGGCGGAAAGGAACTCCGGCCAGGGGCTGAGACCGGCCAGGGAAAGGCAGAGCGTCCCGACGACGGATGACAGCACGGCTGCCGCCCCTGCCGCGGCCATGACCATCACTCCGTCGCGCGGTCTGGTCAACTCGCCCGAAATCCCCGATTGCCTCAGGATCCTCGCACCCAGAAGGGCGCCCAGCGTGTTGCCGGCAGTGATGCCGACCGCCGTGGCCGCGGGAATCCCGGCGGACAGGTCGGCCCATAGGGCACCGATCAGCAAGGCCGGCCACAGCCGGCTTCCCCATAGGGCGAACGCGCCCATGGCCAATCCGGAAGTGAGCCACAGCGGTGCAAGGGTGTTGTGCAGCGTCGCCATGGCCGAGCCCAGCTGGGCCGTCGCCGAGCACACCAGGGTCAAGAGGATGAAGCGTAACAATAGACGAGCCACGGGCCCCGCGCGATGCATGGCGGGTGTGTCTCCGTTTCAGTTTCTGAAGAAGGAGGATCCTAAGGCATCGTCGTCCGAGGGACATCCATTGGCGGCCTACCTCCGCGCAATCGTCGCCGCCTTGCCTCCGAATCGCGGCCACCGAGGCCAAAGGAACGGCGTCCTGGGGCCTACCGGCTTGCCGGCAGGAAGCCCAGGGCTTTCAGCAGATAGGGCATGGTCAGCCCTTGCACCAGGATGGAAAAAGCGGCCACGCTGAAGGTGGCGACCACGATCTGGTCGCGCAGCGGCAGCGAGCGGGGCAGTGACAAGGCCAGAGCCAGACCAAGCGCGCCGCGCAGTCCGCCCCACCACAGGACATGTTGCTGGCCGAGCGAAATGGCTCGCGCCGAGCGATGGAACAGCAGGCAGACCGGATAGACGGCCACAAGGCGGCCGGCCAGCACCGAGGCGATGGCGATGGCAAGGGTCGGCACGCCGGCCTCGGCGAAGGATAAGCTGGCCAGCGCCAAGCCGATGAGCAGGAAGATCAAGGAATTGGCGATGAACGCGGCGAAGTCCCAAAACTCGACAAGAAAGGCCGCGCCGCGCTCGGAAAGCCATCGGCCGCGCTTTCCGCCTGCCGTCGTCAGGTTTCCCATGAGCAATCCGGCGGCGACGGTGGCCAGCACGCCCGAGGCGCGCAAGCGCTCGGCGAGCAGGAACGAGCCATAGGCGGCGGCGGCGCTGATAGCCGTCTCCACCAGGTGGTCGGTGCTGCGGCCCGCCACGAGCAGCGCCGCCGCCCCGCACAGAAGCCCGATGGCGAAGCCTCCCCCGGCCGACCAACCCAAGGCTTGTACGGCATCGGGCAGGGTGAAGGCCCGGCCCTCGGCCCATAGCAGGACAAGGCCGAACAGCACCGCGGCCACCCCGTCGTTGAATAGGCTTTCGCTCTCTACCAGCAGGCGCAGGCGGCCACCGAGGCCATTGTCCTTGAACATAGCGATGACCGCCACCGGGTCGGTGGCGGCGATCAGCACGCCGAAGACCAGGGCCGACTTCACCGGCCAGCCGGGGCCGCCAACCATGGCGGCGGCGACGACACCGGCCGAAATCACCACGCCGGCCACGGTGAGGGCGAGGACTGGCACGAGGTCGCGGCGCAGTTCCCGCCAATGAATGTTCACCGCCGCCTCGAACAGCAGCGGTGGCAGGATGCAGAGGTAGATCAGCCCCGGCGTCAGGGTGAGGGCCGCATCGACTTTGAGCAGGGCCAGGCCGGCACCGGTGATTACCAGGCCGATCGTATAAGGGAGCCGGCAACGCCGGGCGACGATGGCCACCAGCATGGCCACCACCAGCAACTCGACGATGCGGCCTAGGACCTCATCCATGCAAATTGGCCTCACGTTTAGTTGACCTGACGAGCCCCGTAAGTTACAGCTTCGGCCCGTCATGAAACCACGTTTCCTCCGCAGCGCCCGGTACAGGGGCTTTTCCTATCAGCAGCAGCTGCGGCGCATGGTCTTTTGGACCGGCGCCGTGCTCGTTGCTGCCAGCGCCATTCTGTTCGCCAAAGGGAGCACCGTCGCCATCAGCGTATTCCGCGGCGCGGTGACCGTGCATCCGTGGCTGGCCTTCATCCTCTGCCCACTGGGGCTTGCCGCCGCCGTCGCCATGACCCGTAGCCTGTTCGTCGGGGCGGCCGGCAGCGGCATTCCCCAAACCATCGCCGCCATCCAGAATCCGGCGGTCGCCGTGGAAAGCGGTGTCCTGTCGCCGCGCGTGGCCGTGGGCAAGATCCTGGTGACCATGCTCGGCCTGGCCTGTGGCGCCTCGGTGGGCCGCGAGGGGCCGTCGGTCCAGGTCGGCGCTGCGATCATGTACAACCTCGGCAATCTGCTCCGCCAGCCGCAGCACGACCTGCGGCGCGCCCTCATCCTGGCCGGCGGGGCGGCCGGCGTGGCCGCCGCCTTCAATACGCCGGTCGCCGGTGTCGTTTTCGCCATCGAGGAGCTCAGCCGCTCCTTCGAGGAACGGGCCAGCGGGCGTGTCTTCTCCGCCGTCATCCTGGCCGGCATCGCTTCAATGGCGGTGCTCGGCAACTATACCTATTTCGGTCACACCGACGCCGTTCTCAACCTGACCAACGGTTGGCTCCCGGTTGTCCTGTGCGGCGTCGGCGGCGGCTTGCTGGGCGGCCTGTTCGCTCGCATCCTGGTCGGTTTCGGCCGCGGCGTGCCGGGCCGGATCGGTGCATGGATCCGCGGCTATCCGGTGGCCTTCGCCGGCTTGTGCGGCCTCGGCCTGGCCGTTATCGGCCTGATATCCGGCGGCACCACCTACGGGACCGGCTATGACGAGACCCGCGCCCTGTTGTCTGGCGGGGATGCCTCGCCGGCCTGGGGCCTGTGGAAGATGGCCGCCAGCATCCTCTCCTACATCAGCGGCATGCCGGGCGGCATCTTCGCACCATCCCTGGCAGCCGGCGCCGGAGTCGGCAAGGCCCTGGCCATGTGGATGCCGTCGGTGCCGAGCGGCGCTGCCATCCTTCTCGGCATGCTGGCCTATTTTACCGGGGCGGTGCAGGCGCCGATCACGGCGGTGGTGATCGTCATGGAGATGACCGATAACCAGAGCATGACCATCCCTTTGATGGCCTGCGCCCTGATCGCCTTCAAGGTATCGAAGCAAATCTGCCCGACGCCGATCTACAAGGCGATGGCCGAAGTTTGGCTGGAAGGGCGGTAACCGCCTCGGCGATGGCCGCGGCGGCGACGCGATGGCCGTTTCGGTTGAGATGGACACCGTCGCCGAACACCCGCTCGCCGGCGGATGCGGCCTTGCCAAGGCCATGGGCGAGGGCCAGGCAGGGCAGTCCGGTCCGGGCGGCGAATGCCTCCAGGCGCCGTTCGGGGTAGTCCAGGCGGTCGATGCCCAGCATGCGGCAAAGCGTCGGCGCCACGGCCGGGTCGGGATCGACCTGCGGAGCGTTGGGGCAGATGACCAGCAGGAACTCCGCCCCACCCGCCGTGGCGCGGGCTGCAACCTCGGCGATCAGCGCCTCGCTGACCTCCCAGGCCTCCGTCCAATCCGCATCGGTGGGCGGGCGGTAGATTCCGTGGTTGAGGTCGGGTCGCGCCGGGCCGCCGGAATACCGCTTCTGCTGGCGGAACAGTCTTGCCCGGACCCGTACCTCCCGCACCAATTGCGGCAGCCGCAAGTCGTAGAGCCTGGTGCGCAAGGCGTCCTGCCATAGCCGGCGGCGGTAGCCGGGGGCGTCTCCCGGCACCGATAAGAGCCGCAGGCGGCCGTTCACCAGGCCGAAATAGGGCCGGTCGCGGTGGTAGCCCAGGACACGGGCGTTGCCGGTGACGTCGGTTCCGGTGAAGAACACTTGGATGACCAGGTCGGGGGCGTAATCGAGAGCAATCCGGTCCAGGGTCAGCAGCGACTGGGCGGTGCTGTAGCCGTTGACGCCGAAGTTCATGACTTCGACCCGCTCTCCCGGCGCGGTGGGAAGCAGGGACTCGAGTTGCTTCCAGAAGGTCTCCTCGATCGGCACTTCGCGCGCCTCGACCACCGAATCGCCCAGCACGACGATACGCCGTATGCCCGCTGGCTTGCTTCGCTCATGATCGATATCGCGAAAGCCGGCGGCATTGATGCTGACCGGTGCCGAGCCCTCGCGGCCGTAATGGAAGCGCAAGCCCGGCCGCGGGCGCCACCCCACCACCGGGTCCAATCGATTGACTTTCGGGTGGTTGTGCAGGAGGCGCCGCAAGGAAGCCTCGGAGGCCAGCAGGCCACCCAAGGCGAGTTCGGCGATCGTCGTTATCATACGGTGGGGTCGTCCGCCGGCATCCGGGCCTCGGTCATGGGGCTGGACTTTCGTCTGTCGCGTCGAGCAACCATCCTTACCATGATTCTTGAATTGGTGTTATGAATTCCGGGCTTGACGTGACTTCCCCGAAAGGCATGCTGCGCGGCCGGCGCATTTGCATCAAGGATCTGCCCTCCAGTGAACACCGCTCGAAGGATTTCTGCGCTAGTCGTCGCGCATAACGAAGAAGGCCAGCTTGCAGACTGCCTCGCGCCGCTGCGCTTCGCCGACGAAATCGTCGTTGTCCTCGACCGTTGTACCGATGGTTCGGCCGAGATTGCCCGACGCCTGGCCGACAAGGTGATCGAGGGGGCGTGGGAGGCCGAGGCCGACCGGCGCAACACCGGCATCGACGCCTGCAGCGGCGATTGGGTGGTCGAGGTGGACGCCGATGAACGCGTCTCGCCCGAGCTGGCGGCGGAAATCCGCAGGGTGACGACCGAGTCCGCCTACGATCGCCATCTGATCCCGGTCGATAACTATATCGGCGGACGACTGGTGCGCTACGGCTGGGGCGGCAGCTTCGGCAAAGGGGCCTATCACGGGTTGTTCCGCAGGCCGGCGAAACGCTGGGGGCGGGGGCGGGTGCATCCGGTCCTTCAGTTGAGCGGGCGTCAGGGCCCGACTCTGGATAATCCGCTGGCCCACTATGTCGACCGCAACATCTCCGACATGATTCTGCGTCTCGACCGCTATACCCGGGCCCGCGCCCAGGACCTGCGGGAACACGGGGATCCCGACTCGACGCTCACCTATATCCGCCGGTTCTTCGGCCGCATCTACAAATGCTACCTCTACCATCATGGCTATCGTGAAGGCCGCTGGGGCCTGCTGATCGCCATCTTCGCCGGCCTTTATCCGCTGCTGTCCCATTTGCGGGCCAAGCTGGAGGAGCGCTGACTTGCGTCTACTTCAGGTGATGGCCAGCAACAAGAAGGGCGGCGCCGAGCTGTTCTTCTCGCGGCTCTGCCGCGCCTTGGCGACGGCCGGAGTGCAGCAACAGGCGGTCCTGCGACACGGCGCCGACTGCGGTGTCGAACTGCGCCGCGCGGGGATCGAGGTCCGGGAGCTGCCATTCCTGGTCAGCGGCGACCCGCTGACCCGCTGGCAACTGGGCCGATTGGCCGGGCGATTCACCCCCGATGTCGTGCTGAGCTGGATGAGCCGGGCCGCCGCCGCCTGCCCGCGAGGCCGGTTCGTCCATGTCGGCCGCCTGGGTGGCTATTACGACCTGAAATATTTTCGCCATTGCGACCACCTGATCGGGAACACCGAGGACATCGTCCGTTATCTGGTGGGTCACGGCTGGCCGGCCGATCGGGCCCACTACCTGCCCAATTTCGTCGATGAGAGCCCGGTCGAGCCGGTGTCCCGGCAAAGCCTGGATACGCCCGAAGACGCACCGGTCATCCTGGCCCTCGGCCGCCTGCATTCCGACAAGGCCTTCGACGTTCTGCTCGACGCGCTGGCCCTGCTGCCCGGGGTCTATCTTTGGCTGGCCGGCGAAGGGCCACTAAGGGACCAGCTTCGCGCTCAGAGCGACGAGTTGGGGGTGGCCTCGCGGGTGCGCTTCCTCGGCTGGCGATCCGATACCGGAGCCCTGCTGGAGGCGGCTGACAGCCTGGTTTGCCCGTCGCGGATCGAACCACTCGGCAATGTCGTCCTGGAAGGCTGGGTGCACCGGCGCCCCGTGGTTGCCGCCGCCTCGGCCGGACCAAAGGGCTTGATCGAACAGGGTCGGAGTGGGCTGGTCGTGCCTCTGGAAGATGCCCCCGCCCTTGCCGAGGCCATTCGCGCGGTGGTCGAGGACCGCTCCCTGGCGGCGTCGCTCGCCCAGGGCGGCTACGACCGTTATCGGTCCTGCTTCAGCCGTGGCGCCGTGGTTGCCCGTTATCTCGACTTCTTTGAGAAGGTTGCTGGGACATGTGCGGCATTGCCGGCGTAATGACGGTGAAGGGGGCGGCTCCGGCGCCCGGCGTGCTGGACCTGCTGGAAGGCGCCCTGCGCCATCGCGGGCCCGACGGCGTCGGCCGCTACCTGCGCGACGGTGTCGGCCTGGTCCATACCAGGTTGGCCATCATCGACCTGGCGGGCGGCGCCCAGCCGCTGTTGAGCCCTGGCCGGCGGGCGCTGGTGGCCAACGGCGAGATCTACAATTACCGTGAACTTCAGGCCGCAGAATTGGCCGGGCTGCAATTCGCCACCTCCTCGGACAGCGAGGTAATTCTTCACCTTTACGAACGCTACGGCATCGACTGCCTGCACCGGTTGCGCGGCATGTTCGCCTTCGCCCTGCACGATCCCGAGGCCGAGACCGTGCTGTTGGCCCGCGACCCCTTCGGCATCAAGCCGCTTTATTACGTCGAGACGCCATCCTGTTTCGCCTTTGCCTCGGAAGCGCAGGCCCTGATCGCCGCCGGTCTGGCCGAGGCGCGGCAGGAGCGCCGCCCGACCGGTGAACTGCTGCAGCTGCAGTTCACCACCGGGCCCGAGACGATTTTCACCGGCATCCGGCGCGTGCTGCCGGGCGAAGCGCTGTTGGTCAAGGGTGGCCGCGTCGTCCAGCGGACCAGGGTCGCCGCCCTGCCCGAGGGCGGCCCGCAGCCGATCGCCGAAAGCGAAGCGGAAGCCCGTCTCGACTCGGTGCTGATGGACAGCGTGCAGGTGCATCAGCGCAGCGACGTGCCCTATGGGCTGTTTCTGTCGAGCGGCATCGACAGCTCGGCGATCCTGGCCTGCATGACCCGCCTCAACGACAAATCGGTGCAGGCTTATACCGCCTCCTTCCCCGGGACCGGCGTGGCCGACGAATTCCCCGAGGCTCGGCGCATCGCCGAGCTGTTCGGCGCCAGGCACATCAAGGTCGAGGTAACCCCGCGGGATTTCTTCGCTCTGCTACCGGAAATCGTCGCCTCGGTGGACGACCCGACCGCCGACTACGCCATCATCCCGACCTATATCCTGGCCCGAGAAGCGGTCAAGGACGTCAAGGTCATTCTTTGCGGCGAAGGCGGCGACGAGTTGTTCGCCGGTTACAGCCGCTACCGGCGGCAGATCCGGCCTTGGTGGCTGGGCGGCCGGGTGCGCCGCCGCCGCGGACCATTTTCCTCGGCCGGCATCCTTTATGACGAACCCACCGACTGGCGTGACGGCATCGTCGCGGCCGAGCGGGCCAGCGCCACGCGACAGCGGAGCCGCCTGCAGATCGCGCAGGCGGCCGACTGCGTCGACTATCTGGCCCACAATCTTCTGACCAAGCTCGATCGTTGCCTGATGGCCCATGGCGTCGAGGGCCGTACGCCCTTTCTCGACCCACGCGTCGCCGAATTCGGCTTCCGTCTGCCGCAGGCCCTGCAGCTCAGCGGACATTTCGGCAAATATCTGGTGCGGCGCTGGTTGGCCGATCAGGCGCCCCAGATCAAAGCGTTCGCCCGCAAGAAGGGCTTCACCGTGCCGGTGGGCGAGTGGATCCGCGGTGAGGGTCAACGGCTGGGACCACTGGTCGCCGCCGATCCGGCAGTGGCCGCCCTGTGCGACCCGGCCAGGGTCAAAGAGGTATTCGCCAGCGGCGACAAGCGCCATCTGGAGGCGGCCTGGCGGCTGCTGTTCTATGCCCTATGGCACCGCCGCCATATCCGCGGGCGCGCTCCCGATGGCGACGTCTTCCACTGCCTGGCCCAAAGCTGAAGGCGATTAAGAACGGTTCGCGATCACAGGGGGCGTCCTCCTTGTTCGTCATTGCCGTCCCCCGGCTTGACCGGGGCATCAACCCGGCAATCCACGAACCCCCGGGTCGAGCCCGGGGGTGACGAGAAGATAAGGCGATTCCGTCTACGCCCGCCCGGCGAGGGGCTATGATGGACTACACATCGAGATTGGCCACCTTCAGCGCATTCGCCTGAATGAACTCGCGGCGCGGCTCGACGACGTCGCCCATCAGGGTGGAGAACACCTCCTCGGTCTCCTCGACATGGCTGACCTTGACCTGAAGCAGGGAGCGGACATTGGGATCCAGCGTGGTTTCCCACAGCTGTTCGGGGTTCATCTCGCCCAGTCCTTTGTAACGTTGGATGGCGATTCCCTTGCGGCCGGCTTCCATGATGGCGTCCAGCAGGGCGACCGGCCCGGTTATGGCGCCGCTGCGGTCCTTGGTCGCCAGTTCGCCGATACTGCCGTAGATTTCCTGCAGGCGGGGCGCCATCTCGTCCAGCCTGCGGGCTTCGGCGCTTTTGATCACCGAGGTGTCCACATGGTGGGTTTCGGTGACGCCGCGAAGGGTGCGGGTAAATACCAGGCCATCTCCCTCTACCGGTCGACCCTGCCAGCCGCGCTCCAATGGGTTCTCCAGATTGTCCAGGCGCCGGGCCACGGCGACGGCCGCTTCCTCGGCCTTGGCCAGTTCGCTGAGAACGGTCGGCCTGAGGGCGCCGGCGATGGCCATCTGTTCCACCACCTGCATCGGCACGCGCCGGGAGATGTTGCCCAGCAGTGATTTCACCACGCGCGCCTGTTCGGCCAGGGTGCGCAACTCGGCACCGCCGATTTGTGCACCCGGAGCGGCCCCGTCGTTCAGCTTGAGCACCGCATCGGCCAGGCCTCCGTCGATCAGGTAGTTTTCCAGCGCCCGGTTATCCTTCAGATAGACCTCGGAATTGCCGCGCTTGGCGCGGTAGAGCGGCGGCTGGGCGATGTACAGATAGCCCTTGTCGATCAACTCCGGCATTTGCCGGTAGAAGAAGGTGAGCAGCAGGGTGCGGATGTGGCTGCCGTCCACGTCGGCGTCGGTCATGATGATGATCTTGTGATAGCGGGCCTTCTCGACGTTGAAGTCTTCGCGACCGATGCCGGTGCCGAGCGCGGCGATCAGCGTGCCGATCTCGGCTGAGGACAGCATCTTGTCGAAGCGTGCCCGTTCCACGTTGAGGATCTTGCCGCGCAGCGGCAGGATGGCCTGGAAGGCGCGGTTCCGCCCTTGCTTGGCCGAGCCGCCAGCCGAATCGCCCTCGACGATGAACAGCTCCGAGCCCGCCGGATCACGCTCCTGGCAGTCGGCCAATTTGCCGGGCAGGGTGGCGACGTCGAGCGCGCCTTTGCGCCGGGTCAGTTCGCGCGCCTTGCGGGCCGCTTCGCGGGCGGCCGCGGCCTCCACCACCTTGCCGATGATCTTGCGCGCCTCGGCCGGGTGTTCCTCGAACCACTGGGCCAGCTTTTCCGCCACCACGCTCTCCACCACCGGGCGGACTTCCGAGGAAACCAGCTTGTCCTTCGTCTGGGACGAGAACTTCGGGTCCGGCACCTTGACCGACAGGACGCAGGTCAGGCCTTCCCGCATGTCGTCGCCGGACAGCGCGACCTTCTCCTTCTTGGCGATGCCGGAATCATTGGCGTAGTTGTTCACCGTCCGCGTCAGGGCGGCGCGGAAGCCGGCCAGATGGGTGCCGCCGTCGCGCTGCGGGATGTTGTTGGTGAAACAAAGGCAGGCCTCGTGATAGGCGTCGGTCCATTCCATCGCCAGTTCGACCAGGATACCGTCGCGCTCTCCGGCGACCGAGATGGGCGGGGTATGCAGCGCCGTCTTTGACTTGTCGAGATAGTTGACGAAAGCCTCAATGCCGCCCTCGTAATGCATGTCGACGCTGGTCTGCTCGACATGGCGGGCATCGATCAATCGCAGGTAGACGCCGGAGTTGAGAAAGGCCAGTTCGCGCAACCGGTGTTCCAGGGTGGAGAAATCATACTCGGTCTTGGTGAAGGTCTGCGACGAGGGGAGGAACGTCACCTCGGTGCCGGTGCGCGGCCCGCGATCGGGCGTTTGCGGAGCGGCGCCGACGACCGTCAGCGGTTCGGTCGCCTCGCCATGGGCGAAACGCATGTAATGCTCCTGCCCACCGCGCCAGATGCGCAGATCCAGCCACTCGGACAACGCATTGACCACCGAGACGCCGACCCCATGCAGGCCGCCCGATACCTTGTAGGAGTTCTGGTCGAATTTGCCGCCGGCGTGCAACTGCGTCATGATCACTTCCGCCGCCGAGACCCCTTCCTCCTTGTGGATCTCGGTGGGAATGCCGCGGCCGTTGTCACGCACCGTGACCGAACCGTCGCCGTTCAGCTGCACTTCGATGCGGTCACAGTAACCGGCCAGGGCCTCGTCGATGGCGTTGTCGACCACCTCGTAGACCATATGATGCAGGCCCGAGCCATCGTCGGTGTCGCCGATATACATGCCCGGTCGCTTACGCACCGCCTCGAGGCCGCGCAACACCTTGATGGAATCCGCGTCATAGGCTTCGGCCGAGGAGAGGTCGTTGTGGGCAGCGGGTGTCGTCGTCATCGACAATATCTTCCTTTTGACATAACCACTTTACGTTTGCGCCACGATGGCGTCTTGCACGCGAAAGAACTGGCCCCGTTTGCCCAGTTCGGCGAACAGGGATTCGTCGGTCCCGGTCAACCAGCTTTGCGCCGACAGGGCGCAGAGCTCGTCGAACAGAGCGGCGCGCCGGGTCCGGTCGAGATGCGCCGTCACCTCGTCCAGCAGAAGGATCGGTGCCGTGCCGCGTAGCGTCGCCTGGATGCGCGCCTGACCCAGTACGATGGCGACCAACACCGCCTTCTGTTCGCCGGTCGAACACTGTTCGGCCGGCAAGTCCTTGCCCGCATGGCGGACCTTCAGGTCGCTGCGGTGCGGTCCGTCGGCGGCGCCTCCACTTTCGGCGTCCCGCCGCCGGGATGCCGAAAGCAGGTCCTTGAGCCGGACCTCCGCCTGTTCCGCCGATAGCGTGGCGAGGCTGTCCTCGACGCTGCCGGCCACTGCCAGTTCGGCCGCCGGAAACGGTCCGATGCCGCGGCGGCAGGCCTCATTCAGCCGGGTCACGGCGTTTCGCCGCGCTACCGCCATGGCCACTCCCCGGCAGGCCATGGTGCCCTCAAGCACGGCGAGCCAAGCCGGGTCGGCACGGCCCTCCTTCAGCAGGCGCCCCCGCTCGCGCAACGCGTGGTCGTAGGCCGCGGCGCGCGCTGCGTGGCCGCCGTCGAGCCCCAGAACTAGGCGGTCGAGGAAGCGCCGCCGGCCGCCGGCACCCTCGGTGAAGATGCGGTCCATCGCCGGGGTCAGCCACAGCACGCTCAGCACCTCGGTCAGGGCCGACTGGGAGCGGGCCGGCTGGCCGTCGATACGGACAACGCGACGCTCCGAGCCGGCCTCGCGTCCCGTCCCCACTTCTCTCGTCCCGTCCGTCCCATCGACCCGCGCCGCGATCCCCCAGGGGCCTTGGCTCCCGGCCTCGCGGCGCGCCACCTCACCCAGGCGGGCGCGGCGCAGACCGCGGCCAGGGGCGAGAAAGGACAGAGCCTCGAGAACGTTGGTCTTTCCGGCCCCGTTGGGGCCGGTCAACACGACCGGCTGCGGCCCGGCATCCATTCTGAGGAAGGAATAGCAGCGGAACTCGCTCAAGGTCAGCCGGCTGACCGACAGTGCCGCGCGTCCTTCCCGCCCGGTTCCGTCGCTCACACCCGCATCGGCATCAAAACATAGACGGCGCTGGAATCGCTGACTTCACGGACCACTGTCGGGCTTGCCGCATCGGCCATGGCGAAGCGGGCCGCATCACCTTCGATTTGCGCCATGATGTCCAAGAGATAGCGTGAATTGAAACCGATTTCGATGGGGCCGGCGTCGTAGGCCGCTTCCAGCTCCTCGATGGCGCTGCCGTTTTCTGGCGACGAGGCCGAGAGCGTCAGCCCGCCCTTGTCGACAGACAGTTTGATCGCCCGCGATTTCTCGGTCGAGATGGCCGAGACGCGGTCGACCGCTTGCGAGAAGCTGCGGCAATCGACTTCAAGAACCTTGTCGTTGTCGGCGGGAATGACCCGTTCGTAATCGGGAAAGGTGCCGTCGATCAGCTTCGAGGTCATCACCGCATCGTCGAAGGCGAAGCGGATCTTGGTCTCGGACAGCGAGACGGTCACTTCCATGGTGGTTTCGTCCAAAAGCTTGCGCAATTCGGCTACCGTCTTGCGCGGCACGATGACGCCCGGCATCCCGGCGGCGCCTTCGGGCAGCGGTACCTCGATGCGGGCCAGCCGATGGCCGTCGGTGGCCACGGCGCGTAGCACCGGCACGCCGCCGCTGGTCGCCGCGTGGAGGTAAATGCCGTTCAGGTAGTACCGCGTCTCTTCGCTCGAGATGGCGAACCGGGTGCGGTCGATGAGCCCCTTCATCTCGTCCGCCGCCAGGGTGAAGGTAAAGGGCAGGTCGCCTCCGGACATCACCGGATAATCGTCGACCGGCAACGAGGCCAGAGTGAACTTGGAACGCCCGGACCGTAGGGTCAGTTGCCCGTCTTCGCCGGTGTGTTCGAGTTCCACCTGGGAGCCGTCGGGCAGTTTGCGAACGATCTCGTAAAGGGTATGGGCGGGGGCGGTGGTGGCGCCGGGGCGGGCGATGTCGGCCGGAACCGCCTCGACGATGTCCAGGTCCATATCGGTGGCGTTCAGGCTGACCTGGCCATCGCGCCCTTCGATTTTGACATTCGACAGGATCGGAATGGTATTTCGCCGTTCGACCACGCTCTGGACATGGTTCAGCGACCTCAGCAGGGCGGCGCGTTCGATCGTCAGTTTCATGGCATTCCGTTGATGTCTTGCGGCCTATCCGCGGTTTGTCCAGGCGCGTCGCCGCACCCCCCTAGCCTGCAGGGCTTCAAAGGGCCGACAGTATACCACAAGCCTTTGGTATCAGAAGCGATTTCCGCCCTGAGCGGAGGGGGCGCCGAGGGGCCGCCGCCATCCCTCCGGCGGCGCGCGATCGTCGTCCCGAGCCGCCCGACGGATCTGATCTGGTCCAGGAGATCGTTGGCCGCTCAGCACCCGTCTGCGCTACGCTCCGGTTCCTCCCGCTGGCCGCCAGGGTGGCTGATGCTCCCGGTCAGCTTTCCAGCATGCGGCGCAGCAGTTCGATGTCCTCGTCGAACGTGGAATCGGTGCCGCGTAATTCCTCGACCTTCTTCACCGCGTGCATCACCGTGGTGTGGTCGCGGCCGCCGAACTTGCGGCCGATCTCCGGAAGTGACCGCGAGGTCAGCTGTTTGGCCAGATACATCGCCACCTGGCGCGGGCGTGCCACCTGGCGTGCCCGGCGAGCCGAATGCATGTCCGCCAGGCGAATATTGAAATGTTCGGCCACCCGCTTCTGAATCTCCTCGATGGTGATCCGCCGGTCGTTGGCACGCAAAAGATCGTGCAACACCTCCTGCGTCGATTCGAGGGTGATGTCGCGGCCAACCAGTTGCGCATGGGCGACCACCCGATTCAGCGCCCCTTCCAGTTCGCGGACGTTGGAGGTGATCTTATGGGCCAGGAATTCCGCCACTTTGCGCGGTACATCAACGCCCATCTGTTCGGCCTTGGCGCCGATGATGCCGAGCCGCAACTCATAGCTGGTGGCATGGATGTCGGCGACAAGCCCACAGCCCAGCCGTGAACGCAGCCGCTCCTCCATGCCTTGCAGGTCCGATGGCGACTTGTCGGCCGATATGATGATCTGCCGCCCCTGGTCGACCAGTGAATTGAAGGTGTGGAAGAACTCTTCCTGAGTCGAGTCCTTGCCGCCGATGAACTGCACGTCGTCGATCATCAGCACATCGACCGAGCGGAACTGCTCCTTGAACGCCATGGTATCCTGAAACCGCAAGGCGCGGACGAAGCGATACATGAATTTTTCGGCCGACAGGTAGATCACCGACCGGCGGGGGTTGCGCTCGCGGATATGCCAGGCGACGGCATGCATCAGATGGGTCTTGCCGAGGCCGACGCCGCCGTAGAGGAATAACGGATTGAACGACACCGTGTCCGACTCGGCGACCCGGCGCGCCGCCGCATAGGCGAACTCGTTGGGTTTGCCGACGACGAAATTATCGAATCGGTAGCGGGGATCGAGAGGCGCTCCGATCTCCTCGCTGGCTGCGGCGGGTTCGCAGGGGGCCACCAGAGCGGCCGGTGCCGGGGACTTGTTGGCCACCGGTTCGTTGGCGGTGACGCCCGGTCTCGGGCCGGTGGTCGGCAGGACGACGATGTCGACGCCGTTGATGGTGCCGTTCTCTTTCGACCAAAGAGCCCGGATGCGATCACCGTAATGGGTGACCACCCAGTCGCGCAGGAACCGTGTCGGCACGCAGATGCGGACCTGTCCATTGTGGACATCGGCCAACGTAAGCGGATTGAGCCAGCTCTTGAAAGCGGCTTCACCGAACTCATCACGCAACCGGCCTCGGACCCGGTTCCATTGTGCGCGGACAGCATCGTCGTTCACGGAATCCACCTTATGATCTCGGCATGGTGGATACAGCCCGGCTCAGCAGGATATTTTCGACGTCCAGTCCCGGCACGCCGCCCCCACAGCATTCCATCGCGCCCCATGCATTCTCATCCGACTGACGCCGGATCCGCCATTCCGGCCGCATGAACGCGACCGCTCGACGGTACCCGAACGGCTCTTGCCTCAAGTCACTCCAGCCGCCCCAAGAGACCATTTGTGCCGTTTAATTTTTTAAAGGATTTAAAACGTGCGATATGCGGAACGATCAAAACAAGCATCGATTGGTGCGTTAATGCGGGCACCAAACACTAACTCCCTACGACAGTCGGGAAGAACGCCGTCAATAGACTTTTGGTCTAAGGAAGGCCTTGCCGTGAGGCAAGGCAGAAGACGACTCTAACGATGCTTAGCGGATGACGCAACGTGACCGAAAAGCGAACAAGAGAAATTTTTTCCACATGCGCTGTTGACTGGCAAAAAACAAAACAACCGCGCCCACCTCTTTGGGCAGGCGCGGCCATCCGACACGCTCTTGCAGGGCTGAAACCGTGAGGCCTTACAACGTCTTGATGCGTGCAGCCAAGCGCGAGATCTTGCGCGAGGCGGTGTTCTTGTGCAGCACGCCGGCCTGGGCGCCGCGCATCAATTCCGGCTCGGCCGCCCGCAACGCCTCGCTCGCCGCTGCCTTGTCGCCGCTGGCGATCAAGGTTTCGACCTTCTTGACGAAGCTGCGCACCCGACTGGTGCGAGCGCGGTTGACTTCGGTACGGCGCTCGGTCTGGCGAATGCGCTTCTTAGCCGACTTATGGTGAGCCATGGAGGAAAAACCCGTTCTCTACGACAAGGATGCAAATTGGAAGGCGCGTTTATATGTCCGCGCCCCCACGGCGTCAAGAGCTTACCGATTCCTGAACTTCGGCTCGCGCTTTTCGGCAAAGGCGGCCATGCCTTCCTTCTGGTCTTCGGTCGAGAACAGCGCATGGAACATCCGCCGTTCGAACCGGACGCCCTCGGCCAACGGCGTCTCATAGGCGCGATTCACCGCTTCTTTGGCGGCCAGGATCGCGGTGCGGCTCATCCCGGCGATGCGGTCGGCGACCTTGAGGGCTTCCTCCAGCAGGTCGGCGGCCGGCACGACGCGGCTGACCAACCCGGCGCGTTCGGCCTCGACGGCGTCCATCATGCGGCCGGTGAGAATCATCTCCATGGCCTTGGACTTGCCGACCACACGGGTCAGGCGCTGGGTGCCGCCCGCGCCCGGGATGACGCCCAGGGTGATTTCCGGCTGCCCGAACTTGGCGGTGTCGGCGGCCAGGATGAAATCGCACATCATGGCTACCTCGCAGCCGCCGCCCAGGGCGAAGCCCGCCACCGCGGCGATCACCGGTTTCCTGACCTTGGATACCGCCTCCCAGCCGCGGGTAATGAAATCCTCAAGGTAGCATTGGCTAAAGGTCTTGCTGGCCATTTCCTTGATGTCGGCCCCGGCGGCAAAGGCCTTCTCGCTGCCGGTGAGCACGATGGCGCCGATTTCATCGTCGGCTTCGAAGGCGTCGAGAGCGGCCCCCAGTTCGGCGATGAGCTTGCTCGACAGGGCGTTCAACGCCTTGGGGCGGTTGAGGGTGACGAGGCCGACGCGGCCTTTGGTCTCGACGATGATGTTCTCGTAGGCCATGAAATGATCCCTCTCTGATAGTCGCATGCCTTCCGGCGGGCGGACGGGGCCGTCTATTGCGGCACCACGGAGAACCGCACCGACAGGGGGCGCCTTCGTTCTTCGATGTTGATTCGCAACAATTCGTTGTCGCGGCGGAACGCGGTTTCGCCGATCATTTGCCAGCCCAGCTGGGGCAAGGTTTGGGCGTAGAAGGCGCGGACCTCCCCTGCGGTCACGTCGCCTTGCGCCGTCGCTTCGACGATCCGCCCGGTGGGCGAATCGAATAAGGTCCCACCGGGAAGTTCGGTCAGTCCGGGGGCCAGGGGCAGATCTTCGAGCTCCGTCAGGAATGCCCCGGCCGCCGCAGCAGGCGCCGCGGCAAGCAGCAGGGCCGCGAGAATGGCCGGAATGATCCGCTGATGCGACATGCCGCATGTCATAACATTAGAGCGGTCGTTGCGCTAGTTCTGGCGTTTGCCGCAATAGAATGTCGACCGGCCGGATTGGACCATCCGCCGGATGCCGGTGGCGCAATCGCATCCGGGGCAGGGTTGGCCTTCGCGGTCGTAGACGGCGAAGGCGTGCTGGAAATAGCCCAACTCGCCGTTGGGGCGGCGGTGGTCCCGCAACGAACTGCCGCCGGCGGCGATGGCCTCGCGCAACACGGCCTTGATCGCCGGAACCAGCTTGGCGGCCCGCCGGCCAGCGACGGTGGAGGCCCTGCGGTCGGGCGCGATGCCGGCGCGGAACAGGGCTTCACTGGCGTAAATGTTGCCCAGCCCGGCAACCAGCTTCTGGTCGAGCAATGCCGTCTTGATCGGCCCGTTGCGCCCGGCCAGTGCCGCCGACAAGACAGGCGGGGTGAAGGCGTCGTCGAGGGGTTCCGGGCCCAGGCCGCGGAGCAGGGGATGCTCCGTCAGCCGCGCCGCTTCCACCAGATCCATCAGCCCGAAGCGGCGCGGATCCTGGTAGACGATCCGCCGGCCGTCGTCGGTGTCGAACAGCACATGGTCGTGCTTGCCCGGCGGCCCCGGGTGGGCCAGGCCGACCAGCATGCGCCCGGACATCCCCAGATGGCCCAGCAGGACCCAGTCGTCGTCGAGGAAGAATGTCAGATATTTGGCCCGGCGCCCAACTTCCACGATCCGCCGTCCGGTCAACCGCAGGGCGAAATCGGGCGGGAAGGGACGGCGCAGATCGTTACGGCGCAACGTCACGGCGGCGATGCGCCGGCCTTCCATGGCCATGGCCAAGCCGCGGCGGACGGTCTCGACTTCAGGAAGTTCAGGCATGGCGGAGAGCATGGCGCAGCCCGCGTGGCCTGACAAGGCTGACGATAACGGCCGGGGCCGCCGGGAGCCTGCAAGGATGCGGCCGCGGCTCGATCTTGCCGGTACGCGCGGCGGTCGAAATTTGCCGGCGGCACGGCGTCAAGACTCCATGGCGCTCGCCCAAGGCTTGGGCTATTCTGCCGCGCCATGAACGAGAATCCCCATACCGGCTCTGCCGAAGGCACCACCCATTTCGGGTTTCGGACCGTGCGCGAGGAAGAAAAATCATCCCTCGTGCGCGAAATATTCGATGACGTGGCGCCGCGCTACGACCTAATGAACGACTTGATGAGCATGGGCATCCACCGTCTGTGGAAGGCCTCCATGCTCGACTGGCTGCGACCGCGCCCCGGCATGACGCTGCTCGATGTCGGCGGCGGCACCGGTGATATCGCCTTCCGATTCCGGGCTCGCGGCGGCGGGGCGGTGACGGTCTGCGACATCAACCGCGAGATGCTGTCGGTCGGCCGCGACCGTGCGATCGACCGCAACGCCACCGACGGCATCGAGTGGGTGTGCGGCGATGCCGAGGCGCTGCCCATTCCCGACCGCTCGGTCGACGCCTACACCATCGCTTTCTGCCTGCGCAACGTCACGCATATCGACCAGGCGCTGGCCGAGGCGCGCCGCGTCCTGAAGCCGGGTGGACGGTTCCTGTGCCTGGAGTTCAGCCATGTGATCCTGCCGCTGTTCCGCCAGGCCTATGATCAGTACTCGTTCCGCGTACTCCCCTGGCTGGGTCAGATGGTGGCGGGCAACCGCGACGCCTACCAGTACCTGGTGGAAAGCATCCGCCGCTTCCCGCCGCAGGACGAACTGGCGGCGCGCATGCGGGCGGTCGGCCTGGAAGCGGTGAAATACCGCAATCTTTCCGGCGGTATCGCCGCCCTTCATTCGGGCTGGCGTCTTTGATGATCGGTGCCGCGCGCAATCTGTGGCGCCTGGCCGTCATCGGCCGTTCGCTGACCCGCCATGACGCCCTGTTCCCCCTCGAAGCCCACGAGGGCGGTCGCGTCATGGTCGCCGTCCTGCGGCTGTTCGCCGATCGGAAGTTTTCCACCTTCCGTCCGGGCCAGCGGCTGGCCTCCGCCCTCGAGGAACTGGGGCCTACCTTCATCAAGTTCGGCCAGGCGCTGTCGACCCGCCCCGACCTGGTGGGCGAAGAGGTCGCCGCCGATCTGTCCGATTTGCAGGACCGCCTGCCGCCGTTCCCGGCCGAGGACGCCCGGCGCATCATCGCCGAAGAGTTGGGGCGGCCGGTGGAGGACCTGTTCCGGAGCTTCGACGACACCCCCGTTGCCGCCGCCTCTATCGCGCAGGTGCATTTTGCCGTCACCACGGAAGGCGAGGATGTCGCCGTCAAGGTCCTGCGGCCCGGCGTCGAGACAAGGTTCCTGCGCGACATCGCCCTGTTCTATTGGCTGGCCCGCTGGGCCGAACGGCTGTTCCCATCGCTGCGCCGCCTGCGCTTCGTCGATTCGGTGCGGGCCTTCGAAGAATCGGTCACCATGGAGATGGACTTGCGGTTCGAAGCCGCGGCCGCCGCCGAAATGGCCGACAATTTCGCCGACGACGACAGCTTCGTCATCCCCCGCATCGACTGGCAGCGTACGGCGCGCCGGGTGCTCACTCTGGAGCGCATCCAGGGCATTCCCATCGATGAAGCCAAGGCGATCCAGGCCGCCGGCCATGATCTCGACGCCATCGTCGAGACCGCCGCCAACGCCTTCTTCAACATGGTGTTTCGCGACGGCTTCTTTCATGCCGACATGCATCCCGGCAACCTGTTCGTCGGCTCACGCGGGCAACTGATCGCCGTCGACTTCGGCATCACCGGCCGGGTCGACCGGCAGACGCGGCGCTATCTCGGCGAGATGCTGCTGGGCTTCCTCAACGGAGACTTCCGCCGGGTGGCCGAGGTGCATTTCGAGGCCGGCTTCGTCCCACCCGACAAGTCGGTGGATGCATTCACCCAGGCCTCCCGCTCGATCGCCGAGCCGATCCTCGGCAAACCGCTGCACGAGATCTCGGTGGCGAAGCTGCTCGGCCAGTTGTTCCAGGTTACCGAAACCTTCGCCATGGAGACCCAGCCGCAACTGTTGCTGCTGCAGAAGAGCATGCTGGTGGCCGAGGGGGTCGGTCGCAATCTCGACCCCAATGTCAACATGTGGCAGCTTGCCCGTCCGTTGATTGAACGCTGGATGACGCAAAACCTGGGACCGCAGGCCAGGGTCAAGGAATCGGTGGGAGCCCTGGTGGCATCCCTGGAGAGTCTGCCGCGGCTGGTCGCCCATGCCGAGAAGACCGTCGAAGCCCTGCGCAACGGCGGCGTCAGGCTGCATCCGGAGTCGCTGAAGGCGATGGGTGAATCCCGCCGCAGCGGCTTCTTCCCCCAATGGATGCCGTGGATCCTGGTTGTGGTCCTGGGCGCACTGCTGCTTCGTCGCTGATCGTTCGCGCGGATGAATGCCCCTTGCGACCGCGGGAAATGCCGTCTACATTAACCACACTTATGAACAGTAGTTTGATTGGATTTCCCAGTGCATCTTTCGGGGCGCCGCATCCTATTGGTCATCGCAGGTGGTATTGCCGCCTATAAGTCCCTCGATCTCATTCGCCGCCTGCGGGAAAAAGGCGCGACCGTTCGTTGCGTGCTGACGCGCGGCGGCGCCCAGTTCGTCACACCGCTGGCCGTGGCGGCGCTATCGGAAGAGCGGGTTTACGACGACCTGTTTTCGCTGACCGACGACAACGGCATGAGCCATATCCGCTTGAGCCGCGAGGCCGATCTGCTGGTGGTGGCGCCGGCCACGGCCGATCTCATGGCAAAGATGGCGGCGGGTCTGGCCGACGATCTGGCCTCGACGGTGCTGCTGGCCTCGGACAAGCCCATCCTGTTGGCGCCGTCGATGAACCTGCTGATGTGGAGCCATCCGGCCACCCAGGCCAATCTGGCCACCTTGAAGGCGCGAGGTGCCTTGCAGGTGGGACCTGGCACGGGCGACCTGGCCTGCGGTGAGGTGGGGGACGGGCGCATGGCCGACGTGGCCGACATCGTCGCCGCGATCGAGCGGTTCTTTGGCTTACCCGGTCCATTGAGCGGCCGCAAGGCGTTGGTCACCTCCGGCCCGACTCACGAGCCGATCGATCCGGTGCGGTTCATCGCCAACCGTTCCTCGGGCAAGCAGGGCCATGCCATCGCCCAGGCTTTGCAGCGCCTGGGCGCCGAGGTCACGCTGGTCAGCGGGCCGGTGACCTTGCCCGATCCGCCGGGAGTGACGGTGGTGCGGGTGGAAACCGCGGCCCAGATGCTCGAGGCGACGCTCTCCGCGCTGCCGGTGGAGCTGGCGGTCTGCGCCGCCGCCGTCGCCGACTGGCGGGTCGCGGCGCCGGCCGTGGAAAAACGCAAGAAGGTGGAGGGGGTGCCGCCACCGTCCCTGGTCCTGGAAGCCAACCCGGATATCCTCGCCACCTTGGCGGCTGCCGGCGAGCGCCGCCCGCGGCTGGTGGTGGGCTTCGCCGCGGAGACCGAGAGGCTGATCGACCATGCCCGCGCCAAGCTGACCCGCAAGGGCTGCGACCTGATCGTTGCCAACGACGTGTCTCCGGCCAGCGGCACGTTCGGCGGTGACGCCAACACGGTGCATCTGGTGACTCCGGACCAGGTGCGGTCCTGGCCGCTCATGTCCAAGACGGCGGTAGCCGAGCAGCTGGCCCTGTTCCTGGCCGAGCGCCTCGGCGCGGAGAGCCCATGACCGAGGTGCCGGTTTCCATCCAACGCCTGAGCTCGGCCGCCGACCTGCCGCTGCCGGCCTATGAGAGCGAGCACGCGGCGGGCCTGGATCTGTTGGCGGCGGTCGATGGCGAAGTCGTCCTGTCGCCGGGTGCCTTCGCCCTGGTGCCGACGGGGATCCGCATCGCCCTGCCGCTCGGCTATGAGGCGCAAGTCCGACCGAGGTCGGGCCTGGCGGCCAAGCATGGAATCACCGTGCTCAACAGCCCAGGCACCATCGATGCGGACTATCGCGGCGAAATCAAGGCCATCCTGATCAATCACGGCCCCCGGTCGTTCACCGTCACCCGCGGCATGCGCATCGCACAGCTGGTGGTGGCCCCCGTCGCCCGGGCGGTGTGGCGCGAGCAGAGCGAGCTGCCGGAAAGCCGCCGGGGCGACGGCGGCTTCGGTTCGACCGGCATGTCCGGCGGCCAGACCACGCAAGGAGGGTGAAGACATGCTTCGGCCGTCGAAGAAAATCCTGTTCGCCATCGAGGCCGTTCTGGATATCGCTTACCACGCCGGCGGGGAACCGGTGCAAAGCCGCGAGATCACGCGCCGGCAAGCCATACCTCGCCGCTATCTGGAGCAGACGCTGCAGCATCTGGTGCGATCGGGAATCCTGACCGGGGTTCGCGGTCCTCGGGGTGGTTACCGCTTGGCGCGCGAACGTCGGCGCATCTCGGTGGGGGAAATCGTGCGCATCGTGCGGGCACTCGAGGTGGGAGAGGAAAGTCCCGAGGAGCTGCCAAGTTCGGAACTCGGCAAGCAGGTGATCCGGCCAATGTGGGGGGAACTGCAGGAGGAGATCATGAATAGGCTGGATTCCATCACCATCGATGACCTGTGCATGAAGGCGCATCAAAGCGGGATCGTCAGCGAGGTCATGCAAAAGATGGATTTCACAATTTGATCCTTCCTCGCGGAACAATTAGACACTAGAATGGTGCTAATCGAGATATTTTAACACAGATTGAGAGGTAAATATGACCGTCTCGACCGCTCCTTCGAAGGCCGGTTTCCGTGGCCGCATATATGACAACATCATCGACACCATCGGTGCGACGCCGTTGGTTCGCTTCAAAAAGCTGGCGGCGGATGCGGGGGCCAAGGCAGATATCGTCGGCAAGCTGGAATTTTTCAATCCACTGGCTTCGGTCAAGGACCGCATCGGCCTGGCCATGGTCGAGGCGGCCGAGGCAGCGGGCACGCTGGTTCCCGGCTCGGTAATCATTGAACCGACTTCGGGCAACACCGGCATCGCGTTGGCCTTCGTCGCCGCCGCCAAAGGGTACCGACTGATTCTTACCATGCCGGACAGCATGTCGCTGGAGCGGCGCAAGATGCTGGCTTTGCTGGGTGCCGAGATCGAACTGACGCCCGCTGCCAAGGGGATGACCGGGGCGGTGCGCCGCGCCGAGGAACTGGCCCGGGAAATTCCCCATTCGGTGATCCTGCAGCAGTTCGAGAATCCGGCCAACCCCGCCATTCACGAGCGGACGACAGCCGAGGAAATCTGGGCGGATACCGAGGGCAAGGTGGACATCGTCGTCTCCGGTGTGGGGACCGGCGGCACCATCACCGGGGTCGGCAAGGTCCTGAAGCAGCGGAAACCCGGGGTCAAGATGGTCGCCGTCGAGCCCGAGGACAGCCCGGTCCTGTCGGGAGGAGCGCCCGGTCCGCACAAGATCCAGGGCCTTGGTGCCGGCTTCATCCCGGCCGTCCTCGACCGCGCGATCATCGACGAGGTGCTGCAGATCAGCAACGAGACGGCCTTCGCCACGGCACGCAAGGCGGCCCGACTGGAAGGCGTGCCGGTCGGCATCTCTTCCGGTGCGGCGCTGGCTGCGGCGCTGGAATTGGGGGGGCGGCCGGAGAACGCCGGCAAGCTGATCGTGGCGATCATCCCGTCCTTCGCCGAGCGTTATTTGTCGACGGCACTGTTCGACGGGATCGCCTGACGGTGGACTTTACCGAAGACCAGATCCGCCGCTACGCCCGGCACATCATCCTGCCCGAGGTCGGCGGTGTGGGGCAGGCTCGCCTGCTTCAGGCCAAGGTCCTGGTGGTGGGCGCCGGCGGTCTGGGTTCGCCGCTGATCCTATACCTGGCGGCTGCCGGCGTCGGCACGATCGGCGTGGTCGACGACGATGCCGTCGATCTGACCAACCTGCAGCGTCAGGTGCTTCACACCACCGCCGGCGTCGGCCTGTCAAAGACGGAAAGCGCCCGCGCCGCCGTCACCGCGATCAACCCCGATGTCCGCGTCATCGGTCATCCCGTCCGTCTCGACGCCACCAATGCCTTGGAGGTGATTGACGCCTACGACATCGTGGCTGACGGTTCGGACAACTTTCCCACGCGCTACCTGGTCAACGACGCTTGCCGCTTGGCCGGCAAGACACTGGTCTCGGCAGCGGTGCTGCGTTTCGACGGCCAGTTGGCCACCTTCAAGGCGCCCGGGCCGTGCTACCGCTGCCTCTACCCCGACCTGCCGGGCGAAGACGACCTGCCCAGCTGCGCCCAGGCCGGAGTCCTCGGCGCCATGGCGGGGGTGATGGGCTCGCTTCAGGCGACGGAAGTGCTGAAGGAAATCCTGGGCATCGGCGACAGCCTGTCGGGCCGGCTGCTGATTGTCGACGCGTTGTCGCCGTCTTTTCACACGGTGCGCCTGAAGCCCGACCCGGCCTGCCGCCTGTGCGGGCCGGCGGCCACCATCCGCGACCTGTCGGCCCATGGGAGCACCAGCCATGCCTGCGGATGAGACGCCGCCCGCCCTGACCGCGTTGTCCGTGGTGGTGTTCTCAGGCAGCTATGACCGCGTCCATTACGCCCTGGCGATGGCCGCCGCGGCTCTGTCGAACAACCAGCAGGCCACCTTGTTCTTCACCATGGGCGCAACTCGGGGGCTGCTGGCCGGCGACGCGTCCGGGCCGGGATGGCACCGCCTTCACGGCACCGAGGACGGACGCCGCCCGCAAGACGCCGATCAGGCGGCGACACAACGGGGACTGGGCGGGTTTGAGGAGCTGCTGGCCGCCTGTGTCGCGCTGGGTGGCAGAGTGATGGTCTGCGAAATGGGACTGCGCGCCCTTGGCCTTGATCTGGCCGACCTGCGCGGCGACGTGCCGGTGGTTCCGGGCGGTTTGGTGACCTTCCTGTCGGAAGCGCCGCGCCACGGCGCGACCATGTTCGTGTAGCTCAGCTGACCGCGGCCTTGAGCCGGGTGGTGACCAGCCCCTCACGGCCGTTGCCGATGAGCCGCCCATCGACGGCCACCAGGGCGCGCACGCCGCCGGCATTGGTCAAAAAGGCTTCCGAGGCGCTGGCCAGATCGGCCGGATTCAGCTGGGCGGTGGCGGCACCCAGGCGATCGATCACTTCGGCCCGCATCACTCCGGGCAGCGCCCCTTCCGTTACCGGTGGCGTCAGCACGTCGCCGTCGATCACCAGGAACAGATTGGCGATGGTCGATTCCGCCAGGCGCCCCTGGCTGTTCAGCAGCAGGGCGTCGTCGGCGCCAAGCTGCTCCGCTTCCCGGCGAGCCAGCACATTGTCGAGGTCGTTCAAGGTCTTGAAACGGGCCGTGGGCGAAAATTCGTTGCGCCGCGTCACCGTGGCGATTATGGCCCTGGCCGGGGGCGGCTCACTGGCCGCCGGCCCGGCCAAGATCACCATGGTGGGATAGGCCCTTTCGGGGGTAGCCAAGCCGCCGGGCGCCGGCCCACGGCTGATCATCAGGCGGAGCATGCCTTGCACCAGCCCGTTGGCGGCCAGCGTTGCCGACAAGGCCTCGACGATTTCCTTATCGGAACAGGGAATGGTGATTCCCAGCGCCCCGGCGCCGGAATGCAGCCGGGCCAGATGGGACGCCACGCGCAGAACCTTGCCGTTCTGTGCCCGTAAGGATTCGGCTACCCCGTCGCCCAGGCAGAAGCCGCGGTCGAATGGGGCGATGCGCGCCTCGCCGGCCTCGACAAGCTTTCCGTCCTGCCACACCTTCATCGCCCGTCCTCCTGCGGAGGACGACGTCCACCGAGCCGTCCTCCGTTGACAGCAGATGGTACATTAAGGGTTGGCGTTCCAGCCCGCAATTCCCGGCGCTCGGTCCCAGGCGCTTGATTCTCCAGCCTCTCACCGCCGGGAAGAGTGCCCGGGCCCCGCTCAAACACAACTGTGTCATCTGCGACAAATGCTTGGGCGCGGCCTGTTCCTTGGACGTCAGAGCATGCTGGCGAGAACCCGGTCGGGCGGGTTGTGGCCGTCAATATGGGTCTTGATGTTGATCAGAACCTTTTCGCCCATGTCGGTGCGGCCTTCCAAGGTGGCCGACCCCAGATGGGGCAGCAGGACGACGTTGTCGAGTTCGAGGAGCTTGGGATTGATGGCCGGCTCGTGCTCGAACACGTCCAGGCCCGCGCCGGCGATCTCATTACGCTGCAGCATGCGGGTCAGGGCGTTCTCATCGATCACGTTGCCGCGCGCCGTATTAACCACGTAGGCGTGCGGCTGCAACAATTTCAGGCGCCGGGCCGATAACAGGTGGTAGGTTGCCGGCGTATGCGGGCAATGGACCGAAATGACGTCCATGCGGGCCAGCATCTGATCGAGGCTCTCCCAGTAGGTCGCCTCCAATTCCGCTTCGATCTCGGGATGGACCCGCCGCCGGTTGTGGTAATGCACCGACAGACCGAAGCCCTTGGCGCGGCGGGCCACCGCCTGGCCGATCCGCCCCATGCCGACGATACCGAGGCGCTTGCCCCAAATGCGGCGGCCCAGCATGAAGGTGGGGCTCCATCCGGTCCAGCCGCCCGCCCGCACCAGACGCTCGCCTTCGGTCAGGCGGCGAGGCACGGCGAGGATCAGCGCCATCGCCATGTCGGCCGTATCCTCGGTCAGCACGTCGGGGGTATTGGTCACGGTGATTCCGCGTTCACGGGCGGTGGCCAAGTCGATATGGTCGACCCCGGCGCCAAAATTGGCGATCAGGCGGAGGTTAGGGCCCGCCTGGGAGAGGACGGCCCCGTCGATGCGGTCGGTGACGGTAGGTACCAGCACTTCGGCCTCCTTCACCGCCTCGATCAGTTCGGCCTTGGTGAAAGGCCGGTCATCGACGTTCAGCCTTGCGTCGAACAGCTCCATCATCCTGGTTTCGATGGCGTCGGGGAGTTTGCGCGTGACGATGACGAGCGGCTTTTTCGGTGCCATCGGGTTTCTCCGTCCTTCTTGTTTCTTGGGCGCGGTCGTCTGGTGGTGCTCGGCTAGCCTGTAGCAAGACAGGCCGCGGTTGTCCAGAGGCATCGGGCCCCACGGCAGAGCGAGGTAACCGGAATGAAAGGGAGGTCGTTTAGAACCTATTGCCCGTATATCGCTGGCGGCTTGCCTTGACCGGGCCGCCGCATGCTGTCAAATATTCGCCAAACGAAACGAAGGGGAGGTACCGCACTCAGCTCATGGTGCGTCTGATTCGGTTCCTATGCCTCCTCAGTGTGGCTCTGTCGGTCGTCATCGCGCTGGATGGGGCGCCGCTTCGGGCGGCCGAAACCAGTGGATTACCGCTGCCGCGCTTCGTGTCGCTGCGTTCGGACGAGGTCAACCTGCGGGCAGGCCCCGGCGTGCGCTATCCCGTCGACTGGGTCTATACGCGTCGCGATCTTCCGGTCGAGGTCATCGCCGAGTTCGATGCCTGGCGCAAGATCCGCGACTGGCAGGGGACCGAAGGCTGGGTTCACCAGAGCATGCTGTCGGCTCGTCGGATGGTGGTGGTCACCGGTGCCCAGCGGCCGTTACGGGCCGATCCCGATGAGCAGGCGCCGATCTTGGCCCTCGTCGATCCCAATGTCATGGGCCGGCTGCTGGCCTGCCCGCGTGGCAAGGCTTACTGCCGCATCGACATCGGCAATATCCAGGGCTGGCTCAAGCGCGACGAGTTCTGGGGCGTATACCAGGGCGAATACATCGAGTAGGGGTTTTTGGCTTCGCCCCTCACCGAACGGGCGCCCGCCCAGCGAGGGGCGAATACAAAGCTAGTCGTTGACGGCGCGCAGAACCGGTCGGTCCTCCTGTCCGCTCTCCAGGTCGGCGACGGTGCGCATGTAGTCTTCCCAGTTGTCCATGAATTCGGACAGGGCCAGTTGCAGGCACTCATCGACGCTGCGGCCGATCTTCTCAGCAAGGGCTTCCAGACGTTCCCGCACTTCCGGAGTGAGGGGCAGCACCAGATCGCTCATGGTCAAATACACCGTAGTTTAGGAAAGATGCGATGAACTGCGCTTCCGCTCAAGCCGTCGCATTCTAGCCGCAAATTGCCCGTATGGCTATGTGTGACGCAAACCCGTTCATGATATAAGCCGGCCCCATGCCTTCCAATCCACCAGGTCATGTTTCTTCCGATCTTTGGGTTTCTCCCGAGGACCGCACACCGATTTCATCGGCCGGCCATGGCAAGCCTGCCAAGCCGGCAAAGGAAGGGCGGCGCGAGCCGAACCTCGGACGTGGAGCGGAGGAGCCCGTGCGCCGCCCACCGCCGCCGTCCGGGCCGCCGTCGAAGCCGCCGCGCCGCCAGAAGACTCCGCCCGGCCCGCGGCGAGGCGGCGGTTCCTGGGGTGCCCGGATTCTAGCCCTAGTGGTCACCATGGGGATCTGGGGGGTGATCGCCGTGGGCGCCGTGCTCGCCTATTACGCCTACGACCTGCCCGACCTCAAGACACTGACCGCGACGGTACGCAAACCCAGCATTACGCTGCTGTCGGCGGACGGCGAAACCATTGCCGCCTATGGCGACGTGTATGGCGAGCCGATCACCCTGGCCGACATCCCGCCGACCATTCCCCAGGCGGTGATCGCCACCGAGGATCGACATTTCTACAGCCATTTCGGCCTGGATCTGGTCGGCATGGCCCGCGCCCTGGTCGCCGACCTGCGGGCGGGCCATGTGGTGCAAGGCGGTTCAACCATTACCCAGCAGCTGGCCAAGAACCTGTTCCTGACGCCCGAGCGGAGCATCAAGCGCAAGGTGCAGGAACTGCTGATGGCGCTGTGGCTGGAGCATAAATTTACCAAGGATCAGATTCTTACTCTCTACCTCAACCGGGTCTATCTGGGGTCCGGCACCTGGGGGGTGGACGCCGCCTCGCGGCGTTATTTCGGCGTTCCGGCCAGCCGGGCCAATCTCTACCAGTCGGCGCTGCTGGCCGGGCTGCTGAAAGCGCCGTCGCGCTACAACCCGCAGAACGATCGCGAACTGTCCTACAAGCGCACCACCCAGGTCCTGGCCAACATGGTGGCGGCCGGCTCGATTTCCCAGGCCCAGGCCGAGGAGGCAGCGAGGACCGGGCCGGCGACGGTCAGAGAGATTTCCCATACCGGCCGCTATTTCGCCGACTGGGTCCGCGACCAGGTCGAACAATACGCCGACGAAAATCGCGACATCGTGGTGCAGACGACGCTGGACATGGGCCTGCAGCGCAAGGTGGAAGCCGAGCTGGAGGCGATGCTGGCCGGCCCGGGGGCAAAAGCTGGGGCCAGCCAGGGGGCCATGGTGGTGATGTCGCCCGATGGCGCCGTCCGCGCCATGGCGGGAGGGCGGAACTATGCCACCAGCCAGTTCAACCGGGCGGTCCAGGGCCTGCGCCAGCCGGGTTCGTCGTTCAAGGCGTTTCTTTATCTGGCGGCGATTGAGGCCGGCTGGAACGAAGGCAATACCATCGAGGACGCGCCGATCCGCATCGGCAAATATCATCCCGAGAATTACAGCGGTCGCTACGAGGGGCCCATCACTCTGCGGCGCGCGTTCGCCCGCTCGAGCAACGTCGCCGCCGTACGGCTGATCGAGGCGGTCGGTCCGAAACGGGTGGCGGCGGTGGCCAGGCGGCTGGGCGTCACGTCTGAGCTGCGGCCGGACGCGTCCCTGGCCCTGGGTACCAGCGAAGTCTCGCTGCTGGAGATGACCGCCGCCTATTCCACTTTCGCCAACGCCGGCAACGGCGTCTTCTCCTACGGCTTCTCGGCGATCAAAGACAACCGGGGCCGGTCGATCTACCAGCGTCAGGGCGGCGGCACCGGCCAGGTTGTCTCGCCGGCCGCCCTCGGCGAGATGGATGACATGATGTCGGCGGTGGTGGAGGAAGGCACCGGCAAGAAGGCCGCCATCGGCCGGCCGGTGGCCGGCAAGACCGGCACCACACAGGATTACCGCGATGCCTGGTTCATCGGCTTTTCGGCCGACTATGTGGGCGGAGTGTGGTTCGGCAACGACGACGACTCCCCCATGCACCGGGTCACCGGCGGCAGCCTGCCGGCCGAGCTGTGGCACAACGTCATGCTGGCGGCCCATAAAGGCCTGCCGCCACGGCCCTTGCCGGGAATGGCGCCGGAGCAAGGCCCTTCGGCCGAGCGCGGCCCCTCGTTCAACCCCGGCAAGACTCTGAACAGCATCTGGAACGGCTTGGTCAAGATGCTTGGCGGCTGACCAGCAGCTGGTGGGCGAGGAAGGCGCCCAGGGCCGCGCCGGCAATGACGCCGGCCATCGGCAAAGTGGTGCCGTCATGCAGGCGCCCGACCAGCCATCCGGCGAGGGCGCCCGCCGCCATCTGCACGAAGCCGAGCAGGGCCGAGGCGCTGCCGGCAATCGATGCATGGGGGGCCAGCGCCGCCGCCGTGCTGTTGGGTAGTGTCAGGCCGGCCGCGAAGAACATGACGGAAACCGGGGCCACGACCGCGGGGACGGTGGCGACGCCCGCCCAGGCCAGGCCGGCGAGGACGGCACCTCCGCAAATTCCCAGCAGCACGCCGAAACCGATCATCCGCTCGATGCCGATGCGCGCGCTCAGCCGTGCCGCGGTGAAGCTGCCGCTCATATAGCCGGCGACCACGGCGATGAAGCAGAAGCCGAAATATTGCGGCTTCACACCCAGCGAGCCGATGAGCACGAACGATGACCCCGAGATGAACGAGAACATCCAGGCGAAGGCCAGCGACAGGGTCAGGGTGTAGCCGAGGAACCGGCGGTTGGCCAGCAGTGCCGCGTAGTTCTCCAGCATCAACAGCGGATGGCTGGCCCGGCTATCGGGGTGCCGGTTGGTCTCCTCCAGCAAGCGCCAGGCGGCCGCCAGCAGACCGGCTCCGAACAGCACGAAGACGACAAAATTGGCGCGCCAGCCGAAACCGGCTTGCAGGGCCCCGCCGATGAATGGCCCGATCGCCGGCGCCAGGGCCATGATCGACGCCATGGTCGACAGCACGCGGGCCGCTTCGTGGCGCGGATAGCTATCGCGGACGATGGCGCGGGCCAGCACCGGGCCGGCGCATCCGCCCAGTGCCTGCAGAAACCGGCCGAGGATCAGCATGCCGATGGACGGAGCAAACAGGCAGAAGACGCTGGCCGCCAGGTAGAAGCCGATGCCGGCCAGCAGAACCGGCCGGCGGCCGTAGCGGTCCGACAGCGGCCCGAGAATCAACTGCGCGACGGCGAAGCCGGCGATGAAGGCGCTCAAGGTGAGCTGTACCCTCGACACATCGGTAGCGAAGACGCGCGTCATGTCGGGAAGCGATGGCAGATAGAGGTCTGTCGAAACGGGCCCGAAGGCGGTCAAGGCGACGAGAAGCAGGATATTGGGGCGGTTGGGGCTGTTCATGGCGCCCGACATTCTCAGATCAGCCGTAGCGGTGCAACTCCGAGCCGTTTTGCCGAAGCCAGCGGCGTGGCCCTTCGATGTCGGCGACCAGCCTGCGGACCGTTCGCCAAAAGACCGGCGAATGGTTCATCTCGGCCAGGTGGGCGACTTCGTGGGCCACCACGTAGTCCATCACCGATGCTGGGGCGAGGATCAGGCGCCAGGAGAATGCGAGGTCACCGCGGCTGGTGCAGCTACCCCAGCGCGACCGTGGGTCGCGCAAGCTGATGCGGCCGGCCGTCCGATTGATCGTGGCCGCCATTGGCAAGGCACGGGTGGTGATTTCGGCGCGGGCCTGCCGCTTCAGCCAGTCGCTCAGGCGCCGGGAGAAATGCTCGGGCCGGCCGGAGACCAGGATGCGGCCGCCCTCGATCCATACGCCGCCGCGGTCCTCCGGACAGTGGTGCACAGGGTGGTCGGTGCCCAGGAGGGACAGGACCATACCATCGACGAACGGAATGGCCGCCGGCAGCGCGGCGAGGCGGGCCGCCAGCCAGTCCGTTTGGCTGCGGGCGAAGGCCATGCCCTGGGCCGGCGGCACATGGCCGGGCAGCACCAGGACGACCGCACGGTCCTGGGGATCGACCCTGAGCGATATCCGTTGGGCCCGCGTGCTGCGGCGCAGCTTGACCGGGACGGCGGCGCCGCCGATGGTCAGCGACGAGGTCACGCCGGCCAGTCGACGATGTGGTTTTCCAGGGTCCACGCCTTGCGCTCGGGAATGACCCGACCGCGGACCGACATGCCGGCCTGCACCACCGTTTCAGGGTCGCCCGACACCAGGGGATGCCACCATGCCAGGTCCTTGCCCTCGGTGAGCAATCGGTAGGCGCAGGTCGACGGCATCCAGTCCAGCTCGCCCACGTTGTGCGGGGACAACTGCACGCAGTCGGGGACGAAACGCTGCCGCTGTTCGTATTTCATGCACCGGCAGGTGTCGAGATCGAGCAGGCGGCACGCGACGTTTGTGTAGCAGAGCTCGCCCGTGTCTTCGAACTGCAGTTTATGCAGGCAGCATTTCCCGCAACCGTCGCACAAGGACTCCCACTCCGACGAGGTCATGTCGCTCAGCCGTTTCGTGCGCCAGAACGGTTGCGTCATGGTTGCGGATGAACTCGCTGACATTCGGCAGGATCTCCTCACGCCACCGGCGGCCGTTGAAGATACCATAATGGCCCACCTTGGGCTGCAGATGGTGGCGCCGCATGCCGTCGGGAAGCCCAGTGCACAAAGAGTGGGCAGCCAGGCATTGGCCGGGGCCGGTAATGTCGTCCTTCTCACCCTCGACCGTCATCAGGGCGGTCTTGCGGATGCGCGAGGGGTCGATCCGACGGCCGCGCGATGTCATGACGCCGCGCGGCAGGAGGTGTTCCTGGAACACGGCGGAGATGGTCTGCAGATAGAATTCAGCCGGCAAATCCATGACCGACAGGTATTCATCGTAGAATTCGCGGTGCTGCTCGGCGGAGTCGCCGTCGCCATGCACCAGATGCTGGAACAGCTTGAGATGGGCATCGACATGCCGGTCCAGGTTCATGCTCATGAAGCCGGTCAGCTGGACGAAGCCGGGATAGACCAGCCGCCCTCGGCCCGCGCAGTTGAACGGTGCCGAGTGGATGACATTGTCGACGAACCAGCTGAGCGGGCGGCTGGTGGCGAATTCGTTGACCGCAGTGGGATTGACGCGGGTGTCCACCGGTCCGCCCATCAGGACCATCGAGGCGGGCTGGCAAGGATCGTCGTCCTCTGCCATCAGCGAAACCGCGGCGAGCGTCGGCACCGAGGGCTGGCAGACGGCCATCACATGGGTGTTGGGGCCGAGATGGTGCAGGAAGGCGCGGATCAGGTCGATGTAGTCGTCGAGGTCGAACCGCCCGGCGCCCAGCGGCACCTCGCGCGCGTCCACCCAGTCGGTGATGTAGACGTCGTGGCCGGGCAGCATGGCCTCTACCGTGCCGCGCAGCAGCGTCGCGTAGTGGCCGGACATCGGTGCGACGATCAACACGCGGGGGTCGGCGTGGTCGCACTGCCGGGCGAAATGCAGCAGCGTGCAGAATTCGGTGTGCAACGCCGGTTCTTCGCGTACCGGTACCGTTTGACCGTTTATCACCGTCGAGTCGAGCCCGAACCGCGGCTTGCGGTACCGCCGTGTGGTGCGCTCCATCAGCTCGCCGCAGGCGGCCACCGTCCGTCCGAACCGCGTATAGGCCGCCGGCACCCAGGGGTGGCTGAAGAAGTGCTGCAGCGCTTCCGCGGTGAAGCGGAACGGCATCAGTGCCATGTGTTGCATTTCGTGGATATCGTAAAGCATCTTTGCCCTCTAGCACCTTGGCGGTACGACCCTCGAGATACCAAATTGGAGGGAGGGTGCCGGGCGATGCAATACATTAATTCACGTACCGGAATGCGAAAACTCTTGCATTCGTCAATATCAAACCGATTCTGCGTCCTCGCTATCCAAAAGGTGAATAAAAGAACCGGCGACCGTTCCGACGCAATGGCCGGCCGCCGCCTGCGCGCGGCCTGCGGCGTCGGACACGGCGAACAGGGGACGGTCGGTCTGGGGGGCGCTGAAGGTGGCATAGTGGAACTCGTGTCCGCGGAAACCCGCGCCGACTTCGCCGAGTGGGGTGGCGGCGGCCAGGCGGATCCGGCGGTAGCCCAGATGCAGACGCCGCGTCTTGACGCTGCTGGCCAGCGGTAGCAATCCGGCCATGGCATGCCGGTTCCCCACGGCATCCTCCAGCCCCTCGCCCAAGGCCATGTAGCCGCCGCATTCGCCCAGGATCCAGCAGCCGGCGGCGGCGGCGCGGCGCAGGCCGGCCAGGTAGTGCGCGGCGGCGGCCAGCCGGCCGCCGTGCAGTTCCGGATAACCGCCGGGCAGATACACGGCGTCGGCATCGATGGCTGGCGGCTGGTCGGCCAAGGGCGAAAAAAAATGAATCTCCGCACCCGCACGGCGCCAGCCGTCCAGCACCGCCGGGTAGGCGAAGGTGAATGCTTCGTCGCGTGCCACCGCGATGCGCTGCCCGAGCGGCGGTAGCGGTACCGACCCCGCGCTTGCGGTGAGGGGCGACGGTCGCGCCAAGGCGGCAATCCGCCGGATGTCCGCATGGGCGACTACCGTCTCGGCGACGGCGTCAAGGCGGGCTTCAAGGCCGTGGGTCTCTTCGGCCTGGACGAGGCCGAGATGGCGCTCCGGCCAAGCCAGCGCCGCCTGTCGGGGCAGCCAGCCGAGCAGCGGCAGGTCGGGGCAGGTTGTCGTGCAGGCCCGCTCCACCATCGCCCGGTGGCCCGGGCCGCCGATGCGGTTGAACACCACGCCGGCGATCCGGATGTCCGGACGATGACGCCGAAATCCATCGATCAGGGCGGCGGCCGAGGCGGCCTGTCCGCGCAGGTCGACCAGCAGCAGCACCGGCCAGCCGGTCGCCGCCGCCACCTCGGCGGTCGAGCCGGACCGCTGGCCGTCGGGAACGTCGGCGCCGTCGAACAATCCCATCACGCCTTCGCAGACGATCAGGTCGCTCCGCTCCGCCAACTCGGCCACGCGGGCGGACAGGGTGGCCGGCCGCATCGCCCAGCCATCCAGGTTGAGGCAGGGCCGCCCGGTGGCCGCCGCATGGAACGCCGGATCGATATAGTCGGGCCCGACCTTGGCCGAGGCGACGGCTCGGCCGTCCCGCCTGAGGGCCCGCAACAGGCCCAAGGTGAAGATGGTCTTGCCGCTGCCGGACGCCGGTGCGGCGATGATCAGGCCGGGAGCCGGCACCACGCTCACCCCGCCAGGTATTTCTTCAGCCCGGCAGCGATCTGGTCTGCCGAGGCGCTGCCGTCGAAATGGGACAGATACTTACCGCTCCTGTCCATCAGATAGAGGACTGAACTGTGGTCCATGGTGTAGCTGCCGCCGCTGGCTTCCACCTTGCGGGCGTAGACGCGGAATTCCCGCAGGACCGGCTTGATCTGTTCGGGACTTCCGGTGAGTCCGACCAAGGCGGGCGAGAAGTTCGTCACATATTGGGCCATCTGCCCGACCGTATCGCGGTCGGGGTCGACGGTGATGAAGATCGGCACCACCTGGGCCTGTTCGGCCGGGGACAGGCGGTCATAGGCCTGGGCGACGTTGCCCAGCGCGGTCGGGCAGACGTCGGGGCAAAACGTATAGCCGAAGTAGATCAACATCAGCTTGCCGCGATAGCTGGCGTCGGTGACCGGACGCCCGCTCTGATCGGTCAGGGCGAATGGTCCGCCGATGGCCGGGGCCTGCCCGCCGGTTTGCAGCAGCCGTGGAACGACGGCGATCAGCACGAGGGCGACCACGCCTGCCAGGACGGCGACGAGGCCGGCGGTCGAACGGGTGGGTTTGCCTGTTTTCATCGATGTCAAATCTCACGCGATGTGACGCCAGGCGAGCAAGGCCAGTGCGCCGGCATTGATCAACAGCAGAAGCGGTGCGAAGCGCAGCAGTTGAAGGCGCCAACGCTGTCCGGCCAAATGCCCGACCAGGCCGACCGCCATCAGGCCGGGCAGCGTACCGACGGCGAAGGCCAGCATTCCGGCGGCGCCGGAAAGGGCGCTGCCGCTGGCGGCCGCAGCGGCGATCGCGCCATAGATCATCCCGCAGGGGATGAAACCCAGCAGCATCCCCAGGAGGTAGCCGCGCCAGCCGGTCGGGCAGGCGAACAGCGGCCCGGCCAGGCGCGTCACCAGCCGGCTCCACCAGCCTTCGCCCGAGGCGGGCGAGCCTGCCAGCCGCTTCACCGCCGGCACTGCCATGGCCAGCATGAACAGCGCGGCAAACAACAGAAGGCCAGCCGAGAGCCAGTGCAGGCCCTGCCGCTGTACCAGCGATCCGGCCACCGCCGCTGCGGCGGCACCGAGGCCGGCATAGGTGGTGGCGCGGCCCAGATGGTAGGGCAGCAGGGCAGCGCCCGCCAGGCGGTGCCATTCGCTCATGCGGCTGGCCGGCATGCCTTCCAGCCGGGCGGCGACTTGCGACAGGACGAAGGGTCCGCACATGCCGGTGCAATGGCTGATGCCACTGGCCAGGCCGGCGGCCAGCAGGCTGGCCAGCAGACCGTGTTGTCCGTCGACGGCAATCTGGCATTGGTGAAGGCCGGAACCGAGCATGGTCAGCAGGAGCGTCTGGTCATCCATGAGGACACCTCCGACCTTATCCGGGCGCGGGCTCCGCGGTCAGCGGATTGTCGAGCCAATTCAGGCGATCACGCAGCGCCACCACTTGCCCGACCACGACAAGCGCCGGCGGTTCGATGTTTTCACGGCGTGCCGCCGCGGCGATCTCGGCCAACGGCGCTACCACCACCCGCTGCGCCGGCGTCGCAGCGCGCGACACCACGGCAGCCGGTTCATCGGCCGGACGGCCGGCGGCGATCAGCTGCTCGGCGATGCGGTCGAGATGTTTCAGCGCCATGTAGAAAACCAGCACCGGCACCGCCTTGGCCAGCGCCGCCCAATCGACGGTGTCGGGAACATCGCCGGTGGCGTCGTGACCGGTGACGAAAGCGATGGCCGAGTTGGTTTCGCGCGAGGTGGCGGGGATACCGGCATAGGCCAGCCCGCCCACTCCCGAGGTAACACCCGGCACGACGCGGAACGGCACGCCGGCATCGGCCAGAGCCAGGGCTTCTTCCGCGCCTCGCCCGAAAAGGAAGGGGTCGCCGCCCTTCAGCCGCAGCACCCGCAGCCCCTGGCCGGCCAGTTCGATCAGCCGATTGGAGATGTCAGGCTGGCGAGCCGAGGGCTTGCCGCCTCGTTTGCCGGCGTATTCCCGCACGGCCGCCGGGTTGACCAGGTCGAGGATCCGTTGATCGACCAAGGCGTCGTAGACCACCGCGTCGGCATGGCGCAGGGCGTGCCAGGCGAGGAGCGAGATGAGCCCCGGATCGCCGGGGCCGGCGCCGACCAGCCACACATGGCCGGGCAGCATTTCAGGGAGGGGGATGGGCAATGAATCCATGGTTGGGGACTACACCGAATTCCCGATCAGGGCAAACAGCTTTTCGCCGGATTGCCGCCGGGCTAACCTGTGGCCATGGAAAAACCGTTGCGCAAAGGCTGGACAACCGGAGCCTGCGCCGCCGCCGCCGCCAAGGCGGCGTGGGCGGCTCTGGTCACCGGCTGCTTTCCCGACCCGGTCACTGTGCGTCTGCCGCGCGGCGACACTCCGGCGTTCCGGCTGAATCGCGCCGAGCGGGGTGACGGCTGGGCACGGGCGGCGGTGATCAAGGATGCGGGAGATGATCCCGACGTCACCCATGGCGCCGAGATCGTCGTTACCGTGGTCGCGGGCCTGCCGGACAGCGGTCTGGTCTTTCGTGCCGGCGAAGGTGTGGGGACGGTGACCTTGCCGGGCCTGCCGCTGGCGGTCGGCGAGCCGGCCATCAACCCGGGCCCGCGCGCCCAGATCGAGGCCAATATGGCCGAGTTGGCTGCTCCGGTAAACGCCACGGTAACCGTGTCCATTCCCGGCGGGGAGGAGTTGGCCGAGCGGACGATGAACGGCCGCCTCGGCATTGTCGGCGGCCTGTCGATCCTCGGCACCACCGGCGTCGTGATTCCCTACAGTTGCTCGGCATGGATCCACTCCATCCATCGCGGCATCGACGTAGCCCGCGCCCTGGGCCTGTCCCATGTGGCCGGCTGCACCGGCAAGAGTTCGGATGCCGCGGTGCGCCGACTTTACCGGCTGGAGGACCAGGCGATGCTCGACATGGGGGGGTTCGTCGGGGCGCTGCTGAAATATCTGCGGCGCCATCCGCTGCCGCGTCTCACCCTGGGCGGCGGATTCGCCAAGATGGCCAAGCTGGCCGCCGGCGAGATGGATCTCCACTCGACTGCCGCCGCGGTGGACGTGACCAGACTGGCTGCGCTCCTTGCCGACCTGGGCGGGCCGCCGGCGCTGGTGGCGGAAGCCGGTCGGGCCGTCTCGGCGGCCCGCGTGCTGGCTCTTGCCGGCGACCGGCCGCTGGCCGCGGCGGTAGCTCGGCGGGCCCGCGAGGCGGCGCTGGCGGTGCTGGCCGGCGGGGTCGCGGTGGACGTGGTGGTCGTCGACCGGCAGGGACGGATCATCGCCCATGCGACCTGAGAAAATCCTGATCCTGGGAGGGACCGCCGAAGCCCTGGGCGCAGCGCGGCGTCTGGTGGCAACGGGCGCGACGGTGGTGACCTCGCTGGCCGGCCGGCTGTCGGACACGCCCGCCATTCCCGGCGGCCTGCGGCGCGGCGGCTTCGGCGGAGTCGACGGCCTGGCCGACTATTTGCGGCGGGAGGGCTTTGCCCGGGTGGTCGATGCGACCCACCCTTTCGCCGCCACCATTTCCGCTCATGCGGCGGAGGCCTGCGCCCGCCTCGGCCTGCCGCTCGAACGGGTGGAACGGCCGATGTGGTCGAAGCGGCCAGGGGACCGCTGGCATTGGGCCGGCGACATGGCGATGGCGGCACGCATCGCCGCCCGGCTCGGGCGGCGCGTGCTACTCACCGTCGGCGCCGGCGAGATGGGCGCCTTCGCCAAGGCCGGCGGGCCGCTCTACGTGGTTCGACTGATCGAGCCGCCGGCCCGCCGTCTGCCGCTCAGGCGTTACCATGTCCTGTTAGGCCGAGGGCCGTTCGGCGTCGCCGAGGAGGTCGCCTTGATGCGCCGTTTCCGCATCGACCTGCTGGTGACCAAGGCCAGCGGCGGCGCGGCGACCGAAGCCAAGATCCTTGCCGCGCGGCGGCTGGCAATTCCGGTGGTGATGGTGCGGCGGCCGAGGTGAATGGAACCAAGGAGCCAAACAGCCCATCGAAGAAAGATGACCGCCGAAGGCGGCGGTTATCGTTTTCCGGCGCCTTGCCGGGTTGCCTGACTCGTCGCCGCTGATCGCAGCACATGGCTGTGGTCGGCGGCGTAGAGCCGGCTGTCGGGAAACGAGGCGTTGCCCAGCACGCGGCCGACCAGCACCAGGGCGGTGCGGGTGAACCCGGCCGCCTTGACCTTGCCGCGGATGTCGGCCAGGGTGCCGGCGACGAAGGCCTGGTCCGGCCAACTTACCCGGTAGGCCACCACCACCGGGCAGTCGGAACCGTAATGCGGGGTCAGGTCCTCGACCACCCGGGCGAGGTTGTTGACCGACAGGTGGATCGCCAGGGTGGCGCCGGTGGCGCCGATGGTGTGCAGGTCCTGGCCCGGCGGCATCGGCGAGGATCGGACGGCGGTGCGGGTCAGCACCACGGTCTGGCTGACTTCCGGCAGGGTCAGTTCCGTCGACAAGGCGGCGGCGGCGGCGGCGAATGCCGGCACCCCGGGGACCACGTCATAGGGAATGGACAGTTCGGCCAGGCGGCGCATCTGTTCGGCGATCGCCCCGTAGATCGACGGATCGCCCGAATGAACCCGGGCCACATCGGCGCCGGCGGTGTGCGCTGCGCGGATTTCCTCGATGATCTGGTCGAGATGCAGCGGCGCGGTGTCGATCACCCGGGCGCCGGCCGGGGCCTCGGCAACAATCTCCGGCGGTACCAACGAACCGGCATACAACACCACGGAGCAGCGGCGGATGATGTTGAGGCCGCGTACGGTAATCAGGTCTGGGGCGCCCGGGCCGGCGCCGATGAAGTGGACGGTCATCCTGCCTCCGCGTCGAAACGGCGCGCAGAATAACCGTCCACTCCCTTGGCGCCAAGCCTCGCGGGTGCCGGGCGGCTTATTGCAGCGACGTGGCGACCGAATTGAACTTGGTGCTGAGGTTGGTGCCGATGGAGGTGACGGCGCCGATGATGACCACGGCGATGAGTGCGGCAAGCAAACCGTATTCGATGGCGGTGGCGCCGTTCTCGTTGCCGGAGATCAGCCTGAATTTTCTTGCGAGAGTGCGAAACATGGCGATGTCCCTGTGTGGGGATAGGATCATGACGCTAGTATCGTTACCGTAGGTCTTGCGAACAGTGACTGCCGTCACAGATGATTTGGTAAGTATTGGGGGTGGTTGGTTGCACCCTAAGTGCGGTTGGTGCTAAGAAAAAATGGCTCCAGGAGTCCAAATGCGGTGACCGTCGGACCCGATCAAAGTTCCGTCCGCCACACCCTGCCGTCCGAATGGACGGCGAGGATCGGCGTGCTCGACCGGCTGAGGACACTGCTCGCCGTCTGCGTCGGCAACCGGATCGCCCACCTCAATCCGGCGGGAGCGCGCATGCTCGCCCTGCCGACCCACCAAGCGGCGATCGGCCGCTCATTCTTTTCCTTCGTCCATCACGATTATGCCGATCTGGCCGAGCTTGGCCTTGCCGTATTCGCCGAGGAAGCCAGCAAGGTGTCCATCAAGCTGGTGCGGGAGGACCGCGGCAATGTCGACGTCGAACTGTGGGTGTCGTGCATCGACCCGGCCGGCGAGGGCGTGTTTTTGATCGAAGCGCACGACATCACCGACCATCTTCGGGCCGCCCATGCGTTGCGGGCGCGTGAACAGCGGCTGGAAGGGGTGATCAACACGGTGGCCGACGGCATCATCACCGTGGACGACCGCGGAACCATCCAGACCTTCAATCCGGCCGCCGAAAGCATTTTCGGTTTCCGCAAGGAGGAGGTGATCGGCCGCAACCTCCGTTCGCTCATTCCGGAAACCGTGCTGAGCGCGCCGGAAACCGAACCGGGCTGGGTTCGGACTCTCGCCTCCACTCCTGAAATCATCGGCAAGCGCAAGGATGGGGAAGTGGTGCCGCTGGAAATGTCGGTGCGCGTGCTGCAGCAGGGGGACGAGTTGTCCTTCACCAGCATCGTGCGGGATATATCCGCCCGCAAGGCGGCGGAAGAGCGGGTGTTCCGGATGGCCCACCACGACGCGCTGACGGAACTGCCCAACCGTCACCTGTTCGGTGACCGTGTCGAAGAAGCGTTCAAGCGCGCCCGGCGGCATACCGAGAAGCTTGCCCTGCTGTTTGTCGACCTCGACCGGTTCAAGCCGATCAACGATACCTGCGGACATGCCGTCGGCGACGAGGTGTTGCGGGAAGTGGCCCGACGACTGCGCGCCGGCGTAAGGGCGACCGACACGGTGGCGCGGGTCGGCGGCGACGAATTCATGGTCCTGCTGGAGGAACTGGCCGATACGGCGGAAGCCGAGGAAGTGCGCCAGAAACTGTACCGGCTGCTGACCCTGCCGATGCGTGTTGCGGTCGGCGAGGTACAGGTCGGCGCTTCCATCGGCGTCGCCGTTTACCCTGACAACGGAGCCGAGATCGACGAACTGACCGCTTTCGCCGATCGCGACATGTACGCGCACAAGCATGCGCAGGTGCCGTCGGACCGGCTCCCTTGACCTGTAAGGAAACCACCAATAAGGTGGAAAATGAGTAATTTAATTTCGCCGACCCGGCCGGTCGAATGTGGCCGGATCGGCCGGGAGGGTGGCTCATGTTCCAATGTCCTGTTGCCCGCTTCGCCCGCCGCTTATCGTCGGTGGGGCCCGCATGATCGCCCGCATCGCCAATATGCGGATCGCGCTGAAGGTCTTCGTCGCGCCGCTTCTGTCGGCGGCCAGCATCGCCCTGCTGATGGTCATCTTCCAGACCGGAATGCAGCGCAGCAGCGCGGTCCTGAGCCATCTGGTCGAGCAGTCCTTCGCCTTGCAGAGCAATGCGCACCGCCTGGCCAACCAGAGCACGGCGCTGGAGGCCAATCTTTACCGGCTGCTGGGATGGAAGACCAACAAGGCCGACAACGACAAGATCATCGCCCTCGACCATCGCATCCGCGGCGACCTGAAATCGGTGGCCGGGCTGATCGGCCAGGTGTCGCGCACGGCGGACGCCGATCAGCAGCCGACCGTCAAGGAGGTGGCGAAGAAGTTGAAGGATTTCCTCGACGCCTGCCAGGACGTGATGGACCTTTACGATCAGGACGAGGTGACGGCCCTGTCCATGATGGGCCATACCGAAGAGGAATACGATGACCTGATCGGCAGCGTCGGCAAGCTGGTCAAGATCGCTGAGGCCGACAACGCCCGGCAGTACGCCGCCGCCCGTCAGGTCGCCGCTACCACGGAGCGTACATTCTACGGGGTCTGCGTCCTGTTCCTCGTCGTTGGCCTGGTGGTCAGCCTCGGCATGGCCCGCCTGATCGCCGGTCCGGTGCTGGCCCTGACCCGTACCATGGACCGCTTGGCCGAGGGCACCACCGGCGTTGACATTCCGTCGCTGAACAACCGGGACGAAATCGGCGCCATGGCGCGTGCCGTGGCGGTGTTCCGCGACAGCATGGAAAAGTCGGCCCGCTTGGAGGCGGAACAGCGCGAACAGCAACGCCGGCAGCAGGACGTGTTCGCCCGTCGCGGCCAGCTCATCGCCCAATTCGACGGTTCGATCAAGCAGGTGCTCGACGGTATGGCCTCGGCGGTCGAGCGGGTGAACGGCATGTCCGGCAGCCTGCGCGATACCGCCGAGACCACCAGCAGCCAGGGGGCGACGGTGGCGGCTGCGGCCGAACAGTCGGCGGCCAATGTCGACACGGTTGCCGCCGCAGCCGAACAGCTGGGGGGATCGGTTCGCGAAATCAGCCGGCAGGTCGCCGAGTCCCACCGCATCACCCAGGAGGCGGTGGGCGGCATCAGGACGGCCACGGGCACCATCGAAGGTCTCGATCAGGCGGCGATCCGCATCGGCCAGATTGTCCAGTTGATCAACGTGATCGCCTCGCAGACCAATCTCCTGGCGCTGAACGCCACCATCGAGGCGGCACGGGCCGGCGAGGCCGGCAAGGGCTTCGCCGTGGTTGCCGGCGAGGTCAAGAGCCTGGCCACCCAGACCGCCAAGGCGACCGACGACATCGCCGGGCAGGTCAATGACATTCAGGCGATCTCGCGCGAGGCGGTCGACGTCATCCGTTCGGTGTCGGCAACCATCGAACGGGTCGACGAGGTGGTCGCCTCCATCGCCTCGGCGGTGGAAGAGCAGTCGGCGGCGACCGCCGAGATCGCTCGCAACGTCCAGCAGGCGGCCGCGGGCAATGGCCAGATCACCCGCAATATCGGAGACATGTCCAAGGCGCTCCACGCGACCGGCGAGATGGCGACGACTCTGTTCGGCGCGGCCAACGCGCTGGAATCGGTGTCACAGCAATTGCGGCGCGAAGTGTCGACCTTCCTCGGCGATGTGAGCAGGGAGGTGTCATAGGTCTGTGACAAAAAAACAGCATTCACGCACGCAAATACCTAATTGACCCGCGGTCACGGAGGGAGGTAGCTTGATGACGCACTTAGACAATGCTCAATAAGCAAGCGCGCCGGAAAAACGGTGCTTAAGTCGGAGGAATACCTTTAACGTCCCGTCGCGGCGTCGCGAGGTGTCGCGACCGGCCGACCGCTCCTCGCGGGAAGGCGGCCGGGGACCACGGGCTTCTTCTTTCCGACGAACAAAGGGTAGGCTGCGGTACGGATCGGTCCTGGGCTACAGGACGCCGTTCCGCTGAACCGGAAAAGGTCCGAGAGGGGCAATGTTCGCCGAATTCCTGCAATACCTCCTGTCAGGCATTACAGTCGGCGCGATTTACGCGCTGGCCGGCCTCGGCTTCGCCATCATTTACAATTCCAGCCATGTGATCAACTTCGCCCAGGGCGAATTCATCATGATCGGCGGCATGGCGACGTCATCGCTTGTCGCCGCCGGGCTGCCCTTGTGGGCGGCCGTCCTCCTTGCAGTGGTCATCACCATGCTGGTCGGCGTGGCGGTCGAGTTTTTCGCCGTGAGGCCGGCGCGCAATGCCGACGTGGTGGCGGTCATCATCATCACCATCGGCGCGTCCATCTTCCTGCGTGGCCTGGCGCAGCTGATCTGGGACAAGGAATCGCATGCGCTGCCGTCGTTCAGCGGGGATGCGCCGATCCATCTGCTGGGGGCCACCATCGTGCCGCAGAGCCTATGGGTGATCGGCGTCTCGTTCCTGTCGATCCTGGTTCTCGGCTGGTTCTTCAACCGCACCCTGTTCGGCAAGGCGATGCTGGCGACCGCCTACAACCGCCTTGCCGCCCAACTGATGGGAATCAGGGTGAAGCGAGTGCTCACGGCGAGCTTCGGCATGTCGGCCATCCTTGGCGCCATCGGCGGCATCGTCATCACCCCGATCACCTACACCAATTACGAGGCGGGTGTGATGCTGGGACTGAAAGGGTTCAGCGCCGCCGTTCTCGGCGGGCTGGGCAACGGCTTGGGAGCGGTGGTCGGCGGCCTTATCGTCGGCATCGCCGAATCCCTGGGCGCCGGCTACATCTCCTCGTCCTATAAAGACGCAATCGCTTTCGTGATCATCCTCTTCGTGCTGTTCTTCATGCCGAACGGGTTGTTCGGCAAGCGCGGCACCGAGCGGGTATAAGACCATGCAGATGAAAGCGCGCACCACCGGCCTGGCCGCCATGGCGATCATCCTCGCCGTCATGCCGTTGACCTTTCCCAACGGCTATTACTACGACATCGCGGATACGGCGCTGTTCAACGCCGTTGTCTGCGTCGGTCTCAATCTCCTGATCGGCTATACCGGGCAGATCAGCCTGGGGCATGCCGGCTTCTTCGCCCTTGGCGCCTATGCCTCGGCGATCCTCACTCTTCGCTGGCACGTGCCGCCGCTGGTGGCGCTGCTGGCCGGCGCTGCCATGGTCGGCAGCCTCGCTTTCGTCATCGCACGGCCCATCCTGCGCCTGAAGGGCCATTACCTGGCGATGGCAACCCTTGGCATCGGCATCATCATTTTCATTGTGCTGAACACCGAATCCTGGCTGACCGGCGGGCCGGACGGGCTGACGACCGACAACTTCACCCTGCTCAGCTGGAAGCTGAAGGGCGACGGCGGCTGGTATTGGGTGGGCGGCGGCCTGCTGCTGCTGGCCGTCTGGCTGTCGCTCAATCTCATCGATTCGCCGGTTGGCCGGGCGTTGCGCGCCGTCCATGGGTCGGAGGTGGGCGCCGAAGTGGTGGGCGTCAACACGACGCATTACAAGGTGCTGGTGTTCGTTGTCTCGGCGGTGTTCGCCAGTGTCGTCGGCAGCCTTTTCGCGCACAGGATCGGCCTCATCACACCGGGCATCGGCAGCTTTTTCCGATCGGTGGAACTGGTCACCATGGTGGTGCTGGGCGGTATGGCTTCGACCTTTGGCGCCGTCGTCGGCGCGGTCATCCTGTCGGTGCTGCCGCATGTGCTGACCGCCTTCGAAGACTACGAGGCGGTGGTGCTGGGCCTGATCATGATGACCACCATGATCTTCATGCCGAAAGGCCTGGTCCCGACCATCGCGCGGCTGTGGCGCCGCCGGAGGGCATCCGCATGAGCCTTCTTCGTGTCACCGACCTGAGCAAGGGATTTGGCGGCGTCCTGGCCGTCGCCGACCTCTCCTTCACCATCAATCCGGGAACCATCCACTCGATCATCGGCCCCAACGGCGCCGGGAAGACCACGCTGTTCAACCTGATCACCGGCGTCTACAAGCCGACGTCCGGGCGCATCCTGTTCGACGACGTCGACATCACCGGCAAGCCCCCCTACGAGCTGGCGGCACTGGGCATGTCGCGCACCTTCCAGAATCTCCAGATCTTCTTCAACATGACGGCGCTGGAGAATGTCATGGTGGGCGCGCATCTCCATCTACAGCCCCGTCTGCTCGCCTCGCTCCTGCATCTGCCGTCGGTCCGGCGGCGCGATGCGGTCTGCCGCGAACGCTGCGTCGAACTGATGGAGTTCGTCGGCTGCGGCAAGTATCGCGACGCCGATGCCGCCTCCATGCCCTACGGGGCCTTGAAGCGCCTGGAAATCGCCCGCGCCCTGGCGTCACAGCCGCGACTGCTGCTGCTCGACGAGCCGGCGGCGGGGCTGAACGCCACGGAAAGCCGCGAGATCGACGAGGTCATCAAGGCGGTCGCCGCGAAGGGCGTGACCGTCGTTCTGGTGGAACACGACATGAAGATGGTGATGGGCCTTTCCGATCATATCCTGGCCCTCGACTACGGCCGCAAACTGGCCGAGGGAACGCCTGCGGAAGTGGGCAAGAACCCCGACGTAATCAGCGCCTATCTGGGCGCGGCGAACTGAGGCGGAGGCGTCGGCTTATGTTGGAAATCTCCGGTCTTACCAGCCATTACGGACGCATTCAGGCGTTGAAGGGCATCGACGTCACCGTCAACGAGGGCGAACTGGTCGCACTTGTCGGCGCCAACGGCGCCGGCAAGACGACGCTGCTGCGCTGCCTGTCCGGTGTACAGCCGGTGAGCGGCGGCACCATTCGTTTCGAGGGGCGGGACATCACCCGGGTCGCCGGCGAAGACCGGGTGCGGCTTGGGATCGCCCAGGTGCCGGAAGGCCGGCAGGTCTTCGGCGCGCTGTCGGTGGAAGACAACCTCCGACTGGGCGCCTATTGCCGGCACGGCCCCGACGTCGAAGCCGACATCAAGCGCATGTATGCCCAGTTCCCCATTCTGAAGACCAAGCGAAACCAGGCGGCGGGAACCTTGTCGGGCGGCCAGCAGCAGATGCTGGCGCTGGCCCGCGCCCTGATGTCGCACCCGCGCCTGTTGCTGCTGGACGAACCGTCGATGGGGCTGGCGCCGCGACTTGTGGCGGAAATCTTCCGCATCATCGAGACGCTGAAAAGCGAGGGAACGACGATTTTCCTGGTGGAACAGAATGCCTATGCCGCGTTGGCCATCGCCGACCGGGGCTATGTCCTGGAAACCGGGCAGGTCGTTCTGGTCGATTCGGGAACCCAGCTATTGGCCAACGACAAGGTCAAGGAGGCCTATCTGGGCCAATAGCCGCGGCGTTAACCTCCGGAAAAGAATGGCGATGTTGTCATTATAAAAAGTAATTCAGGATTGGAATCGCCAGAGCGGGGATTACACTCATCCAATGATCGGCGCGACAATCGCCGACAAGTCTCAAGTAAAAAGGGAGGCAATCGATGAAAATATTGCGCGCCGCCGGGATGGCCTTGGCGATGGCGTTTGCCGCGGGGATGACGAGTCCCGCCCATGCCGCTGACGACATCAAGATCGGCTCGTTCGTTTCGGCCACCGGTGTCATGGGATTCATGGGTGATGCCGAAAAGAAGGTGCTGGAGACTTATGTCGCTTCGATCAACGCCCATGGCGGTGTGCTCGGCCGCAAGCTGAAGCTGATCATCTATGACGACGGATCCCAGGCGGACAAGGCGGCCAGCTTGGCCAAGCGGCTGATCGAAAGCGACAACGTCGACATCCTGATCGGCGGCACCGGCACTCCCACCAGCATGGCGGTGATTCCCGAGGCCCAGCGCGCCGAGATCCCCTTCATCTCGATGGGCGGCGGCGTCAGCATAACCGACCCGGTGAAGAAGTGGGTGTTCAAGACGCCTCACACCGACCGCATGTGCGCCGAGAAGGTGTTCCTCGACATGAAGAACAAGGGCATCACCAAGATCGCCATGCTGTCGGAGAATTACGGCTTCGGCAAATCCGGGCACGCAGAATCGCTTATCGTCGCCCCGAAATACGGCATCCAGATCATTGCCGACGAGACCTATTCGCCCAAGGACGCCGATGCGACCGCCCAGCTGACCAAGATACGCGCCACGCCGGGCGTCCAGGCGCTGTTCGTGTTCGGCACCGGATCGGGCCCCGCGGTGGTCAGCAAGAACATCCGCCAGCTCGGCTTCACCATTCCGATCTACCAGTCGCACGGTGTCGCCTCGAAGGAGTTCCTGAAGCTGGTCGGCAAGGACGGCGACGGCATGCGCCTGCCGGCCGACGGCCTGGTGGTGGCCAAGCAGCTGCCCGCCACCGATCCGCAAAAGCCGGTGGTGATGGGGCTGACCAAGGTCTACGAGGACACCTACCACGCCGACGTCTCGACCTTTGGTGGTCATGCCTATGACGCCCTGATGATCGCCGTCGACGCCTTCAAGCGGGCAGGGTCCACCGACAAGGCGAAGGTTCGCGACGCCATCGAACAGACCAAGGGCTATATCGGCACCGCCGGTGTCGTCAACATGAGCCCCACCGACCATCTCGGCCTGACTCTGGCCGCCTTCCACATGATCGAGATCAAGAACGGCGACTGGGTCCTCGCCGACTGATCGCGTCGCTTCGGGCCGCCCCCCGCGGGGGTGTGCCTGGCATGGGCACTGGATTGGAGGTGAAAGTCCTTCGCGGGGCGAGTTGGTAGCAACCGCGAGTCAGAGGCAACTGCACGCAGGACGGAAGCCGCAAGGCGGAAGTTCTGGCGCC